>NZ_LWAH01000013.1:404189-457892 GCF_001632285.1 Moraxella catarrhalis
TGGTTGGTTGGTTGGTTGGTCCATTTTGCAAAATTCCATTCAGAGTGTCAAGTAAAATTTTTATTTTAACAAATTTTTTGATAAACATAAAGTTTGATAAACATAAAGCCGGTTTGTCTTATAAAAAAAAGACGTGCTATTGGCACGCCTTTATTTTTATGATAATCAACGATTAGCCACGCACTGCTTTCACCGCTTCGCCCACCGCCTTTTTAAAGCGAGTGATGACCTGTTCACACTCGTCGGTAGTGATGGTAATCGGACACAAAAGACGCACGACCGTACCGCCACGACCACCACGCTCCAACAGCAGTTTATTATCAAAACAGGCTTTTTGGATGGCGGCGGCAAGCTCACCGTCGGCAGGATATGAACCCATATGGTCAGCTTCTTGGCGTTCATCCACAATCTCAATGCCCATCATCAGACCACACCCACGCACATGACCGATACAAGGGTACTGGCTCGCGATTTTTTGGAGTTCTGTGCGCAAAAACTCACCTTGAATGCGTGCATTGTCTGCCAAATTGTTTTGGCTGATTTGGGTTAATACATTATAGCCTGCTGCCATGGCAAGCTGATTGCCACGGAATGTGCCTGTGTGTCCTGCTGGCGACCATGCGTCAAATTTTTTGTTAATGGCAAGCACAGCAAGGGGCAGGCCGCCGCCCACCGCCTTAGACATGACGACCACATCAGGGACAATCTCAGCATGCTCAAAGGCGAACATTTTACCAGAGCGGGCAAATCCTGCTTGTACCTCATCTAGGATAAGCACAATGTCGTGGCGGGCGGTAACTTCACGCACCTTTTGCAGCCATTTTTTGGGAGCAGGGACGACACCGCCCTCGCCTTGGATGGCCTCTAAGATGACAGCGGCAGGCTTAACCACGCCACTTTCAACATCTTCAATGAAGTTTTCAAAATAATAAGTCAAGGCATCCACACCAGCCTCACCGCCCAGCCCCAACGGACAACGATACTCATGCGGATAAGGCAAAAACTGTACGCCTGCCATGAGATTGCCAACCTTTTGTTTGGCGGATAAGTTACCTGTCATGGCAAGAGCGCCATGTGTCATGCCATGATAACCGCCGCTAAATGCGATGACATTATCACGCCCTGTATAAGTTTTGGCAAGTTTAATGGCAGCTTCTGTACCATCCGCCCCTGTCGGGCCACAAAATTGCAGCACAAAATCCTTGGGGAAAAATGACAACAGTTTTTCGGTAAACGCATCTTTAATTGGCGTGGTGATATCAAGGGTGTGTAATGGCAAACCGCTGTCTAACACATCTTTGATAGCGTTTATGGTAGCAGGATGATTATGACCTAATGCCAATGTGCCAGCACCTGCCAAACAGTCAAGATACTCATTACCCTCCACATCGGTCACCCAACAGCCTTGGGCTTTGGCGATGGCTAGGGGGAGTTTTCTGGGGTAGCTTCTGACATTAGACTCCATCTGATTTTGACGGGTCAAGTAGTAGTCATTGGTTGCACCATCTTTGGGGGCTGTGGGGGCATGATTTATAGAGTGAACGCTCATATCGGATTACCATCTCAGATAAGGGTTGAAAGAACAAGCATAATTGCTTGACGAAAAAACCCATACTTTTTGTATAGGTTTTGATATATGGGTTTTGGTTGATAACACGGCTTAGGTACTTATTTTAATATTTTAATAACTTGGCAATTCAAATAAGCCCTAAACACAAAATAACCACCAAATAACTATCACTTGGTACGGTTATTTTGCTAAATATGATACACGCTTATAAAAAAATGTAAAGCCTTTTGTTTTTAATGGCGATCATTTGGGCGTGGCTGGCTTTGATATTTGTCATAACAATGCTTGTTTAAATTAAATAGCAAGACAATGATAATTTTTTAAAATGCAGATGATAACTTTTCTATCAAGCCAGTTTTTACCATTTAAGCAGCATGCATCATTGATAATCCATTCGCCATTTATGTAGAGGTTTGGTACAATATCGCATTTTATCACCACTTGACACTTAAAAAGCCAAACATCGTGACCAAAGACACCCTTAGAAATACCAAAATCCCAACCACCGATCCGCAAGCAGGTCTGAAGCTGACAGAGATTTTTTATTCTCTACAAGGTGAAGCGTTGACGGCTGGGCTACCAACGATTTTTATTCGCCTAACAGGCTGTCCTTTGCGTTGTCATTATTGTGATACGACCTATTCTTTTTCAGGCGGTGAGCGTTGGGGGCTTGATGATATCATGACGCATATTGCCCAATATCCTTGCTGGCGTGTCTGCGTAACAGGCGGCGAGCCTTTGGCTCAGCCAAATGCCATTGCATTAATGCATAAACTGATACAGTCGGGTTATGAGGTTAGCCTTGAGACAGCAGGTGCTTTATCGGTTGCTAATGTACCGCCATTGGTCTCAAAAGTCATGGATCTAAAATCACCATCATCAGGCGAGGCTGATAAAAACTTATGGGAAAATTTAGCCCATCTTACCTTGCACGACCAAATTAAAATCGTCATTGCCAACCGCACAGATTATGAATGGGCAAAAAATATCATTACCAAACACGCTTTAGATGATAAAGTTGGCACGATTTGGCTATCACCCATGTTTAACATCCAAGAAAACACAAGCCACGCACCGAAACTGGCAACCGATTTGGCAGAATGGATTTTAAAAGACGCTCTGCCCGTTCGGTTTGGCTTACAGCTACATAAAATCATTTGGGCAGATGCTAAGGGCAAATAAACGGTAATATGAGCTGTATGATACCGTTAATCACCTTGCCATCTGCCAATCTGTAACGCACGCACGCCCCATTAATTAACCTAGCACCAAATACACCCTCTGACAAACTATGGATATCTTAACCAACTTTCCCACCCAACTGCTCATTTACTCACTTGATATGATTGGTATCAGTGCCTGTGCCATCGCTGCGACAACTTTGGCAATGTATAAGCGGTTTGATTTATTTGGCTGTATCTTAGTTTCAATGGTCAATGCCATTGGTGGCGGTAGCCTGCGTGATATCATACTAGACCGTCATCCGCTGTTTTGGATGACTGATTTAACTTATGTCATACTCATTACAACAACATCCATTATCTGCCAACTGTTTTTTCATCGCCTTGGACACATTGACCGTGCTTTAAAATTTTTTGATGCCATTGGTCTTGCTGTGTTTAGTGTGATTGGCTTAACGGTGGCGTTATCGTTTGATGCCCATCCACTGATTGCCGTGATGATGGCGGTGATGACAAGCATCGCAGGTGGTATCATGCGTGATATGATTTGTAACGAAATTCCTTTGGTTTTACAAAAAGAAATTTATATCAGTGCCAGCATTATCGGTTCTGCTTTGTATTTAGTTTTAGAAATTTGGGGATTTGCTGACTGGATAAAACAAGGTCTGGCATTAGTCAGTATCTTTGGGATACGCATGTTGGCACTAAAATTTGATTGGCACTTACCTTCAATTGAGCTTAAAAAATCTTGATAAGATTTGCCCTTTATCCCAAAGATATCCATTTTATGCTAAACAGACAATGCCGCCACACTCATCACCGCCAAGTCCTTAATCACCAGCTGCAGACTTTGGCTGCCTTGCCATTCATTAATATCCAAAGTATACAAAATATGCACGCCAAACGCTCGATAATCCCAACTGTCCGCTTGATAATTAAACCAAATCGCATCAATCGGATATTGCACCCCTGCCATTTTTAGGCTAAGTTTTAGATGTTTATCTTTTAAGATACGATGGTTAATCACCTCAAACTTGCCATCAAAAACAGGCGGTACAAAACCATTGCCCCAAACGCTGATGTTTTTTAATCTATCCACAAAACTTAGGCTAAACTCGTCAGGCAATAACGCTCCATCGGTGAATTTTTGTTCATAAAACACATCATCATCAAAACCCAACAGCACCTCTTGGAGTGCTTGATTAAATCGTTCAAAATCAGCCTTTTGAATGGTCAAGCCTGCTGCCATTGCATGACCGCCAAAATGCTTGATCAAATCAGGATGAGCCAGTGCCACGCTTTCAATGACATCACGAATATGTATGCCTGCAATAGAACGAGCTGAGCCTTTGATATCATCTGACTTGCCAACCAATGCGGTATCTGCTGGTGCAAAAACGATGCTTGGACGGTACAATTTTTCTTTTAGGCGACCTGCAACAATACCGATAACCCCTTGATGCCAGTCATCTTGATAAAGCACAATGCCTTTAGGCGGTGTCTCATCAAACTCAGATAAACTTTGGACAATGGCAATGGCATCATCTTTCATGCTCATCTCAACATGGCGGCGAGATTGATTAAGCTGATTAAGCTTAATTGCCAATCGGTGTGCCTCTCCCCAATCATCAGTAAGTAGACACTCCACACCAATACGCATATTATCCATCCGTCCAGCGGCATTAATCCTAGGTGCGATGGCAAATCCAAAATCATCACTGGTGATGGTCTGATATTGCCTACCTGCCTGCTCTAAGATGGCTAAAATGCCCACGACGCATCGACCTTGACGGATCAGCTGCAGCCCATGCGTGACCAAAATGCGGTTATTTTTATCCAGCACACCAAGGTCTGCGACTGTGCCTAGAGCAACCAAATCTAAATACTTAGCCACGCTGGCACTGGATTTGCCCAGTTGGCGGCGATGCTTGGCAAGCCTGCCCATCACATAAAACGCCACACCCACACCAACAAGATAGCGACTACCAAAATGACAACCCAACTGATTGGGATTGACCACAGCATCGGCAGGCGGTGATGGTTTGGTGGTCAAATGATGGTCGGTAATCACCACCTTGATCCCCATCTGATGGGCAGTGGCCACACCATCATGGCTTGAGATGCCATTATCCACCGTGATGATTAAGTTTGGGCGATACAATGCAGCACCATGCTCAACAATTTGCGGTGTCAGTCCATAGCCGAACTTAAATCGGTCAGGCACCAAAAAATCCACCAAAGCGCCCATTTGTCGCAGGACACGCACCATCAATGCCGTACTGGTTGCCCCATCACAATCAAAATCACCGACAATTAAAATACGCTCACCTTGGTCAATGGCGGTATCAATGAGCGTAACCGCTGTATCAATACCCATCAAATCTGCTGCCGCAAGCAGCTGGCAGATGTGCGTATCTATTTGGCTGATATCGTGTACACCCCTAGCCTGTAAAACTCGTGCAAGTGTTGATGAGTCCAGCTGATCACGCAGTGCCTGATTGAGTGGCTCGGTCAATCTTGGGCTAAGTGTGAGTGTTTTTTGGGAATCTTGACGCACCATCAAACTGCCTTAGTCAGTGATTTTGGCAAACTAAAAGTAACATTTTCTTCGATGCCTGATAGCTCAGTAGGCACATCAGCCCCCCATAATTGCAGTGTATCAAGCACTTCTTGAATGAGTATCTCAGGTGCTGATGCCCCTGCTGTTACACCAACATATGTCACGCCCTCAAACCATGCTTGGCTCATCTGACCAGCATTATCAATCAAATACGCCCGCCTGCCCATTCGCTCGGCAAGCTCACGCAGGCGATTGGAATTTGATGAGTTTGGACTGCCCACAACCAACACAACCTCACAATGATGAGAAAGCAATTTAACCGCATCTTGGCGGTTTTGGGTGGCATAACAAATGTCATCTTTTCTGGGGGCATTGATGGCAGGAAATCGGTCTTTGAGTGCATCAATGACATTGGCAGTATCATCCATTGATAGCGTTGTTTGTGTGACAAATGCCAATGACTTATCACGCTCAAAGTCAAGCTTAGCCACATCCTCAACATCTTCAACCAAATGAATGCGTCCACCAAAACTGGTATCAAAACGCCCCATCGTCCCTTCTACCTCGGGGTGTCCTGCATGCCCGATAAGAATGGCGTCCATGCCCCCTTTGGCAAATTTACCCACCTCAATATGCACTTTGGTAACCAGTGGACAAGTTGCGTCAAATACCGTCAAATCACGGCGTTTTGCTTCATCTTCAACCGCCTTTGAAACCCCATGTGCCGAAAAAATGACAATCGCCCCATCAGGCACTTCATCGAGCTCTTCAACGAACACCGCACCTCGGCGTGCCAAATCCTCAACCACAAATTTATTATGAACAACTTCATGACGGACATAAATGGGCGGATTAAAACGGCGTAACGCTTCATTGACAATCGCAATCGCTCTGTCCACACCTGCACAAAATCCACGAGGATTGGCTAATAATATTTTCATCGTGTTACTCGGTATTTCCCAAAATATCCGCCCATTTTAGCAAATTTTAGCCAATAAACCTAGCCGTTACCCCAAATACATTCGCTGATAAGCTGCCCATCAAAGCGATTATTTTATCCCAAAAATATGCTAAAATAGGGTAATTTATCACTGATAAGGTCATATCATGGCAGGCACGCTTTTTATCATCACCGCCGCATCAGGCACAGGCAAAACCTCACTGGTCAAAGAACTGCTCAAATGTACCAAGGGCTTATGTGTGAGCATCTCGCATACCACACGCCAACCTCGCCCAGGCGAAATTAACGGTACACACTATCATTTTATTGACACCGCAAGCTTTCAGTCATTAATTCAAGCATCTGAGTTTTTAGAATATGCCCAAGTATTTGACCATTATTATGGCACATCAAAACAAGCCGTCATAGATTTATTAGCCCAAGGGATTGATGTCATCTTGGAAATTGATTGGCAAGGTGCATTACAGGTCAAAGCACAATTTGACCAAGCGGTGATGATTTTTATCCTACCGCCCACTCGCCAAGCGTTGGCAGAGCGATTATCAAACCGTGGTCAAGACAGCCAAGAGGTCATCAAAAAACGCTTGGCAGGCTCACTGGATGAAATACGCCAATACGATCAATTTGATTATGTGGTGATTAATGATCGCTTTGAGATGGCGTTAGATGATTTACAAACGATTATTAAGAGCCACCGCCTGACGCTACATGCACAGCAGGCTCGCCATGCTGCTTTGATTGCTGCATTATTTGATGATACGCCAACCTATCCATGAATTGATAAAAATCATCAAAAGGCACTTAAAAAACCCAAAAAAACTTGATATAATACAAAATTCACCATTTAGTTTAAGAGAATATCCATGGCACGAGTAACCATCGAAGACTGTCTAGAAAATGTCGATAATCGTTTTGAGTTGATTTTGGTGGCAAGCAAGCGCGCCCGCCAACTTGCCAATGGTAAAGTTGAGCCAACGGTCGCTGTTGATAACGACAAGCCAACTGTACTTGCATTGCGTGAAATCTCAGCAGGTCATGTCAGTCGTGCGATCTTAGATGAGCCTGATGAGGACTTATTCCCAAAGTCAAATCAATCCTACGAAATCACACCTGAGCAGCTAGGCAATACCCTATAATCTGCTTAAGTTCCCAAAGCCATGAGCCATATTTGTTCATGGCTTTTTTTAGTTCATATTGATTTATATTGATTTGTCATCTGATTTTAGAGATATCATACCCGCCATATTTATTCATAACAACTTATTCATTTATAAAAATCTTAAAATTAATCAATTCAATGGTAAAGATATTGACAACACCCCTACAAAGTGCTTTATTATAGAGCGTAAGTTACGGGGTTAACCCAAATAAGCCAAGTCATTTTTTAGCCATTGATCAAAGTGAATTTGTACGAGCCATCTATGCCAGACAGCCAAGACCTTACAACACCGACCAATCTTAGCCACCCGCTTGTGGATGAAGCTCGTGACAGCCTGATGCGTGCCGTCGCCTATCTAAAGCCTGATGAGCGTGCCGATGTTTTGCGTGCCTGCCATTTTGGGGATGTCGCCCACATCAAAGACAAACGAAAATCTGGCGAGCCTTATATCACACACCCCATCGCTGTGGCGGAGATTTTGGCAGGCTTTCGCTTAGATCGTGACACCATCGTTGCTGCCATTTTACATGACACCATCGAAGATACCGAGGTGACCGATGAGATGGTCACACAAGAATTTGGCCAAATGGTCGCTCAACTTGTTGATGGCGTGACTAAGCTTAAATCCTCAGGCATGAGCAAGCAACAAAGCCAAGCCGCCACTTTTCATAAAATCTTGACAGCCACCTTATCCGACCCACGGGTTTTGATTATCAAGCTATCCGACCGCTTGCATAATATGTCCACGCTCGATGCTGTCAGCGAAGAAAAACAAAAACGCACCGCCAAAGAAACACTGGATTTTTATATTCCTTTTGCACGCCTGATGGGGCTTAACAGCATTGCAGATTATATTGAGCTATTATGCTATCGCAATTTAAACCCCGATATGTACAACAAATTTACAGATAAATTATTACAGCATGGATTGGGGCGTAATTTTCAAAAAACCGAAATTAGCACTTATCTACAAAGTCTGCTGTCGCATCTGAATTTGGACGGTCATGTACAAGTCCTTGATAACCGTACTGCAATGTATCGGCAGTTTTTTAAAAATCGTGGTCAAATCAGCCAATTAATTCGCCAATATGATTTTGAGGTTATCTTAAAAGATATTGAAGCTTGCGACACGCTGGCCACTTATTTGATTCAAAAATACCAAATTGGCAATCACCAAATCCATGATAACATTCGCAAACCCTTGGCAGGTGGCAATCAGTCTTTAACCTTATTTTATGACCGTGATTATAATCACATTAAAATCACATTGATGACACGCCGCATGCAAGAGGCTGCTCGGCTGGGTATCATCAGTAATGACCGAGCTGGCGTCAGTCAGTCAGTCATCCAAGCCAGTCTTCGGAATATGCAAGATTTGGCAAATGCTGGTAAAGCAGAGGGTGATGATGCCCATGTTGTCATCATTGAGGAGTTAATTAGCTATCTGCACGAGCGAAAAATTGTCTGTTACAGCCCAAAGGGTCGTGCCTATGAGCTACCTCGTGGCTCAACGGCGTTGGATTTTGCCTATGCGGTTGGACCTGCCATCGGGAACATTGCTACGGGTGCTGACATTAATCATAAGCATGGTAAGCTTGGGCTAGTGCTGGCTGATGGTGATATTGTGAGCATTGACACGGATAAAAATGCCACACCACGCGCCGAATGGCTCGGCTTTGTCGCTACCAACAAAGCCCGAAATGAGATTTTAAAATTTCTAAAGCATCTGCCTGAAGACCAAAAGATTCATTATGGCAAGCAAGCACTAGACCGTGCCTTAAGCACTTATGGTAAAAGTATCACTGATTTAACAGATGATGATTGGACTGATATTCTAAAATGGCGTGGTATCAGTACGCCTGATGAGCTATTTATGCAACTATCAACAGGCATGCTATTGCCACAGCTTGTGGTTTCTCGTTTATTTAGTGAAGAGATTGATACGGCTGATGACCATGAAATTACTCGCTCTAAACATCTGCTGGCAGGCATCAAAGGCGTGGAGGTGGATTTTGCACGCTGCTGCAATCCGATTTATGGCGATACCATTGTTGGGCATTTGTCTCGCCAAGGTTTGGTTGTGCATCGTCATAAGTGCTATTCTTTACAAGCAATACGCACCGATACACCTTACCAAATCATTCACTTAGATTGGAAATCTGATCAATCTTTACAAAATCAACCTGATGCGCTGCGATTCCCTGCCATGCTGCGTATTTATGCCAGTTTAAACGAAGAGCAAATCAGCCAAGTCATTTATGAAATGCGTGTGCTGAATATCGGTGTTGAGCAAACACACATCAAAACAGATACCAAGTCAGACCAAAGCAGTAAAGTCGGCACAACAACGCTGCACATTGTGGTACGCTCACGCTCTCATTTGGCAGAGGGCATCGAAAAATTACGCACATTGCTTGGCTATCCAAACATCATGCGACTGTATCAATGATGATTAAGCTACCTAAAACGCTTGAATTTTGATGGTAAAATGGTCTATTATAATAGGCATAATAATAGTCACTTCAGTCAAAATAAGGATGTCTTATGTGCTGTAAAATCGACCTTAATAGCCAAAAAGACGCTGCACATTTTCTTGGTAAAGTTGAACCAACCCTATTGCCAAAAACAGCGGACAATGTCGCACCTTCGAACACCGTCTATACTGGCGAAGCGATGAGCCTATTTGATAAACTTGTTGCCTATTTTCGCACCAAGCACATCTAATGCATCTATTTTGGGATTTTTAAATATCATGAGCAAACAAATCATTCATACAGACGACGCACCTGCCGCTGTTGGTACCTATTCTCAAGCGGTCAAGGTTGGCGATACCATCTATATCTCTGGACAATTAGGTCTTGACCCAAAAACCATGACGCTCAAAGAAGGCTTTAAGGCACAAGCCGAGCAGGCTATGGATAATTTACAAGCCATTGCCAAGGCAGCAGGTGGCAGCTTGTCTGATGTGGTCAAATTCAATGTCTCGCTGACTGATTTGTCGGATTTTGCGACACTTAATGAAGTTTTTGATGCCTGTTTAAATGCCCCATATCCTGCCCGTGCTGCTGTTCAGGTTGCTGCACTGCCTAAAGGTGGCGTGGTTGAGATTGAAGCTATCTTACATTTGTCATAAGCGGTATGTTAGTCTTTGGTCAACAAGCCTTTGGACATCCAAGGGCTTTGTGTTTTAGCACCCAAAAGTGCCGCCCCATCTGAAATAAGCACCAAATTTTACATTCATTATTAATTCAGTATTAATTCATTCATAGTTAATTAATTGACTTAAAAAATGAATGAAATTGTTTAAAAATTCATTGATATCATATAAGGTCATCTATGTCTAAAACGCCACAATCTGCCATCATTCCCGACCATTGCCGTGCTGGCATCTTTATGGAGGGTGATTTTATCACCAACAACACGGCAACCATCGCAGATGCCTGCCGCCAAGCTTTGCACACTTTAAATGAGCTACAAGCCAAATTTACTGGCGAATCTTTAGGTCTGACTATTGGCTTTGGTGCACAAGCTTGGCAACGCTTTGGCTATACCAAAGAAGGCGGTCAAATCAAACCATTTCGCCCATTGGGTAATGGTCTGGCACCTGCCACGCAGCATGATGTGATGTTTCATATTCAGTCAATGCGTCATGATATTAATTTTAGCCTAGCAAAAGAATTGGTAGCGATATTTAAGGATATCGTCCAAATTCAATCAGAAACGCATGGCTTTCGCTGGGTAGAAAACCGTGGCTTAGAAGGCTTTGTAGATGGCACTGAAAACCCCCAAGATGATGCCGTGAGTGGCGTGGCTGCCATCGCTGATGGTGATGATGCTGGCGGTAGCTATGTGCTTTTACAAAAATACCGCCACGACTTGAATAAATGGGATAAGTTACCTGTGTGCGACCAAGAAAATTCTATTGGCCGCTCAAAAGTTGATAATATTGAATTTGATAAAGCCAAACGCTTATCAGATTCTCATTTGGGTCGCACCAATCTTAAGGAAGATGGTAAGACTTTGGAAGTGGTACGCAGGAGTCTGCCTTTTGGCACAGTGACTGGCGAACATGGCTTAATGTATATCGCTTATGCAGCACGGCTATGGAATATTGAAGCTCAGCTACTTAGTATGTTTGGCGAGACCGATGGTAAGATTGATTTGCTGCTTAAGCATGTCAGTACGGCGGTTTCGGGTGCTTATTATTACGCACCTTCGGTTGAACGCTTAGAAAATCTATAACTTGCCGACCATGACCACAAGCCCACAGCAGACGCCAAAATTAGTTGCCCAAGTGGCACTGGCAGTACCTGTGGCTGATTTTTTTGATTATTTATGCCCCAGTCATCTGCCCTTGCCCAAAATCGGTGCCAGAGTGCTGGTTTATTTTGGGGCTAGGCGGCTGATTGGTGTTGTCATTGGACTGATTGACGCATCCGACAGTCTTATCGCACCTCATAAGCTTAGACCTATCAAACAATTGATTGATGATGACGCTATCATTGATGATGAATTGCTCAAACTGGCGAGCTGGCTGTCTTCTTATTATCATCACCCCTTAGGCGATGTCTATTGTGTGATGCTGCCGACACTCATCAACCAAGGCAAGCCCATATACGCCAAGCAGCGATATTACAAGGCCATCTGTGATGATACGGCCATCGATCAGTTGCCAAAAACTGCCAAAAAACAACGACAAATTTTAACACATCTGATGGCATATCCAGCAGGTCTTGGGACTGACAAACTTCGCCAAATCGGTGCAACACGCTCTGCACTTGATGGTCTTATCAATAAAGGTCTTGTCATCACTGATGAGCATATACCGCCCAACAAACAGCCACCACCAGTACAACTCAAAGAACCTAAGCTTGATGCCAATGACGAACAACAGATTGCCTTGGATGCCATTAAGACCGCCAGTGATTTGGGGCAGTATCAAGGGTTTTTGTTGGATGGCGTGACAGGTTCGGGTAAAACGGAAGTTTATCTACAAGCCATGCACCATGTGCTAGACCAAGGCAAACAGGTGCTGATACTCGTACCTGAAATTGGGCTAACGCCCCAAACCAAGGGCAGATTTGCCTCACGCTTTCATGCCAATATCTGCGTGTTACACTCCAAGATGAATGACACCGAACGCCTTCAAGGTTGGCAGGCGTGTCGTTTGGGTCACGCACAAATCATCATCGGTACACGCTCAGGTATCTTATATCCTTTTGCAAATCTTGGCATGATCATTATTGATGAAGCGCACGATGCGTCATATAAGCAACAAGATCATCTTCGCTATCATGCCTGCGATGTGGCGATGATGCGTGCTTTATTTGCCAAGATTCCAATCATTTTAGGAACTGCCACGCCAAGTCTTGAGCAGCTCAAACTCATCCAAGATGGCAAATTAACACCACTCACCCTAAAAAATCGTGCAGGCGGTGCTCAGGCGGTTCGTATGCATTTGGTGGATATGCGATTGGGTCGCTCTCATGCTCAGCATCTCGATGGGACAATCAGCGATACCGCTTTTGTACCCAAGACAATTCAGGCGATGCGTCATTGCTTGGCCAAAGGTGAACAGGTGCTTGTTTTCTTAAATCGTCGAGGTTATGCACCGATTTTAATTTGCCGAAGTTGTGGTCATCAAGCCAATTGCCCCAATTGCGATGCACATTTGACCGTTCACAAAAAAAGCGTACAGCCCATGCATGGTGAACTACGCTGCCATCACTGCGGCTATCGTGCGTCCATACCGACAACCTGCCCTGAATGCCACAGCCCTAATATGGACAGTTTTGGTGCAGGCACGACCCGCCTAGTTGAGCAACTACACGCATTATTTGCCAATCCACAAGTCAGCCACACAACCTATCCGATTTATCAGATCGATAAAGATACCATGCAAAAAAAAGATGCATGGACTCAGATGACCAAAAATATCAATACTAACAGACCTGCCATTTTGGTGGGGACACAAATGATTGCCAAAGGTCATCATTTTGAAAATGTTACGCTTGTGGTCATTGCCAATGCTGATTTGGGATTTTTATCGGCTGATTTTCGCTCGCCTGAGCACACCGCACAGCGTATCATACAGGTCGCAGGTCGAGCAGGTCGTGCCAAAAAGCCAGGCAAAGTCCTAATCCAAACCTTGCAGCCTGATAACGCCCTACTCACTCAGCTTGTGCGTCAAGGTTATCACGCCTTTGCCCACGAACTATTACACGAACGATCGCAGTTGGGATTACCACCTTTTAGCCATGCCGTACTCATTCGTGCCGAAAGTTTACACCATCAGCAAGCAAAAGACGCCATCATCGCTGCCAAAGGATTGATACCAGCCAATCACCCTTTTGCCATCAATGCACCCATCGATGCACCCATGACCAAAAAAAATAACCGCTATCAGGTACAGATGCTCATCTTGGCAAAAACTCGCCCGCCCTTGCATGAATTTTTGCAGACATGGTGGCCATCAGTACAGTCACTACCAAGCAGTAAAGCGGTACGCATGAGTATCGACATTGACCCAATGGGCTGGTGATTACAAAATTTTGTACAATCAGACAGTCTGGGCCAAACAAACAAGCATCAATAAATGTATGGGATAAAAAAGATAGAAAAAATATCGGCCACCCAGCCTGCACCCCTGCTGGCCTGTGTGATAATAAATCAGTGGTAACGCAAAAAACATACCCACATTCATCCACCCAAGACCGACCGTCAACGCCCACCCATAAATCAAATAATGTGCCAAAGGGGCGCTTAGGGCATAAGCGGTAAGTTGTAAGAGTTTGTCATGTTTAAAAATTTCAAACACCATCACCCACATCACCATCGCCGCCCCATACTCCCCAATCTCTGCAATCATCGCCATCGCCAGCACACCAAGCACCCGAAGCGTCATAGGTACGCTCATCTGCCAGATCATTAATGCCGCCAAACTGGCAGCTAAGCTAAACAGTACATTACCCCAAAGCACTTGTGTGACAATATCGACACTGCCAATGACATATTGAAACGCCATAAAAATCGGCTGCGAGAGAACAGCAAAAGCCAAAAGACGCCCCAAGTACGCCCATTGATTCTGCGTATGACATAGCCCCATCACCAAAAAATACGCTATCATCGGTGCAACCAAACGCCCCACCGTGTGCATGATCTCAGCGGTCATGCTGTAAGTTGCCACAAACACCCAACCGATGTGGTCAATGAGCATGGCGATAAGCGTGATGAGTTTTAGGTGAAAAGTTGTCAGCTGCAGCTGATTGGTAGCGGTATCATCTGCCATATTCGGTTCATTGTTCACTGATTTGATCTTGGTCATACAAGGTTAATGATTAGCCAATACACCGTTTGGGGGTTTGTTTTTTTGATAAAGAGGTTTGGCATCGCCATACCAATCCATGTTGGGTAGGCGTACTGTATATTGTCAAAGTTCGCCCTTTTAGATAGCTAAGTGGATAAGATGCCTTTAAAACGGTCGCAACGACAGCACATTTGGTATTAATACCATCTGCTTGTGTCACCACTTGGATATCAGCACGATGATGTGTGCTGGTGACAGGTAAATTGACTGGGCATTGACCTGTGTTCGCCATAATCACATCCACACGCTTAACCACCGCATTGGCTTCGCTATAGACATCAAACAAAAGCTTTTGCTCAGCTTGTTTGATATACATCGGTACAAACTGCCCAACAATGATTGATAAAATTAGCCCAAACATCGCAAATGCCACCGACAAACCAAGCAAGCTTACACCACCTTCACGCCTAAGATGCTGTTTTTGTGCAGCTTCATCTCGAGGGTATAGCTCTAGAGCATCTGCAATTTCTCGGCGAGCCGTGCGATAATAATACGCATCCGCCCAGCGTGCGACCATGCCCGACCAAAATACCCAAACCGCAAGACCAATCAAAATACGCACAGGCCACTGCATGCCATCTGCCAAAAATCCAATCAATACATATTCTGCCACTGCCAAGATAATGACAATATTAACCTTAATAAATGACCAGCCTGCCACACAATACACCACGCAATCTAAGTAACGCTTACGATACAGCAGCCAGCCAAATGTCATAAAAAATGCCGCCCAATGCCATTTTGCGTGTAACCGACCCACTCGATCAAACTCAGCAAATCGTCTCAAATAGTACGCTTGGGAGCGATGACCAATAAACCATCGATCCAATCGGGTGCGTTCATCATCACTCAAATGACTTTGATAAAATGGTGGTGGCGTTGTATCTTCTAAAAAAGGTAGGCGAAACATGGCAACTCTTTGGTTAAATGCGATGAACAGCGACTAAAAAACCAAGCTGTTAGCTTGTGGTTGGGTCAGTTATTCTTTATAATGACCGTTTTTAATATTAGCTATTGTACGCCCTTTTATGACAAATTCAACACCCCAAGATGCCCAAAATGTCTTGGCAGACGCTCAATCTCTACAAGCCATTGACAAAGACGAAATCAGCACCCGCCTTGCCAAATTGGCACAAACACCTGAGCAGTTTCGTAAAATTAATACCTTTATGAAGCGTCGCTCACACATGAGCCAATATCATGAACAGGCCTTATTAGACACTCATTTTCGGTATCTTTATGTCAATCCAACCGATGAGCTTGGCAAGCTTGGCGATATCTCAGCAATCAGAGATTTACGAGTTTTATTTACAGATACGCCCAATGGCAGTGATGCGTCTTTGGTGCTTGAAATTGGCTTTGGCATGGGCGATAGCTTGTTTGAGATGGCTAAAAATGCCCCTGAAACCAATTTTGTTGGCGTTGAAGTTCATGAACCTGGTATTGGGCGTTTGGTGGCGTTGGCAGATGAAGCAAAACTTCACAACCTAAAAATCATCAATGGTGATGCTGTGGCGTTACTGGATAATCTACCCCCGCAACATTTGGACACCGTTCAGTTGTATTTTCCTGACCCTTGGCAAAAAAAACGACATTATAAACGCCGCTTTGTGACGCATGACCGCATGGCAAAAGTCGCTCGTGTGCTAAAATCTGGGGGTAAGTTTCATGCGGCAACCGACTGGGAGCATTATGCGTTTTGGATGCTTGAGGTGCTAGATGGTATGCCTGAATTTGTCAACAGTTGTGAAAAGGGTAACTTTACGCCACGCCCTGACTTTCGCCCTTTGACCAAATTTGAAAAGCGTGGCATCACCCATGGTCATGGCGTTTGGGATTTGATTTATCTAAAAACCTAAAAAGTGGGGCAATCAAACGATATCAATCAAGCAGCTAAGTTTTGGCTGCTTTATGCTGATGACTGTGGTGGTATTGGGTGCGTTATTGCATATGTTTTATTCAATAAAGAACGCTACCCTTGATCATCTCGCCACGCAAGCAAAGCCACCACATCGTTGGTAATGCCTGCCTTTAGAGCATCAACACCATCATAATGCCGTTCACCATGCAAAAAATGCGTAAACACCACCCAAAGCGTCACGCCATATAGCTCACCGTTAAAATCAGGTAAATGCACCTCAAGTCGCCACTGTTTACCGCCCACACTGGGGCGTAATCCAATGCTAACGGCACCAAATAAACTGCCCTGTTTTAGACCCATCACACCACCTTGACCCAGCGATGCCCAATCCAAACGCACGCCATTTTGATAGGCGATGACATCGGCAGCAAAAATGCCATGTAGTGCAGGCTTTAGACGCCCCAAAGACACATTTGCTGTTGGAAAATCCAATGTTCGCCCAATCTTATCGCCATGCTCGACCACGCCAGTTATGCCATAAGAGCGACCCAACATAGATTTGGCAGCGTTTAAATCACCGACCGCCAAAGCTTGACGCACCAAAGATGAGCTGATGCGTACGCCATTTTGGGTGATGCTGGGCAAATTATCTACGCTAAATCCTGCAGCTTGCAAAAATGCTTTGTCGCCAACACGATCTTGACCAAAACGAAAATCATCACCAAGCACAAGATGGCTCACATTTAAGCTGTGCAAAAGATCAACAAACGCCGCCGCTGATAATGAACGAAACGCATCATCAAAACTTGCCACAATCAGATATTGAACGCCCAATTGCGTGATTTGCTCTGCTTTTTCGGTCAAATTGGTCAATCGAGCTGGTGGATTATCAGGCGAAAAATATTCTCTAGGCTGTGGCTCAAATACCATCACCGCAGGTAACAAACCCATCGCTTTGGCATCATCAGCCAGTACTGACAATAACGCTTGATGACCCAAATGAACGCCGTCATAATTACCGATGGTCAAGGCAAGTGGTGGCAGTGTCGGTAAATGATGGCTGTCTAAAAAAATGATTTGCATGAAAAATATATCGCCTATTGCTTGCTTGCCATCACATCAATGACTGGCACCGCCAACTTTTCTGATGCAAGCTCATTGGCTGTCTTCGCTTCAGGCGGCAGACCTTTTAATAATGCCAAGTTTTTGACATCTTGACGCTGACGAACAGCCAAGCTGACAGGCACCATGCGAGCAAACTCAAATAACTGTAGCCACATCTCCTCACCGCCCTCTAGACTTTCTTCATCATCCAAGCGAATGGCGGCAATCTCCATCAAAGTACCAATCAGCTCGTTTTCATCTGCACTTAATGTCACACCCGCCACACCGATGCCAGTGATATAACCGCCCGCCCAGTCTTTGAGTGCCAAAACACGCTCATACAACTCATGCTCATCATCAGGTACTAAGGGTTCATAGCCATATGCGTCATCTTTATCTTTGAGTGCAAAGCTGACATCTTCGGCATAGTCAGTCAACAGCTCAAGTGCCGATTCACTAGGTATCCCAAAGCTCATTTCTTCTAATAAACGCACCCAACCATCGTTATCGGGTGCATGACACACAGTCATGATGCCAGTCATAATACCATGCAACTCACTGATCGATATGTCTGTCCAGTCACCAAATGCTGACACCCAATCATCCCAACCTGATAAATAATCTGTTGCCATAGTTTGCCTTTATTCGTGTGTTGTTGACATCAGTTAACCCTTAAGGCTCATCAAACCTTTGTCAAAAATTGTTAAAATTTACCTTTAAATAATCGCTCAAAAAAACAGAGTATTATAACACAGACATGCCAGTTTATGCGCGTGTTTTGATTAAACCATGATGATATCTAAAAACTTTTTAATATCATAATGACCAACTTTTATGTAATTTTTACAAAAAATTTGACAACACAATCCAAAGCCATGCTAAGATAAGCTTAGCTAAATTTTGTTTGATCAACTTAGGATATCTTATGTTAGCTCAATTACAAGCCTTAGAGCAGACGATCATCGCCATGAAAAAGCAATATGCGGTTACCGCAACCGAACTTGCCAATCTCAAACAACGCATCGCCAATGACGATAGTGCCAAACAAATCGAAACACTACAAGCCAAGCTTAATCAGGCATTGGTTGATATTGATCATCATAATAACCGTGTGGATGACCTGCAACAAACCCAAAATGCCCTAGAACAGCAAGTTGATGAGCTTTATCAAGCCAATCGAGCGTTAATCACCCAAAATCAAGATTTAAAAGACAAAAACGCCTTGGCCATCTCACGCGCTGAGGTGATTCGTGATTGGCTGTCAAAAATCGATCGCTCCAACTAGATGCGTTCATTCAACAGTTTTGTTAAGGAATCATTATGAGTCAAGACACCCAAAATTCACCATCATCGGCCATCATCGCCAAAGAAGAATTTCGCCCAATTGATATCAGTATCGCAGGTACGCCGCATCGGATTGTCTGCCCAGTCGACGAAATTAAAAACCTAGAGCATGGGGCTGAATACATCAACCACAAAATCCGTGATCTACGCCGTGAAATCAAACACAAAACACCGACCAATGAAGAGTTTTTGGTGCTGGTTTGTTTGGAGCTGTATGATGAAGTACAAGCCCTAAAAACTCAAATCACCAAGACCGATGACGAAAAAGCCAAAGTCGCCGCCATGATAGATAAAATCAATCAACAAGCACGCTCGATGCTTTGAGTCAAACGCATCAAAAACGGTAGCATAAAAACTACCGTTTTTGATGTTAACCCAAAAGCTATCAATCGTTAATCATTGGTAAATTTTCTTTTGGATGAGTATCGGCATAAGATTTGAGATGGTCAGCATTACAAAAAAACCGTTCATTAGGCTGATTTTCGTTCAATAAAATACCACGATAGGTTGCCAACGCATGCCCACAGTAGTGGCAATGCCGCACGCTTGCATCATCGCCTTCTTTGGGGAAGAACGCTTTGGGTGGCTTAGGATACATAAATTTCAAAAACAGCCACATGACCACACTGATGATGATAATATTTAAAATAAAAGCAAACATAAACGCCAATTCACCACTAATTTTTAGAAACCTAAGATTACTATACCACAAAGTTTGGGGGTTTATGCTATACTATTTGCAGGTTTGTCAACGATTTTGATAAGCCAGAATGTTTGGCGTATTTGCCACTTTTACAAAATTTGTTTATGAAATTTGCGACGACAGTGAGGTCATTGCATTTTTTATGACATCAATTTAAACGCACTTGGTATGATGCCCAATGCTCACAAATTTCAAGGATATTACAAATGCCAAAAGCCAAAACCGATGCTACCGATAGCACACAAACCAGTTTTCATACCGCAGATACCACGACAGGTCAAATGACTTTTGCGATCATTCAGACCAATTTTTGGGTGGGGGACATCGCAGGTAATGTCAAAAAAATGCACGCTTTAACCCTAGACGCCAAAGCTCGTGGTGCAGATATCGTTATCTTTCCTGAGCTTGCTTTGGTAGGTTATCCGCCCGAAGATTTACTATTACGCCCAACATTGGGTGAACGGGTGCGTGAAGCGATGGCAAAACTTGCCGAAATCGAAGGCATCGTCGTGATTTTGGGTTATCCGCACATTGATCATCATGGCACATTCAATTCGGCCGCCATCTTACAAGATGGTAGCCAAAAAGGATTTTATCATAAGCAATGCCTACCAAACTACGGCATCTTTGATGAACAGCGATATTTCCAAAAAGGTCTTAATCAAGTCTTGTTTGATTATAAAGGCGTAACGATTGGTCTTTTGATTTGTGAGGACATTTGGCATGATGAACCCATTCAGGCACTGAAACAAGCAGGGGCTGATTTGGTCATCGTCATCAATGCGTCACCTTTTGAAATTGGTAAACAAACCGCCCGCAAATCACTGTTAACCCGACACTCCTCCACCCATCATTTGCCCATCATTTATGTCAATACCGTTGGCGCCCAAGATGACATTGTCTTTGATGGTGGCTCTTTAATCACACAATCAGATGGCCGTGTGGCACACGAAGGCGTGAGATTCTTAAATCAGCTTTTGATGGCACGGTTTGACACCCAAAACAAAACCTTTGATACACAAGCTAAAGCACCTTTGGTACTGTCTGAAGAGTCTGAGATGTATCAAGCTTTGGTCGTGGGCCTAAGAGATTATGTCAATCGCTCAGGCTTTAAAGGGGTGATTGTTGGCCTATCAGGCGGTATTGACAGTGCACTCACCCTTTGTATTGCGGTTGATGCGTTGGGTTGTGATCGGGTGTATGCCGTGATGATGCCGTATGAATACACCGCTCAAATCAGCCTAGAAGATGCCGAAGCCCAAGCAGCACGCTTAAATGTGTCTTATACTGTCTGCCCCATTCATGATGCTGTGGCAGGCTTACGCTCAGCCTTGGCACCACTGCTTGCCAATAGCGAGCCTGATGTCACCGAAGAAAACTTACAAGCGCGCGCTCGTGGCACGATCTTGATGGCACTGTCTAATAAATTTGGGCATATGGTCATCTCAACAGGCAATAAGTCTGAAAATGCCGTTGGCTACTCAACACTTTATGGTGATATGGTGGGCGGATTTGATGTCCTAAAAGATGTGTATAAAACCGATGTCTATCGCTTGGCGAACTATCGCAATCGCTTGGAGGATAATCCTGTTATCCCTGAACGAGTGATCACTCGCCCGCCCAGTGCTGAGCTGCGTCCCAACCAAAAAGACCAAGACAGTCTAGGCGATTATGAGACGCTTGATAGCATCCTAAAAATGTATATTGATGACGATTTGGGCTATAAGGCAATTGTGGCGGCAGGATTTGAACCAAAAACTGTCGAAAAAATCCTAGGCATGGTGGATCGTGCTGAGTACAAACGCAGACAAGGTGCTATCGGCACTAAAATTACCAAAAAATCGTTTGGTCGTGAACGCCGTTACCCATTGGTAAATGGCTGGTCAATCAAAGGCTAAATGATACAAAACGCTTACATCAGTGAGCGTTTTGTATCATTTATGATGGCAAACTACCGATGGTCTCGCTCACCAAAAATCGCTGTTCCCACACGCACCATGGTTGAACCGTGTGCTACCGCCTGTGTCATATCGCCACTCATGCCCATGCTGATGGTATCCCAGTTTGGCAAGTCAAAACGCCTTGCCATCGCATCAAATAGTACTTTTGTGCGGGCAAACGCATCTACGGTTTGCTGACTTGGAATGACCATCACGCCACGCAAGTTTAGGTTTTTGTAGTTGATGATTTGTTCTATGAGCGTGGGCAGTTCGGTTGGTTTACAGCCTGATTTACTGCTTTCATCATCAATATTGATTTGTATCAACACATTAAGCGGCTGCATGCCTGCACGCTGCTCATTGAGACGCTGGGCAATGATTTCACGCTCTAAGGTATGCACCCAATCAAAGTGCTTGGCAATATCTCGGGTTTTGTTACGCTGAATGCTACCAATATAATGCCAAATGATGGGTAATTGTGATAATTGACTGATTTTGCCCAGTGCTTCTTGCAGATAATTTTCACCAAAATCCTGTTGACCCTGATGAAATAAGGTTTGTATCATCGCAACAGGCTTGGTTTTAGAAACTGCAATCAGTTTGGCAGGACGATGAGTTGGATTCATCTGCACAGCTTGATCATTGGCGGTATTAAGTGCCTGCTTAATCAAGCGGTAATTGGTCAGCAACTGATTATCATCAATGGTTATCATAGCGTCCATTACGCACCTTCTTTTAGGGTTTAAAATTGGCTAATGTTTGATTTTGGATTAATAAAAAATTAATAAAACCTAGGCGGCTGTTACCCAGTCATTTATCATTACAACCAAGCGATTATCCCAATAGCTTGGTCATTGGGCATCACTTAACCGCTTGGCTGGTCATGCATTATTAACATGAGTCATTCAATATCGCCTAACTGGTATTGTAACACAGTTTGAAGTAACACCGTTTAAACCACCACTTAACTGCGGTCGCCGCTTTATTGTGGCTGCATTTGGAGTATGCCATGAATACGCCTGATTTGATAGAGTTATTAAGATTTGCCCATCAAAAAAACGCTTCAGATTTACATTTATCCGCCCAACAGCCCATTATGCTGCGTATTGATGGCAATCTTTTGCCCATGGACATCACGCCCATTGATACAGATGGTATCATGCAGATGCTACGCCCTGTGATGGATGACACAGATTATCATCAATGGCAACACAATCTTGAACATGATTTTGTACTTTCGCTTGATGGTATCGCTCGCTTTCGGGTGAATGTATTTTTTCAGGCACACGGTGCGGCGGCTGTTTTTCGGGTGATAAAAACACACATTCCCAGCCTACAACAGTTAAGCTATGATGAATATATTTATGATAGTATGCTAAAAATAGCCAAGCTTCAGGCAGGCTTGGTACTCATCACAGGAGCAACAGGCTCAGGCAAATCAACGACACTTGCCAGTTTTATCGACCACATCAACCAACACCAAAAAAAGCACATTATCACCATTGAAGACCCTATTGAATATGAGCATAGCTCCAAGCTTTCGCTGATTAATCAAAGGCAAGTCGGTAAAGATACCCGAAGCTTTCAAAATGCCCTACGCTCAGCGTTGCGTGAAGATCCTGATGTGATCTTAGTTGGCGAACTTCGTGATCTTGAGACCATTCGCTTGGCACTGACAGCTGCCGAAACTGGGCATTTGGTGCTGGCAACCTTGCACACGGTCAACGCCCCAAAGAGCATTGACCGTATCATTGAGGTGTTTGATGCTGGCGAAAAACACATGATTCGCACGATGCTTGCCGACTCACTAAAGGCAGTGGTCGCCCAACGGCTATTGCCTGCCCAAGGCGGTGGTCGTGTGGCAGCGTTTGAGATTCTCACGCATACGCCTGCGGTTGCCCATTTGATTCGTGAAAATAAAATTTCTCAGCTGCCTTCTGTCATTCAGACCAGTTTGACCCAAGGTATGATTGATTTGACGCAATCTTTATCACGCTTGGCTGAAACAGGCAAAATTACGCCAGCCACTGCCAACGAACAAATCAATATGCTGCGATAACCCATAATCTGCCACCCAAATTATGATAATCAATGGCTTAAGATACGCCGCCCAACTGCTGAGCTTTTGGATTTTTTGACCTTTGGGTGGATTTGATGGACATGCAACGGATGTTAATAGAGTTACACTTAACAGAGCTGCACTTAACAGAATTGCACTTAACAGAGCTGCACTCAGATTTATTGGGTTTCATCGCTTGATTTTAGGCACTCTGGGCTATCACATACGCCGTATAGTATCAGCGAATGCCCTGATAGCTTAAAATTATGCGCTTTGGCAACCTTAAACTGCTCTTCTTCGATGACTGAATTATGAAATTCAACAATCTTACCGCACACATCACAGACCAGATGGTCGTGATGTTCATCTTGGACAATCTCAAAGACCGATAAATTATTCTCAAAATTATGTCGCTCAACGATGCCTGCTTGCTCAAACTGGGTCAAAACACGATACACCGTTGCCAAACCCACATCTTCGCCCTGTGCTGCTAATGCACGATAGACATCTTCAGCACTCATATGATGATGCTCAGCATTTTCAAGCAGTTCTAATATTTTGATACGAGGCAAAGTAACCTTTAAGCCAGCTTTACGCAAATCTTTATTTGTAAAAGCCATATATTATCCATCCTAACTTGATGATATTCAATCATATAAATTAATTAATAATGTATCATAAAATCGCCCTGCTTGCACCCCAAAATCATCACCATATGCCAAAAGCTTATGATTGATTTATCCAATCATCAAAACTTATCATCATCAAAACCGCCCAAATCGCAAAAGATACTTGCATAATGATAAGTCTTTGGTTTAATATGATCACATTTCATCACCATATGGGAATCATAATGCAAAAGATGACTTACAAAGCTATCGGCTTAGGCTTGGTGCTTGCTTTGACTGGCTGCAGTACCTTTCGGGTGTATACCATCGACTTACCTCAAGGTACGCCACTATCTGCCGCCCAAGCCAATCAAATACAAGTGGGCATGAATGCCAACCAAGTGCTATATTTACTTGGCTCGCCTGCCTTGCGTGACACCCTAGCACCAAACCGCTGGGATTATATTTATGACCATACCGCAGGCACGGATGGCAAACGCCAAAAAAAATCCGACATTAAAAACGCATCGCAATACTTGAGCATTCATTTTAATAACCAAGGCATCGTGACACGCATTGACGGTCGTGACAGCTTGCCTGATACTCGCCATTAATACTGGTGTGGTCGTATGAACCATACAGCCGTATTAACTATACATAAGCCGCTTATACATCCGCTAAGCGGCTTTATTAAGTTTTTGTTTAATAAAACTAAAAATAACTGGCAAGATGCTAAAAATAATAATACCAAAAATCACATAAGTAAAATTATCTTTAATGGCAGGCTGATTCCCAAAAAAATAACCCAGTAGCACAAATGACATAATCCATAAACACCCACCGATGATATTATAGCTTAAAAAATAGCGATAATGCATACTGCCCGCGCCTGCCACAAATGGTGCAAAGGTACGAGCAAACGGGATAAAGCGTGCAAGAATAATCGTCTTTTTGCCATGCGTTGCAAAAAATTTTTGTGTATTAACCAAGTGCTGATGATTGATCCAGCGGGAATTTGTGACAAATACTTTAGGTCCGATATATTTACCGATGTGATAATTGAGTGTATCGCCCAACACCGCCGCCAAAGACAGCAGTATGATCAATAAGATCGGATTTATCGCACCTGTCACAGCGGCCAACGCACCTGCAGCAAATAACAGACTATCTCCAGGTAAAAACGGCATCACCACAAGCCCAGTTTCAACAAAAATAATCAAAAATAAGATGCCATAAATCCACATGCCATAATCTTGTAAAAATATTGCCAAATGCTGATCAATGGTCAAAATAAAGTCCATCAGCTGCATCATCATGCCCATAATTCCCCACTTTTTATTCAAACTTTTTATTCAAAATATGCCTATGTTATCAAAAAAACACTCTTAATAAATTTTGGATTGCTCAGATATTCGATACACAAATACAGATCAATATCCCAAAAACTAAAGCCATCATATTGGTTATTAAGACAGCATGAATGTTGTTTGATATTATGATAAAATGTTGCTCATATACAATTTCAAATTTCATGTCAATGTAAACAATACCAACAAATGGCTTTATTATGCTAGAGATTCGCCACCTACAGATGATGCACGCCCTAAAACGCCATGGGTCGCTTGCCACCACCGCCGATGAGATGAACCTAACGGCCTCAGCCATCAGTCATCAGCTCAAAGAGCTTGAAAACTATTATGACATTACGATGGTCAATCGGCGTACTCGCCCCATCAGCTTCACCCCAGCAGGCTTGATGGTACTTGAGTTGGCAGAGCGTATTTTACCACAGGTGGCACGCACCCAATCCGACATTAAACGCCTCGCACATGGTCAAGCAGGTAGGCTGCGTTTGGCGAGCGAATGCCATAGCTGTTTTGATTGGCTGATGCCGATTTTAAACACCTATCGTGGGCAATATGCTGATGTTGAGCTTGATTTTTCAACAGGGTTTGACCCTGAGCCGCACCAAATGCTGGTAGATGGCGAGATTGATTTACTCATCACCTCAAGCGATTTGCCCATTGATGACATTGACTATTTACCGCTATTTACTTATGAAAGCCGATTGGTGGTCGCACCAACCCACCCTTTGGCAAGCCAATCAGTCATCACCCCCCAAGATTTATGCGACCAAACGCTGATCGCCTATCCTGTTGAAGAAAGCCATTTGGACATCATTGCCCAATTTTTGACGCCCAATGGGGTAACACCTGCCAACATCCGCACAACTGAGCTGACCGCCATGCTCATTCAGCTGGTCGCCTCCGAACATGGCGTTGCCGCTCTGCCTGATTGGGTTGTCCTAGAATACGAACGCAAAGGCTGGGTGATCTCACGCCCCCTAGGCACAGGCGTGCATTGCCAGCTGTATGCCGCTACTCGCAGCTCTGATGCCCAGCTTTATTTTATGCAGGGGTTTTTAAACTTATTAAAAGATATCCAAAAACCCTAAACCGCTTTATTGATATTTACCAATCATTTATTGATATTCATCAATCGCTTGATGAGCTTTTATCCATCACTCACAACCAAAAGCCACAAAAACCCATAAAAAAGCAGCCAGTAAACTGACTGCTTTTTTTGGTGATGATAGACAATTAGAACTCGTAATTCACACCGATGTTATAAGAGCCTTTTTTATTACCACTGGTATTAATCGCCGCACCAGCTTTAAACGCCAGATTTGGATTCACACGATAGCCAGCACCGATAGCAACCGCAGATTTTGAGCCATAGCCACCAAGTGCAGCGGTCGCATTAAACTTACCAACGCTATAAGGCTGGAATAGACCACTTAGGGCAGCTTGGGCAGCCATACCGTTTTCAACTTTACTGTCTAAAGCTGTGATACGACCATCAAAGGCATTGACTTTGGTGTCTAATGCAGTTACACGACTGTCAAAACCATCCACTTTAGTGCCCAAATCAGTGATAGATTTTGCGTTTTTAGTGATAGCATTTCCATTTTTGGTAATGGCGTCTGCTGTCGCTGCAAACTTGGTATCCGCAGATGCTTTATTGGCATCAATCGCAGTTTTGTTTGCAGTAATTAATTTGTCATGCTCTTTATCTTTTTCAATCAAAGTATTTTGATTTTTGGTGAGCGTTTCAAAACTTGCATCAGCATCGGCTTTGTTTTTAGCAATACGATCAGTATTGGCAGCACTTGCTTTTGCCAAGGTTTTGATATCAGAGCTATGCTGATCTTGCTGTTGTGCCAGCTCATAGATATTGTTGATGTTATTAGCAATATCCGCTTGGTTTTTAGCAATGTTTTGTGTATTCTCAGAGCTTGCTTTATTTAGAGCGTCAATGGCTTCGGTTTGCTGTTTGGCATAGGCATCTTGTAGCTCGTTGTAAGCGGCCAGATCTTCGATGTTTTGTGTATTCTCAGAGCTTGCTTTATTTAGAGCGTCAATTGCTTCGGTTTGCTGTTTGGCATAGGCATCTTGTAGCTCGTTGTAAGCGGCCAGATCTTCGATGTTTTGTGTATTCTCAGAGCTTGCTTTATTTAGAGCGTCAATCGCTTCGGTTTGCTTTTGAGCATACTGGTCTTGTAGCTCGTTGTAAGTGGCCAGATCTTGGATGTTAGCTTGGTTTTGAGCAATATCTGTTTTTTGATCAATTAGGTGACCGCTTAGCTCCAACAAACCTTCTTCGACATTTTTTTTAAGTGTTTTGATATCAGAGCTATGCTGATCTTGCTGTTGTGCCAGCTCATAGATATTGTTGATGTTATTATCAATATCTGCTTTTTGATCAATTAGGCGACCGCTTAGATTGAATAGTTCTTCTACGACATTGTTTTCAAGTGCTTGGATGTCAGCTTTGTTTTTGGTAATATTATTAGTATTCTCAATACTGTTTGTTATCAAGCCTTTAAGAGTTTCATTTTGCGCTTCATTATGAGCATGTATCTCGCCTATACTTTCTGCAACCTCATGACCAAAATCATAAAGATCTTCGATAGACTCATTGTTTTTAGCAATAGCATCTTTATTTTTCTCAATCTCAAACCCATTGACAAGGTTTCTCTGAGTATTTTTTTTAATTGAAGTTTCATTTTGTAGAATTTTACCCTCTTGCCCTTCTACAAAATCTGCAAGCCCTTGAAGATCTTCTTTAATTGCCTCACCTTGTTCAGCCAAAGCATTTTGATTTTTGGTGAGCGTTTCAACATCATCTTCCAAGTTTGCAATATCATTCTGATTCCATCCAACATCCTCGTCGAGCTCTTCTAGAGCCTTGTTGAGCTCTTCTAGAGCTAAAATATTGCCATACTGGCTAAGTGCTAGATACTTTTCAAGAGCAGTAATATCTCCGATATCTGCTTCCAATTCATTTTGGTCAATCTTTTTTATTAAATATGGTAAATCCTCTAAAGTTATATCATTTTTAGCCTGCGCATTCGCAGTAGATGCCGCACCCAAGCCAATAATCATGGCACTGGTTACAGCGATTTTTAGAGGGAGAAGTTTCATGGTTTTCATTTAGCACTCTCTTTTGGTGGTTAAGTCATCACATCAGTCATCACGGTGAAATAACTGATGCCTAAAAAGCAGATAAATGATATCATCGGTAGCAGGCAGAAAGCATCAGCGGACAGATAAAAGACAGAGTTTTATCTATCTATCTATCTCTTTTGCTGGCATAAATGGAAAAATCTCTATCATATCCATTTAGGTTACAGTATAGCAAGGCTTTATCAAAGTATCAACACCAAATTAGATATAAGTTACATAAATAATACCCAAACCCTACTTTCAATATGGTATTTTTGGCATGTATCAATTTGGTATATACCAATATCGTTGGTATGATTTGGTTGGTATGATTGATGTGGCTATCTATGAGCCGATACGCCAAGCGTTGTCATATCCCATCGGGGAATGCAGCGAACCGCCAAGTCATCCGACTGTCCACAGCTTAGCCGACAAAAGCCAGCATAGGCGATCATCGCACCATTATCCGTGCATAGCTCGGTCGGGGCATAGTACACCGACGCATCGATTTGGCGGAGCGTCTCGGTCAGGGTGCGGCGTAGTGTCTGATTGGCAGAGACGCCCCCTGCGACCACCAGCTGGCGAATGCCTGTCATCTGTAGTGCCTTGGTGCATTTTTTGACCAAAGTATCCACCACCGCATACTCAAAGCTTGCGGCGATGTCTGCTCGTGTGGCAGGGTCGCTTTGGGCGTTTGGTGTGTCTTTGATGAGATTATGAATGGCGGTTTTCATGCCACTGAACGAAAAATCCAGCCCTTTATGCTGCATCGGTCTTGGCAGTTCATAGGCGTGTGGGTTGCCGTTTTTGGCTAATTTTTCGATATTTGGGCCACCAGGATAGGGCAGTTTGAGCATTTTTGCCGTTTTATCAAAGCATTCACCCACCGCATCATCGATGGACTCGCCCAATATCTGATACACGCCCACACCATCGGCACGCACCAGCATGGTATGACCGCCCGACACCAGCAGGCACACAAACGGAAAGCTTGGGGGGTCATCACTGGCTAATAGCGGTGCTAACAGATGTCCCTCCATATGATGCACCCCAACCGCTGGCACGCCCAGCCCATACGCCAGCGTCCGCCCAAATAATGCCCCTGTCATCAATGCCCCAATCAGCCCGGGCCCTTTGGTATACGCCACCGCATCAATGTCGGATTTGGTGATATTTGCCCGATCCAACATCTCATTAAATAACGGCACAAGCTTACGAATGTGGTCTCGACTGGCAAGCTCAGGCACGACACCGCCATAGGTGGCATGTAGATTAATTTGGCTATATAAAACCTGAGACAGCACGCCGCCCCTGCCACCATTCATCGTACTATCATAGATGGCAAGCCCTGTTTCATCACAAGATGTCTCCAATCCCAATACTTTCATGACGCATTCTCAATGATCATTATTTACTGACTATTTATATGACTTACTATTATAGCACATATCGGCTATCGCACCTATCGGCAGACGCCACAAAAAACACGGCTGTGAGCATTGTCATGACACTATTGTCATGACACTATTGTCATTAACATAGTGTAGTTATCATATGATTTTTATCATTTAAGTGAATTATTCAAACAAACTTGATACACAACCGTATTTTTATCCAAACTATTAAAATTATCTGATAATATTATCATCTTTTATCATGAATACGCCACTTTTGTTTTTGTAAAGTAGGCAAAACAAGCAAAGTATGGCATAATACCGACGATTGTAACCAAATCTTATGTTGACATTCAAGGAGTTTATATGAATAAATCTACCATTATCTACACCCATACCGATGAAGCCCCAGCCCTTGCCACGCATTCGCTACTTCCCATCATTCGTGCGTTTGGTGCAACCGCTGGCGTGGATTTTGTGACCAGTGATATCTCTTTGGCAGGTCGCATTTTGGCGGCTTTTCCAGAGTATCTCACCCAAGAGCAGCAAACCCCTGATGCTCTAGCCCAACTTGCCGAACTGGTCACCCAGCCTAAGGCCAATATCATTAAACTGCCCAATATTTCGGCATCCATGCCCCAGCTGCTGGCTGCCATCAAAGAGCTTCAGGCGAAAGGCTATCAGCTGCCAGACTATCCAACCAACCCCCAAACCGACCAAGAAAAAGACATTCAAAAACGCTACGATAAAATCAAAGGCAGTGCGGTCAATCCTGTTTTGCGTGAGGGCAACTCTGACAGACGCGCCCCAAAAGCGGTCAAAAACTTCGCCAAAAAATATCCGCACAGCATGGGGCAATGGAGTAAAGACAGCCAATCACATGTGGCAACGATGAATGGCGGTGATTTTTTTGCTAACGAGCAATCCAAAACTGTGGCGGATGCCACAACAGTTTCTTTTATATTTACAGACACCCAAGGCAACCAAAGCCAGCTTCGCAAGCCTCTGGCACTAAAAGCAGGTGAGATCATCGATGCGACCATGATGAGCAAAAAAGCCTTGCTAAGCTTTTTAAAAGAGCAAGTCCAAGACGCCAAACAAAAAGATGTGCTATTTTCCCTACACATGAAAGCTACGATGATGAAAGTGTCTGACCCCATCATCTTTGGTCATGCGGTGCGTGTGTTCTTTGCCCCTGTGTTTGAGCAATATGGCGATAAGCTGGCAGAAGCTGGCATTAATGTAAATAACGGCTTTGGCCATCTTTTGGCAAATCTTGATAAATTAGACGCTGATACACGCAAAGGTGTCACAGATGCCATCGCACAAGCCTATGCAACCAATCCAGATATCGCCATGGTAGACAGCGATAAAGGCATCACCAACTTACATGTACCAAGCGATGTGATCGTCGATGCGTCCATGCCTGCGATGATTCGTAATTCAGGTCGTATGTGGGATAAAAATGGCAACGCCAAAGACACCAAGGCCGTCATTCCTGATAGCAGCTACGCCCATGTATATCAAGCGGTGATCGATTTTTGTCGTGAGCATGGTGCGTTTGACCCAACCACGATGGGCAGTGTCCCTAATGTGGGGCTGATGGCACAAAAGGCAGAAGAATACGGCTCGCATGATAAGACTTTTGAGATTGAGCATGATGGTACAGTTGAGCTGATTGATGATCATGGCACGGTGCTTAGCTCTCATACCGTAGAAGCAGGCGATATTTGGCGTGCTTGCCAAACCAAAGATGCCGCTGTCAAAGATTGGGTAAGCTTGGCGGTGAATCGTGCTCGCCTAAGTGGCACGCCTGCCATTTTTTGGCTGGATAAAAACCGTGCCCACGATGCTGAGCTAATCAAAAAAGTTCATCACTATTTGGGCGATTTGGATACCGATGGCTTAGATATCCAAATTCTACCGCCTGCCGATGCGTGCTTGGCAAGTCTTGAGCGTATGAAACAAGGTCTAGACACCATTTCGGTAACGGGTAATGTGTTGCGTGATTATAATACCGACCTATTCCCAATCCTAGAGCTTGGTACTTCTGCTAAGATGCTATCTATTGTACCTTTGATGAATGGTGGCGGTATGTTTGAAACGGGTGCTGGTGGCTCAGCACCCAAGCATGTACAGCAGTTTAACGAAGAAAATCATTTGCGTTGGGACAGCTTGGGCGAATTTTTGGCGTTGGCGGTGTCATTTGAGCATTTGGCACAGACCACGAACAACGCCAAAGCACAAGTCCTAGCAGAAACGCTTGACCGTGCAACCGAAAAACTGCTACTCAATGACAAATCACCAAAACGCAAAGTCGGCGAGCTTGACAATCGTGGCAGTCATTTTTATTTAGCCATGTATTGGTCACAAGCGCTGGCAGCCCAAAACAGCGATACCGCCATGGCGGATAAATTTGCCCCCATCGCCAAAGCCCTAAGCGATAATGAAGACACCATCGTCGCCGAGCTTAATCAAGTTCAAGGGCAATCTGTTGATATCGGTGGCTATTATGCCCCTGATTTTGCCAAGACTGCAGCGGCAATGCGTCCAAGCCAAACGCTTGAGCAAATCCTAGCACAGCTTCACTAAGCATTCGCCATCATCAAAAAAATATCCCAGTTTTGGGATATTTTTTTGGGTTTATTAGATTAATAGTCATAGATTAAATAGATTAAATAGATTCAATAGATTCAATAGATTCAATAGATTCAATAGATTCAATAGATTCAATAGATTCAATAGATTATGATGGCATTAAAAAATCCCCATATCACATGGGGATTTTTCACATGGGGATTTTTAAGCAGTTTGGCAAACTTAGCCAATCGGTCATCGATTAGTAACGAGTCATCAAAGCAATAGGCTCTTTTTCGTTCATTTGCTCACGAGGTACAAAGACGACCTCACCGCCATTATGATCAACCAATTCGATGATTTCGGCAACGGCATCATCATTTACGCCATCATCGGTTGCATCTTCGGCAACCAATAAAGTTGCGTTTTGTTCATCGATGGTTGCAGGTACGCTATAACCTTGGCGAACAAGTAAGGTAACCGCATTACCCTCAACGGCAGAACGATAGATTTGTTGTAGGTCTGTGCGAACCATTTTTTCGTTACGAGCTTTTTCAAGTTCACCTTGGGCAGTTTCGTAACGAGTTTTACGCTGATTTTCAACCAGCTTTTGAACGCCATCGATGATCTCTTGGGCATTGCCATCTTTAAGATGTGGCAGGTTATCAACCTTACCCAAAATGATTGATGAATTATCGCACACTTGCTCATAAAAGCCCAAAGTGCGTGAATCACCCACCAAAATGACAGGTAATGGCGATGCGTTGTAGATACGCTGTAAGCTTTTATCCACACGATTCATAAACTCTTTGAGATAGCTGTGGTCGTCTGATGAGCCTGTACGGTCTGATTTACTGCCTGTTGGTAATGTGGTATTTTTGATGGGGAATGCCAACTCATCATGGACTTCTTGGCGTGGACTGTCGCCCACCACTTCTTTAATCAAAGTGCCGTTCGTGCCAACCAATAGGCGAGCGTTTTCGCTGGTAACAACCAGCACATAATAATTCACCGCCTCTGACAAATCACGCATCAAATCACGAGTAGCGAACTTATTCCCCAAAATCACACGCTCTTTGGCATCAAAAGGCAGACGAAGTACGGTCGCTTCTGACTCAGTTGCAAAAATTGCCAGCGTACTAGATTATCGTTGTGGTCAAGCTCATCTGTCTGAGCGGTAATATTCACCAAGATGGCATCAGCGGTGCGTTTATCATGCTCTTCGGTAATACGGTCTTCGGCAACTTTGAGCTGATTTTTTAGAGCAATGGCATCTTGTTCATTTTCAGGGTGAGTGCGGTGCGTTTTGACAAAAATACTTACCGCAGGATTGGCTTGGGTTTGTTTGAGCTGTTTTAGTGTTGCTTTCATTATGATGTTCTTCTATTTGATAAAAGCTTAGATTAAACAAATTAAACTAAACAAATTAAACCAAATATATCCATAAACTATCTTAATATCAGATAATTTTTAGTATAATAACTTTTTAAAATCAATTCAAAGTCAAGCCTGCTTGGTTTTGTGAGATTTTTACCATCGGTGCGTTATTTTATGTTATCTAATCCTGTTCCTTAAAACCTATCTAAACCTACCCAAAGGCAAATTTAGCGTTTAATTTCTACTTCAATGTTGTTTACCTTATTCATTTAAACTTGGACTTACATCAACTCCATAGACTAACACGGTAGAACCTACCGCTTGTTTATATTAAGATTTGATTAGATATTTTGAAACCCTTTTTGGTTTGTTGCAATTGCCCAATACCCTTGCTTATGTTTTTAATAAGCCCTAACTGTAGGGCATAATCAAGCATTATATTATGAAAATATCCAAAAAGTTTATAAGTTATTGATTTTTATTAATATTATAATGATTACGCAGTATGTCTTTAATAAAAGCGTTAAAAGATTTAGTTTCATTCTGCAACGCTTGAATGATGTCAGCATCTTTTTCATTATGAAGTTGCAATGATTTAGTTGTTGTGTGCTTTTTTCGATAATTTGCGTTTGCACGCAATACATAATCGGGGGTTTTATTTTTGCTCATTTTATACTCCAATCCAATCTTTAGCCTAGTATGATAGATGCTTGATATATAAGATACTTTATATATATTGTTTGACAAGTTCCGCCATCATTTGAATATGCAGCTCATCGGTGTTTAGGGCTGGAATATAGTCATACGCCCACCCACCTGCTTGCAAAAAATTGCCTTTATTTTCAACCGCAAGCTCCTCAAGTGTCTCAAGGCAATCGGCTGAAAATGCTGGGCTGATGACTTGTACCGAAAGTCTGGCCGCTCCCCATTCACCAAGCAGCTCATCGGTATATGGCTTTAGCCACTCTTGGGCACCAAAACGAGACTGAAAACTCATCGCCCACTCATTGATAGACAGCCCCAAGCGATCTGCCAAAAGAACGGCGGTTGTACGACATTGTTCAGGGTACGGATCGCCCTTATCGGCATATGGCTTAGGAATGCCATGAAAGCTCATCAAAAGCTTATCGGCACGCCCATGCACCGCCCAATAACGCTCAACAGACTGTGCCAATGCCTCAATATATGTCGGGTGATTGTGATATTCTGTGATGAAATGAAGCTCAGGCAGCTGTCTTTTGTGCAATAACAGTTTGGCAATCTTATCAAAGGCAGCGGCGGTTGATGTGGCAGAATATTGCGGAAACAGTGGCAATACAATCAAAGATGATACCCCGTCGGCCAGCAAATCCTCTATCACCGATTTAATCGAAGGATTGCCATAAGTGGTTGCAGGATAAACAGGGGTTTTTATGCCTTGCTGGCTTAATAAATCCTGCAAATCTTTGGCTTGATTTTTGAGTATGACCAATAATGGTGAGCCATCATCCATCCAAATGCTGGCATAAGCATGTGCCACACGCTTAGGTCTGGTGGTTAGCACAAAACCAGTTAAAATCACCTGCCAGATTAATTTGGGGATTTCAATCACACGAGTGTCGCTTAAAAATTCTTTTAAATAGCGGCGTACCGATTTGGGCGTTGGGGCGTCTGGTGTGCCCAGATTCACTAAAATAATGGCGGTTTTTTTCATAAATCAAAGATACCATTCATCAATCAAGGATAAGTCTTCAAAGCAAGCGTTTTGAGTGTTTTGAGTGTTTTGAGCATTTAATCACTCAATCAAAACCGCCCAATGAAAACTCTGATAATTAAACATGCTAATTTAAGTCATCATACTGCTTGATTTTATCACCTTTAACACAAAAAATCTTGATACATTTTAAAAACCGTGATTGAATGAATATATCACAGATGTTTAAAATATTGGTTGAAATACCTGTTTTGGCATATTTATTTAAGATATCTTTTTAAAATACTGGTTTAAATACTGGTTTAAAATGACTCTGCTTGAATTTATGGTCAACCAGACTCATTAACGAGCCTGGGTGCGATTTAACTTTACGCTTAACAAGTACCTGAATTTGGCGTATAATAGGCATATCATACAAGTATTATCCCCAAAATAGATATCAAAATTGGGTCAATAAAAGCACCAAATACGCACCAACAACCGAACCATAACAATAGATATCATTAATCATTAGGCAAACCATGACCGTCCAAACCTATACCCCAAGCCCAAAACCTACCCCCAAAAAAGCCGTACAAGGCGAAAAATTGCGTGGCTATGACAAAGTCGCTCGCATTCCCATCAAGGTCATTCCCACTGTTGAAGCCCCCAAAAAGCCCGACTGGATTCGTGTTAAATTATCCAGTCCTGCCGAGGTGGAACGCATCAAAGGCACGCTTCGCAAACAAAAGCTCTACACCGTCTGCGAAGAAGCTGCCTGCCCCAATCTGCCCCAGTGTTTTGGGGACGGTACCGCCACTTTTATGATTATGGGGGATATTTGTACACGCCGTTGCCCATTTTGTGAAGTGGCACACGGACGCCCAAACCCACTGGACAAAGATGAGCCAAAACACACCGCCGAGACGATACTCGGGCTTGGGCTAAAATATGCCGTCATCACAAGCGTGGACAGAGACGACCTAAAAGACGGCGGTGCTGGGCATTTTGTGGATGTCATTAACGAATCAAAAGCCCTTAGTCCAAATTGCTTGATTGAGATTTTGGTGCCTGACTTTCGTGGGCGTGAACAGGTTGCACTGGATTTATTAACCCAAACCGCCCCTGATGTTTTTAATCATAATATTGAGACCGTGCCACGCCTTTATAAGGCATTTCGCCCAGGCTCAGACTATGAGCATTCTTTGAGCTTATTAAAACAATACAAAGCACGCCGACCTGATGTCGCCACCAAATGTGGATTTATGGTTGGGCTTGGCGAGACCGAAGATGAGGTTTATGCCTTGCTTGACGACCTAAAAGCCCATGATGTGGACATCATCACCATTGGGCAATACCTTGCCCCCAGTAAAAACCACGCTCCTGTGGACAGATATGTACATCCTGATGAGTTCGCCCGTTATACCGAATATGGCAAAAAGCTGGGCTTTTTTAACATTTGGGCAAATCCGATGGTGCGTTCAAGCTACTTTGCCGACCGTCAGTATTATGGTGAAGATTGCCCGCCGCCTGTGCGTAGCTCAAAAGTCCTTGCCGAAGAGAAATTGGCAAAGGCAGAGCGTGGCGAAAAAGTTGGGTGTTTTTGATTGTCATAAAATTGGGGTTTAATGCCAATTTTTATCCATGCTTTAAAGATGAGATGGCAGCTTTTTTACAATTTTTGTCAAACAAATCATGTTATAAGTCAAAATAAGTCAAAAGCCAAAAACTCATCAATCACCAATTTAGTATAGCCAACATCACCATGACCCAAATTATCCTATCATCCAACCAAATCCACCGCCTGCATCATGCGTTTTTTGTGCCACAAGGTGAAATAAAAGCCACTTTGCTTATCGTGCATGGCATGAGTGAGCATGGCGGTCGTTATGCTGATTTTGCAAGGTTTTTGGCAGATAATGGTGTACTTGTGGCAACTTATGACCAGCTTGGGCATGGGCAGACAGTCAAGGACAAATACGAGCTTGGTTTTTTTGACGAAAAACACCCCGTCCAAACCCTGTGTAAAGATGTCATCATCATGGCGGATAAATTAAAAGACAAGGCACGCACGCTCACCTCCCGCCCAGTTTCCCATTATATCATGGGGCATTCGATGGGGTCATTCATTGTGCGAACGGTACTGACCCATCACAGTACACGCTTTGATGGCGTGATACTCATGGGGACAGCAGACAGTTTTGGACTGCTCAATCGCATGAGTTTGGTGAGCTTTGGGCTATTAAATCAGCTGTTTGCCAAACAGGTGAACCAAAAGGCTGCTCATCTGATGAATCATGTTTTACTCTCCCAGCTTCGCTCGCCCATCAGTGCCTCACCATTTGCTTGGCTTAGTGAAAATATTGATGCCGTCAGAGCCTTTGAAACAGATCCGCTGACAGGATTTGCCTTTACCAATAATGGCTGGATGACTTTATTTGCTTTGATGCAGCGTGCCATGCGTCCTGATTGGTATACCAATATGCCAAGCAATTACCCAATTTTATTAATCAGTGGCAATAATGACCCCGTAGGCAATATGGGTCAAGACATTCAAACACTACAAGAAAAACTGATACATGCCAACTGCTCGGTCAGTGTTCAACTTTATCCTAATATGCGTCATGAGCCACTGCATGAAAAACAAGCACAAAAAGTCTTTGTGGACATCTTAGCTTGGATTGAGCGTCATCTAAGAGTTTAGTCGGTCATCATGTATTTCAATGACTGATTTTAACCCCTAATTTAACCCATAAATGTCGGCTTAAGCGTTTTTTGTGCTTTAAATATGCTAAAATAAGCAAACCATTTATGATGAATTTTTGAGGAGTGATTATGTCAACACTTGCAACTATCATTGAAACGGCTTTTGATGACCGTGCCAATTTCACCGCCCAAACCGTCAGCCCAGAAATTCGTGCGGCTGTTGATGAGGTGATTGAAGCGTTGGATAATGGCTCTTTGCGTGTTGCCCAAAAAATTGATGGCGAGTGGGTTGTTCACCAATGGGTCAAAAAAGCGGTATTATTGTCCTTTAAAATCAATGACAACAAACCCATGAATGCAGGTGAATTGGGTTTTTATGACAAAGTGGACACCAAATTTAATGGCTGGACAGAAGAAGATTTCAAAAATGCAGGCGTGCGTGTCGTTCCCCCTGCGGTCGCTCGCAAAGGTTCATTCATCGCCAAAGATGTGATACTCATGCCATCTTATACCAACATCGGTGCTTATGTGGATGAGGGGACGATGGTAGACACTTGGGCAACCGTTGGCTCATGTGCCCAAATTGGCAAAAATGTTCATCTATCAGGCGGTGTGGGTATTGGCGGTGTGTTAGAGCCACTGCAAGCAAACCCTACCATCATCGAAGATAACTGCTTTATCGGTGCTCGCTCTGAGATTGTTGAGGGGGTCATCGTTGAGGAAGGTTCGGTCATCTCCATGGGCGTGTACATCGGTCAATCCACACGCATTTATGACCGTGAAACAGGTGAGATTTTTTATGGCCGTGTGCCAGCAGGTTCGGTTGTGGTACCAGGCAATTTGCCAAGCCCCTGTGGAAAATATAGTCTATATGCCGCCATCATCGTCAAAAAGGTGGACGCCCAAACACGAGCCAAAACCAGCCTAAATGACTTATTACGCACCGAGTAACTTTGGTTTTATCCAGTGATTGTTATGTTGGTTTTAATCAAAACCAACATAACTTAGGCGTGATACACTTATTATAGCTGATTATTTATGACTGATTATGGTCAATACTATATCAGCCAACGCCATGGATTTGACCTTAAAAATAACGCTTGGCTGATTTTATTTGATTATCAGCGTCTGCTTTGATGATAACACTTAGTATCTTTTTAGCATTGTTTAGTGAGTACTGATGATTTTTAGTGCTTCACCAACCATCAGCATACCCACAGTTGCAGTGATTACCACAGCAGAGCCAAATCCCCCACAATTTAGATGGGTTTGGCAAAGGTTATTGGTTAGCTTTGGTGGCTCATCAGAATATACACAGCGTAACCCAAACTTTTCTTTATGGCTAGTGCCGATGCCTTTTTCTCGCAATTTTGAGCGTAATCTGGCCAATAGCGGATCTTGAGTAGTATCCCTTAAATCAGCCACACCAATTCTGGTTGGGTCAATTTTTGCACCTGCACCGCCTGCAATGACGCATTTAATTTTATTAAACCGACAATGTAAGGCAATGGCAAGCTTAGCAGACATATCATCCACACAATCTAGCACGATGACCGCCCTACCTTCAGCTTTTAATGCTGCCACACGAGCACGATTGGGTAAGATGGTCTTGATATTATCGACCGTCAAAAACTCATCAATACAGTCAAGTTGTACCCTTGGGTTAATGCCACGCAGGCGTTCTGCCATCACTTCAATTTTATTTTCGCCCAGTGTTTGGCTTAGTGCGGGCAATTGGCGATTGATATTACTTTCGACCAAGACATCCATATCAACCAAGACAATTTGCCCAATTGCTGTTCGTGCCAAACCCTCGGCCACCCACGAACCCACACCGCCCACACCAATGACATAAACAATGGCTTTGGCAAATTTATCATGATTTTGTTGCCCATACAGTGTACTTACCCCCATAAAGCGGCGGTCATAATCCATTTGTATCGTATCAGTCATATCTCCAATCCATACGCAGTGCATCACAGCTATTTTTCCAAAGCTGATTTGCTAATAATTGTTTATCATAATTAAATAATTCAGACAGCTCATCTAGCACACAATGCAAGTGAGCAGGTTCATTAAATTGTCCCAAATGCGAGCAAGGCAACGGCATCATATCAGGACAATCCGTCTCAATCACAAACGCCTCAATACCATACTTATCAAAAACCGCTTTCACAGACCGACGCAACTTTTTGGCATTTGGATTGGTAATCTGACCTGTAATACCAAGCTTAAATCCGTGTTTTACAAAAGCCAATGCCTCTTGTTCTCCGCCGCTAAAACTATGGGCAATGCCACCCCTGTCATGAGCATGATAATTTTGCTCAGCCAAAATTTTTAAAACATCGGCATGATTTTTACGGATGTGTAGCAAAATGGGCAAGTCATACGCTTTGGCAAGCTGAATTTGCTCAACAAAAAATCGTTTTTGTTTTTGAAAAATGTCGGGTTGTTTTAGTGGCTTAGCATAAGTATCCAACCCAATTTCACCCATAGCGATGGTCGGATAATTATTAAGATAATCTTCTAAAATACCCAAATCATCATCATGCTGTTCATTGATATACAACGGATGCAGTCCAAAAGCCAAATGTGATCTTGGTGCGTGTTTGAGTGCATTAATGGCTTGATTGACCAAAACCATGCGTTCAAAATATTTTGCCAAATAGCCAATTAATAGCAAATGCCGTACGCCATTTTTATCAGCGTTTTGGGTAAATTGCACGCGCTTATCATCGTATTCTGGGATATCAAAATGCGTATGTGTATCAATCAGATTTATCATAATATTTTGGTAAAATTGTCTTATTAGTAGTAGGCTTAGTACTTTGTCGTAGTAACATAGTCATCGTAGCGATGATGGCAAGCTTAATTAAAAGATGTTGATATGACTGTGTCATGACGATGTCTTGGGTTTTTTGGGTTTAATGGGAGTAAATGCCCGATCTTCCATATCAGGGATTGCTTGAGGTGCTAGAATATTTAGCTGAGATTCAGAATGATAAGGCACAAGTGCTGATGGTACAACTGAGCGTGCAGCATCAATATGCTTGATCGAATCATCAAAAAAGATATGCGGTGCAAATGTTTTTAGCACATTGGTCTTATCAAGACCACCCAAAAAAAATGCCATATCCACCGTGACACCCCACTGCCTTAGGGTTTTGATGGCACGCATATCAGCAGGTGCATTGCGTGCTGTTACCAGTGCGATGCGAATTGGATTGTGTGGCGCATCGGTCGATTGGTTGGGTAATTTGGCTTGTAATTTGGATAATTTGATCAAAAAATCAGCATACGGCCCTTTTTCAATCGGCAAATCTGCCATTTCGGTTTCTCGTGCATGAAAAGCATACAAACCTTCTTGCTTAAAAACCAGCTCGCCTGAATCATCAAACAATACTGCATCGCCATCAAAAGCAATGCGAAGCTGATGACTGTCGAGCTTATCAATACTGATCGGTGTTGCATCAAGTACCGCACACGCACAAATTTTGGCATCTACAACTTGCTGAGCGTCTTTATGATTGGTCGTCAAAAACAAATCAACATTAAAATCCTTGATATAATCTGCAACCAAATCACCTGAAATAAATGCCGAGCGAGTAATCCCAAGACCATAGGCACGAATCGAATTAAGCACTTGAATGCCAATATCAGGTGATGATTTGGAGACAATCACCACCTCAACATAGGGCGACTCAATGTGATATTCCATCGGTGGCTGATGTTTATTAAGATTGAGCAGTGCTTCAATCAAAGGATAGCCTGAGCCTTTATCTAAGATCTCATTTTCACGCACCTGCTGGTATGCTTGAAATTTACGCGCGGCGGTATCTTTATCTTTGGCAACCAATTCAGCCAGCTTGGCTTCATTTTTTGCCAAATCAAACAAAGCTGTCGCCGAAATTGCGACAATTAGGGTATTTGAAAAATCGACCGCCATAAATTGCCTTCTTGGTTACTATTTCTCTGCCATTTTAGCACAGCTTTGTTTGGGAGTTGATGAATGATTGTATGTCTTAAGCTAGCAGCCGAGCTTGGTAACATCACCATTTTCGATTCTGCTCAAACCATGCATATTAATCGTTGTTTGGTGACTCAATGCAGCATCGCCATTAAGCGAACAATAACGCACATTACCCATGTATCCACGAGGCTTTGCATTATCGCCCATGAACTTAATATAATGCCGATGTAGTGCCACAGTCATTGATAACATGCCATATTTTAGCTCAAATGATTCTTTTAACACCAAAGCATCACTGTCATCTTTGCGATTGTTTTTATTTTTGTCAATAAACACCATCAAACCAGACTGCCCAAATCTATCGCACACACCCAAGGTGTTAATTGGGCAAATGATGACATCTTTTTGGTGCAAAGCCGACTCAATCTTGGCTCGTCGGAGTGCTTCTTGAACATACCGACCCACCATTTGAGACTCATAACGACGCATGAGCGAGTCATAGGCTGGTATAGCAATCATGCCAATGATTACCAAGATACTAAGAACAACCAATGTCTCAATCAGTGTGAAACCTTGCTGAGTGTTAGGCCTTTGATTCATTGGTGGATATAGTATTATCGCCAAGGTCAAACCAAATCTTACCAGGATTCATGATGCCTCGAGGGTCAATGGCTTGCTTAATCGCCTGCATGACACCGATGGCAGCACCATGTTCTTTTTGCATATATTTACGCTTGCCTTGTCCGATCCCATGCTCACCTGTGCAAGTACCGCCCATTTCAATTGCACGCACCGCCAAACGCTCAAGGATTTCTTCAGCCTTTTGTCGCTCTTCATCATTGTTTGTATCAACAAGCAGTAGCACATGAAAATTACCATCACCCACATGACCGACAATTGGTGCAAGCATACCTGACTTTTGGATATCGGCTTGGGTTTGTGTCACACATTCTGCCAGTCGAGAAATTGGCACACATGCATCGGTTGACAGTCCACGCGCCGTCGGTCTAAGCGCACAGGCAGCATAATACGCATGATGGCGAGCACTCCACAGTTTTTTGCGTACTGCTTCATCACTGCCCCACTCAAAATCACTGCCGCCAAAGTCTTCGATGATTTGCTCAAATAAAGTCGCCTGCTCTGCCACGCTCTGCTTAGTACCATGAAATTCTACAAATAAGGTGGCTTTTTCGGGCAATGATAAGCCTGAATACTGATTACATGCACGAATCTGAATCGGGTCAAGCAGCTCAATACGAGCAATTGGCAAACACATCTGAATGGTGGCAATGGTCGCCTGACAAGCCGTATCAATGCTTGGAAAATGACAAGTACCACTCCCAATCACTTCAGGTTGCCCAAATAGCTTAACCGTCACCTCTGTGACAATGCCAAGCGTCCCTTCAGAACCAACAATCAAACGCGTCAAATCATAACCAGCCGATGACTTTTTGGCTCGTGTGCCTGTTTTGATGATTTCACCCGTTGGTAATACCACCTCCAGCGACAAAACCACCTCTTTCATTGTCCCATAGCGAACAGCATTTGTGCCTGATGCTCGAGTAGCGACCATACCACCAATGGTTGCATTCGCTCCAGGGTCAAGCGGAAAGAATAACCCTGTTGCACGCAAATAGTCATTGAGTACTTCTCTGGTCATGCCTGCTTGCACGGTCGCCGTCAGATCCTCTTCATTAATCGCAACAATTTCATCCATCTGCGACATATCAATACAAAGTCCGCCATACGGTGCATTTAGCTGACCCTCCAATGATGAGCCGATACCAAATGCGATAACAGGCATATGGTGTTCATAACAAATCTTGATCGCATCTGCCACATCGTACTTATGCTTGGCAGTCAAGACCGCATCAGCAGGCTGATTAAGCAGCCAAGTCGTCGTATGTGCGTGCTGCTCACGGGTGGTCATATTGGTTGAAAGCTGATCACCAAATCGTGATTGAAGTTTGCTTATTGCTTCTGAAAATCTTATCTGCGTCATCGAGTCCATCCCATGTTGCAAGCGTGTCTTATCAAATGCTCTTAATTGTTATCAAAAATTTACAATCATTGTACCACATTTTTAATTTTATAAGACCAGTTCATTTGGTTCAATTTTTGGTTGAATGGATAAAATTGAACCACATTAATCCCTTAAAATCAGCCCAATAATACTGATAAAAACTTGTGAAACTTATCGACTTGTCAAACAATATTCTAAAAATTTTCTTAATAAATATGACGATAAGTTGTTTATCAAATCCCCAAAAATTTTCCAAGTCTGCCAAATCTGACCTTCATAAACCCAAAAAACTTTTCCACAAAAGCTGTGGATAACTTTCAAAAATACTTGATAGATTGCAGCGATAAGCATGTATTTACAATGCCTTTATAGGAATTGATTAAAATTTGAACAATGCCAATTTTAGATATTTTTATAATATCAATCAATGGCTTATACACATGATATGATAGATAAAATCACAATCACAAAAATCAGGCACATTGTTTGTATTGATGTGCTGGCTTTGATGTTTCACAATGATTTGACATATTTCATGGATAAGATGGCAGATGGTTTTTTATCAGGTCAAATTTTGGATAAAAAATATTTTTGCGGTCGCTTTTTTATCGAAAGTTTAATTAAAATAAACCCCCAAGCTCACAACCATGATTGTTAAACAATTCATTTAAAATGACACAACTGACACACAAAATATTTTTAGGATAAACCACCATAAAAAAGGCAGTTATGCTATAATTAGCGATAAATTTAGTAACATGATTGTCAAGCTTGTCAGCGTAATTTTTTCAGCGAAATTGCAACAGGGCAATCATATTAATTCTAGGAATATCTATGGACGAAAATAAAGAAAAAGCACTCAAAGCCGCCTTGGCTCAAATTGAAAAACAGTTTGGTAAAAATACCATCATGCATTTGGGTGATGAAACAGCCAAGCTTGATGTGGATGTGGTCTCAACAGGTTCGCTTGGGCTTGATATTGCATTGGGTATCGGTGGCTTGCCAAAAGGTCGAATTATTGAGATTTTTGGGCCTGAAAGCTCTGGTAAAACCACACTGACCTTACAAACCATTGCCGAGTGCCAAAAGCAAGGCGGTACTTGTGCCTTTATTGATGCTGAACATGCACTTGATCCGATTTATGCCAAAAAGCTTGGCGTCAATATTGATGATTTGCTTGTCTCGCAGCCTGACAATGGCGAACAGGCACTTGAGATTGCCGATATGCTCGTACGCTCAGGTGCCATTGATCTGATTGTCGTAGACTCGGTGGCTGCTTTGACTCCAAAAGCTGAAATTGAAGGTGAAATGGGCGACAGCCACATGGGTCTGCAAGCACGCTTGATGAGCCAAGCACTGCGTAAAATTACTGGCAACGCCAAGCGTTCAAATTGCATGGTGATTTTTATTAACCAAATCCGTATGAAAATTGGCGTCATGTTTGGCAGTCCAGAAACGACCACAGGTGGTAATGCCCTAAAATTCTATGCCTCTGTGCGTCTTGATATTCGACGCATTGGCTCTGTCAAAGATGGCGATGAGATTATTGGTTCAGAAACACGCGTCAAAGTCATCAAAAATAAGATGGCACCGCCATTTCGCCAAACCGAATTTCAAATTATGTACGGTGAGGGCATTAACCGCCTAGGCGAGGTGATCGATTTGGGTGTTGATATTGGTGCTGTTGGTAAGTCAGGTGCTTGGTACAGTTATGGTGATGGTAAAATTGGTCAAGGTAAAGCCAATACGGTCAAATATCTGCAAGAAAATCCTGCCATTGCCAGCGAAATCGAAGCCAAAGTTCGTGAGAGTAAATTAGCCACAGTCACACCCATCGTAGAATCAGATGAGCCTGAAGAGCATTTAGAAGATGATAATTTCTAATCACTCATCATGACAATCAAGACCTTATCCGAAGTTCTAGCAGAAATGGGCGAATCGCCTGTTTCTGCTGATAATCATCAAATCCAGGTACTTGATGAAACCAATTTTTATCAACTCACCACAACCAAGCCGCCAAAGCTTAACCGTTTGCCAAAAAATAATACCTTAAAAAAACCAAGCCAACCAAAATCTTTAGTGACCGCATCAAGTCATGACACAGCCCCAATCAGTCATACGCCCACAGATAAAACACAACCACCAAAAGCCCTAAAAAACCAAAAACCCAAATCTTTATCCAAATCCCAAATTGGCGAATTATTAAAACATGCTCAAGGCGGTCAAGATTCTATTGCCATGCCTAAAAAACTTGCTGACAGCCTTAGTGATGTTGCCATTGAACCATTAATACAAACTGACAAGGCAACCAATTATTTACGCTGGCTTGCGTTTTATTATTTATCACGGCGAGAAATGTCACAGCATGAATTACAAAAAAAACTGCTTGCCAAAGGCTGCGAACCTCAAGCGGTGGAGGATTTGTTACAAGAATTTGCTCACAAAGGCTATCAATCAGATGAACGCTTTGCTATGATGCTCGTTCGTGAAAGTATCCGAAAAGGTCGTGGAAAAAACCACATTCTACAAGTTTTAAAGTCTGCCAAAGTCAACTTGCCTGAGAGTGTTGATAGCATTGACCAACTGATCCAGCAAGCTGGAGCAGACTCATTGACCGATGGCACTATTCTTACTTGTGATGAATCAGAGACGGTCAATTGGCTTAAGCTGGCTGTTGAGGTGCGTACACGCAAATATGGAGATACTATCCCAACAACACCCAAGGATAAAGCCAAGCAGCTGAGATTCTTGCAGTATCGAGGTTTTGAGTTTTGGGTTTGCCTTGAGGCACTGAAATTATCTTTAGCGGATTTTCAAGAAGCTTAAAGCCTATAATAGATGGTCATCATAATCTATCAGTATATTTCACCAAACCGCTCCCAGATGCCTATTTGGTTATCGCTCTTCACTGCCGTTGAGCCAAGCTTTCGCCATGGCATCGTGTCGCCATGAAAATCGCTACCAAGTGATATTGCCAAACCATGTTTAGCAATTGTACGGCCAACCATCTCAATACAACTTAATGGCTCATGATTTGGCAATTCACAGCCATCGCCACCATATTGAGCAAAATCACTGATGAGCCTTTGCGTGCGTGTTGCAGATAGTTTATATCGTGTTGGATGAGCAAGCACAGCCAAGCCGTCACACTCATGAATAAGTGCAATCGTATCTGCCATGCTGATGGTTTGTATGGGTACATAAGCTGGTTTATTGTCTGCTAAATATTTATCAAAGGCAGCCTGCACACTAGACACATAGCCCAATTCATACAAAACTTGACCAATGTGTGCACGCCCAACAGCACGAGCATTACCATCTGCTTTGACTAGCACCTTTTGCCACAAATGCTCAAAAAGTACAGGCTCTTCATCAGGATGATTCATCAATAAACTGGCAAGTTTTTGGGTCATTCGTCGTCCACGCAGATGTCGGCTGTCTTGTAGTGATTGCAGTGCTTCATTCATCTTGAGTGTATCCGAAAAATTCAGTGCAACAACATGGATAATTTTATCAATTTCTTGATGCTTACCATAGCCCCCAGATAAGGTATGGGTGCAACTGACTTCTACCCCTCGAATCAGCTCCACGCCGACCATTTTAGCAGTCTGTTTGGCTTCATCCAATCCTTTGATTGTATCATGATCGGTTAATGCCGCCATCTGAATGCCTGCCAAAGCGACTTTTTTAATCAATTCTGTTGGTGTATTAGTACCATCAGAGCAAGTACTGTGCATGTGCAGGTCTATTTTTTTCATAATCCAAATTCCCAATTCATCATCAACTGGCATCATTAACATTAAAAAAGCCCCGCCATATGGGCAGGACTTTGGTTCTATCATAAATCAACTATTTTTTTGTTGCTCTCTTTGCAAAAAAGTACCAACACTGATCGGCTTTGGTACACCTTGGCGTGGAATGGAGGCTTGCTGATTTTCTTCTGCCAATGCACTTGTATGCGTTCTTAATGTTTCTTGCTTATTTCCTGATAATTTGACTGGTACTGCCCGCTCATTAACCGTCAGACCTGTCGCAACGACCGTCACATGAATCTCATCTTCCATATCAGGATCTTCTACCAAACCATAAAATACATGTGCATCTTCATCCATCATGCCCTCACCAATGGCAACGATAGACATCACCTCATCCATACTCACACCAGAACCGATGATATTAATAATCAAGCCTTGGGCATTTCTTAGATTGAGATCATCAAGTAAAGGAGAGCGAATGGCTTTTTCCATCGCTTCAGAGGCACGATTAGTACCGCTAGCACGGCCGATACCCATCATCGCATGACCTTTGGCACTCATTGCAGTACGCACATCCTCAAAGTCGATGTTAATCATACCTGGGTTTACGATGGTTTCAGTCAAACCATTTACCGCATGTAATAAAACATCATCCGCCTTTTTAAAAGCATCTACCATCGTCAAATTGCGATATGCTTGAGTCAGCTTATCATTAGGAATGGTAATGATTGAGTCTACATGTTGGGTCAAAGCATCAATGCCGTTACGAGCAGCAGCAGCTCGGCGTTTGCCCTCAAAACTAAACGGTGTTGTGACAACTGCAACCGTCAAAATGCCCATTTCTTTTGCAATGCGAGCAACCACAGGGGCTGCACCTGTACCTGTACCACCGCCCATACCTGCGGTGATGAATGCCATATTATAACCCTCGAGCATGGCACGGATTTCATCTTCATTGCTCTCAGCGGCATTACGACCAACTTCAGGGTTAGCGCCAGCACCCAAGCCGCGAGTTGCGTCCGCACCGATTTGGATTTTATTTGGTGCTGATAATTTATTTAGTGCTTGTAAGTCAGTATTGGCACAAACAAAAGTAATGCCCAAAACATTTTGGCGAACCATATGCTCAACAGCATTACCGCCACCGCCGCCAACACCAAAGACAATGATTCGTGCTTGACCATTGGCTTCTGGTTGAAATTCATCAGCCATTCCGTATTTCATAACCTAACTCCAAAAAATTGTTTTCAATAAAAGTATAGCACCATTGTACGCACAATCAGTACTTTTGGCAAGCTGTGCAAGCTGGTATTAGTAAATTTCACTAAAAAAGCCTAGAAAAAGCCTAGAGGTTTTTGTGTTAAATTTAGACCAATATTGCAATTAATTGATTGATCATATCGGTCTAAAACTTTAAAAAACTCGCTTAATCCACGCAGTAAATTGTCCAAAAAGCTGGCTGATCATACTCACACGCTCAGTCATCCAAGAATCATCCAGTTCATCAGCTTCTTGGGTCTGCTGATCACGAGCATATTGAGTGCTACCCATAAATAAAAGTGCACCGATCGCAGTATGTAGCGTATTATCGCACAGGTGCTTATTAAGTAGCTTAATATTATCGTCAGATAGACGCTCAGGATCCAATTTCACCCTTGGATTATTCGTAATTAGCCGTACTTTCATGCCGATATGGTTTCTTGTAAAATCAAGTAATCCATCCATAGACGAACCACCGCCTGCCAAGACAATTCCAGCATCCAAACTAACCAATAAAGATGCATCAATTTCATCAATGACTTTATCAAATAGCTTGCGATAGCGTGCCTCTATGACCTGATTTAGCTCTCGTCTGAGCATGGTTTTTTCGTGTTTGGTATGTCGTTTATAGGTCACCACAGCACCTGACGAATATTTATGACGATTCAATGTTCCTTCTTGTCTCTTAAAGCTGTCCGCGTCTGCAAGTAAAATACCGCACTCTTTGGCAATGTCCATATCCACGGTCACACCGCCCATATCCAAGCAATGGCTATAAATCAAAATACCATCTTTATAGATACACACCTTAGTCATGCCCGCACCAATATCAATAAAACAAACCCCCGCTTGTTTTTCATCCTCAGATAAGGCGTATTCAGCACCAGCAATCCCATCAAACAGACATGATGCAACCTGCAAATCATCTTGTTCAACCAAGCTGATCATCTGTTTTAACTGATTGGTTGGCATATCAATTACATGACTTGCCACACAAATTTTATCCGTCATCAACCCTTTGGCATCTTGGACATGATAATCTTCTAAAAAAATCAATTGGCGATTCATCTGAAACGGTGCACGGTCTTGGCTTATGATTTGATCAGACATCGCTTGAGTTGCTTGACGAATATGCTCTGGGGTTACCATACGATCAGCTGTATCGATATTAACCTCATTACTCATATTCTGCATATTCATCATGGCAGATGCCATGCACAAGACGGGTGAAATGATTTGTAAACCCGCCATATCGCTGGCCTCACGAACAGATTTATGAATTGCCGATAAAAGATATTCACGATGATCAACGCGACCACCAAAAAAAGCATCTGTGTGCGCCAAGCCGACAGCCGAAACCCTAAGGTGTTTTTCCAAACCTTTGGTTTCAAAATACCCAACCACTGTACAGACAGCCGTAGAGCTAATATGTATTACCGCTTGAAGAGTCACACGATTTCCTTAAACCACTTCAAAAAATGCCCAAATTGGTCAATGAGCATCAATTTATCAATAAAATATTAAGCTTGGTTACGCCAAGCGATTGCAAAACCATTCTTATATCTAAGATCCACAGAGTCAATGCGTCCAAAATCATTTGCCAAAGCACTTTGCAACTGTATGGCTAAATTGTACAATTTTTGCTCTGCATCTTCATGATCAACCATGATACGCATGCCATTATTAAATCGTATAATCCAAGTTTGACGAGGCGTCAAAATCAAATCCTGAACCTGAACATCTAAAGGCGCATACCAAGTATTGATCCGCTTAAGCTTTTGCATAATCTGCTGAGATTCGGTATCTTGCCCATGCAAATTAACCAAATTAGGATTCATCAGCTGACTGCTTTCGGCAGGCTCATACACGACGCCATCGGCATCAAGCAATCTATCACTACCAAAGTTAGCAATAGGTTTGCGTGCAATGACCGAAACAACCACGCCATTATTCCAATCACGCCGCACATTAGCAGATTCCACCCAAGTCAGCTGGCTGATAGTTTGGTGGATTTTTACCAAATCTGCCCCAAAAAATTGTACTTTACCAATCGGTTCAATAGCCTGCTGCAGTGCACCAAACTGTGATTTGGTTAGCTGATTTAGTTCTATAACAATGGGTTTAACTGTTTCATTATTTAATAAGTAGTTGGTCAACAACCCAAAAATTGCAATCAATACAATTATCATCAATGCAGAATGCCATGGCTTTACAGTCATTGTCTTCATAGAGATTTTAGTCACAAATTACGCCATTGATTATTAAATTTTTATCATCAATGAATTTTTGAATATTCTATTAATGCCTTATAGACAATTATGACGATCAGATTTTTGGTGGCGATAATGCTTTTGAATATATACGATCGTTGATAGAGTCATATTGAGATAAATTAGCGTATGTTAACGCATTTTATCGATAAGTGAAAGTAATAAATTCAAAAATATCCTAAAAATCTCATGATATTACATATAGTTACAATTTTTTACAAAAAAGCAAATAAGCAAAGAATACACACAAATCAAGCAACCCTTTATTGCACAACCCAACAACATCATCATGGAAAAAATGTTAAAATTTAAATATTTTAATATTTGTGAACGAGTACTATGGAACAAGTGAGTGAGTGGGTTTTGGTCATCATGGACAAGCTAGATTTGGTTGGTGTCAGTTTAATGATGTTTTTAGAAAATATATTTCCACCCATCCCATCAGAGCTTATTATGCCCGCTGCTGGATTTGCTGCAGCCACAGGTCAGATAAATTTATTTGCCGTCATCATTGCTGGCACAATTGGCTCAATCATTGGTGCCCTACCTTTATATTATATCGGTACAAAGCTAGACAAAGCGCGTTTGATACATTTGACAAATCGCTATGGTAAGTATTTTTTGATTACCGCCAATGATGTAAGCAATGCCCAAAAATGGTTCGATCGGCACGGTAAATCTGTCATATTTTTTGGACGAATGATCCCTGCGATACGCTCACTGATATCCATTCCAGCAGGTATGGCACACATGCCCTTATTGCCTTTTTTGATATTAACTGGATTGGGTTCCTTAATTTGGAGTGCGATTTTGGCATACGCAGGCTTTGTATTAGGAGCTAACTACCATAAAGTAGCCAACTATGTCAGTACCATCAGCCATTATATCATCATAGGTGCTGGGCTTATTATTTTATTTGTCAGTTATAAACGCATCAAAAAATTTTGGGGTACTCATGCTAAGTAAGTCTTATTCTTTACCTAAAATTATTTTCCTTGATATTGATGATACTTTACATATCAAAGACGAACAACGCATCCTGCAGAGTGTCAAACCTGCTTTACTCGCTCTAAAAAATCAAGGTGTACTGCTTGCAATTGCCACAGGTCGCACTTGGGATTATACCCATCGAAGTACGCAAGCTGATTGATGAGGTTGGTATTGACTACCTATTAACCATGAATGGTCAATACAATGAATTCGCTGGTAAAAAATTATTCGATTTTCCATTGCAATATCAGCAAGCTAAAAAGATATTAGAAGTATTTGAGCATCATAACATTGCCACTGCATTTATGACAAGGGCTGAAATCTTTTGTTTCAATCAGAATCACAATTTGAAAACTGCTTTAGGTGCATTGGACATCACACCACAACCAGCTAATAAAGAAACTTTTGATTTTTATCAACCCATTTATCAAATCTTAGCATTTTATGAAGATCATGAAGCCGAGAAAATCATTCTACCACCTGACATTAAAACAACTCGTTGGCATCGGTACGCTGTAGATGTATTGGATTATCAAAGTTCAAAAGCACGCTCAATAGCAAGACTATTAAATCAGCTAAATATCTCCAAATCAGGGGCGGTAGCTTTTGGAGATGACTTAAATGATATGGAAATGTTTAAGTTGGTGGGAACAGCCATCGCTATGGGTAACGCACATCCCATGTTAAAACAACATGCTCATATTATTTGCCCACGCCATGATCAAGATGGCATTGAAAAAAATTTTAAAAGCGCTAAACTGGACTTAATCAACCCCCAAACAAAACCC
>NZ_LWAH01000014.1:0-893 GCF_001632285.1 Moraxella catarrhalis
GGGTTTTGTTTGGGGGTTGGTGATCAGAATCTATATAGCAACCTAAATAACAACCAATAGATAGACTGACCTTATAGCACTTAATTAAATCCACTATTTTGTTATCTGTTTTTGGCCAATCGTGATGGTGCATTTACATAAATCTGACATGGGTATTCTTTGTGTTTATTTTTATTATAATTTAGGCTCTGTTATCTCAAATAATACTTTAAAAAATAAAATCAGTTTTTTATTACCATGAGTTGTGTTATATTTAATAAGTTATGATAAATAGTTAATGTAATAAAGTGATTTTAGATCTAGAAAGGGTATGACCCATAAAAAACACCAACAAAACAATGAACAACACACGGCTTGGCACAGCCATTTTATCAATACTCGTTTTATCACCATCGTGGTTGCACACCCCTGCCCATGCAGAGCCAATGGGCATATTACCAAAGGGTGAAGGCGTCATTTATCAAAATGAATTGGGTATTCAAACGGTGCGTAAAACTTTTAGCAAAGACACCCCGATGAAGTGTCATAATCACCCAAACGACATTGTTACCTTGACTGTTACCAATGGTTTGGCACAGGTTATTAAATGGTCAAGAAGCACATACGCTGTCTTCAGGTGATGTGCTTATTTTTGATGGCAAGCATGACATTGAAGGCACCTTTTTAGCAACGACAATGGTGGTGGTAACCTTGGTATCCAAAGATAAAACCGCAAACAATCACTTAAAGCCAGCACATCACCATCATCATGCTCATTAAAACATACCATAAAAAACAGCAGTAAAAACACGCCAAGCTCATCAAAAGCTTGGTGTGCGTCTGTTATGACCATTTATGACCGTTTATGAGTGTTATGACCGTCATTCAACTGGCTCATCACCATAGTACTTAAC
>NZ_LWAH01000014.1:1126-166301 GCF_001632285.1 Moraxella catarrhalis
GCTTTTGGGCAAAGGCGATAATATTTAAAACCTATATAGCCTTTAGCATACTTTAGTTTAATTAATATTTTATTTATATTTACGAATGAAACAAATTTTGATTAAAGATAAGTTATTAAAGATAATAAAAACATAAAGCGATCAATTGACCAGTTTGGTTTGCCAAAGTATGTGGCTAACTATGATTTGGCTTGGGGATTGTTGTGGTGTTTAGAATGGCTGCTTTAATCTGATAAAACTGTTTTGATTTATCGTGAAACTATATAAAAATATTGTTTTTGGCTGCCGTTTTTGGAAGAGTGTTTAATTTTTGTGCTGTTTATTCTACCTGCTAATTACCCATAAAATCTGTGAAATTGATGGCGAAACATTGTCAGATAAGGTAGAATATTCTGTTATCTGATTTTTATTTTCTTTTGATAAGCACTTTATATGACTGCAAAAAAACCAACTGATATTTCCCATATTCGTAATTTTTCTATTATTGCTCATATCGATCATGGTAAGAGTACTTTGGCCGACCGTTTTATTCAAGTTTGTGGTGGTTTGTCAGACCGTGAGATGCAAGCTCAAGTGCTAGATAGTATGGATATTGAGCGTGAACGAGGAATCACGATCAAGGCACAATCGGTAACTTTGTACTATAATCATCCCAATGGCGAAACATATCAACTCAATTTTATTGATACACCCGGCCATGTGGATTTTAGTTACGAAGTATCTCGTTCATTAGCGGCTTGTGAAGGTGCATTGCTTGTTGTTGATGCTGCTCAAGGTGTTGAGGCGCAAAGTGTTGCAAATTGTTATACAGCAGTAGAACAGGGGCTTGAGGTTTTACCTGTTTTAAATAAAATTGATTTACCCCAAGTTGAACCTGAGCGAGTGATTGAAGAGATTGAAGATATCATTGGTATTGAGGCTGTGGAAGCACCGAGAGTATCTGCTAAAACTGGGGTTGGTATCGAAGAATTATTAGCAACATTGTGCGATGTTATTCCTGCTCCAAAAGGTAATCGTGAGGCACCGCTGCAGGCTTTGATTATTGATTCTTGGTTTGATAATTATTTGGGTGTCGTGTCATTGGTGCGTGTGCGTGAAGGTCAGGTATCCAAAGGCGATAAAATTTTTATTAAATCAACTGGTGAGACGCACATTGTGACCTCGGTTGGGGTTTTTACACCAAAATCACTAGAAACCGATGTGCTACATGCAGGCGAAGTAGGTTTTGTCATTGCAGGGATTAAGGATATCCAAGGCGCTCCTGTGGGCGATACCATTACGCATGCCAAAACACCAGATGTAGAAAATATTCCAGGATTTCAAAAAGTTACGCCTCAAGTCTATGCAGGGATGTTCCCGATTGATTCCAGTGATTTTGAAAAATTTCGTGAGGCATTACAAAAGCTTCAAATTAATGATGCAGCACTATTTTTTGAGCCTGATACTTCTGAAGCACTTGGGTTTGGTTTTCGCTGTGGATTTTTGGGCATGCTGCACATGGAAATCATTCAAGAGCGGCTTGAGCGTGAATATGATCTTGATTTGATTACGACAGCACCATCGGTCATTTATGAAATTGTCAAGAAAAATGGTGATATTATTTATGTAGATAACCCATCCAAACTACCTGATACAGGTGTCATTGCTGAGTTTCGTGAGCCGATCGCTCGTTGCCATATCTTGGTACCTCAAGAATATTTAGGCAATGTCATTACCTTGGCGATTGAGCGTCGAGGTGTGCAAGTGGATATGAAATTTATGGCACGGCAAGTACAGGTTATATTTGATATCCCAATGGGTGAGGTTGTGATGGATTTTTTTGATAAATTAAAATCTGCCAGCCGTGGTTTTGCATCGTTAGATTATGGTTTTGAGCGTTATGAAGCGGATAAATTGGTTCGTGTTGATGTGCTGATTAATGGCGAAAAGGTGGATGCATTGGCGATGATTTGCCATCAAGAACATGCACGCCGCCGTGGCAATCAGTTGGTTGAAAAAATGAAAGAGTTGATTCCTCGCCAAATGTTTGATGTGGCCATTCAAGCAGCGATTGGCAGTCAAATCATTGCAAGAAGCACGGTTAAAGCCATGCGTAAAGATGTCTTGGCAAAGTGCTATGGTGGCGATGTCAGCCGTAAGAAAAAATTGCTTGAAAAACAAAAAGCAGGTAAAAAACGCATGAAGCAAGTTGGCAGTGTTGAAATTCCCCAAGAGGCTTTCTTGGCAGTCTTGAAAGTTGACAGTTGAATAATTTTGATGCTGTGTCGCTGTATAAATTTGGTGCATTTGCCGTAGGAGAATTTGGTGAATTTTGATATTAATTTAGTGATCGTACCGATAACTTTGGTGTTTTTGCTGATTTGGTTGGTGGATAAGCTTGTCTTAAAACAACATTTTGCCATCAAGCATCATGCCAAAGAAGTTAAGTTTACTGAAACTCAACTTTCAATGCATAAACAAAAACTTGAGCTGGCTTTAGCAAATTATGGCATGCGTAGTGATGCCCAAAGTTATACACCTGATGCTCATGCTCCAAGTGATTTGTATAGCGCCTATCAGGATTATCAGGCAAGCCGTGTCAAACTTGCTGCTTTGGTAGGCAATCCTCCCAATCATATTGCAGTTGTACGGTGGGCTTATGAATTTTTGCCCATTTTGTTGGCGATTGTGATTGTACGAGCATTTGTGATTGAGCCGTTTAATATCCCATCATCTTCTATGGTGCCAACTTTATACACAGGCGATTTTATTATTGTCAATAAAGCAGCTTATGGGCTTCGTTTGCCAATTATACATACTAAGATTTTGGATACAGGCAACCCCAAACGAGGCGATGTTGCTGTTTTTCGTTATCCTGTGAATGATAATATTTATTTTATAAAGCGAGTAATTGGCTTGCCTGGAGATACGGTAAGCTTTAATCGTGGGGTGTTGTCGATTAATGGTGAAAAGGTAGAAACGACGGCGGTGAATTATCAAATGCCAAGTGTGTTATTGGATAAAATGTTGCCCAATATGATTCATGGTCAAACACTTAGCGATGCAGACCGAGCAGGTTTTGGGCGTCAAGAAGAATATTTGGCACGCTATCAAACTGAAAATTTGGGCAACCATACTTATACTGTACGATATGTTATAAATTCAAACTCATCAGCAGAAGCACCATTTTTAATTGAGCACTCACCAGAGGTGGTTGATTCTCATGGAGAACAATGGTCAATTGTGATTCCTGAAGGTCAATTTTTTGTGATGGGTGATAACCGTGATCGTAGTGATGATGGTCGTTTTTGGGGTTTTGTGCCAGAATCTAATCTGTCGGGTAAGGCAACTTATATTTGGATGCATAAAGAGTCAGGTTTTAGATTACCAAGTTTTGGGCGTAATGGTACAATTGATTAAGATTGGAGTATGTGGTGGCAAATAAATCACCAAAAACCATGAAGATGTCACAAAAGGTGACCAAAACTCCTGATCAGATGCCTTATTTTTCTGATTTTGAACAAGGGTTGCCTGTGCTTTATGCTAAGCTTGGTTATACTTTTAAAGATGTGTCGCTACTTTGTCGTGCTTTAACCCATCGTTCTTATGATCCTAAAAAAAGCTATGAGCGTCTGGAGTTTTTGGGGGATGCACTGCTAAGCTCAATTATTACAAAAGCGTTATTTGCACAGTATCCTAAGCATGATGAAGGCAAGCTTACACGAATGCGAGCAGCTTTAGTACGCCAAGAAACCCTCGTGCAGATTGCTGACCACCTTGAATTGTCTCGGTATCTGATTTTGGGAGTTGGCGAGCGTAAAGGTGGGGGTCGCCACCGTGCATCAATTTTGGCGGATGCAGTCGAGGCACTCATTGCTGCTGTGTATTTGGATAATTTAAACAGCGATGGCGAAAATATTATTCATCGTATGGTGATGGATTGGTACAAAGATCTGATTCAAGAGGTAGGTCAAGAACAGGTACTCAAAGATGCCAAATCTCGTCTACAGGAGCTACTTCAGGGCAATCGCTTACCATTACCAACTTATGAACTTATCCAAACTTTGGGTAGTGCGCCTAATCAAGTGTTTGTCGTTCGCTGCCATTGTACGGTTGTCGGCGTTGACCCCATTATCGAAACAGGTGCCAGCCGCCGTATTGCTGAACAAAAATGTGCCGAAAGAATGATTAATCAATTAAATAAATTATTGCCTAATAGTTAAGTTTGCTTTAAAGATATTAGCCAAAGTGCAATCATAAGGAAAAATATGTCTGATAATACCAAGACCCATAGCAATGAAGATACCATTTCGGCGTTTTTTGAGAATCGATCAACACCAAAAAATGAGTCTTTTAGGGCAGGGTTTGTTGCAATTGTTGGGCGTCCCAATGTTGGCAAATCAACGCTTATGAATCACATGCTTGGACAAAAGCTGTCGATTACTTCAAGAAAGCCACAGACAACCCGCCATCGTATTCATGGTATCTTGACAGATGAAGATAGGCAAATTGTGTTTGTTGATACACCCGGAATTCACGGTAAAGAGGTGCGTGCTATCAATGAGCGAATGAATAAAGCTGCCATTTCTGCGTTAGCTGATGTGGATGTGGTGCTGTTTGTGGTTGATGGCATTCAATGGCGAGAAGATGATTTATTAACGCTTGAGAAGTTATCAGCGACCAATTTACCCGTTATCTTAGTCATTAATAAAGCAGATACCGTTAAAGACAAATCAAAACTTTTGCCTGTCATCGAAAGCTTTAGCGAAAGTTTTGATTTTGCAGATATCATCCCTGTTTCTGCACTTCGTCGCCATAATCTTGATCGATTACAGTCTGTCATTGGTGAGTATTTGCCAATCAGACCAGCCATTTTTGATGCTGAACAAATTACCGACCGCTCAGAGCGTTTTTTAGCATCAGAGATTATTCGAGAAAAAATCATGCGTATCTCTGGTGATGAAGTGCCTTATGATTTGACGGTACAAATTGATACCTTTAAAGATGAGCCTGCACATAAAGACCCAGAGACAGGAAAATGGCGTAAAGCGGTGACATTCATTGATGCGACAATTTTTGTAGAGCGTGCAGGTCAAAAATCAATTATCATTGGCGATAAAGGGGCAAAAATCAAACAAGTTGGTATTGATGCCCGTAAAGATATGGAAGTGTTATTTGACCGAAAAATTATGCTGACTTTATGGGTAAAAGTTAAGCGTGGTTGGAGTGATGATGAGCGCGCCCTCAATAGTTTGGGTTATTAAGTCAAATATTTTGAGATACATTCATGCGTGCCACTGCACTTAATGGCTATCTGCTTCATCAGCGTCCTTATCAAGAAAAGCGGGCAATTTATCAATTCTTTTCGTATGAAAAGGGCGTGGTACATGGTATCGGTGGGCGTGGCATGCCTTTGTTTACGCCCATTTGGCTTATGTCAAGTGGTACAAAGTCATTAAAAAGCTTTGGTCAAATCAGCTTGGGATTTTCAGATGAATTTGTGCGGCAACTAACAGCACAGTCAAACGAAGCGGCTTATCATCCAGCAAGTTATGGTTTGATGACAGGGCGAGTGCAGTATGCACTGTTATATATGAATGAGATACTTGATAAGCTACTTGCCACCGAAAGTCCTTGTCCTAAGCTGTGGCAAGTTTATCATACCAATATGACCAAACTTCATGCATTGGATCGGTTATCGCTGATGGCAGTAGATAAGATGCAGGCAATGAAGCTTTACTTACGCAGCTTTGAAAGAGGACTGTTTTCAGAGCTTGGGGTTATGATGGATTTTTGTGTTGATGGGCATGGTGTGCCCATCAATGCCGATGCCATGTATTGCTTTATACCTCAAATGGGTTTTATGTTAGCACATCTTGTACGGACGCAAATTGACCCTAAGATTCGGTTTGATGGCGTATGTTATACAGGCTCACAAATTTTACAGATGGGTGCTGCAATGGAAGAACCAGAACTTGCTTTGGAGTTTTTGGATCAATTTAGCCAAATCCAAAAGGCAGTTTTGGATAATTTATTGAACCATCAGCCCTTACATAGTCGCACATTATGGCAACAAAGTATCCAATATTTGCAATAGCGATTTAACTACATTAAGGAATATGATGAATATACCATTATTAGGTGTCAATATCGATCACATTGCCACATTACGAAATGCACGAGGTGTCGGCTATCCTTGCCCCATTAAAGGAGCGCTGATTTGTGAGCAAGCGGGCGCATCAGGGATTACCTTGCATTTGCGAGAAGATCGTCGACATATTCAAGATGAAGATGTTTATGAATTGATTGGGCAATTGACAACACGCATGAATCTTGAGATGGCAGTCACTGATGAGATGCTAAATATTGCCCTAAAGGTACGACCAGCATGGGTGTGTTTAGTACCAGAAAAACGCCAAGAGCTGACTACAGAAGGTGGGCTTGATATCGCCAATTTATCAAATATTCAAGCATTTATACACAGTCTTCAGCAGGCGGATATTAAGGTTTCTTTATTCATCGATCCAGATCCGCATCAAATTGATGCTGCAATTGCTTTGGGTGCTGATGCGATTGAACTGCATACGGGAGCTTATGCTCAAGCGACTTTACAAAATAATCAAAAGCTTGTTGATAAAGAGCTTGACCGTATTCAAAAAGCCGTTGCAATGGCACAAAAAAAATCATCATTATTGATTAATGCAGGTCATGGTTTGACGCGTGATAATGTTGCAGCGATTGCCCAAATTGATGGTATTCATGAGCTGAATATCGGGCATGCATTGATTTCAGATGCGATATTTATGGGGCTTGATAATGCAGTCAAGGCAATGAAAATGGCTTTTGTTCAAGATAAAACGACCAATCATTGATGCGTTAGAAAGAAAATCGTAAATAATGATGACTATTGTGTAATATTATGTATTTTTGTTCAAAAAAAGGTTGTAAAAAAATTCATTTACCATTAAGCTAAGCCCACAAGCCAAAATGAATACCTATTGGTTTGACTCATTAGTCACTAAGAATCTGCAAAATTTTGTAACAGATTATTGGCAGGTCTTGGATCGCTATGCTAAAATAGGTGCGGTAATCTTGAAAAACCAACCATTCCTTGGAGGAATTTATGAAATTTAATAAAATCGCTCTTGCGGTCATCGCAGCCGTTGCAGCTCCAGTTGCAGCTCCAGTTGCTGCTCAAGCTGGTGTGACAGTCAGCCCACTACTACTTGGCTATCATTACACTGACGAAGCCCACAATGATCAACGCAAAATCTTACGCACTGGCAAGAAGCTAGAGCTAGATGCTACTAATGCACCTGCACCAGCTAATGGCGGTGTCGCACTGGACAGTGAGCTATGGACTGGTGCTGCGATTGGTATCGAACTTACGCCATCAACTCAGTTCCAAGTTGAATATGGTATCTCTAACCGTGATGCAAAATCTTCAGACAAATCTGCACATCGCTTTGATGCTGAGCAAGAAACCATCAGCGGTAACTTTTTGATTGGTACTGAGCAGTTCAGCGGCTACAATCCAACAAATAAATTCAAGCCCTATGTCTTGGTTGGTGCAGGTCAATCTAAAATTAAAGTAAATGCAATTGATGGTTATACAGCAGAAGTAGCCAATGGGCAAAACATTGCAAAAGATCAAGCTGTAAAAGCAGGTCAAGAAGTTGCTGAGTCTAAAGACACCATCGGTAACTTAGGTCTTGGTGCTCGCTACTTAGTCAATGATGCCCTTGCACTTCGTGGTGAAGCCCGTGCTATCCATAATTTTGATAACAAATGGTGGGAAGGCTTGGCGTTGGCTGGTTTAGAGGTAACCTTGGGTGGTCGTTTGGCACCTGCAGTACCAGTAGCACCAGTAGCAGAACCTGTTGCTGAACCAGTTGTTGCTCCAGCACCCGTGATTCTTCCTAAACCAGAACCTGAGCCTGTCATTGAGGAAGCACCAGCTGTAATTGAAGATATTGTTGTTGATTCAGACGGAGATGGTGTGCCTGATCATCTGGATGCCTGCCCAGGAACTCCAGTAAACACTGTTGTTGATCCACGCGGTTGCCCAGTACAGGTTAATTTGGTAGAAGAGCTTCGCCAAGAGTTGCGTGTATTCTTTGATTATGATAAATCAATCATCAAACCACAATACCGTGAAGAAGTTGCTAAGGTTGCTGCGCAAATGCGTGAATTCCCAAATGCAACTGCAACCATTGAAGGTCACGCATCACGCGATTCAGCACGCTCAAGTGCACGCTACAACCAGCGTCTATCTGAAGCTCGTGCTAATGCTGTTAAATCAATGCTATCTAACGAATTTGGTATCGCTCCAAACCGCCTAAATGCAGTTGGTTATGGCTTTGATCGTCCTATCGCTCCAAATACTACTGCTGAAGGTAAAGCGATGAACCGTCGTGTAGAAGCAGTAATCACTGGTAGCAAAACAACGACTGTTGATCAAACCAAAGATATGATTGTTCAATAATTGCACATGAGTATTTGGTAATCAGCTTGAATTCTCAAGCCTTATCGATAAAAAAGCCACCTTTTTGGTGGCTTTTTTATTTGGTGTAAATTTTTGGTTCAGTTAGACTGATTTATGTTATAATAAGCGGTTTTCTTAGCTTTTGAATAAATCAGATGAGTTAAGCCAACTGACTGATTTTATCAATTGAGTTATTTTTAAGCCTTTTATCAGTTCGGGCATATCGCACGACTATTAATCTTTATATGAGTATTTATGGCAGACGACATTAAGCATTTACGCAATATTGCAATCATCGCTCACGTTGACCACGGTAAAACTACCTTAGTTGATAAACTTTTACAGCAATCAGGCGCTTTGGGTGAGCGTTCTGGTGAAATCGAACGCGTGATGGACTCAAATGCCCTTGAGTCTGAACGAGGGATTACGATTCTGGCAAAAAATACCGCCATTCGATGGACTGATAAGCGTACTAACACTGAGTATCGTATCAATATCGTTGATACCCCAGGGCATGCCGATTTTGGTGGCGAGGTTGAGCGTGTCATGTCGATGGTTGACTGTGTATTATTATTGGTGGATTCTCAAGAAGGTCCCATGCCACAAACACGATTTGTGACTCAAAAAGCATTTGCTCGTGGACTTAAACCGATTGTTGTCATTAACAAAATTGACAAGCCAGCCGCTCGTGCAGATTGGGTAATTGACCAAGTCTTTGATTTGTTTGACAGTTTAGATGCGACTGATGAGCAGTTAGATTTTCCTATTGTCTATGCATCGGGTATTAATGGGATTGCAGGACTTGAACCAGATAATCTTGCTGATGATATGACGCCACTATTTGAGACGATTGTTGATATCGTTGAGCCTCCTAAGGTGGATGTCGACGGTCCATTTCAAATGCAAATATCAAGCCTTGACTACAATAGCTTTGTTGGGGTGATTGGGGTTGGTCGTATTCAAAGAGGCTCTGTAAAAACAAATACGCCCGTTGCAATCATTGATAAAGATGGCAATAAACGCAATGGACGAATTTTAAAAATTATGGGCTACCATGGTCTTGAGCGTGTTGATGTTGAATCGGCTCAGGCAGGAGACATTATCTGTATTACAGGTATTGATTCTTTGAACATCTCTGATACGATTTGTGACCCACAACATGTTGAAGCCCTGACAGCACTGTCTGTTGATGAGCCGACGGTCTCGATGACTTTTCAGGTTAACGACTCACCATTTGCTGGCAAAGAAGGTAAGTTTGTAACTTCTCGTAATATCCGTGAACGCCTTGACCGTGAATTGATTCATAATGTTGCACTGCGTGTTGAAGATACAGACAGCCCTGAAAAATTTAAAGTTTCAGGTCGTGGCGAGTTACATTTGTCGGTATTGATTGAAAATATGCGTCGTGAAGGTTTTGAGCTTGGCGTATCACGCCCGCAAGTCATCATGAAAGAGATTGATGGCGTCATGTGTGAACCGTATGAAAATGTTACTTTTGATGTTGAGGAACAGCATCAAGGAGCAGTCATGCAGGAGATGGGCAACCGTAAAGGTGAGCTGACGAATATGGAGGTTGACGGCAAAGGTCGTATTCGTATTGAAGCTACTGTGCCTTCTCGTGGCTTAATTGGTTTTCGTTCGGCGTTTTTGACCATGACTTCAGGCACAGGTATTATGACTTCCAGCTTTAGCCACTATGGCCCTGCCAAAGATGGTACGGTAGCCAAGCGTCAAAATGGTGTGCTGGTATCAATGGTAACAGGTACCTGTTTGGCTTATGCTTTATTTAGCCTACAAGAGCGTGGTCGTTTGTTTGCTAAGCCACAGCTTGAAGTGTATGAAGGCATGATTATTGGCATTAATTCTCGTTCAGATGACATGGTGGTAAACCCGACCAAGGCCAAGCAATTGACTAATATTCGAGCGTCAGGCTCTGATGATGCGATTATTTTAACCCCAGCGCTGGATTATACACTTGAGCAGGCACTTGAGTTTATCGAAGATGATGAATTGGTTGAGGTGACACCTAAATCGATCCGTATCCGCAAGCGGTATTTGACTGAAAATGAGCGTAAGCGTTTTGGTCGTAAAAAAGATTGATAATTTGGTGAATTTTCATCATATTTAAGTCATTTTATAAAGACAATTTTAAAAAGGGTTTAGTTAATAAACCCTTTTTTTGATAATTTTTTTGTTCAAATGGTATGACTTTTAGGCATAATCATGGTCAGCTTTTGATTTTTATGCTTTAACCTTTGGTTTAGCTGGCTTTTATTGAAGATAAAAACTTTTTCATGATTAAATCAAAAATCAATACCAAAGCACTAAACTTGATTTTTTTTGGGGCGTGACCAACCGATAATGGTGGCTTGTTTCGCTCTAGCCAAGGTCAAAGCATTGTCTTTGGCATCTTTGGTGATGACTGATCCTGCACCGATTGTTGCACCCATACCGACAGTCACAGGAGCAACTAAGCTTGAATTACTGCCGATGAACGCACGATCACCAATTGTGGTGGTAAACTTATTGATGCCATCATAGTTACAGGTAATTACACCAGCACCAATATTGACATTTTGCCCGATGATACTATCGCCAGCATAGCTTAGATGATTAATCTTACTGCCAACACCTACGGTCGTTTTCTTAGTTTCTACAAAATTACCAATTTTAACATCATCTGATAGTATGGTTTTTGGTCTTATATGGGCAAATGGTCCAATGCTAACATTTTGACCAATCATACTATCATCAATGACACAGTTGGGTTTAATGTGTGTTTGGTTGCCAATATGACTATTTGTAATGACATTGCCCGCATCAATCTGCACGCCCATGCCCAGATGGACATCACCGACAAATACTGTATTAATATCAATAAAAACATCTCGATCGCAGGTCAATTTGCCACGAATATCGACACGATTTGGGTCGGCAAACTGTACGCCAGCGATTTGTAATTGATGAATTTGGTGTGATTGAAAATCTCGCTCAAGATTGGCAAGCTGAATACGATCATTCACGCCTTCAATTTCAAAGGCAAACTTAGGTTCAATGGTTACAATTTCAACGCCATCATCAACAGCCAATTTGATAATATCTGTCAAATAATATTCGCCTTGAGCATTGTTATTGTTCAGTATGGGTAGATATTTATGAAGCAACGCATTATCCACACAATAGATGCCACTGTTAATCTCTGTGATTAATTTTTGTTGTACATCGGCATCTTTTTCTTCAACGATGGCAACGACCTTGCCCTGATCTCGGACAATCCGACCCAAACCAAACGGCTGTTTCACAGTTAAAGTCAGCATTGAGATACCGCTGGTATTGGCTTTAACAAGGTTTTGTAAGGTTTCGGCCTGAGTTAAAGGTACATCACCATATAAAATCAGGCTTTTACCTTCTTTTGGCAGATGGGGTAATGCCATCTTGACCGCATGACCTGTGCCTAACTGCTGTGTTTGTTCGGCAAATATAACTGTATGGGTAGATAGTGCCTCTTTGACCATCTCACCGCCAAAGCCATAAACCAAAATCGTACCATCTGCTTGAATTTGTGTACAAGTATCCAAAACATGCTGAACCAAAGTCTTGCCTGCCAAGGTTTGTAAAACTTTGGGTCGGTTGGATTTCATGCGTGTGCCTTTACCAGCAGCTAAAATAATGGTATGTAGTGTCATCAGTCTTCCTTAAATTAAATCGGTGGATTAGGATTTACCGCAGGTGGGATTATAGCGTTTATGACGATTGACACGGTGCTCAAATTGGCGAAAAATGAATAAAAACACCCAGCTGATCACCAAATAAATCATACCAGCGGCAAAAAACATCTCCAAATGAAGATAAGTAATGGAAATGATGTCTCGTGCCTTATGCGTCAGCTCAACCACCGTAATTGATGCTGCCAAAGCACTCCCCTTTAGCATAAATATCACTTCATTGCTATAAGCAGGTATCATGATACCAAAGGCACGAGGTAGGATGACACGGTGTAATTTTTGCTGTTTTGACATACCAATGGCGTCGGCGGCTTCCAATTCCCCAGTAGGCACAGCTATGACCGCACCACGAACGATTTCACCGATATAGGCCGAAGTATTTAAGGTAAAGGCGATGATGGCACACCAGTATGCTTGACTAAAAATTGGATCCCAAAGAAAGGACTCTTTGAGTGCGGTAAACTGACCCAAGCCATAGTAAATTAAAAAAATCTGAACCAATAAAGGCGTGCCACGAAAGAAAAAAATATAAGTCGCTGGAATGGCACGAAGCCACAATACTGGAGACAGTCGCCATAGCCCAAGAATCACACCAAATACAAGACCCAAAGCACAAGACAGGACCACAAGCTCAATGGTCGTAACCGATGCTGCGAGTAAATCTGGAAAATAGTTAATAATTGCTTGCCAATTCCAATTCATGATTGACCCCCTGAGCGTTTGTGAAGTAGCTTGGCATACCGTGCGGCAGGGTTGGCACGAGATTCACACCACATGATAAAAAGTGTAATCACCGAAGTCAAAGCCAAATAGATAAAAGCAGCAGCTAAATAAAATGTAAAAGGTTTTTGGGTGGATTGTGCTGCACGCTGTGCAAAATACATTAAATCTTGTAAACCAATCAACGAAACCAAGGCTGTATCTTTAAGTAGTACCAAAGTTAAGTTGCCAAGACCAGGTAGTGCCACCATCCACATTTGAGGTAGAATAATGCGTGTCAATGTCTGTATTGGCGTCATACCGATGCTTTGGGCAGACTCCCATTGTCCTTTGGGAATGTCTTGAATTGCCATGCGAAAAACTTCGGTCGCATAAGCACCAAACATGATAGATAGGGCAGTAACGCCTGCCCAAAATTGACTCACATCAATGCGTCCTGTATAGCCCATTTGCTTTGCAATGGTGACTAAAATGATACTACCGCCAAAGAAGATGAAAAAAACCATCAAAAGCTCAGGTATGCCACGGACGATTGTTGTATAGGCATCGGCAATTTTTTGTAATATCCAAACGCCAGAAAGCTTGGCAAGTGCACCAAGCAAACCGAATAACAGACCAAATACCAAACTGGCAAGCCCAAGCTTTATGGTCAGAATTGTACCTTGCAATAAAATTGGGCCGTAGCCTTGTAAGTCAAACACGCTAGTACCTTAAATTATAAAATACCATCAGTTGATTGCTGTGGTTTGTTTTATTTTAAGCAACCTGCTTAGCCAATCATTAAAAGATGGTGTCACAAAAATCAAATTACCATATAAAAAGCAACTTTCGGCGATGGATTTTACCGCCGAAAGCACAGCATTTTATGCCTTTTTGGCAGTCTTATTCATTATTCAATATTAGTTGGCATACCTGCTTCACCAAAGTGCTTAATGACAATTTGTTTATAGGTGCCATCAGCCTTGATTGCAGCCAAAGCCTCATTGAATTTTTGTAATAGTGCGGTATTGCCTTTATCGACAGCAATGGAGACTTTATCATTGATATTAATGTCCCCACCTTTGATCTCAAAATTTTGACCCAAGTCCGAGCTAAGCCAAGTTAATGCTGGCAGTTTGTCAGAAATCATAGCATCAGCACGCTCATTACCTAAATCAATAAAAGCATTGTCCAGCGTATCGTACAGCTGTGGCTTGCTGTTTGGATAAGTTTGGGTTAACCATTGACTTGAGATGGTTGAACGCTGAGCAACAATTTTGGCATTATTGATGGCATCGGTGCTGCTCGGATCAAAATTTGAACCTTTTTTTGCCAAAAATACCAAAGAGTTGACAAAATAAGGCTCGCTAAAATCCACCTGCTCACTACGCTCAGGGGTGACTGACATTGCTGCAACAATGGCATCAAACTTACCTGTTTTTAATGCTGGTATAATACCGTCCCAATCTTGGGCAATGATTTGGCATTCGGTTTGCATTTTGTTGCATAACGCATTGGCGATATCCACATCAAAGCCGCCCAAACTGCCATCTGGATTGGTGTAGTTAAATGGTGCATAAGTGCCTTCGGTCGCAATACGCAAGGTGTCACCACTGGCTTTTGTGCTTTGTTCGTTTTGACCGCTACAAGCTGAGATACTAAATGTACCAACAATGGCTGCCATAAGTCCAAATGTTTTAAATTTCACAATCTACTCCTTGATTTGGTGTGACTTAAATTTTGATGGTGTAGCGTGACTTGACTAAAACCAAACACCATCGGCTTAAAATTATTGACCTAATGCTTGGCTGTTAAAGTATTTGGCAACAATCTCATCATATTTGCCATTAGTTTTTAGGCTGGCAAGTGCAGCGTCAAAATCCGCTTTTAGGCTGCTATCTTTACGCACAGCGATACCGACTTTATCACCGATATCAATGGGCATGCCTTTGATCTCAAATTCAGAGCCAGCTTCAGTGGCAAGCCAGTCAGTAGCAGGCACGACATCAGACAACATAAATTCAACACGCCCAGCGGTCAAATCAAGATAAGCGTTGTCTTGCTTATCATAAGTTTTGATGTTGGCGTCTGGATAATGTTTTTGAAGATATTCCGCTGAAACAGTTGCCTGCTGCGTTGCAACAGCTTTACCAGCGATGTCATTGATGGTGGCGGTATTGTCTTTCTTACCAATCAAAACAAGCGTATTATCAAAATAAGGCTCACTAAAGTCCACTGCATTTAGGCGTTCTTCGGTAATGGACATACCCGCCATGATGGCATCAGACTTATTGGCGTTCAAGCTTGGAATAAGACTGTCCCAGTCTTGGCTTACGATTTGACAATCTGCTTGCATCTGCTTGCATAGTGCATTTGCCAAATCAATCTCAAAGCCGACCAATTGACCTTGCTTGTCAAGATAGCTAAATGGCTTAAAGCTAGATTCAGTAGCGATAATCAATTCTTTTTGTGAGGTCGAGCTGTTAGGTGCAGCAGCAGTTTTGGTATTGGTCGTAGACTCATTGCTACAAGCAGCAAGTAAAGAAACACAAAATGCGGCTGTGGTAAATTTTAACACGGTTGTCATGATCACCTCTTAATATGCTTAATATGCAAGAATGGATAATCGACACACCAAAAGTAGGTGTGCCAAACTTAAAAAGTATCTGATTGAAAGTGAGCTTTTTCAATTTCTGCCAATTTACCGCTTTCTTTGATTTTTGCTAAAGCTGCATCAAACTCAGCTTTTAGGCTGTCGCCTTTGCGTACGGCGATACCCAAGTGATCGTTATTATCAATCTCTTCGCCGATTAAGCCAAACTCACCATTGCCCTCTTGCTTTAGCCAGTCAATAGCCGATACTTTTTCAGCCATGACTGCATGATTGCGTCCTGCTTTTGTGTCCAAATAAGCATTGGTGTAGGTGTCATGCAGCTGAACACGATTGCCATCTTTACCATCATATTTTTCGGTGATATAGGCAGCACCAGTAGTACCACGCTGACTGGCAAGGGTTTGATTGGTGATATTATTGGGATCAAAGCTGCCATCACTTTTGGCAAGCCAAACGATCGTATTTGAAAAATAAGAGTCCGAAAAATCTACTTGTGCTTGACGCTCTGGGGTGATGGACATGCCTGCGATGATGGCGTCATATTTGCCTGCCAATAAGCTTGGGATTAAGCCATCCCAATCCTGAGCAATTATCTGACAGTGAGCGTGCATTTCGGCACATAAGGCATTCATCACATCCACATCAAAACCGATAATCTGACCGCTGGCATCCGTGTCATTAAATGGTGGGTAGGCGGCTTCAGTTGCGATCACAATGCTTTTTTGGCTTGGCTGAGCGGGTGCTGTTGTTTGGGTGCTGGTTTCTTCTTTGGTACAACCCGCCAAAGTAACACAAGCGACAGTTGCCAAAGTGGCAAATGGTTTTATCATGATAATTCCTTGGGTTAATAAAAATTGGCGACAATAAAATTAGCGGTGCGATGCCATAAATTCTCGTACGCGTGCAGATTTTGGGTGGTCAAATACTTCTTTTGGTGTGCCAATCTCTTCAATGCGACCTTGGTGTAAAAATACCACTTTGCTTGAGACTTCACGAGCAAAACGCATCTCGTGCGTGACAATGAGCATGGTACGACCCTCGTCGGCCAGCTCACGCATGACAGCAAGTACTTCATTGACCAGCTCAGGGTCTAGTGCCGAGGTGGGTTCATCAAACAGCAGTACTTGTGGCTGCATGGCAAGCGAGCGAGCGATTGCGACACGCTGACGCTGACCGCCTGACAGATTGTCAGGATAGGCATCTTTTTTATCCAAAAGACCAACCTTGGTCAAAAGCCGTTCGGCATCTTTGATGGCGTCAGCTTTTGAGATACCAAGCACTTGCGTAGGGCCTTCGATGATATTTTGTAAAATGGTTTTGTGCGGCCACAAATTGAAATTTTGAAACACAAAGCCAATTTTTGAGCGTAGTTTTTCAAGTTGTTTATTATCGGCTGCAACCAATTCGCCTTTATGTGATTTAAGTTTTAATGTCTCTTGACCGACAATGATTTTTCCCGAGGTAGGCTTTTCAAGCAGATTGATGCAGCGAAGTAAGGTGGACTTACCAGAGCCTGATGAGCCTAAAATACTGATCACATCACCATCGTATGCGGTCAAAGACACACCTTTTAACACCTCAAGTGAGCCATAGCTTTTATGAATGTCTTGTAAGTCCAGAGCAATGGGGCGTGAATCGGTCATGAAAAATCCTAAAAAGGTGCAAATTAGTACAAAGGTCAGAAAAAATCTATACAGTTTCATAAAAAAATTTATCAAGATAATTCTACCCTAAAAATGCATAAAGACAAAATATTTTTCGTAATTTTTTCTATATTTATTACTATTATCAATAATTCAGGGCGTGCTTTGGGTATCGGAGAAGCAAATATGCCCTTAGGGTGATCGCTATTAATTTTGATAAACAAGCAATTTTATAAACAAGCCAATGGCATAAGCGGTATAAAGGCACGGCTTTATTTGATACTGTATAACAATTTGCAAATGTTTGGCTAATTGAATCAAATTCGCTATAATAGACAGTTATGTCAAAAAGACACCCATCGCCTGCCAACGAGTCATCATGAGTAATCTATTTCAAAATCCGACCATTGCCCGCTTTATGGGTAAGCTGCCTACCATTAAGCAATTGATTTTTAGCATTTTTGGCATTGTATTGTTGGTATTTTTATTTTTATCGCTGCTGTCTTATGATCAGACGGATTCGGCATGGTCACATGTTGGCAGCCATTCAACCATTAATAATGTCGGTGGGCTACTTGGTGCTTGGGTATCAGATATTTTGCATACCTTATTTGGTTTTGGGGCATGGGTGGCTGTGCTGGTGCTGGCATATGAGCTGGTTCGGCTATGGTGGTCGCATGTTAAGCTATTTTGGGTACTAAGATTATTTGCCTATGGGCTGTTGATATTATTTGTCAGTGCCTTGCTTGCTTATATTGGTGAGATGACAAATGCTTTGCTTGCAACCCGTTTGGGCGGGGCGATTGGGTTTGAGCTACAAAAAAGCTTGGCTGGTATTTTTGGCGGGACGGTAACGGCTCTACTTTTGATCGGAATAATTATCCTCATCTCTTTGTTGAGCTTTGAGATTCGTTGGCGTTATCTGATGGGTCTGGTTTTTCATTGGATTGGCGGCGATAAATCCACCCCCAAAGTAGACTTGGAGCCTAAACCAGAAAGTGCAAACAGTACCATCAGTACCATACCAGATGAAAGTACAAGCCCTGTTACATCGGCGGTGGTAAGCACACCGCATAATCATGAAGGTGTGCTTGAGAGCTTTTTACGCCATTCTGGATTGCGTGATGAGCTAATCGCTGAGCGTGATAATGAAGCCAGCAAACAAGCTGCCAAAGCAGAAGCGGAAAACATTTACCAAGAAACGCAACAAGCAGCTACAACTGACCCGATGAAGTATCGTCATGATAAGTTGGATGACGCAACGCATTTGGGTGAGCCAAATGAGTCGTCCAACCAGATCGTCATTAATAACAACCCATCAACCGTAGAGCGATTTAAAACAATTCAAAAAGTTGGCCCCAACTTTGATGAAAATCAGGCGACTGAAGTTAAAACAGCCAAGGACACTAAGCCTACCCAAGAGCAGACGCATCAGACACCCAAACCAAAACAGTCAGCAACGCCTGTACAGTCTCGTGCGATGGATACCTTAAGCTATCGTTTGAGTTTAACACCGATTCCTGAGCTGGATTTATTGGATAAGCCCAATTTATCCAATAAACCTAAAGTGAGCGATGATGAACTGCAGCAAGCTTCAGAGCTTTTGGAGATTAAACTTCAAGAATTTAATATTCAAGCTCAAGTTGTCTCAGCCATGGTTGGTCCTGTGGTCACACGCTTTGAGGTTGAGCTTGCACCAGGTGTCAAGGCAAGCCGAGTCACACGCATCTCTCAGGATTTGGCACGCTCGATGTCCAAAGCATCTTTGCGTGTGGTTGAGGTGATTCCAGGTAAGCCGTATATTGGTATTGAGGTACCCAATCAAAAGCGTGAGATGGTGCATTTGCTTGAGCTGTTGGATACTAAAGATTATCAAAGTCCAAATAACCAAATTGCCATCGCTGTCGGTAAAGACATCAGCGGCAAGCCTGTGATTGCTGATTTGGCAAAAGCACCCCATATGCTGGTGGCAGGCACGACAGGGTCGGGTAAATCGGTATTGGTGAACTCATTTTTATTATCTATGCTACTAAAATACACGCCCGATGAGCTTAAACTTGTACTCATTGACCCAAAACAGCTTGAACTTGCCAACTATGGCGACATTCCGCATCTATTGACCCCTGTCATCACTGATATGAAAGATGCGGTTGCTGCTTTGACTTGGTGTGTCAATGAAATGGAACGCCGTTATCAGCTGATGAGCAAGCTTCGAGTGCGAAAAATCAGTGAATTTAATAAAAAAGTGGAAGTCGCCGAAGCTGAGGGTGAACCAATTTATGACCCTTTATGGCACATTAATCAAAGTGTCAGCCAAGATAAGCCGCCCAAGCTTAAGCCACTGCCAACGATTGTGATTGTGGCGGATGAATTTGCCGATATGATCATGCAGCTTGGTAAAACTGCCGAAGAGCCGATTGTGCGTTTGGCACAAAAAGCACGCGCCGCTGGTATTCATTTATTGCTTGCTACCCAACGCCCGACGGTGAATGTGGTAACAGGTTTGATTAAGGCGAATATTCCTGCTCGTGTTGCACTGCGTGTCAGCTCTAAAGTTGATAGTCGCACAATCATCGAAGAAGGTGGCGCTGAGGATATGTTGGGGCATGGCGATATGATGTTCATTGGGCCGGGTAAAAATCATCCTGAGCGTGTGCATGGTGCTTATGTGGATGACGATGAGGTCAATCGAGTCTGTGATGCTTGGCGTGAGCGTGGCAAGCCTGACTATATTGATTTATCTGACAGTTATTCTTTTGAAGGTGAGGGTAGCGGTGATGCAGGTGGTAGCGTTGCAGGCGATGAGTTATATGAGGCGGCAGCGGCTTTTGTGGTTGAGACTAAAAAGCCATCCATCTCATCGGTGCAGCGTAAGTTTAGCATCGGATACAATCGTGCTGCGCGTCTGCTTGATCAGATGGAAGAGCGTGGACTGGTCTCATCGATGGATAACAGTGGCAAGCGTCAGCTGCTTTTGTAGGATGATATGATGTCACTATCAAGCGAAAGTATCGCTATTATTGTTGTGCTTGTTGTTGCTGGTTTTTGGGTGGGCAATTTTATGGCAGCTCGCCCCAATGCCAATCAAATGCGAGTGGCAGATTTTCGGCTGATGGCGCGTCATTTTGGTATTTTTCCCAAACTGATTACTTGTCCAAATTGGCTTAAAGATAGGTATGATACGCTCAAACCCACCAAAAAAGATGCGTATGCCAGAGCAGATAGCATGCCTTGGGTTGCTCAGTACACTGTCATCATAGAAGACCTTAGGCTACCAATGGCTCAATATCATGTCATGGCAGATTGTTGGCATCTGATACCGCAGCAGTTTTATACGCCAAAGATGCTGACACAAGTACGCCGCCTTGATGAGCAGCCCATACATCTGCCTGAACATATCAAGGCTCAAGTTCTGGGACTGTCAATGAAAGCAAATCATATCTCGCTTTACTGGTTGGATGATAAATACCAACACAGCCAAAAGGCTTATAAGCTGGATAAAATAAAAGCTCAATCCGACTTAAACGACATCAAAACCCAGCTGATGGCTTGGGCAAAATTGATTGATGGTGGCAAATCGCCCTGATGGGCGTGATTGTTTTTGCGAAAACTTTGAGCAAATTTTTATAAAATGATTGACAAAACCACATTTGCACCCTATAAATGTACATGGATACCCATTCACCCTAGGGATTCTGGATAAATTCTCAGATATTTAGCAAATTTAAATAAAGGCATAATCATGGCAACTTCTAAAAAAACGACCACCAAAGCTGAGGCAGCATTGACCAAAGCCAATGCTCGGGGCAAATCCTTAGTGATTGTGGAGTCGCCTGCCAAAGCCAAAACCATTAATAAATATTTGGGTAAAGATTATGTGGTGCGTTCAAGCGTGGGTCATGTGCGTGATCTACCCGTTGGTGGCAGTGCGACCAAAACCAACAAAACCCAAGATGTTGGCTTGTCTCGTGAAGAAAAAGCCCAAAAAGCATTAGTTCGCCGTATGGGTGTTGACCCTGAACATGACTGGGCGGCGGTGTATGAGATATTGCCAAACAAAACCAAGGTGATTCGTGAACTAAAAGCACTTGCCAAGGAGGCCGATAAAATTTATCTTGCCACCGATTTAGACAGAGAGGGTGAGGCGATTGCGTGGCATTTAAAAGAAGTGATTGGCGGCAGTGATGATAAATACAGCCGTGTGGTATTTAATGAAATTACCAAAACAGCCATCCAAACAGCCTTTGAGCATCCTGATCAATTAAACATTGATCGTGTCAATGCACAGCAAGCTCGCAGATTTTTGGATCGTGTGGTGGGCTTTATGGTATCACCACTACTTTGGGCAAAGATTGCCCGAGGTCTGTCAGCGGGCCGAGTGCAAAGTGTCGCAACTCGTTTGGTGGTTGAGCGTGAGCGAGAAATTCGGGCATTTGTCCCTGTTGAATATTGGAAAATTCACACCAATAACACCGCAGCAGGCGAGACGCTAAACCTTGAAGCGGTCAAAAAAAATGGTAAAACGCTAAAACTTGGCAATAAAGCACAAGCCGATGAAGTTGTTTTGGCGTTAGGCTCATCAGACTTTATTGTGTCAGCGATCGAAGAAAAGCCCACTCAGTCTCGTCCATCAGCACCCTTTATCACTTCAACGCTCCAGCAAGCCGCCAGTACACGACTTGGGTTTAGTGTCAAAAAAACCATGATTTTGGCACAGCGTTTGTATGAAGCAGGGCATATTACTTATATGCGTACCGACTCTACTTTTTTGAGCCAAGACGCCCTAAATTTGGTGCGTGAATACATTACAGATCATTTTGGTGATGACTATTTGCCCCAAAAACCCAATTTTTATGGTAATAAACAAAATGCTCAAGAGGCGCATGAAGCGATTCGGCCTTCTCATGTTTTGGTAAAATCCTCGCAGCTGACTGGCATGGAGCGTGATGCTCAGCGTCTTTATGAGTTGATTTGGCGGCAGTTTGTGGCATGCCAAATGATGCCAGCACGCTATCAGTCAGTCAATTTTATGGTTGCCGCTGACGATATAGAGCTTAAAGCCAAAGGACGGACTTTGGTTTTTGATGGCTATACAAAGGTGCAGCCGCCTGCTAAGACTGATGATATCTTACTGCCCGCTGTTAAAGTGGGTGAAAAGTTGCCTTTGATTGAGATTTTGCCAACACAGCATTTCACCAGCCCGCCTGCTCGCTACAGTGAAGCAAGCTTAGTCAAAGAGCTTGAAAGCCTCGGTATCGGGCGACCATCAACCTATGCGTCTATTATCTCAACCATTCAAGAGCGTGGCTATGTTAAGCTTGAAAATAAACGCCTATATGCTGAAAAAATGGGAGATATTGTGACAGAAAGGTTGGTAGAAAGTTTCCCTGATTTGATGGATTATGCCTTTACCGCAGGGCTTGAAGATAAGCTTGATGAGGTGGCGGTTGGCGAGGAAGATTGGAAAGCGGTGCTTGACAGATTTTATCATGATTTCAAACACAAGCTTGATTATGCCAAGACCACCGATGGCATGCGTCCTAATAATCCAACCAATGTGCCTGATATTCACTGTGATTTATGTCATCGCCCAATGCAGATACGCACAGGTTCAACGGGTGTATTTTTGGGTTGTACAGGTTATAATCTACCACCCAAAGAACGCTGTAAAGGTACCAAAAATTTGATGCCAGTTTCGGCATTTGAGTTTGATGCTGATGATGATTCAGCAGAGGTCAACGCCCTCATGGAAAAAAAGCGTTGCCCAAAATGCAATACTGCGATGGATGGCTACATTGTCGACGGTGGGCTAAAGCTGCATATCTGTGGTAATAACCCTGATTGCGATGGTCATGTGCTTGAAAAAGGTGTATTTGAGATTGGGGGTGCAACCAGTGATACACCGACCATTGATTGTGATAAATGCGATGGTCAAATGGAGCTTAAAACAGGGCGTTTTGGTGCATATTTTGCTTGCCGAAAGTGTGATAATACCCGAAAAGTACTCAAAAATGGTCAGGCGGCCCCTCCTCGTATGACACCCATTGATATGCCCAAGCTGCGTTCACAAAAATTTGATGACCATTATGTGCTGCGTGAAGGTGCAGCAGGGCTATTTTTGGCGGCATCTAAATTTCCTAAAGTTCGTGAAACTCGTCCACCAAAGCTAAGTGAACTTCGTGAGATTAAAGATCAGCTTGAGCCAAAATTTTATTATTTGTTTGATGCACCAGATACAGATGATGTTGGTAACCCAACAATTTTACGATGGAGCCGTAAAAATCAAGAGCAATATGTTGGTTCAGAAAAAGACGGTAAAGCGACCCGTTTCGCCTTGGTTTGGCGTGATGGTGCATGGGTACAAGCCTAGTTATTTTACGCACTTTGGGAGTTTTGTAGGAAATATCGCACAAAGTTTGACGATTTTGGCGTATTTTCATCAGCATGGTTTTATTGCATAATATACCCATAGCAAAGGAGAACCCTGATGGATTGGGGCAAGGATGAAGTGCTATTCATGGAAGGTTGATAAGGATATAGATTTTACGGTGGTAAAATCATGTAAAGTAGCAAGCTGCATTGGTGACGATGCAGCTTGTTGCTTTTATATTGGCGAAAATTAAATTAATTAAATTCATCCAGACAAAAAGGCAAAAAATATGCGACCAATTTAGTCGCACATTGTACGGTTTCAGATGATGGCTTTAGTGTGCCTGCTCCCAGTTTTCACCGATACCTATTTCAACCACGAGTGGGACAGCAAAATCAACCGCCCAGCCCAGCTTTTTCGCTGTATCGGTTAGGGCATTTTGCATCGCTGTTTTGATCAGGTTGCCGATATCATGTGCCTTGTCAGTATCAACCTCAAAAACCAGCTCATCATGCACTTGTAGTAACAACTTGGCATCATCTTTGGGTAATACTTCATCCACCGCAATCATGGCAAGTTTGATAATCTCAGCAGCTGAGCCTTGTAATGGTGCATTAATGGCTGCACGCTCGGCAGCATCTTTAATCATACGATTGCTACTTTGGATATCAGGTGAGTAGAGTTTACGACCTAAAATGGTCTGCACATAGCCTAACTGTTTTGCCATCGTCTTGGTACGCTCCATATACTCTAAAATGGCGGGATATCGTGCAAAATACCGCTTGATATAATCTTGGGCAACGGCTCGATCAACCTCAATCTGTTTGGCAAGCCCAAAAGCACTCATGCCATATAATAGCCCAAAATTAACCGCCTTAGCAGCGCGTCGCTCACTTGGTGTCACCTCGCTGATATCTTTACTCATAATCTCAGCGGCGGTTGCCGTATGAATATCTAAATTATGATTAAAAGCACGGATCAAGCTTTCATCACCGCTAAAATGAGCCATCAGCCTAAGCTCAATTTGTGAATAATCTGCTGCCAAAATCATACGACCTTTTGGTGCGATAAATGCCTCACGAATCAGTCGCCCCGTATCTGTGCGAATGGGGATATTTTGTAGATTTGGATCGGATGATGACAGGCGACCTGTGCTGGTAAGCGCTTGATGGTAACTGGTGTGGACTCGCCCTTGCTCATCAGCGGCGTTTGCCAGCGTATCGGTATAGGTGCTTTTGAGTTTTGATAAGCTGCGATGTTCAAGTACCACATCAATCAGCGGATGTTCAATTTTTGATAATACAGCTTCTGAAGTGGCGTATTGCCCTGTTTTGGTTTTTTTGCCGCCTGCAATGCCCAGTTTGTCAAATAAAATCTCACCAAGCTGTTTTGGGCTTGCCAAATTAAACGGCTCATCTGCAATGCGTTCAGCCTCAATTTGTAGTGCCATAATTTTTTTATCAAATTCATCTGATAATTGCCCCAAAAAATCAGTGTCAATTAAAATACCATCATGCTCCATTTGGGTTAGAATTTGGGCGGTGGGCATTTCTAGATGGTATAACAGTTGGGCAGCCGTTTTATCTTGATTGATGTGTTGATTAAATCTATTAAATAGCCGAAAGGTAATATCTGCATCTTCACATGCATAATGGCTTGCCACATCCATAGCGACCTTATCAAAACTAAGCTGTTTGGCACCTTTGCCTGCAACATCTTCAAAAGTTGTGGTCTGTACGCCCAAATAATGCTTAGCCAGTGCATCCATACCATGACGAGTTGCAGCAGCATTGATGACATAGCTAGCAAGCATGGTATCCATTTGCCAAGGAGATATGTTGATGCCATACTTTTTAAAAATATGGGCATCATACTTTAAGTGTTGCCCGATTTTACCGATATTTGGATTTTCTAAAATGGGTTTAAATGCTGATAATACGGTATCAATCGGCAACTGATTATCAAGTAAAACATCAAAATCTGCTGTATGGCCGACAGGAATGTAGTAGCCTTCATAATCAGCGGTGCTCACTGAAATGCCAACCAGTTTGGCGTGTTGCCAATTGATATCAGTGGTTTCGGTGTCAATGGCAAAGTAGGGCGTATGATTTAATTTATCCAACAGTTTGGTAAAATCCTGTTGGGTTGTAATGGTGTGATAAGAGATATCTTTGATGGGTAGTATTGGGGTTTGGCTTGAAAGGGTGTTGTCATGGATATCAATAGATACGGCTTTATCGGTTGGCTGATGGGGCAAATTAAGCAGCTCGGCGGTTTGAGCCATTTCTTTTTTAAATTCTAATTCTTCAAAGAGTGCATACAAGGCAGGTGCACGCTCGATTGTTGTTTCTTGGCTGTGGTCAAGCGTAATATCATCAAAGCTTATGGCAAGTTTTAGGTTGGTAACGATGGTCGCTAAAATGCGATTGAGTGGAATACTGTCTTGATTGTCGGCAATGCTTTTACCAACTGCCCCTTTGATATTGGCAAGATTGGCTAAGATGCCATCGATATTTTGGTATTCATTGAGTAATTTGGCCGCTGTTTTTTGACCAACTTTAGGAATACCAGAAATACCATCAGACGCATCACCCATCAAGGCCAGATAATCGGCAATTTGTTCACTGGTCACACCAAATTTTTCTATCACACCTGCGTTATCGGTCAACTTACCAGTAAAACTGTCTTCAAGCATGACACAATCATTCACCAGCTGAGCCATGTCTTTATCGCCTGTGGAGATGATGACCCGATGGCCTTGTTGGCAGGCTTGATAGGCCAATGTGCCGATGATATCATCCGCTTCAAAACCATCAATCTTAATGAGTGCAATGCCCAGTTTTTCAATCATCTCATGAATATAAGGAATTTGGATGCGTAATGCTTCGTCCATCGGAGGACGATGTGCTTTATAGGCTTCGGACAAATTGTGGCGAAAAGTAGGCGCTTTGGTATCAAATGCAACTGCCATATGGGTGGGATGATATTTTTTAATCAGCTTGTTGAGTGCATTTAGTACGCCACGGATGGCATTGGTTGGCAATCCTTGAGAATTTGATAGCGGTGGTAGACCATGAAAGCAGCGAAATAAATAATAAGAACCGTCTACCAAAATCACAGGCGGACGAGTGGTATCAACTTGGTCTGTGGATAGTTTGGCAAGACTTGGGATACTGTTAATATTTGGGTAAGCGGTATTCGTCATGGCAGTCATTGGATTTAAAAATTGGATGAAGAATTTGATATTATAACCAAAAAATCACCGCTTGGGGCATTGGATATCAAAAAGCCCACCGCTTGGATGGGCTTTGGCTTGGATTAGTGATATTCGGTACATTCAATGATGTTATCACGGCAAAACATTTCATGGTTAGCGGCAAGACATTTTTTCTTAACTGCCAAGCGAGCCTTGCCACGGCTCTGATTTTCGGCAGTAAAGGTATCTGTAAATGCCTTGAGTTTACAGACATGGACGGTGTCATCTTGATGGTTGTGGGTGGATTTGTCGATAAGAACAGGCACGCCAACAGGCACGCCAATGATCATTGCACTACCTTGGTCGCTGACTGGTGCAACGCAGGCGGATAAACCTAAAGCGGTAGCGATTATAAGGGCAAATTTATTCATAAGATAACCTTGAGTAACTTAATCATTGCTAATACTAAATTAAAATAGAGTGAAATATGGCTTAGATAAAATTATAGCATAAATTTAGGTTTGGCGTGTTAAGTTGTGATAAAACAAGTGTTTGGATGAATGGTTTGTACTATGTCGTTGCTACCTAAGCGACTGTAATCGTGTCATCACTTGATGTGATTTATGGTATAATAATTTTCATTTTATTTGACTGGTTTAATTTTGTATCTCACCGTACACATCAATGTATACATCATCTACAAAAAGGCAAGCAATGACAACCCATTTAACCAATGAAATCAACCAACGCAGAACATTTGCCATCATCAGCCACCCCGACGCTGGTAAAACCACCATGACCGAAAAGCTGCTGCTTTGGGGCAAGGCAATTCAGGTAGCAGGCGAGGTGCGTGGACGCAAAGCCGACCGCCACGCCACATCCGATTGGATGAGCATGGAGCAAGAGCGTGGCATCTCTATCACCACATCGGTCATGCAATTTCCCTATAAAAATCATGTGGTTAATCTGCTAGATACCCCAGGACACGCCGATTTTTCAGAAGATACCTACCGCACGCTGACCGCTGTGGACTCTGCCCTTATGGTGATTGACGGTGCTAAGGGCGTTGAGGAGCGGACAATTAAGCTTATGGAGGTGTGTCGCATGCGTGATACGCCCATCATCTCATTTGTCAATAAACTTGACCGTGAGATTCAAAATCCGCTTACCTTGCTTGATGAGATCGAAAGCGTCCTAAAAATCAAATGCGTGCCATTTGCTTATCCCATTGGTATGGGTCAGGACTTTGTGGGGGTATACAGTTTTGTGGATAACAAGACTTACTTTTATAAAAAAGGCTTTGGTTCACAAATTGTAGAGATTGAGAGTAAAGATGGCTATGATCATGCTGACATTAAGGACAGGCTTGGGCAGATTTTATGGGATGAATTTATAGAAAACATTGAACTTGCCCAAATGGCGTATGAAGATTGGGATGAGCGTGAATTTTTGGCAGGTCGTCAAACGCCTGTGCTGTTTGGTACGGCGTTAGGCAATTTTGGTGTGAACATGATTTTGGATGTGCTGACCCAATATGCACCGCCCCCAAAAGACCATGTGGCAGTAGAGCGGACGGTAAAAGCGGACGAACCTGCCTTTACAGGTTTTGTCTTTAAAATCCAAGCCAACATGGACCCTAAGCACCGAGACCGTGTCGCCTTTATGCGAGTATGTTCGGGCAAATACGAGCGTGGCATGAAAATGAACCATGTGCGTCTTGGCAAAGAGGTGCGAGTGTCGGACGCTCTCATGTTTTTGGCAGGCGACCGTGAGACGCTAGATGAGGCGTATGCTGGTGATATCATTGGTCTGCACAATCATGGCACGATACAAATTGGCGACAGCTTTACCAGTGGCGAGACCTTGAATTTTACAGGCATTCCGCACTTTGCCCCTGAGCTGTTTCGCCGTGTGGTGCTAAAAGACCCGATGAAATCCAAACAATTACAAAAAGGCTTACAACAACTCTCGGAGGAGGGGGCAACCCAAGTGTTTATGCCTCAAATCAACAACGATTTGATTTTGGGGGCGGTGGGCGTGCTACAATTTGAGGTGGTGGCACACAGATTATTAGAAGAATATAAAGTGCAATGCACCTTTGAACCGATTAGCATTGCAACGGTGCGATGGGTTTACTCTGATGATAAAGTCGCTTTTGAAAAATTTAAGAAAAAAGCCCACGACCAGCTGTCGGTAGACGGCGGTGGTTATCTGACTTATCTTGCTCCCAGCCGTGTCAATTTACAACTCATGCAAGAGCGATATCCAGAGGTTGAGTTTCGGGCAACAAGGGAGCATTAGTCGCACGATAAGATCGCATGAAAAAAGATCACATGAAAATTACCACACATACCGATACAGGCTCGGTCATAGGTTCACTTTGGATGGTAGTCGGTGCGATTGGTTTTAGCATCATGGGACTGCTGGTCAAGATGACAGGCACGCGCTTTGAGATGCATGAATATGAGTTGGTTTTTTGGCGTGTTGTTTTTGCTGCAACTGTTTTAGGTCTGCAAGCTGCACTGACAAAAAAACAATTTTCAACACGCTATCCACAAGCACATTTTTGGCGTTCTTTGGCTGGTACAATCAGCTTATTTATGTTCTTTTTTGGTTTGGTGCATTTGCCGCTGGCAACTGCCATTACCTTTAGCCACACATCAGCGATATTTTTGGCAATTTTTTCAGTCATTCTTCTGAAGCAATTTCCCAGTCGCCTAACTTGGTTTGCACTCATGTTGGGTTTATGTGGCATTATGCTAATTTTAAGACCCAGTATCCTTGGACATGGGCTATTGCCAACGCTCATTGGGCTGACAAGTGGTGCCATGGCAGGCTATGCGTATCTACAGGTGCGTGAGTTGTCTTTATTGGGCGAACCTTCTTGGCGAATTGTGTTTTATTTTGCAGTACTTGCAACACTCATTTCAGCGATCGCCAGTACAGTGGTAGGATGGACACCCATACAGCCCCAAATGCTACCTTATTTATTTGGTATTGGTCTATTTGCGATGATAGGGCAGTTATCGATGACACATGCCTACAAGGTTGGGCGTAAATTTATGGTATCAGCATTGGGCTACTTGGTGGTGGTACTCTCGATGCTATATGGGGTCATATTTTTTGATGAAGTCTTACCCGTCATGGCGATGGTTGGTATCGTACTTGTGATTGCAAGTGGCATTTTGGCAGGTAAAAAATAAGTGTTTGGCTTAAGCGTCGTGATCTCACATCGCTTAAGCCTTTTGTTTATTGATAACTGTGTTAAACTATCTGCCACATTCCTTAATTCTCAATGCCATGCTTATCTGTCCAATTTGTCATTTATCGCTAAATTTTACAAAGAAAACCTACCAATGTGCCAATCAACACAGTTTTGATGTTGCCAAAGGCGGTTATGTAAACTTACACTTAGTACAACATAAAAAAAGTAAACATCCTGGTGATACGCCTGCTGCTGTGCAAGCACGGCGTGCATTTTTATCAGCGGAGCATTATCAACCGCTCAAATCAGAAATTTTAAACATGATTGGAAATATTCGCCCCAAAACGATACTTGATATTGGGTGTGGTGAAGGTTATTATACCCAAGCTTTGGGCAGCATTTGTGATCATGTGATTGGGCTTGATATTGCCAAATCAGCCATTCAGACTGCCGCTAAAGCTGATGGGTCAAACCAAATCACTTGGGTGGTGGCAACAGGGTCTGTATTACCTGTTGCTGATAAGTCTATGAATGTGTGTACCAGCTTTTTAGTCCGCTACCAAAAGATGAAATACGACGAGTGCTTTGTGATGGTGGCTACTTGATGGTGGCAGTTGCTGCACCCAATCATTTGTATGATATGCGTGCAGCGTTATTTGAGACGGTAGTTGCACATCACCCCAACAAATCCATACAAAGGCTTGCACCTGAATTTTGTTTGGTTGACCAGGCATATATCACCGCACCAATGCACTTGGATAATACGGCTCTTAAAAACTTAATTGCTATGACGCCTTACGCCTATAAGGCAAAATCTGAGCGGCGTGCTGCACTTGAATGCTGTGAGAGCTTTTTTGTACAAGGTGAATTTTGTATATTTTTATTTAAAAAATTACAATGATTTTGCCATTGCTATGGCAAATATAAAAGGCAGGTTTGGGTTAACAAATAAAAACTGCCGATTTTGCCCAAGCGGTCTTAAGATGGCTTGGGCGGTGAAATCGCAGCGTTATTCGGTGTCTTTTTTAAGCTTTGTCATATTGGAGACTTTGCCAAAACCTTTTGGTAATGGGTTGCCACGGTTGGCACGATGTGCAATATAATTGGCGATATCATTAGGATTAAGCGTTAAAGTACGCTTACCTGCTGTAATCACCAAGGCATCAGTATCCGATAAAGCTGTGATGGCAGTGATGGTTTCGCCAGCTTTTAGGTTGGCAAGCTTATTGCCTTTACCCTTAGCAAGTTTGGGTAGCTCATCGCTTGCAAAGATAAGCAGGTTACCATTTGATAAGCTGACAGCGACCAAACTGTCATCATCTTGCATGACAACAATGGGCAAAAGTACACCATCAGCAAGATTAATGCTACTTTTGCCTGATTTTTGGGCAGTGTCTAAGTTTGCAAGCTGATTGATAAATCCATAACCCAAACTGCTTGCCATTAAGACATTTGGGCTACCATTGGTCTGATTATAAAAAAGCAATTGATCAATTTTGGCACCCGCAGGCAAGTTTAAAAGACTGGTAATAGGGTCGCCTTGGGTGCGTGCTGATGGTAGATGTATGCTATCAAGCCCATAACTGCGACCAGTATTATCAACCAAAATAAGCCGCTCGGTAGATTTGCCTAAAGCGTGTGTTAAATAAGCATCACCGGTACGGTAGTTCATCTCGGCAGGGTCTGCATGATGACCCTTGGCAGCTCGAATCCAGCCAGCTTGAGATAAAATAGCAGTAATTGGCTCACTGGCAATCAAATCCACTGCTTTTAGGCTACTGGATTCTGCTCGCTGTACCACAGGTGAGCGACGAGCATCGCCATGCGTTTTGGCATCGGCTGTCAGCTCATCAATAAGTAGCTTGGTGAGCATTTCGGGGTTATTTAGCTGCTCGCTGATGAGTAGACGCTCAGCTTCTAGGCGATCGTGTTCGGCAGTTAGCTCAATTTCTTCTAATTTGGCAAGCTGGCGAAGTTTGATATCTAAAATGGCATTGGCTTGAGTTTGGGTGAGTCCAAATCGTGTCATCAGCTCAATCTTGGGGTCTTCTGCGGTGCGAATGATGTCAATAATCTCGTCAATATTCAGATAAGCGATCAGTAATCCTGCCAAAATGTGCAATCGTTCATTGATTTTATCCAAACGATACTGCAAGCGGCGAATCACCACACTTTTTCGTACCGATAGCCATTCTAGTAAGATACTTTTTAGGTTTTTTACCTCAGGCTTGCCATTGATACCAATCATATTCATATTGACCCGATAGCTGGTTTCAAGGTCGGTGTTGGCAAATAGATGGCTCATGATTTTATCAATATTAAGCTTGCTTTTTTTAAGCTCAATGACAATACGGCAAGGATTAAGGTTATCTGATTCATCACGGATTTCGGTAACCCAAGGCAATTTTTTATCCATCATCAGTTTGGCGATTTGCTCGACAACTTTATTACCTGAAACTTGATAAGGCAGGGCGTTGATGATAACAAGGTGGTTTTGTTTTGGGTCGGTGTGATAAGTGGCACGCATCTTATAGCTGCCCTTGCCTGTTTCGTACATGGCGATCATGTCGTTTTTGGGCGTGATGATCTCAGCCGTTGTTGGTAAATCAGGTGCAGGCAGTGTTTGTACAAGCTGTTTGGTGGACAGCTCTGGATTTTTTAATAAGCGAATACAGGCTTTGACAACCTCGTGTAGGTTATGCGGTGGAATGTCTGTTGCCATGCCCACGGCGATGCCTGTCGTGCCATTTAATAAAATATTAGGCAGGCGGGCGGGCAATGTGACAGGTTCGGACAATGAGCCATCAAAATTGTCTTGCCAATCAACCGTGCCTTGCTCAATCTCACCAAGCAGTATATCGGCATATCGGCTCATATTAGCTTCGGTATATCGCATAGCAGCAAAGGATTTTGGGTCATCAGGACTGCCCCAGTTGCCTTGTCCAGTAATCAGCGGATAGCGGTAACTAAACGGCTGTGCCATCAGCACCATGGCTTCATAGCAGGCACTGTCGCCATGTGGGTGATATTTGCCCAAGACATCGCCAACCGTACGAGCGGATTTTTTGGGTTTGGCGGTATGTTTTAATCCAAGCTCACTCATGGCATAGACGATGCGTCGCTGGACAGGTTTTAGTCCATCAGCAATGTGCGGCAACGCTCTATCCATGATGACATACATGGCATAATTTAGGTAAGCGTATTCGGTAAAGTCGCTCACCGAACGAGTATCAATCTGTGTTGTCATAAACTGCTTTATTATTACTTAATCAAAATGTATCGGCTATGATACCAAGATTGGTTATAAAAAAGCAATGGCACACCGCTTGGCATCTTAAAGAAGGCGGTTTGTTTTAAAAATGATTTGGGTAAAAGTAAAATTAGGCAGCAAAAGCACTTTGCATCCGCTTGGCTAATTGGACATCACGGCTTTGAACGGCATGCTGGTCAGCTGTACCGATGCGTACCAAAATGCTGGTGTGATTATTTTCCCAAATGGGGTAGTGTTCTAGTATTTCAGCATAAAATGCCACACGCACCATAAAGCTTATGGCATCAGCAAAGCTTTTAAAATGATAAGTTTTAACCAAGCTATGACCATCAAGCGACCATCCTGGTAAGCTGTCAAGTTGAAGGGCGACCTGATCGGCGGTAAGGCTACTCATATGAACTCCAAAAATAAGCAAGATGATGGCACAAGTTTAGCATATTCTTTAGCAGATGTATTAACTATTTATTGACGACTATTTATTGATTATTGACGACTATTTATTGATTATTGACGACTATTTATTGATGACTGTATTGATTAATCAATGTACGAAATATACTAACTGATGTATTGCTTAATTGTAAGTGATACTAAGCTTTTTGTCTTGATTGGCAAATTAAAGCGTGCGATAATACGCTATTGGCTTGCTTAATTTTTCTTAACCAACCTTGATTGATTATTTTTTTTATTTTAATTAAGCATTGATTATACAATCCTCGAAAAACTTAATTTAATCTTTTTAACTTAAAAATACCCCTATTTTGTTGGCAAAAATTTACCAAATTCACCCGATATTGGGCGGGTTTTGATGGATAAGCCAGACAGTTAACATCATGGAGATGATATAAAATGAACCAAGTTCTCCCCCCCCCGATAATTTAGCAAATATCAATAAAAAACCCAGTATTTTGTTGCGTTTTTGGTATTGGCTGACTTTAAAAGTGTACTATGATAAGCTTTTAACCAAAGGGGCAGCAAGTTATTTGACCATTATCTCGGTTCTTGTTTTTATGGCTGCATTTGCTGAGGGTTTTGCATGGGGGCATTTGGGCAGTACTTTTACTCATGATAACCCATGGCTGGGTAGAATTGGCTTGGGCTGCTTTGTTGGCTTTGCGTTGCTATTTTTTGATCGGCAAATGATTACAGCCGATTTTTTAGAAGATAAACATAAAAGACAGCTATTACCATATCTTCACAATATTGAAAAGCCTCAAGCGTCTTCTGGTTTTGTGGGTAAGGTGCAGGGTTTTTGGTATTATTTAAGAAGCCTTAAAATTTATCTATTCTTGGTGTGCCGTTTGGCTATTATTCTTGGCTCTTTGTATGTTACCGCACCATTTTTAACACAAATTTTATTTAAAACCGATATTGAACAAAAACAATTTGAACAATACGAACAGAGTATTGAGTCTGCTAAAAATGAGATCATCGGTAAAATTGATGATGAAATTCGTGCCAAAAAAGAGAAAATTAATAGCCTGCGTGTCAAATTGGATACCGAAATTAGTGGTGGGCGTGGTACGGGTCGAGGCAAAGGCCCTATTGCCCAAAATTTGGAAAATGAAATCCTTGAGCATAAAGTAGAATTAGAGACACTCATCAAAGATCGTAATGACAAAGAAAAGAAAATTGAGGATGTCATCATTGGGTATAATGACAAGACATTAGATGAAGGTGTATTAACAGCACTTGGGATTAAGGTTGCCAAAGACAGTCCATTATTTCGTGAACGAGCCATTGAGCAGTTAGAAAAAGACTCCGCCTATCAAAAAGTTAAACAAGCAGTGGATTTTTTCTTACTGGGTTTGGGCTTAATTTTGATTTTAGGTAAGTTTTTTCAGACCAAATCTGTACAGCTTTATTTTTCAGAAATTCTACAAGAAAAATGGCTAAAATACGAGCGAGGGGTTTTTGATGAATATTTAAACCCTACCGAGCGAAGCAGTAGCCTTTTACCTACCACAACAGCATTTCCTGCTGAATTTGAAGCCATGATGGTCAGGTATAATAACAATATTTCTGAATATGAGTCTCAAGAAAGACAAAAACGGGATAAAGAAAAATCAGACCATATGGCTCAGCAAGCTTATTTTTTGGGGCGTGCCAAAGAATATAAAGACTCACATGCAGAGTTTCATAACCGTGCGTATAATCAAGAAGTGACAGACTTGGCATTGGCAGAAATAGATGCACAAGAGCGGGCTTATTTGGCAAAGTATGGTAAAAATTATTATAAATGGAGTCATGAAAAACAGGCGTTAAGTGATGAGTTACAAGCCATCGATAAAGAATACAAAAGCAAGCAGAATGGTCGTCAGGAATATGAAGAAGAACGGCTTGCTAAGCTTGAACAAGTCCAAAGGGATTTGGATATTTTAAAGGTTAAAGTTGTAGGATCAGAGCATGATTATACGCTAGAGGGAACAAAAACCTATGAGCATATCCAAAAGTCTATTGCTTATCATAAGCAGCAAATCAAAGCGTTGGAAGATGCACATTTAGAGTATGATGAAAATTTGGTTAAATTGGCAAAACAGATGACCTATTTGACCCAAGAGATTGAGGGGCTAAACCTTAAACTTAAACCTTATTATGATAAGCTGGCAGAGTTTGAACAGTATCGTGAGGTAATTTATCAAAAACGCCTTGATTATATGTCTGATCATATCAAACATAACCCTTATGATGATTATAATACAGAAGAGGATTTGGCGTATTATGCAAAGCATCTACAGCAAGAAGCCAAAAATAGTGAAAGTGGTTTACTGGGGGCACGCACCCACTGGCATCGAGTACCGAGCGACCCCCAAGTAAAAATACCGTCTCATCAGGCAGAAATGCTATCTCATGAATCACAAGATTAGTGATAAGATGCCCACAATTAAGCACTCGGATTAAGGTGAATTATGTCTACTTTTGCACTTTTATTTGATGTCATCACGGCACCTATTAATATGGCATTTTTGTTGGTCATGTTAGGGTTATTTATCATAGGGTGGGTTGCTGTCGGTCGTGATGATGGTCATAAACCTAGGCATTTTATCGACAGTATTCCCACATTGCTGACATCCATCGGCATTTTGGGAACTTTTTTTGGTATTGTATTGGCTTTACTTGCCTTTGATGATAGTGATATCAAATCTCATATCAATGACATCATCTCGGGCATGAAAACCGCCTTTATTACTAGCGTGACGGGGTTATTATTATCAATTATCCTAAAAATTTGGGCATCTATTCATCAAGATAAAAGCGAAAATCTTGATTTAGACCAAGTGGATGCCAGCAATATACTTAAATTTATTGAACACCATCTTACAGAGCAAACCAACACACAAAAAAAGACTGCTGTTATTCATGAAGAGTTGTTACAAGTATTAACCACGCATCATGAATATGTCAAACAAAATAATCAGCAATTTGCTGCTAATTTGTGGGATAAACTTGAGAAAACTGCCCAAATTCTGACCAAATCTGCCACCGAAGAGGTGATTTTGGCACTCAATCAGCTTATCAAAGACTTTAATCATCAGCTAACCGAACAGTTTGGTGAAAACTTTAAGCAGCTTAATCATGCCGTCTTTGAGTTGATTCAATGGCAAGAAAATTATAAACAACAGCTTGAACAAATGCAGGTTCAGTATCAAAATCATACCAATGCTGTTGCAGCAACACAACAAGCCATTGACAATATTCATGATAATTTATCACATATTGCACATCATGCTCAGAGCATTCCAGATTCTATGGAAAGGCTTGCCGTTGCTATTGAGTTGAGCCATACGCAAATTGATACTTTGTATGATCACTTGGCTGCTTTTGCTGATATGAAAGATAAGGCAGTTGCTGCTCTACCGAGCTTAAGTGAGCAAATCGATACCATGCTTCAGGGCATGGATGATGCCAGCCAAAAGCTGACCGAACAGTTTCATCAGATTCATCAATCTATCAAAGCACAGCCTAGCATCATGCAAAGCACCACTCAAGAGCTAAAAAACACACTGGAGCGGCTGGTTGGTCAACTTGAGATTGATATCAAAAATATCACAGAAAAGCACGCCGGCAGTATCAAAGAGCAGATGAATCAGTTATCAAATATCGCTGCCCAAACCTTAGAGGACATCAGTGACAGCATAGAGGGTCAAATTAATAATTTTAATACCGCTGAAGCCAAAAAAATTGAGTCAGATTTGCAGCAAATGGGTAGTGCCTTAATTAGTATGACAAGCCAATTTACCAAAGATTATAAAGAGTTGGTCAATCATATGAATAATATCATTCGTCACGGAAGACCAATGCGATGACAATAATAAACAAGATGAGATTAAGTGTGCTATCTTCAAGACAGTCATCAGAAGAGAGTACTCAGTGGTTGCCCATATCAGATTTGATGAGTGGATTAATGGTGTTATTTTTGTTCATTGCCATCAGCTTAATTTTGCAAGTGCGGCAAATCGCTGAAGAATATCAGGATACCCAAGAGCAAATTTATAAAGCATTGTTACACGAATTTGCAGACGATTTGCCCAAATGGGGAGCAAAGATAGATAAAGATACATTAACCATCTCATTTTTGTCTCCTGATATTTTATTTAAAACAGGTCAATCTGATTTGCAGGATAATTATAAAGAAATTTTATCTGATTTTTTCCCACGCTATATCAAAGTCATCGACCGCTATAAAGATAGCATTAACGAAATCCGTATCGAGGGTCATACCAGCAGCGAATGGGCGGCGGGAGTGGATGCTGATATTGCTTACTTTGAGAACATGCGGTTATCACAAGACCGCACCCGTACCGTTTTACAATTTGCTTATGCCATACCTGAGGTCAGTCAGTATCGTCCATGGATAAAGACACATTTGGCAGCAGTGGGCTTATCTTCTGCCAAAACCATCAAAAATGAGTCTGGACTAGAGAATGCTGGTGCATCAAAAAGAGTGACTTTTCGTATTTTGACCAATGCCGATGAACAAATACAAAAAATAAGCAAGAGTTCTTATGAAGAAAACTAATGTATTTGATGAGCTGATAAATAACACCAAAAGGATGGTTGATCATCTTGTTGAATTTAAGCTTCAGCCAAGAGGCCCTCTTGATTTACAGTTAGATACGAAGCTTGCCACACCAAAGGGAGTGCAGATTGATAGTTTATCTGAGCTGGCGACTGATGAAACAGGTGTGTTTGCCTATCATGGCAGAAAAGTCGTGTTATTTATTCCTGACCATGGCTATGGGAATAGTTTTGATCAAGTTAAAAATGGTGATTTGAATGTAGGTAAAAAAGTACATTTTACCCAATGTAAGACACTTGATGATATGGCTAACAATGGTCGGTTGAATCGTTATCACATTAATAAAAATCAAAATGGCTTATTTGAAATTGTTAATAATGTTGGCGATACGCATACAACCAAGCTGATGCCATGTCATAATTGTTTAAAAATTCTTAATTATAATGATTATTTATCAATCAAAACACCAGCAATTTTTAGGCAAAATTTTGACTTTTTGGCATTTTTTAATGGTGATTATCAGACCAAATTTACCAAATTGCCCGAATATGTGGGACAAAATAAGGGTGGTTATACAGAAGATTGGTCGACAATAAGTCGTAATTTTAAAAAAAGCAAAGACTATCTTTGTCAAGTCTGTGGCGTTAACTTATCTGGGTATCAGCATTTGGCCGATGTGCATCATATTGATGGCGTAAAACAGAATAATAGCCAAAATAATTTGATGTGCCTGTGTAAATTATGCCATGTTAATCAGCCAAATCATGCCCATATGAGTATCGGTGATGAGATCAAAAACCAGATACAACAACTAAGATGGCAGCAGCGACTGCTGTGAGTATGACCGTGATGGTGGCTGATGATTGATAATGTCAGTCAGGCTGGTTATTAATGACAAAAAATAATAAAAAGTGGCCAATTAAGCTAAGGCCACTTTTTATATGATAAACGATATTGTCAGGCTTGGTTATTTTAATAGTTTACTTAATAATGGAACTCGGCTGATGATGAGCCAATCTAAAATGACGATAACCAAGATGGCAAACAACCCCATGGGAAAGAGTGCTGAAATTAACAATAACACCCCACCAAAACCCCACCAAATGGGAATGTTTTTTTGACTGGCTGGGGGGATTAAGCCCATCGGTAAAGCGGATTTGTTGTTTTTATGCAGGTTGGTGGCGGGTCTGCGTTGCCACCACATCACAAGACCGCTGATACAAATGGCAATGACGCTTAAGCAAAATAAGAGGTTTGCCAAAATACTAAAAATTCCTGCTGTCCCCATATGCAGTGCAATACCAACCGCCATAAACTTGCCAAATGCTGAATAGTCATGGTAGCGAATGTCTGCCAATACCTCGCCAGAATAACGGTCAATATGTACTGTGCGGTCAGCGGTTGGATTGGGGCTGTCATAGCTCATCGAATCTTGGCTGATGCTCCAAACGCCTGTTGGTGTTTTGGGGTAGTTGATTTGATATCGTCCCACAAAGCCCATGTTTTTAGCCATGTTATCAATAAAATCAATATCTGGTTGCGTCATTTGCCATGCGTTTGATGTGGGCGTGGAGCTTGGCATGGGGGTTTTTTCAAGTACCCAGGGCACTTGTTTTGTGCCATCATTAAGAGCGTCACCGTGTGTGGGTGCTGAGATATCTGTGGCATGATGGGGTGTATCTGCTGTATTTTGTTGCTGGTATGATGCGTCATCATGGGCAGTATCAACGGGTAAACTGGAGGTAGGTACAGGTTCTACGCCCCATTTGCCAGCAGGAAACTGATTCCATGCTTGCATGATTTTTTCTCCCCAAATCCCAGCCCAAGCCAAGCCTGTGATACAAAAAAATAACAACACAATGGCAGTCCAGCTGCCTAAAACTGCGTGTATTTCACGCCATAAGTTGCGTTTTGTTTTGGTGTCTTGTACGGTCAGCATTTTTATCACACTTTTGCGTTTTTGCCACCAAAGATAAATGCCAGTGATGATTAATAAAATGGTTAAAGAAGCCGCTGTTTCAAGCAATAAATCTCCTGTTTTACCCATCAATAAATCACCATGAATGCTGTCTAATGTGTGATATAAGCCAGATTTTTGCGGTTGTGTGCCAACGATTTGGGCCGTGTAGGGGTCTATGGCAACCCAGTTGGCAACTTGCGTATCATGATTTTTAACTAAAAAAGCGGCGGCATGATGATCATCTTTTGGAGCGATGTATTGCGTCACTTGTCCGCCAGCGATGTTTGATGTGGCGATGTGAGCTTGATGAGATACTGCCATACTGGTGTTTTGTGGCGATACGCTGATAAGCTCACCTTGTTTGCCAACCGTATTGGATAATATAATCATGCCAAGCCCTGTGCCGGCCAAAATCACCAAAAATGGTATGACAAATAACCCTGCATAAAAATGCCACCGCCAAATGCGTAAATAATGCTGCGGTGTTGTTGATTGACTGTGTTTTGATGAAAGATTGGATTGGATGCTTTTGTTCATAACTATTCTCAGTAAAATTGTGTGAATTGGTTTTATAGACCAAAATAAATCTGCTTTTGTCAATGTAATGATTGACAAATTGTGATGAATTTTGGAGTGATTTGATTAAGAATAATCAGGAGAAGCACGGCTTGGTGGGCGTAAGAAAAATAAAAACTGCAAACGCAACTGACGATAAAAAGCACCCAATTGTCTGTTGAATTGTAAAATATGACCAGACAAACCCAAAGCACCCGCTGGCAATGCAAAAGACATGGCACTTAGACAAATATCGCAGTCATGTTGATGGGGAGTTTGGTTATCTTTTTTTGAAAAATGCGTGTGTGCTTGGTGAAGGTGAGTATGGGTTTGGTGCGACTGATTGATATGATTGATAATGGGGGCAAGCTTAATACAAATATTATAACCAATCTTTGGTTTTTCCACCCACAGTGAAGATGTCATGGGCATCAGTAGCATCAACCAAGCTAAAACCGCCAATACCCAGCCAAACCACGATCGGTGACGCTTAGACAATTGATGAGGCTTGGCGTTTGGATAAAACTTAATGTTTAAAAGGTGATAAGAACGATGCCACATAATCAGCCTTATAAGACCATCAGACAATCACTTAACACACCAATCAGTTAATGTACGGGTTGGTATGATGATAAAATCAGTCATTGATAAAATGATATTATACCATCAATTAACAACACTTAATGAAAATTATGTTACTTATATGTATGTCACTTAAATGCAGCTTAGCCAATCATATACACGCTTGATAATCCTTGATCACTAAAATTAACAATAATTAAAATCGATGATACTTAAAATCACAGTGAGGCACTTGAGAATGTCTAAGTCATCAGACCGATTATGTTGATTAATGAAGCTGCAAAATCAGCGGTATGTTAGATTGCTCGGTTTTATGTTGTGTGCTGCTTATTGATGTAATGTGCCACAAAACTACAACTTGGTATGATGGTTTTATTATTTTGATTGGCATATTGAACAGCGTATTTCACCAATGCCGTACCAACACCACGACCGCCTAACTGTGGCGGAACAAAAGTATGATGATAATTTAGCGTATTATCATCAATAATGGCATAGCTGAGATACGCAGTATGCCCATCAATGGTCGTTTCAAAACGCTGAGTATCGGGGCTGTGGGTGATGGTTGGCATTAGATCTACTCCAAAATTGCGGTAAAATACTGATTATTATTTTAGTATTTTACCGCAAATGTCTAATTTGGTATTATTGACAGTTTTTCTTTGAATACAAATCTGTCAATAATGCTTGACGTTCTTTGGCGGCAGTAATTGCTTCTTCGGTATTTGAGTATGTGCCAATTAGGGCTGGCCAGAAAAATACTGCTGCTGCAACATTTTTGCCAGTTATTTTGCGTTCGGCACGCGCTTTCTTCTCAAATTCCTCAGCTTCAGCAATTTCGCTCTTGATTTGACTGCAGGTCAGCTCGTTGTCTGTAATTTTTTTGGTTTGAACCACGTGTGGCGTTGCACAAGCTTGTAATAATAATGCCAATGCGCCCAATGTAGCAATAGCTTTTAACTTCATATATACTCCGAATTTTGATAAGTATGTGATGATGTAAGTTTGTCTTGCTCACTGTCAAGTAAGCGTTTAACACTTTTTACTGTGCCAATATTATCAAATGTGGATTTGAATCGGTTGGGATAGCTGACACATTGCGAATAATATTTAACACGAGCTATACAGTACTATAACATAATATTATAGTCAAGTTAAATTATATCTTTAATGTTAAAATTTAACCTCTTTTCTATAGCCATCATTTTCAGATATTTATCAAATGAATAACCTTGCCCCACTTTCTAAAGCATGCGATAATAAAGCATTAACTTGTTTTACTTTTTAGCTTAACTATTTTTATCAATAATCATTTAACTCAATCCAATCAAAAATTAACTAATTAAGGCTTATTATGGCTCAATATATCTACACCATGAACAAAGTGTCAAAACTTGTTCCGCCAAAGCGTGAAATTTTAAAAGACATCAGCTTGTCCTTTTTCCCAGGTGCCAAAATTGGCGTGCTGGGTCTAAATGGTGCTGGCAAATCCACGCTGCTGCGTATCATGGCGGGTGTGGATACAGAATTTAGCGGTGAGGCACGAGCGGCAACAGGCATTAAAATTGGCTATCTGCCCCAAGAACCACAGCTTGACCCTGCCAAAGATGTGCGTGGCAATGTGGAAGATGGTGTGCGTGAGGCCTTAGATGCCCTAGAACGCCTAAACCAAATCTATGCTGAATATGCCGAGCCTGATGCTGATTTTGACAAATTGGCAGCCGAGCAAGGCAAAATGGAAGACATCATTCAAGCGTGGGATGCCCACAACCTAAATACTCAGCTTGAAAAAGCAGCGGATGCCCTTCGCCTGCCACCGTGGGATGCCGATGTCTCCAAGCTGTCAGGGGGTGAAAAACGCCGTGTTGCTTTGTGTCGTTTGCTGCTGTCCAAGCCTGACATGCTACTTTTGGATGAACCGACCAACCATTTGGATGCAGAGTCTGTGGCATGGCTTGAACGCTTCTTAAAAGACTACTCTGGTACGATTGTGGCGATTACCCATGACCGCTATTTTCTTGACAATGTCGCTGAGTGGATTTTGGAGCTAGACCGTGGTTATGGCTATCCCTACCAAGGCAACTACACCGAGTGGCTAGAACAAAAGAACAAACGCTTAGAACAAGAGCAAAAACAAGAAGAGGCCTTTGCCAAGGCACTAAAACAAGAGCTAGAATGGGTGCGTAAAAACCAAAAAGGTCAGCAAGCCAAATCCAAATCTCGCCTAGAACGCTTTGAGGAGATGAACTCTCGTGAGTTTCAACAGCGTAACGAAACGGCGGAGATTTATATCCCACCAGGGCCTCGTTTGGGCAATAAAGTCATTGAGGTCAATAACATCTCAAAATCTTTTGATGGACGCTTGTTGTACGAAAACTTATCATTTACCGTGCCACCCATGGCAATTGTCGGCATTGTGGGTCCAAATGGTGCTGGCAAAACCACACTTTTTAACATGATTACAGGTAAAGACACGCCAAATACAGGCACAGTAGAGGTTGGCGAGAGCGTGAAAGTTGCCTATGTGGGGCAGGTCAGAGATGAGCTGGATGATAAAAAAACCGTGTGGGAGGAGGTCTCAGATGGGCTTGATATGATTACTGTGGGTGAGTATACCACGCCTAGCCGTGCCTATATCGGACGCTTTAACTTTAAAGGGCAAGACCAACAAAAACTCGTTGGTAACTTATCAGGCGGTGAGCGTAACCGCTTGCAACTTGCCAAAACCCTAAAACAAGGGGCAAATGTCATCTTGCTGGATGAACCATCCAACGACCTTGATGTGGAGACCTTGCGTGCCTTAGAAGATGCGGTGCAGGTGTTCCCTGGTACGGTCATGGTGGTATCGCATGACCGTTGGTTCTTAGACCGTATTTGTACGCATATTTTGTCATTTGAGAACGAAGCGCCAGAGTTTTTTGATGGTAATTATAGCGAATATGAAAAATGGCGTAAAGAGCGACTTGGGGCAGATGCCGCACCCAAGCGTATGAAATATAAGAAGATTGGTGGATAGAGCTTGATGACTATATAGGTGATTTAAATTTACTTTGTCATAGCCCTAATAAAAACCTGTCTAAAGTCTTAGGCAGGTTTTTTGTTACTGTGATGACTGCCTAAATACTCAAAAGCAACACTGTCATCAAAAATTTGCACAGATGGATAAATTGGGCAAAATGGGAAAAAATCTTTTTTTGAAATGACACCGCTTAGCCCAAGAGATTAAATGATTTTTGGCTTATTTTATAAGAAGCCATAAGTAAGAATATTCACAAGAACGATACAAGATTGTTATCAAATCTGCTTCAAAAACCTTACTTAAGGCATGGTAAACGATGGTAATTTTTGGTATGATTAGCCAACTTTATTTATATCACACTTTTTATATTACATCACTTTTTATATTACATAGAAATCATGCAGAGACCATTTATGAAAAAACATGCACTGGTTGCCACCATGGCAGCAACATTGATTTTGGTAGGCTGTCAAAAAGACACTTCAGCTTCGCTGCCTAAAGCAGGCGAAAAGTCAACCGTCGTTAGCGATAAAAGCACAGAGATTGAACAAGTCAGCTATGTGTTTGGCTATGACGCAGGCGAGTCTATGAAAAAAATTGAAGAAAATTTAGACATCGATGTTTATATCAAAGCGTTTAAAGATGGCTATGCAGGTGTTGATAGCGCTTTAACGAAAAAGCAGATTCAGACATTGGGTCAAGCATATGAAAAGCGTAAAACCGAAGAAGCCATTCAAAAACAACAACAAGCTGCCGTTACCAATAAGGCTGATGGCGAAAAGTTTTTGGCTGAAAATGCTAAAAAAGATGGCGTAAAGACAACACCATCAGGTCTTCAATATAAAGTTATTACTGAGGGTACGGGCAAATCTCCCACGGCCAAAGATGGTGTTTATGCAGCTTATGAAGGCAGATTGATTGATGGTACGGTATTTGATTCATCTGAAGGCGAGGCTGTGCCATTTATGCTAAGTCAGGTCATTGAAGGCTGGTCTGAAGGCTTGCAACTGATGAAAGAAGGTGGCAAATATGAGCTGTATGTTCCAAGCCAAATGGCATATGGTGAACACGGTATGTACAATGCTGGCATTGGTCCAAACAGTGTTTTGGTCTTTGTGATTGACCTAAAAAAAGTTTCTGATGAAAAAGCCATAGCTGCCGAACAGCAGGCAATCATTGATGCTCAAATGCAAGCCATTCAAGAATCGCAAGGTCAACGATAGCCTTTAGCCGTATTGGCATTGACTCAAAAATTGTAAAAAATTGCAATCACCCCAAAAGTTAGATAATTTTTGGGGCATTTTTATAACTAAAATTTACGAAATGATTGCAAGTAAAAAATAAATTCGCTATAGTGAGCAAATTTTGATAAGCTGTTAATATGGATGTGTAATGTTCGGTACAATCAATTTATTGACTTATTTTTTGGCGGTGGTTGTGGTCATCGTTTTACCTGGCCCAAACAGTTTGTATTGCTTATCGGTATCAGCATCACATGGTTATACAGCAGGTTTGCGGGCAATTGCAGGCGTTTTACTGGGCGATCTCATACTGATTATGGCAACAGTTTTTGGTGTGGGTGCCATACTGAAGCAATATCCACAAGTTTTTGATGTCATCAAGCTGATTGGTGGTACTTATTTGGCTTATCTTGGCACTCGCCTGATTATCGGAGCTTACCATACCTTTAAAAATCGCCAAGCCATCATGAAGTCAGAGTTATCAATTAAGCCACCAAAAAAACAAAATTATTTTTATCGTTCACTCAGTCTTAGCGTAACCAACCCTAAAGCGATTTTATTCTTTTTGTCGTTTTTTGTACAATTTGTTGACCCAAATTATGATAAACCATTGCTAAGCTTTTTGGTGTTGGCGGTGATTTTACAGATGGTAAGTGTTAGCTATTTGACTTTATTGGTGTATACTGGTAAGGCGTTGGCTGAAAAATTTTCAAAACGCCCCGTCTTGAGTAGCCTTGCGATGTTTAGTGCTGCGATGTTATTTATTGGTTTTGGGGTAAATCTATGGATCAGCCAAATTTAGCATCTTGATTGATTGGTGGAGTTAAGAGAGGGCATCATGCAGTGTAAAATAGCTGTTGTATGTGTGCTGATAATGGCGGGTACACCTCTGGTATGGGCAAATCAAACAGCAAAAGCGGCGGTTGATGAGCTGGCACAACCAAAGGTAAAAACTGGCATAAATGCCATAAAACCTGACATCAATACCATGGGCTGGATTGATAAAAATCATCAAGGTTTTCAAGATTGGCTTCAAAATAGTGCTGTTAATATAGATGGATGGTTTGGAGAAAATCAATCAACAAAACCTGCTAAGGCAAGCTTACGAGTGATGATGGACACCACATGGAATAAATATGATGGTATAAAAATTAAACCTCGTGTGCGAGGTCGTATTAAATTGCCAACCCTTGAAAATCGCCTTAGTTTGGTTTTTGGTGATGATTCATTGGATTATGAAACCCGTGATGGTGCGCTGAGTGATGATCGTAAAGTTATGCCAAATGCTAATGATCACCGATACGATCGCCGTGAAACACGAGAGAGTAACTCTTCTTTGGCACTCAGATGGTCTAAATTTCGTCGTAATAAAGATATTGATATAGATTTGGGCGTCAGGTCAAATGATGTCTATATCCGTGCCAAAGCCGAAAAGAAATGGGAAATGCCGCATGATATTACGATGCGTTTTGAGCAAATGTATCGTTATGGCTCACATACGGAACATACTGCTGTTTCAACGCTTGAGTTCACTCAGCCACAATCTGGGCATAGTGATTTGGTCAGTCGTAGCCAGCTGCATTATACTCACAAAGGAGAAGAAAATCTTTATTGGCACAGCAGTTTATTTCAGCGTCATTTTGTGCCTGTCAAGCATGGCAAATCAGAGCTGAATTATGGTTTATATGTGGGTGGTAATATCCAAGATAAAAAAGTATACCTAAATACTTATGGACCTTATGTAGGCTATCGCCAACCTGTATGGCGACCATGGCTATTCTTACAAACTGATGTGAGTTATTACAACAGTAAACATGACGCTCGCAGTCATCACACATCCATCTTTGGGCGTGCCGAAGTTATTTTTTAAAGTTATTTTTTAAAGTTGTTTTTTAATACATTAGATTTTAAAATCACTATCACCAAAAAATAACTGGCACACTCATTTTATCAGCCTAAGCTGATGGTTGCTCTTACTGTCTTATTGGCATTTACTAACCATCAACGATAACCTTTATCATACAAGTCTTGATAGCCGCCATGGTTAACCACATTGGTATGGCCCATTTCTAAGAGTGTCTTACGAGCCACCTCAGCACGGCGACCAGAACGACAGTACAAATTGATGGGGGCGTTTTTATTCGGCTCAATGGCTTCAATATGGCTTGCGATTTGGTCAGGCGTGATGTTTAATGCCCCTTGTAAATGCCCATCGGCATACTCTTCGGCACTACGAACATCAATCCACACACCCACGGCTTTGGCAGGGGGCTGGCTTATGGCAGTTGTTGTGGTTGGATTTTGGGCGGTGGCATTGAATGAGCAGGCACTTAAGCCAAAAGTTGCCACGGATAATGCCAATAAAACGGCGTGTTTCATCATCGTATCCTGATGTAATGGATTGATTCTGAAGTTATTAAAACTAAAAGTTATTAAAACATCACTATTGAGTTACGGTTTTTTCAATTAATTTTTCAGCATTGGCAAGCGTGTCTTTAACATCATCAAAGCCAATCTGACTGCCTGCTATCAGTGCGTGCGTGTCTTCAAAGCTGACCCAAACCTGACCATCTGTTTCGGTAACCAACACTTTCAGGGGTAATTTTAACGCAAAATGAGGGTCTTTTTTCATCAATGGCGTGCCTGCTTTTGGTGTGCCAAAAACGATGACTGTGGCAGGTTGCATGTCCAAATCCACTTGTTGGGCAGCGTGCTGGTGGTCAATGGTGGCAAAGATGGTCATGTTTTTCTCTTTAAAAGCAGACTGCAAGCGACTGACGGTGTCATTAAAATCATAACGGCTGGCGATGGTTTTGGTGGTGTATGTTGTGTTCATGGCGTGATGCTCCATGGTTTGGGTGGGTATGGTTTTAGCAGAGCTGGGTTGTGATGTCAGGTGGTTGCCATAAGCGGTCAATGCCATCATGGCAGTCAACGACATCACCATGGGCAAAAAAAACCGCTTGGTTTTTTTAACTGAGTGTTTCACTGAGTGTACTGTCATAAATCATCTCTCTGGGTTTAATTAAAATGTTTTTAATGACTTTCTTATTATCCACAAAAAGCATTGGGCAACTCTCCCAATGCTTTTTTAATGTTGCTTTCAATGTCGCCAATGTTATTATGTCAGTCATCACATTGTCAATTATCTAAACACCATTATCTAAATACCATGCCACCATCGGTCAGTATGGTTTGACCTGTGATGTAATCGGCATCTTTGGATGCTAAAAATGACACCAAGTTGGCAACATCTTCTGGCTGTTGTGGACGACCAACCAAGATGCCTTGGGTAAACTCTTTCCATGCTTGTTTTGGTTCATAGCCTTTATGCTCAACAAAAGCAGCATCAATACGCTCCCACATCGGCGTGTCAGCAACCCCTGGGCAATAAGCATTGACACGGATATTATGCTCGGCAAGTTCTTTGGCGGTAGAATGGGTGAACGAACGCACCGCATGCTTGGTGGCACTGTATAAGCTTAGCATCTCATAAGATTCATGTCCTGCAATGCTGCACGCATTGATGATTTTGCCGATGCCGTCTTGTTTTTTCATCTGCTCAGCCGCCGCTTGGGTGCCAAAAATCACGCCTTTGATGTTCACTCCAAGCACACGGTCAATCTCTTTTTCTTCAATTGCCAAAAATGGCTCAACCGACTCAACCCCTGCGTTATTGACAAACACATCTACCTGTCCAAATGCCTTGACCGCTTCATCAACCAAGCGGATTTGGTCGTCTTTTTTAGAGGCATCACCAACAACGCTGATGCTCTCATAGCCTGCTTTGTCAAATTCATCTTTGGCCGTTTTTAAATTGTCTTCGCTGATGTCATGCAACACCACTTTAAAGCCATCTTTTGCCAAACGAGTGGCAATGGCATTGCCCAAACCTGCGGCAGACCCTGTTACGATGGCAACTTTGCCGTTTTGTTGATTGTTTTGTGTGGTCATCATGTTATCCTTATATTCATGTGTGATAAACAAATAAGTCAATTTTTATTGAAATTCTTAACTTAAATTTAAAATTTAACCAAATCTAAGTCAAATGATTGATTTAAGTGGGCAGCATTTTTAAGCAGGCAACATTGCTAAACTAAGCCGTTATTTAAAAAAAGCCACTTAAAAACGGTAAAACAGTAAAAAATTCACTTACCCTTTGATTATAACAACCAATCATTTTTAAAATAGGCATGATGCGTTATTGGCTTGTGTTGTTTATGTAACAGTGTTTGGAACACCTTAATGATTGGTTGATAAAAGGTGATTTGGTTATGATTTGGCTGGATAACAATGCTCAATTTGGGTAAAATCTAAAGCCTTGGCTTAGGTTTGGTTTTAGCTTAAGTTCGGTTTTTTAGGTTTTTTTAAGTTGTTTGGTTTAACAGCCATTTTGGTTTATTTTCATTTTTTAAGGGCAATTTATTTAAGGGTAAATATTTAAGGGTAAGTTATGACACATTCTCACAATATCCGCCACACTGAGCATCTCATCATCGGTTTTGGTAAAGCAGGGAAAACTTTGGCTCAAACCCTTGCTAAAGCAGGTAAAGAGGTCATCTTGGTAGAAAAATCTGCCGATATGTATGGGGGTACTTGCATTAATATTGGGTGTATTCCATCAAAAAAATTGGCATTTTTATCACATGAGCGTGATGTGTCATTAAGCGATGCCATTGCCCATAAAAATCAACTGATTGCTAAGCTCAATCAAGCCAATTTTGATAAAGTCAATGAATTAGATAACGCCACGGTCATCACAGGTGAAGCCAGTTTTATTGATGATAAGACCGTGCAGGCGGTGACAGCTGATGACACTCTAAAAATCACCGCTGACCACATTCATATCAATACAGGAGCGTATAATTGGCAACCACCCATTGATGGGCTAAAAGACAGCAAATTTGCCCATGACAGCACCAGTATCATGCAGTTAACCCAATTGCCAAAACAGTTGGTCATCATTGGTGGGGGATATATTGGGTTGGAATTTGCCTTTATCTTTGCTGGGTTTGGCAGTGTGGTCACGATTTTAGAAACTGCCGATACTTTTTTACCAAAAGAAGATGCTGACATTCGCCAAAATTTGTTGGGCATTATGGCAAACAAACAAATCACTGTCAAAACCAAGCAACAAATTAAGCAGGTTAATGATGCCAACAATCATGCGATGGTTGTAACCGAAGATGGGGAATTGATGGCAGATGCGATTTTGGTGGCAACAGGTCGTCGGGCAAATACGCAAGGGTTAGACCTTGATAAAGCAGGCGTCATATTGACGGATAAAGGCAACATTGCCGTTAATGATAGGCTACAAACCAGCGTGCCACATATCTATGCGATGGGTGATGTGGCAGGCAGTCCACAGTTTACTTATATTTCCTTGGACGATTATCGGGTGGTCAAAAGTCAAGTGTTGGGTGATGGCACATATACCACAAAAGGACGCACTTTTGCCTATGCGGTGTTTACCAATCCACCGCTTGCCAATGTTGGCATGACCGAGCAAGTTGCCAAGGAGCAAGGGCATACCGTTAAGACGGCTGTTTTAGAGGCGGTCAACATTCCCAAAGCCAAAATCTTAGAGCAAACCGATGGACTATTAAAAGCGGTGATTGATGCCAAAACCGATAAAATACTGGGTGTGCAGTTGTTATGTGACAATGCCCATGAGTTGATTAACTTTATGGATTTGGCAATTCGTCAGGGTCTGACTTATCAAGAGGTTAGGGATTATATTTTCACTCACCCAACGATGAGCGAAGCGTTAAATGAGTTGTTTGCACAGTTTGGGTAAGCATCGCTCATGGCGGTGTATGGCTGAGTACAGTTTATTGATGTTTTGGCATGAGTTTAAGATGTGGAAAAAACCACATCTTAAACTTTGTATAGTATCGCAGTCAAATTTTAAGTAACTGACAGATGATGCCATAATGGTCTTCAAACATCTGTACCGCATTTAATTCGGATAAAGGTAGCCAAAAGGCACGATTTGCGTCATCACCAGCTTGGACATCAGGTAGGGTTTGCTGCTTTGGTAGCTCAAAATAATACACCATCGTCACCGTACGAGCTCTTTGGCTGCGTTTGGGTGCATCAAACAAAGTTGCTGTTATCAGACTGTTTTTGAGCAAGCTGATATCTAGATTTGTTTCTTCGTGAACTTCACGCAAACATGCTTGATAAAAATCTTCATTGGTATCCACAAAACCGCCGGGTAAAGCGTACAGTCCTTGCCCATATTCACCGCCACGCTCAATAAGCAAAATATGCCCCGATTGCACAATCAGTGCATCGCTGGTGATGAAGTTGGGTGGATAAGGTGCTGTCTGCCAAGCTGCTTGATAGGCTTGAATGTGCTGATACTCTTGCTTGAGGCGATGGTAAGCTTTGGTATGCTCAAAAGCTGTTAAAAATTCAACACAAGCTTTAGTCAGTTGGCTAAAGCTTGCCTGTTTTTTGGCACTATCATCACCAAAATATGCTTCTCTGATTGGTGTTGCTGATATGTATTCAAAATTTTTGACCATAAATGTCTTATATTGAGGAAAAAGTGCCAGATAATACGAACTTTCATCCTTGTCATGCCCAATAATACCAATGCGTTCATTGGGTGTATTGGCTGTGATGCTGACAATGGTATTTTGAACTTCAATGAGCCATTTATTATCATTATAAGTGGCGTCATTGATACCAAGACAGTGAATGCGTTCACGATTTTTTTTGTCAAAACTGTTTAAAATCATTGCTTGTCGCTCATTGGGATGAAATGGATTTTTAATCGTGCGAGGAGAATTTGCTGAACCCATCAAAACAATCACTTGCCGTGCGTGTGCTAATGCCTGCGTGATGACATAATGATGACCTTGGTGAAAAGGTTCAAAGCGTCCGATAAAAATCAGATAGTCAAACTGTTGCGATGAATGCATGGTTTTATCCAAGAATTGTCAAGAATTTAAAAAATTTGGGTTGATAAAGTTAAGTTATGTTACCATATAAATTGATGTTAGCATACAAGCCAAAAAAGATATTGGTCGTTTAAGCTTGCAGGCTGTTTGCATTCTCATCTGACAAATACGCACCATAACCACAGCCAAATGATTTGCTAAAAAGCCAAAAAGTTTCATAAAACACAATAAATTAAACCAATTAAACAAAAGAGAGTTGCCATGAGTGAAGCATTAACCAGTAATATCAAAATTACCGAACCCGCCCAAGAGTATTTAGCTGATTTGCTTGCCAAGCAAGAAGAAGAGGGGATTGGTGTGCGTATTTTTGTGGAACATGCAGGCACGCCCCGTGCTGAATGTTGCATGAGCTATTGCCATGCTGATGAAATCGATGACCAAGATTTGCACATTGATTATGCCAAGTTTACCGCTCATATTGATGCTGATAGCATTCCTTATTTGCATGATGCGGTGATTGATTATAATAAAGACCGATTCGGTGGTCAGTTGACTTTTCGTGCGCCCAATTCCAAAGTTCCGCAAGTGGGCGAAAATGCCAGCATTGAAGAGCGTATTAATTATGTGCTGCAATCAGAGATTAACCCCAATCTTGCCAGCCATGGTGGTTCGGTAGATTTGTTGGAGGTGATTGAAGATGAAGCAGGATTAACAGCCGTTTTGAAATTTGGCGGCGGTTGCCAAGGGTGTTCGGCGGTTGATGTGACTTTACGCCAAGGGGTGGAAGTGCAGTTAAAACAACAAATCCCAGAGCTTACCCAAGTGGTAGACGATACCGACCACAGTATCTCAGATCATGCTTATTACAAATAATTTTTTGGCTATTGTTGGTTTGGCTATTGTTTGATAGAGCCAATCAAATAGATTATTGTTAATTAGTTTATCATGATAATAAAACCCCTTTTTTAGCTTATGGCATTTAAAAAGGGGTTTTTAAGAAGATTGATTTATGTCAATGATACGGTGCGTTTTTTAATGGTTTGATACTCTGCGATGCTTAATCGTGGTCCAAACTGACCCACCACAGCTGCCGCCACAGCCGACGCCAAGCGTCCACAATTTGGCAAATCAAGATTTTGCGATAAACCATATAAAAAAGCACCTGCGTAATTATCACCTGCACCATTGGTATCGATGACTTGACTGACAACACAGCTATCAATGTGATGCTCGATAATGCCATCATCGATGCGACAGGCAATGGTGGTTGGTTTATCTGAATTGGTAATGACCACCAAGTCACTGTATTTTAATAGTGTATTGACAGGATCGGCATCACCATCTGCATCGGCAAACAATGCCGCTTCCTCAGCATTACAAAATATCGCATCTACACCACGGTTTAAGATGGCACTTAACCCTTCTTTGGCAAATTTTACCACAGCAGGATCAGCAAAGCTCACCGCAACTTTAGCACCAGTTTTGCGTGCATGCTCGTACAGCTGGCTTAGTGCATCAGTGGCTGAAGGTGACATGGCAAGATACCCTTCTAAATACAGCCATTTTGCGTCTTTGAGTGTCTGAAAATTAATATTGTCAGTATTAATTTCACTGCTTGTACCCAAATGCGTTTGCATGGTGCGTTCTGCATCTGGTGTGACCAATACCACACAAGAGCCTGTTGTCCCATCTGCTTGCACAGCGTAGGTGGCATCGGTTGCAACGCCCAAATTGGCTAAATCACCCAAATAAAAATCACCCATATCATCACCACCAACACGGCAATGATAATAAGCACGACCGCCCAGTGCGGCAAACGCCACCATGCTATTGGCTGCTGAGCCGCCACCTGCTTGTTTGGCAGGTTTTAGGTTTTGTTCATTTAGGGCGGCAAACAGCATATTTTGACCATTGGTATCTACTAAGGTCATATTGCCACGAGCCAAACCTGTGGCATCTAAAGCGGCATCGGATAGGGTGAATTCGGTGTCAACCAAGGCATTACCAATAGCAACGACATCATACATAAAACAGTCTCTTTGATGATTAATTTAACGATGAAATTTAACGATGAAATTTAACGATGAAATGATTTTAATTTAACCGATATGGATGATGGATATCGGTTATGTTTTAGATTTGGCTGGTTAATCTTTGGTTATTAATCTTCGGTTAATTGTACAACCAATAAATCGCTGTCAATATCTGGCAAAATACTATCTGCGGTCGCTCCAGCAATCCAAGCTGATAAGCCAGTTCGCTTATGACGACCAATTACGACCAAGTCCACTGCATGAGCTTGGCAATAGTCAACAATACCTTTACGCCCTGAAATGGCGGTTTTGATATTAATATGATGTGCCTGTAAATGATTGCGTGCTAGCACATCGGCCAAGCGTATGCGAGCCGTTTGGCAGCGTTCATCATCAATGTGTTCGTGCAAGGCTGATGCAGGAATCAGCTCATAACCAAAACCAAGCATGGTTTCTTCGACAATATGTAGCACCGAGAGCTGTGCTTGTGGCTGCAGATCCAAAATCCATTTGGCCTTTTGAGCGACCAAATCGGTATCATCTTTTAGGTCGGTTACGAGTAATACATGCTGATACATCACTTTCTCCTGAGTTTGCCAAGTTGTTTGATTAATTTTAGTATATCAAAAGCCTTGTCATAAATCATCTTGGATTTGATAAAAAGCCAAATTGATTGATGAGTTTAATTTTGGTTAAGAATTTTGATTAATCTGGTATCTCAAATAACATGGATCATCAAACGCCATCAGCCAATCTTATTTTCTCATCGCATTAAAAATTAATCTGATGAAATGATGATGTCTTTAAAAGTGTGTTAAAATGAAAATTGGTTAAAATTTTGGACAGTTTTATGACGACACTTCATTCAAGTTTTGAGTTAATTGACAAGCGTAGCATTGAAGCACTTGACATCACAGTTTTGACATCACGCCATCGTTTAACTGGCGCGACTCATTATCATTTGGCGTGCGATAACAGTGAAAATGCATTAATGATTGGCTTTGCAACTCAGCCGATGACTTCTCGTGGTGAGGCACATATTTTAGAACATGTTGTGCTGTGCGGTTCTCAAAAATATCCTGTGCGTGACCCATTTTTTAGTATGATTAAGCGTTCTTTGAACACTTTTATGAATGCCATGACAGCAAGCGACTGGACAGTTTACCCATTTGCCAGTCAAAATAAAAAAGATTTTTTTAATTTATTGTCTGTTTATTTAGATGCGGTATTTTTCCCCAATATTCATCCGCTTGATTTTGCCCAAGAAGGCGTTCGAGTTGAGATTAATCAAGATAACCAGCCTGAGTATCATGGCATTGTCTTTAATGAAATGAAAGGGGCGATGAGCGGCGAGATTGATCAGCTGTATTATGCCTTGATGCCACATTTATTCCCAACGACCACTTATCATTATAATTCTGGTGGCGACCCTGCTCAGATTCCAAAGATGACGCATGAGGATTTGGTGGCATTTCACCAGACGCATTATCATCCAAGCAATGCCATTATCATGAGTTTTGGTAATATTGCCGTTGATGAAATTCAAGCTAAAATTCATGACGAGGCTTTGTCGCATTTTGATGATATTCAAAAACCTGCACAAGGCAAAAAGTTCACTGGCGTCATTGAAAAGCCGTTAAGCCAGCCGATTCAGGTGTATGATACATACAGTGCAGATAGTGATGATAAACAGATGACCCATCATGTTTTGGCATGGCTTTTGCCAACCATTACCGACCCACGCCTACGCCTATCACTGCGGCTGATGGAGGGTGTGTTAGCTGAACACAGTGGTTCGCCTTTGCGCGCATATTTAGAAAGTCATCCGCTGGCAGTTGCACCCAGTCCCTTGCTTGGGCTGGATGATAGCCATTACCAAATGGTATTTTATGCAGGGGTGCGTGGCTCAGAGCCTGAACACGCCGAAGCGTTAGAAAAGGGGATTTTGGCACTATTAAACCAAATTGCAGACAACCCAATTTCCCAAGAAGTCATTGAAACCATTTTGCATCAAATTGAAATTGATCAGCGTCATATTGGTGGTGACAGTATGCCGTATGGACTGACCTTGATGCTAGAGGCATTTAGCACCGCAGTTCATGGCGGTAATCCCTTAGATGTTTGGCAGATTGATGAGCATTTGGCATGGCTAAAACAACAGGCAGGTGAACCAAATTGGCTACAAAATTTGATTCGCCAATATTTGATTGACAATCCGCACCGTGTACGCTTAACCTTATCTGCTGATACCAAAAAAGCGGCTCGATTGGTTGATGAGGAAAATCAAGCACTGGCAACGCTTGATACCACGCTTAGTGATGATGATAAACAAAATCTGCTCACACAAGCCGCTCAATTAAAAGCTCGGCAAGCAGCCCCTGATGATGTGAGTCTTTTGCCAAAAGTTGGACTTGAGGATATTCCAAGTGAGGTGGCATTTACCAAGGGCATCAAAACAACCTTAAGCTTGGATGGTGAAACTTATCCAGTGCATTTGTATCATACAGGCACCAATGGATTATATTATTATCAAGTCATCACACCGCTGACCGATAAGGTGGCAGATGAGGTGATTAATAACCCGCTGCTGCCGCTGTATTTGACATTGTTATCGGAAGTGGGAACAAACAACTACGATGCCCGTACTTTTCAGGCGGTGCAAGCATCGCATTCATCTGGCGTAACCGCTCGTATCAGTCAACGGACACAATTAACCGACAAAGAGTCTTTGAGCAGTTATTTTGTGGTTGCCACCCGTGCCTTGAATCGTAAACTTGAAGCCATTGAGCTGGTCAGTGAGGTGATGAATGAGACTGTATTTAGCGAAACAGACCGTATCCGAGAACTGTTACAACAAAAACAAAGTAGCTGGCAGGCTCGTTTGGCAAGTGCAGGGCATGCTTACGCCATGCAAACCGCTTCTTCTCGGATGAGCCACCAAGCACGCATTGAGTATGCTTATTCAGGATTGCCTGCGTTGGTAGCACTCAAATCATTTTTGGCATCAGCACAAGCCGATGACAGCCTATGGGATACCTTATGCCATCGACTCAGTGAGTTGCACCAAACTTTAATAAGCTTGCCAAAACAGGTATTGCTTGTTTGTGAAGAGCAGGTAAGTCCAGATTTATTGGATGAAATCTCAAAACATATCAGCACCAAAAAAACACCTGCACCAAGTCAAAAAGTATCTCAAAAGCTGGTTTTTGATACACTCGATGAGCTGTTATGCCAACAGGATGAACCAAAAACCGCATGGCTCATCTCAAGCAATGTCTATTATAATGCAGCTGCTTATCAAGCAACAACATCAGAGCATGAAGATACGCCTGCTTTAATGGTGCTTGCCCCATTTTTAAGAAATGGTTATTTGCATGGTGCTATTCGTGAAAAAGGCGGTGCTTATGGTAGCGGTGCCAGTTTTGATAGCAATGCTGCTGCATTTCGGTTTTATAGCTACCGTGATCCGCATTGTGCCAAGACTTTTGCACATTTTGACAAAAGTATCGATTGGCTTTTGCAGACAAAGCATGATACTGAGCAATTGCATGAGGCAATTTTAGGGATTATTGCAGGTATGGATAAACCAGGCTCACCTGCGGGTGAAGCGGTCAAGTCATGTTTTAATGAGCTACATCATCGTGATAAGGCATGGCAACAAAATCTGCGTGCCAAAATTTTGGCAGTCAGTATTGATGATTTAAAGTATGTGGCTCAAAAATATCTTAAAAATAAGCCAAGTCATCAAGCGGTACTTGCCCCCATTGAACAAGAATTGGCACTCATCGATATGGGCTTTAAGATTAAAAAATTAAGCTAAACTGCCAAAAGTATTTGGTCGTTTTTAGACCCCACGCCCCAAAGATTGGGCGTGGGGTTGTCTATTTATTTAAGGTTTTGGTTTAAAAAAATAGTATCTTACCAGCTACCACCGCACCCCAATGCTCTGAGCACAGGCATAACCACTTGCCCACGCCCAAGTAAAGTTATAGCCGCCAAGCTGTCCTGCCACATCAAGCACCTCGCCGATAAAATACAGATTTGGCTGTCGGCGTGATTCCATGGTTTTTCCTGAGATATCATGCGTATCAACACCGCCCAAAGTCACCTCTGCGACACGATAGCCTTCGGTGCCACTGGGTTTAAGGTGCCAAGCATTTAACTGCTGACCAATGTGATGCATGGTTTCATCTTTTAAATTGGCAAGTTCAATATTTTGATAAGCTTGCCAGAACAATTGTTCAAATCCACTGATGAGTTTTTTGGGCAATAAGGCTGCTAGAGCAGTTCGCAGTAATTGCTTGGGGTGTATTCGCTTTGCATCTAATAGATACTGATACACATCTTGGGTGGGGACTAGGTTGATGGTAATTTGCTCGCCTGCTTGCCAGTGATTTGATAATTGTAATATGGCAGGGCCTGATAAACCACGATGTGTAAATAATATCGGTAAATCAAACGATGCTTTGTCATTATAAGCAATCACATCAAGACTTAACCCTGCTAATGATTTTATCATCTCACCGACTTTATCGGTGAAAGTAAAAGGGACTAGTCCTGCACGAGTTGGAATAATTTGATGTCCAAACTGCGTGGCAACTTGATAGCCAAAACCACTTGCACCCAGTGTTGGAATTGATAGCCCGCCTGTTGCTATGACTAAAGCGTGTGCTTGAATGACTTTGATGCGATTATCAGGTTGAGATTTGACAGTGACCAAAAAATGAGTATCAGTTGCTTGAATATCTTGGACGGTTGTTTTTAGATGAATATCAACCCCTGCCATGTGGCATTCGTTTAGTAGCATTGATAAAATGTCTTTGGCACTGTTTTTACAAAATAGCTGACCATGTTCACGCTCTTGATGGGCAATGTGATGGCGGTTGACCAAATCAATAAAATCTTCTGGCTGATATTTTGATAGGGCAGATTTGACAAAATGCGGATTTTGACTGATAAAATGGCATGGTTCAACTTGTTTATTAACGAAATTACAACGACCGCCACCTGACATAAGAATTTTTTTGCCCGCTTTATTGGCGTGATCAATAATGAGTACCGATTTGCCATATGCCGCCGTATTAAAAGCACAAAACAGCCCCGATGCCCCTGCGCCGATAATAAGAGTGTCTACACTGATGCTCACAAAAACTCACCGCCGGATCAATAAAATAAAAAGATGGCTTATGGTAGCATTTTTGGGTTTTAAAATCACGAGTTGAAATCAGCTAAATTCAGCAAAACCATAGCAAATCACCCAAAAATTCGGTATCATAATACAAATTTATCAAAAACCAAGCTGCATGAGTTTAAATCCACAATCTCGGTCAATTAAAACCCCCTCGGTATTTAATTTACCTAATAATCTAACCATCGCACGCATTGTGATGATTCCTCTATTTGTTGCGATTGCCTATTGGCCACCTGCACTTGGCATTGGCGTGCCTGCGATTCCTGATAATGCCATCGCACGCTTGGGCATGATGGGCTATAGCGACAGTATGCTGCGACATCTGATCTTGACATTGCTGTTTATTTTGGCGGCAGTCACAGACTGGCTGGATGGTTATTTGGCTCGGCGTATGAATATCACATCAGCGTTTGGGCGATTTTTGGATCCTGTGGCAGATAAACTGATGGTGGCAGCTGCGTTAATTGTCCTTGTGCAGTGGCATCCAAATATTGTGATGGCGACGAGTGCCATTGTGATTATTTCACGCGAGATTGCGGTATCGGCATTGCGGGAATGGATGGCGGAGCTTGGTGCACGCACGAGCGTGGCGGTGTCTTATGTGGGGAAATTAAAGACCACTTTTCAGATGATTGCCATTACGGTATTTTTGCTTAATTGGCAATCGCTTGAGATGATCGGCTATGTGCTGATGGTCATTGCGGTCATTTTGACGCTTTGGTCGATGATGATTTATCTAAAAGCTGCTTGGCCATATCTTAAGCAGCCATAAAAAAGCCGTCTTAAAAACGGCTTTAGCAAATAAATTAAATTAAGGATGTATCAGATCAATCAGTGCAATAATGCAAAAATAATTGGCACACACAGCTAATGAATGCGTTTATTGGTGGGATTTTGATGGCTTGTGGCATAGTCATTAAGCCAATATTAAGCAGTTTTTGGCTTAAAAATAGTGGCATCACAACGCCTTTGGCTGGTCCTTTGCTTACTATAGCCAAATGTTAAGGCGATTGTAAGCGAGCTAATTGCTCAGAGCGATGCCAACCATATAATCCGACAAAGGCATTGATTTGATAAATCACGGTTTGAATGGCAAAAATGGTATTACCTGTCATAAGATTAATAATCAGCCAAACCGCATTAACCACAATCCATAGCCACCAATTTAAGGAATAGCGTAAAATCATCATCGTTTGTGCGGTAATTGACAAGACAAATGCCAAGACATTAATCCAAAAAAAGTCAATTCGCCCCAAAAATCGACTGCCGTCATTTTCAACCACCACATAGCCCATATTCGCAAGCCATGTATTGACCGTTGGGAATAATAACAGCCCCAAAACAATGAAACATATGGTGATGAGCCAAACATACTTTCCTGCAGACTTTGGAATCATATCGCCATCAGCACCAGTATGGTTTGACCAGTATTTAACGCCATAGACATGTGTAAAAAAATTAAATAACGGTGCAAGCATGAGACCAACGGCACCTGATGTACCTTGTACGATGACCTCACCTGCTGTGGCAACCATACCAAGTCCATTGCCTGTGATATTTTTGCGAAAAGACAAACTTACCACACAGACCAAGCCGATGATTGAGATGACAAAATAAAACCAATCCAAATGCGTGTGAGCTGTTGTGGTCCAAAATCCAGTAAATAGTGCAATAAATCCGCAAACAAACCAAAGTAGCACCCAGCTTGTTGTCCAATCTTTTTTACCAAAGCCTGTGATGTTATCTAAAATATCAATTTTCATCAGATTTTCCCTAATTAATTGTCATGAATTTTTGTAAAATGATTAAAAATATGATTGTCTATCAAGCTTAATGCTTGTAGATAGCGTTTGTGATAGTCGGTGTCATTAATGATATGATGACCAATATCATATCGTGCCAAAATCTCAAGCAGTTTATTGGCGAACAAACTGCGTTGATGATCATCACCAAGCCTACGCATGCCATCAGCGACCCAAGCAACATTATTATCTAAATAAATCGTAAAATCCAATCGCATTTGTTTAGCAAATTCTGCGACAAGCGGATGCGTTCGCCCTTCATAAATTTCACAAAATGCCTGCGTTGTTGCAAAATCAGTATCAATCAGTGTAACAGCAGAGCTGGCAGTGGTACGAGCGGTTTCGATAGCGTTGGCGTGATTGATGGCAATGGATGCGTAGTCGCTGTATTGAAGGGCAAGTTCGCTACCGCCGAGATGGGAGTGTGTGTATAATCGACCCATTTCAGGTGCGATGCTGGCACCATAATAATTGGCAAGTTTTTGTACTAAGGTAGTTTTCCCTGAGCTTTCGCCACCAACAATACAAACCGTTTGGGTATAAAAATAGCGGCAGACGGCAGACAGTTGATAAAAATAAGCCAATGGATTGTTTTGTACCAATTCATCATCATAATTTGAGGCATGGCCGTATTTGGGTAATGTCAATTCAAATGGATGTAAAGTATCTTTATGTGATGATTTAATGCCAAGCATTGTCGTATGAGCGGTAATATTGAGTGCTTGGCAAATGGCTAAAAATTGATGTTTGGTCAACTGCGTATTGTTTCGATAATCAAATGACATATCAGGTAAAGCCAAACTACCAAAGGTATGAATTTTAATAAAACCAAATGATTGACAAGCCATCTGAACCCAACGCACCGCATCAGCAAGTGTTGGCGTGCGACCACGGGGCAGAGGTGCATGGTTGGGCGTTTGAATGATGATGTGTAGTGTCTTTGACAATCCTGCAGCATGATTAATATCGGCAAGCATGCTAAGCGTGAGCGGTGCAAAATCCCCAATTAAAATCAAGTGGTCTGGTTGCATTATCATATCCTTGGTATGTTATTTTGTCATCATCATTGGGCAAAATCAGACTGCATCAAAAGCTGCCTTGCCCAAATATCAATTGATGCACTTATCATATCAATGTCTTTTCTAGATTGTGTCATGCTGTGTAAACTTTTTATGCTACTTGGTAACCAAATTCTATGAATGGCTTGAAATTGTCGGTAAAATAACCATTATTTATTTATCATTAGATTTATTTAACTGATTAACTGATAAATTAAGTTTAATAAAATAGGTCAAGTACCTGCCAAGATGGCTTTTTTAGCCCTTCACTCACAATGATAAACTATGGGGAAATTTATGCCAAGACTGATAAAATTACACCGCTCAAAAAACCATCGTATGATTGCAGGCGTGATGGGTGGTATTGCTGAATATTTAGGGTGGTCGCCTAACATGGTGCGTATTGCATTTGTGATTATCTCAAGTTTATCGGCCGCTGTACCAGGAATTTTGATTTATTTGGTGCTTTGGCTAATTATGCCAAATGCAACACCAAATTCTTATGCTACGAATTTGGTTCAATATGACCGTAAGTCGCTGTAATTTTGATTTAAGGTTGAATTGATTGTTATGATTGAAAGCCATGCAAATGGCTAAAATCAATGATTTTACCCTTATTTACCCAACTTTGATAACGATAAACTTGATAACGACAAAAACTCAAAAACTGATAGAAAAAATACCCAGTATTTAGTAAAATAGGTTTCATTTGTGACAGTTTTAGGATTTATATGGATTCGGGTGAGACCTTGACTTTTCAAGCACTGATTTTAACGCTGCAAAATTATTGGGCATCTCGTGGCTGTGTGGTGCTGCAGCCTTATGATATGGAAGTGGGGGCTGGGACATTTCACACCGCCACTTTTTTGCGTGCCTTAACCCCCGAGCGTTGGAATGCAGCTTATGTTCAGCCATCTCGCCGTCCAACCGATGGGCGTTATGGTGATAATCCCAATCGCTTACAACACTATTACCAATTTCAAGTGGTGTTAAAGCCCAATCCTGCCAACATTCAAGAGCTGTATTTAGGCTCTTTAAAAGCCATTGGCATTGATACGCTGACCCATGATGTCCGCTTTGTTGAAGACAATTGGGAGAGTCCAACGCTTGGGGCGTGGGGGCTTGGCTGGGAAGTATGGCTAAATGGCATGGAAGTTACCCAGTTTACCTATTTTCAGCAGGTTGGTGGCATTGAGTGCTTCCCTGTTACAGGTGAAATTACCTATGGGCTTGAGCGCCTTGCCATGTATATCCAAGGCGTGGACAGTGTGTATGATTTGGTGTGGGCAGATGGTGAATTTGGGCGTGTGACTTATGGTGATGTGTTCCATCAAAATGAAGTGGAGCAATCCGCCTATAATTTTGAACATGCCAATGCGGCTAAATTGTTTGAATTATTTGATTTTTATGAAGAGCAAGCAGATAAGTTGGTTGCGGTCAATTTACCCTTGCCTGCTTATGAGATGGTGTTAAAAGCCAGTCATGCCTTTAACCTGCTTGACGCTCGTGGGGCGATTAGCGTTACCGAACGCCAACGCTTTATCTTGCGTGTACGCACACTGGCCCGCAAAGTGGCAATCAGCTATACCGAAGCTCGGGCAAAATTGGGCTTTCCTTTGGCAGATGATGCCCATAAGGCAGAAGCGTTGGAGAAGTGGTTGCCAAAAGAACCAAAAATTATCTTATGATACAGTGAATATTGTAAATACAGTCAATCCAAGCTGTATACCTGAATAAGGCAAATGAATTGATAGATAAAGCCGTCCAGATTTTTTGGGTGGCTTGATTTTTTAGCTCATAAAATGTGTTAAAATGAGTGTAAATTTTTGACTAATTTGGCAATTGATTATTGTAAACTTTGCCGCCTTATGGGGCAAAAAAAGGCTGATTTATGACCACGATTTTATTTGAACTTGGCACCGAAGAGTTGCCACCAAAAAACCTAAAAACACTGCGTGATGCCCTTAAAAATAGCGTTGGCACTTTACTAAATGATCAAAATATCAGCTTTGATGATATTCATGCCTTTGCCGCACCACGCCGTTTGGCACTTACTATTACAGGTGTGGGCGAGTTTCAGCCTGACCGTATCGAAACTAAAAAAGGTCCAAGTGTTAAGGCGGCATTTGATGACGCAGGTAATTTAACGCGTGCAGGGCAAGGATTTTTGCAAGGTTTAAATGCCACTGGGCGAAATCTTAGCGTCAAAGATTTGGGGCGTATTGCTGATAAAAAAGGCGAATACATCGCTTATGATTTGACCATTAAAGGCGAAAAAATCACCGATTTAATGCCAAATATCTTACAAAAAGCGCTTGATGATTTGCCAATTGCTAAGCGTATGCGTTCTGGCATCGATCGCCATGAGTTCATACGGCCTGTTCATTGGATTGTCTTGATGTCAGATGATGTTGTAATTGAGGCGACCATTCAAGGCCATAAAACAGGCAACCAAAGCCGTGGTCATCGCTATCATTCACCTGATTTTTTTGCCATTGATCATGCCGATCATTATGAAAATTTACTTAAAAACCATCATGTCATTGCTGATTTTGATCAGCGTCAAGCCGATATTTTAGCACAAGTCAAAACATTGGCTGATGATGTGAATGGCACGGCAATCATGCCTCAAGAATTGCTTGATGAGGTCACAGCTTTGGTGGATTTGCCCGTTGCGTTAAGAGCAAGCTTTCCTGAGCGATTTTTAGCCGTTCCTCAAGAAGCCCTTATCAGCACCATGCAGGCTGACCAAAAGTATTTTTGCTTGACCGATCAAGCAGGCAAGCTGATGCCGCATTTTATTTTTATCAGTAATATCAACTCTAAAGATTCTGCTCAGATTATTACGGGTAATGAAAAAGTTGTTCGTCCTCGTCTGTCAGATGCAGAGTTTTTTTTCTTACAAGATCAAAAACAGCCACTGTTTGAGCTGAACCATCATCTAAAAACTCAGATTTTTCAAGATAAGCTTGGTACATTGTGGGAAAAATCTGAGCGTATTGCAAATTTGGCCGCCCATATTGCAGATCAGATAGGTGCTAATACCGATGCAGCGTATCGAGCTGGATTGTTATCCAAATGCGATTTGGCGAGTAGATTGGTGGGTGAATTCCCCGAATTGCAAGGCATTGCGGGTACTTACTATGCACGCCTAAATGATGAGCCTGATGTGGTGGCAGATGCCATCGAAGAACAATATTTACCAAAATTTAGTGGTGATAAGCTGCCTGCCACTCATGTGGGTGTTGCACTTGCATTGGCAGATCGTTTGGATACGCTGGTGGGCATTTTTGGGATTGGTGAAATACCCAGTGGCTCTAAAGACCCATTTAGCTTACGCCGTGCGTCTATTGGGATTTTGCGTATTTTAATTGAAAAACGCCTGCGTGTGAGCCTATCTCATCTGGTTAAACAAGCCTTAATGGGCTATGGCGATATACTTGAAAATATCGATCAGACCCTAACAGAAGTCATGGAATTTATCAATGCGCGCTATCGGGCGATGTACAGTGAGCAGGGCGTCTTGGTGGATACGATTCAGGCGGTGCAGGCGGTGCAGACAGATGTGCCGATGGATTTTGATGAGCGTATCCAAGCGGTAACAGCATTTCGATTGTTGCCACAAGCGGCTATTTTGGCCGAAAATAATAAGCGTGTGGCAAATATTTTGGCAAAAGCTGGTACTGTGCAAGGTGATGTAACGCCCCAAAATCTGATTGAACCTGCTGAGCAGGCACTGTATCAGGCGATCGAATCTGCCAAAGTCAGCGTTCAGCCCTTGCATAATCATGGCGATTACCAAGGCATTTTGACGACCCTTGTGAGCTTATCGGAGCCTTTGACGCAGTTTTTTGATCATGTCATGGTGAATGCTGATGATGAAACTTTAAAACAGAATCGTTTGGCACTGCTTAGCCAAGTGCGTAAGCTTTTTTTGAGTGTGGCGGATATTGGGCTGCTTCAATCGTAAAAAATCAATGACAAATGCCCAATTATTGAGTATAATAGTCAACCTTGGTGACGTGGCTGAGTGGTCGAAAGCGCACGCCTGGAAAGTGTGTATATGTTAATAGCGTATCGAGGGTTCGAATCCCTCCGTCACCGCCAAACTCTTAAAAATACTCTTATTTCATAGAGTATCAAGCAGTATCAGACAGTATCAAAAATTATATAGAACCCTTACAATGCCTAGCTTGTAAGGGTTTTTCTATTGTATCACATGTTATCAGTAACTACCATTTATTAGCTTGCAAGCCCAAGATAATGACAGTAAAATTGACAGTAAAATAATTTTTTACCCTTATTTTTTTACTGTTTACTAGCAAGATCACAAAAATTGGTCAGGATTTTTTACTGTTATGGCAAGAAAAACCAAACCTCTTACCGCTACCCAAATCGACAAAGCCAAATACAGTGCAGGCAAAAATAACCGTTATTATGATGGTGATGGCTTGTATTTAGCGATCAGTCCAAAGGGGCTGAAGTCTTGGCGTGTGGAATATAAGCTAAATGACAAGGCAAATACTTATACGCTAGGGCGATATCCTGCCTTATCATTGATTGATGCCAGACAAAAACGCAAAGAAATACAGGCTTTAATTGCTAAGGGTATAGATCCCAAACAGTTTTATGATCAAGCCAAGCAAGAAAAACAAGCCTTACAAACTTTTGGTGATTTTATTACTGTTTATCTTGCCAAACGACAAGGCGAGATTAAGCCCGCCACCTATAAAGAAGAGGTATCAAAATTAAATCGTGATGTGTTGCCCATGATTGGTGATAAGCCACTAATTGAACTTACCAAAAAGGACATTAGAGCCATTGCCGAGCGTATCGAAAGCAGAAAGCATAATGATGGTTTACCACCAAGAGAGCTTACAAGGCGTACCATTGACTTGGTTAATCGTGTGCTTAAAGCTGCCGTTAATGATAATTTGATCGCTGAAGTGGTATCAGCCAACCTAAAGGATGATTATCCCAAGGGCGTAACACACCATTATAAGCATGTAGATATTTTTACCTTGCCACGCCTGCTAAATGATATTGATGGCTATCATGGTAACGAGCAAACCAAGCTAGCTATGAAGTTTTTGGCTTATACTTTATGCAGAACCCAAGAAATGCGTTTAATGAGATGGCAGGATATAGATTGGAAAAATAAAATTTGGAATGTGGATATAGTCACGCTTAAGAAAAATAAAAAGCACATTGTGCCACTATCTCATCAGGTGATAGAAATTTTACGCACGCTTGAGATTTTTACGGGTGAATATGACTATGTATTTTATAACAAAAGCAAACAACAACCTTACTCCGAAAACTTTGTTACTAACGCCCTAAAAAATCTTGGCTATGGTGGTATGCAAACGGGGCATGGGTTTAGGCACATTGGTAGTACGCATTTAAACGAGCTTGGCTATTCTAGTGATGCCATTGAACTACAATTACACCATGAAGTAAAACAGGGCATTAAAGGGGTATATGACCATTCTAAGCATTTAGATAAACGATTTGAGATCATGCAAGGATGGGCAGACTTTTTGGACTTGGTAAAAGATGGCAAATTTGAAACTTACAAACAGGCACGCACCCAATTAGATGGCGATAGAAAAAAATTGTATGACTTGGGTTTGACAGATGAGCAGATAAACGCAGTATTGGCGTTTAAAATATAAAAACCTAAAAAAGGGGAAAGTGGGAAAGTAACCCACGCAAAGCCTTTAATACCAATGCTTTTCAAGCTTTCCCCCTGCTAGGAAAGTAGGGGAAAGTAGGGAAAGTTAGCCCAACACCTTTTAAAATCCGCTACATTTTGACAGGCTGATTTGTAGATTAGATCGTTTTAGATTGACAAAATCTAATTAGACAACGACAATCTAACGCCATCTAATGCCTTTGGGCAGCCCTTTGACCTTGTTATACTTGATAAAAGCCCTTATAATGTAACTACAAATAATCATTACTTAGGGGATCATCATGCCAACCATACACACCAAGCCAATCATGGCGGGTAATTCTCAAGCGGTAAGATTGCCCAAAGAGTTTGCCTATCCTGCCAACACCCCATTAATTCTTAGTAAAGAAAATGGCGTGATCACTATTAGACCAGTCACCACCTTAGGTGAAGTGCCACAGATTTTTAAAGCCTTGGGCGATAAGATGAGTGATGAATTTGAACGCATGGATTTAGATGATGTGGAGCGTGACTGGTGAAATATCTGCTTGATACCAATATTTGTATTTATCTTTTAAAACACCAGCCAAAAAGCGTGCTAGATCGTTTTGCCAGTTGTCATGTGGGCGAAGTTGCCATTAGTGCGATCACATGGGCGGAGCTATTAAGAGGCTTGGATAAGTACGAGCCTAAAGCAGAGTTTGAGCGTTTGCGTGGCTTACTTCAGGTACTGCCGTTTGATGAAAAATCTGCCGTATGTTTTGGTGAATATATGAAAACCGCCAACCACAAAGCCAGTTTTGACACGCTGATTGCTTGCCATGCCAAAGCTCACCAATTAACCCTAGTAACCAACAATACCAAAGATTTTGAGCGGTATGGGGTAAGCTTGGAGAATTGGGTGCAGGCGTGAGCCATGTAAATACTCTCATTCACAGTTTAAGTCTGAACTACCATTTTAATAACAGGTACGATAAAGGCAAAATTTATGGATATTCCAAGTAAAAAACAAGTACAAAAGGCAGGTAAAGCCCTAGCCAAAAACGCCCAAGGACAAGAATTTATAGATAGCATGGCGATACTATCTAAATGGCGTTCATTACACACCTACCCTATTAATACTTTTAAAGCCTTGCTAAGAAACAGAGTGAAAAAATTAGGCTTTAAAAGCCCCATTATTGCACAACGCCTAAAACGCACACCATCTATCATCACCAAATTACAACGCTTTCCCAATATGGATTTGTCAAGAATGCAGGACATCGGGGGGCTTAGAGTGGTGTTAGGCAATGTTGATGATGTGTATAGACTGCATCAATCATTGATAAACGGTAGACACCAGCACACCCCGTTAGTGCCACCAGCGGACTATATCGCCACACCCAAAGATGATGGCTACCGTAGTTTACACCAAGTATTTAAATATCACAGCCACGACAACCCCCAATTAAACGGCTTATTTATTGAATTACAGATACGCACCAAAAAACAGCACGCATGGGCAACCGCCGTTGAAACATTGGGCATATTAGAAAAGTCATCATTTAAGACAGGGCAAGGCACAGATGAGTTTAAACGCTTTTTTAAATTGGCTAGTGCTTTGTTTGCCTATGATGAAAAACAACCCATATTAAAAGAACTGGCAGGCGTGGACATTCACACCATTGCTAAAGAGCTAAAAGATATTGAACAAGCGTTACAAATATTTAGCAAATTAAAAGGGCTAATCATTACCGCTAAACACATTGAAAGCAGTAATGATAATGGCGAATATCATTTAATGGAGCTAGACAGCGAAAAACACACAGTAAATCTACTGGCGTTTAATCAAAAGCAGTTGGCACTGGCAGAAATGTTCTACAAAGCCCGTGAGATGGAAACCAAAGACATACCGCATATTGAAGTAGTGCTAATATCAGCAGGTAATTTAAAGCAAGTCAAAAAAGCTTATCCAAACTACTTTTTAGATACCCAAGACTTTATTAAGAGCCTAACCAAGATTTGCGATAAGCTAAATGAACAGCAGATTGCAGACATAAAAAAATTGAATTAATCTTTTTAGCAGGCTAGGAGTAGCTACCGAACAGCGGTTATTTTTCATACCTTAGACCGCCACGCCTGCTATCTTTTATTGGTAAGGTATGAATAAGGTATGAGAGATGGGACTTTTGCCAAACTATGACCAATTTAACCAATGTGAACACTTAATTAATCACTTTTCAGCATTAACAATTTTGGAAAGCGCATTAATTTGGTGTGGTGTTGCTAAAGAACATATACCAAATTTCATCAAGGATTGCAGACCAAAGGGCGATAGCGGTGTAGCTAGCACAATATACCAACACCCTTATATTTCTTGTGTAGAACCAAGATGCAGGGTATTGAATGAAGCATTTGAGAATAATTTATTAAAGATGGGGCGTGATGGCGGTAAAGGTCATTATATAAAGGATATAGGGCATATTGCCTACCCAAGACGAACAATCATGATTAATGACTTAAAGGAGTATATCCAAGAGCATCACCCTAACGATATGCCAAAAACTTTGTTTTCATCTGTGGAAATTAACAAAGTACAGCCAATCAGCCATGAAAATTATTTATCATTAACCGCCAAACTAGACGCATTGACAGTAGAAAATGAAAGATTGCAACAGTCGTTAATGCGAGCAGAACAAAACAATAAAGAACAAAAAGCTAAAGATGAGCGTATCGCTGAACTTGAACGCCAACTTAATGAGCGTAGCACGCCTGCTGATATGGAGCTAACAGGTACAAGCAAAAAAGCGGTAACCAAGCTTTTATATGCCTTATTACTTGAACATAATTACAGCATAGATGGCACAACCAAAGGGGCAATAACACCTTGGAAAACCTTACTACAAGGTACAACGTACCAATCACAAGGGAAACAATCGCCAAATGGCTAAACGAGATTAACACCTTGCATCACGACAAAAACAAATAATTTGGGGCTATTTAGCCCCTTTTTTTGGGCTATTTAGCCTTATTCCAACCCCTACCTACCCCTTATCATACCCCCAAGCACCGCATGACAGTATAGCGGATAATTTTAACCAACTTGGGAGTAAGACCATGACAGAACCTACACTACCTACTCAAGGCATGAGCCGAGCCAAAGACATTTTACCGCTTTTGCCTTTTAGCAAATCGACCCTTTGGCGAAAAGTCAAAAGTGGCAAGTTCCCCCAGCCCGTCCGATTTGGTACAAATTGCACTGCTTGGCGAAACCAAGATATCCACGCTTGGCTTACTGATCCAATTGCATGGGAGCAAAACCAATGACCCAAAACCAACAAATCCTAGATTATTTGATGGCAGGCAATACGATTACGCCACTGGAGGCTTTAGAGCGGTTTGGGTGTTTTTCGTTAGCGGCTAGGGTGTACGAGCTTAAAAATACGCATGGCAAGCCAATTCAATCCAAACTGATTGAGCTACCCAATGGCAAGCGGTGTGCTCAATATTGGCTAGATCGTGACTATATCACCAGCCTTAAAGACCAAATCAGCATGAAAAACACCGCTAAGACGGTTCGCCCAATACGCCATAAAAATTGCCCCATCATCAGATGACAGGGCAAAACTTACTAGCAAGGATATTATAACATGATTAAACAACAAAGATACCATCATGAATTATCATCGATTGCCTTAATTGGCAATTTGTGGCAAAATACCCATACTACTAAACGAAAAGCGGTAAAGCCAAGCCGTCATCCTTTGGCTATTTTTACGCCTACTGTTAGCGATAACAGTGCCACAGGTGTAAATATATCGTCATTACAAGATACGGACAGTATCACCAGTTATGGCGGGTTGATAGGGGTAAATACAAGACCGAAAGGAAATAGCCCCAGCCGTCTTTTCGCGGTAGTTGAAACCTGCCACCCTTTATCATGGGTGGTAAAGCTAACTAAACGAAAAGGAAACCCACAAATGAACCATCTGCTATTTACCCTTACCAGATTATCCCCAGCCCAATCTTTTGCCATTGGTGTTGTCATGGCGTTTTCTATCATTGGCGTTATTTCCACTGCCATTGTGATTGTGCTTGCTATTGCAGGGGGTGCACTATGAAACAAGATAAATTAATCAGCGCACTATCCAACATTGAAAGTGCAAAATCGATCATGGAAGATTTAAATAATATCTTTGGGATTTTGCGTGAGGCTGATCCCAAAGAAATAGAGCGCATCAGATCGCTAACCTTTGTTATGTGGAAAGAGCTAGAAACTGCTTGCCAATATCTAAATGATGGCTACAAAGTGCTAGATGATGAATATTCCAAGGGGGCGTTTAGATGAAAAAATATCACGAGCTAAACAGCCAAGAACAAATCGCCCCACAAGTAAATTATGGGATTGAGTGCCAAGCGTTAGGCATTTATCGAATGTTTGATGACAAATCAGATGCCCAAGTCTTTGCCGAGCAATTACAAATAGATTATCCGCACCATGACATTTTAAGAGTGAAAGGATATTTTTTTACTTGGGGTGATGAATGAAAATTGATATTTATGCACTATTGAATGATTTATCACGCCTGCCACCTGATGCCATCCCACTAGAGATCTACAAAGGTGATAAATGGCGTGTTATCAATGCCGAGCTAAACGGTAGATTATACAACCAAACGCCTTGCCTGCTGATGCACGATGCCAAAGGCAGGCTTGCCAATGCGTTTATTTATGATCATGCCTATCATCACACTTTGAGCGCTTGGGATAATCATGCCGTCATCATTGGCGATCTACATTCTGCTACCAGCTATCATGTTATCGCAGGCGTGGACGATGGCGAGGTCATCTATCGCCATATTCTGATGCAGGGTGAAAATCCTTGCATCATCGCCTTGCCTGATAAATTTGCCGACAAATTACCCTTATTGGCGATCGCCTTTGGTCACTACCAACCAATGAAAGTGTATTGTACAGCGGATAAAAAAGATGATCTGATTGACCAATTGGTCAATAAAATTAATGCCAATATTTACGCATCGATCAGCAGACCAAGCCAGACGCCTAACGCCTTACTTGATGCCGATTTTTTCAGCGTGGCGAGCGTTAGCCTCATTCAATGGAGAACGCCCATACCGCTAGAGCCTGCCAAATCTTATGATAATCCCTATCCTGTAGAGGCGTTTGGCGAGCCTTTGAGTGATGTGGTCAAGATGTTGGCGTATTACACTCAAACGCCTTTATCATGGGCAGGTATGGCAGTTTTGGGCGTATTATCCACCATCGGACAATCTAGGGTAAATGCACCATTGGGCAACACCTATAAGCCAAGTAGTTTATTTTTATTAACCGAGGGCGAAAGCGGAGGCGGTAAATCCAAACTACAAGATTTGGCATATCATGCCGTCGATCAGCACATAAAAAATGCTCAAAAAGCATATCGCGACGAGCTAAACCAATGGCAAGCAGAATTAGCCAGTATCAAGCCTAAAGATCGTGCAACATGGCTAATGGAAAATCCAGAACCCAACGATCCTGATTTTATCTTAGATGATGCCACCATTGAGCCAGCTTTAGATAGGTTTGTGATGGGAGAGCTTAATAATTTGGTATGGCGAACCGATGAGGCGGCGAAGTTTTTTGGTGGTCATACCATGAAATCAGATACCGCAGGCAGTGCGATGGGCAATATCACAAGCCTATACAGTGGCGGAGCGGTCAGACGCAAACGCTCAATACATAGCAAAAACGCCATAAAGGGCGTGGCGTATGACTGTAGATTAACATTCTGCCTAAGTGGTCAGCGTGTAATCCTTGAACCAGTATTGAAAGATCGTTTAATGGCAGAACAAGGATTATTAGCACGCTTTTTATTCACTGCCGAGCCGTCCTTAGTGGGCTTTCGTGATTGGAGCAGTAAAGATAGGCTAAGCCAAGATGAATATACCGACAGCGTATTAAAAGGCTATTGGACAAGATGTGGCTACTTGATGCAGGATTTATTACCCTCAGGGCATAATCCATTTACTGATGGCGAGCTACCCACTGATGACAAGGGGCGGTTTAATATGCCCTTTGCTGATGGTGCAAAACAACACTTAGCCAATTTTCAGCAGTCCATAGAATGTAAGATACTAGGCGAGCTAAAGACTGCTAAAGAAGTGGCAAACCGTATGGCAGAGAACGCCAGCCGAATTGCCACCTTGCTTGCCTTTTATGATGGTGCTACCAAGCTAAGTAGTCAATACTTGGACGGTGCATTTAAACTGGTGTGGCACTCCGTCAGAGAATTTATAAACTATGGCAAAGATGATGAAAAGTCAGATGCTCAAACTGTGCTTGAATGGTTTGCCGACAAATATATACCCAAGCATCAAATGAGCTACATACTTTATGCCGATATGCAAAGCGCCATCACGCCCAAAAAGTTAAGGAAAAAAGAAATCTTGGAGAACGCCACCGATAGCTTGGAAAGTCATTATTATATCGTCGTACAAGGACAGCCAAAGACGGTATTTTTTAACCCCATCTTACTGCCTTAGCTGATGTGCCAAATTGGGGATGGTTTGATACTTTCCCCAGTTTCCCCTACTTTCCCAATAGGGGGAAAACTTGCAAAGCCTTATATACCAAAGCTTATCGCCTGCCACTTTCCCACTTTCCCCAAAATCACTGTTTTTTATTTTATTTTTAAATTTCGATTGGTAAAAAGATAGATTTACTCATATTTAAATACATATATGTATATACAACTACAGTTATATATAATAGTCAGGAAATACGACAGCTTACGACTTTTGTGACCAGTATCGTAAGAGAATAAAACAACCCTATGAAAGATGGTACAATATAACAAATTGCTTAATGATTTAGATTATGCCAAAACTTGCCCTACAATCAAGCCTAGATGATTTACCCAAGCTTAAAATCAGTGATTATCAAAAACAAACCCGCTTAAGATTAGCCACCACAGCGTGTAATTATGGCGGTTACCGTAAATGGTTTGTCTGTAAGTGTGGCAGGCGTGCAAGTGTATTTTATTTTAGCCGTTATTGGCAGTGTAGGCATTGTGTGGGGCTACAGCTAAGTTACTGGGATTGGATAAACCAAAGCCACATGATCCAAATCAAAATTCTGTAGATTTGATGGCGGATTTGATGAAAGCGTTATCCCAGTAATGAAACAACCAACTAAAAAGCATGGCTAGGGGCGGGTAAAAAGTTTGGAAAGATTGTCTTGTAGCACCGCCCCCTTATCCAAATTTTTACGACCGCAAAATTAAAAGTTTTGGGCAGTATCAAGAAAAGGTAAAAAAGGGGCAAAAATGGCGATTTTTAGGGGTGACTTTGGATAATAACGGTAAAATTGACAGTAAAAAAATTTACTAAAAAAAGGAATTGTTTAAAATCAATAACTTATACTTAGGGTTTGTAGTTCTCCGTCACCGCCAAACTCTGAAAATCCTATATCGCTTATTACCGATGTGGGATTTTTTTTATGAGCTTATGGGGGTTGTCTTAGCTGAATATGTTAAATAGTTATTTGAATAAATCTAAATTATTTGGATGAATTCACCAAATCAATGCAAGATATTTGCATTAAATTGCCAGAAATTCCCAAGCACGGCGTCATGACAAGGTGTTTTAGCAACTCCAAAAACTCATCTCTTGGCATCAAATTTGCCCCAAGGTGTCTTAAATGCGGATTTTCAAGTTGGCAATCTATGAGCTGTATGCCGTATTGATTTGCCCAGTGCATCAATGCCCAAAAGGCAATTTTTGAGGCATCGTTACGCCTGTGAAACATACTTTCTCCACAAAATATCGAACCAAAACTCACGCCGTATAAACCTCCGATCAGCTCGCTGTCATATGGCATGCCTGCCCAAACTTCTATACTTACCGCCGCACCAATTTTAAATAGCTGTCGATACGCCAAAACCATATTATCATGAATCCAAGTCTGAAAGGTATCACGGCGAGGCGCACGACACGCATTTATCACTGCCTCAAAATCAGCATTGGTGGTGATGGTCCAAGGCTGCTTTTTGGCTGTGCGTATCAGTGATTTACTGGGATAAAAGTCATTTGGTGTAATGACGCAGCGTATCTCTGGCGACCACCAGCAGATTGGCTCGTCTTCATCAAACCAAGGAAAGGCACCAGAACGATAAGCGTGTAATAGTGTTGACACTGTCAAATCGCCCCCTGCACCCAAAAAACCATGTGTACGCAGCTTGTCTGCTGGTGGGCGAAAATCATACAAGCAGGCATCAGCCAGTTTATGCAGATTGCTTAGTGTGTTTGAATTATCGATATGATTCATGATGAAATGATACAAACTTTATGAGAATTGTATGTTGAAAAAAGCCGCTCAAGATTGAGCGACTTTAGAAATATGATCAGCGAATATTATGCCACATTACGCTCATAAACAGGCAATTTGTTACAAATTTGGGAAATCTTTTCACGCGTTGCTGCTAAGACTGCTTCATCACCTCGTGCGTCTAAAACATCACAAATCCAGCCAGCCAATTCACGAACCTCAGCTTCACCAAAGCCACGCGTGGTAACGGCAGGCGTACCAATGCGGATACCACTTGTTACAAATGGTGATTTTGGGTCATTTGGCACAGAATTTTTGTTCACAGTAATGTGAGCATCGCCAAGCCATTTGTCCGCCTCTTTACCAGTGATGCCTTGTTTGATTAAGCTGATAAGCATCAGATGGTTTTTGGTGCCACCAGAGACAATTTCATAGCCACGACTTTGGATAACCTCTGCCATCGCTTTGGCATTGATAATGACTTGCTTTTGATAGCTCTGAAAATCATCACTCATTGCCTCTTTAAAGCAAACAGCTTTAGCGGCGATAGCATGCATCAGCGGACCGCCTTGACTACCTGGAAAAACAGCAGATGCCAATTTTTTCTCAATCTCTTCATTGGCTTTGGCTAAAATTAAACCAGAGCGTGGACCACGCAGTGTCTTATGAGTGGTTGTGGTGGTGACATCGGCAATTTGTACAGGGCTTGGGTAAATGCCAGTTGCCACAAGACCTGCAACATGTGCCATATCCGCCATCAAATATGCGCCTACCTCATCGGCAATGTCACGGAACTTTTGCCAGTCAATGATTTGGCTGTATGCTGAAAAACCTGCAATGATCATTTTGGGCTTATGCTCACGGGCTAGGCGGGCGACTTCTTCATAATCAATCAAGCCAGTTTCGGTGTCCAATCCATATTGAACCGCATGATAATTGCGTCCTGAAAAATTGACAGATGCCCCATGGGTTAGGTGACCACCATGTGCTAAGCTCATACCAAGTACAGTGTCATTTGGCTCAAGTAATGCCAGAAATACCGCACTGTTGGCACTTGAACCTGAATGTGGTTGTACATTGACATAATCAGCACCAAACAGTTCTTTGGCACGGTCAATGGCAATTTGCTCGATGGCATCAACATGCTCACAACCACCATAGTAGCGTTTTTTTGGATAACCTTCGGCGTATTTATTGGTTAAGGTTGAGCCTTGGGCTTGCATGACAGCAGGTGAGCAGTAATTTTCTGATGCGATAAGCTCAATATGATCTTCTTGGCGTTTGGTTTCGGCATCAATTTGTGTTGCCAATTCTGGGTCGTATTGATGTAGCGAAATTTCTTTAAACATGAATTTTCCTTGTTTGGTGGGAGAATAAAAAGTCAAGATTAGTTTAGCATACTTGCCCAATATTCACTAGGGCGGTGCCTATTTTTCATTGATTACACAAAATAACTGAATTTTATCTTGACGGTATCTGTGCTGTCATTGGTCAAAAGATGCTTGAAAAGCTGCCAAAAATAGCTCATCAATCAAGATTTTACGCCCATTGATATCATAAACTGTTTGCCGACCAATTTGACCATCATACCGATAAAAATGACGCTTAATTGGCAGTTGTTGCCTTTTTTTGAACAAAACATATCCGATGGGCGTTGCACCCAGTGCTTTTAGGCGTGCTAATGAACCTGTCAGTGATGACAAAGGAAAAATACTTTTGGCAAGCACCCAAGCGTCCGCATCACCGTATAACTTGACACTGCGTACCCAAGCCATTTGTGGGCGATTTAGGGGCAGTCCCAGTTGTGATTTTTGGGCAAAGGTGAGTGGCTGATAGCCTTGATGGATGATTTCAACCTTTAGGGGTTTTTTTGAGTGTGCTTCTAATCGTGCCGTTAACGACCCTTGAGTAAATACAAAATCGGCAAGTTTTGGAGGCAGGTGGTCTAATATCTCATCCATTGGCATGAAATCATCATCTATTGGCGGTACAAGTGTACAATTTTAGCATAAAAATAGCCAAGAAAGACAAATTTAGCAAGCTTTATTGGGTGGATTATCAAGAATATCTTATGATGATAATTTATAAAATGTGATAGATAACTTAAAAAATCTGATATAAATCAAGACATAGCAACCATATAATTTTATTTATTTGAAAATTTAATGATAATTTTATATCCATTTATTTTAAAAATGGTGAACATTGGTCAAGGCTATTGGATTAATCGCATTATTTTGGGTATGCTGTATATAACAGCTAGATGACAGGTAACTTTAATAGGTAACTTTAGTTAACCCTAAAATCACCCATTCATCAGCGACTAGGCACATAATGTGCTATCTTGTCATAAGACATTTATTGAGTTGTCAAATTAAAAGGAGTTAGTAATGACCTACCAATCAGCCCTAGAACATGTTCGCTCTGTTAAAGCCAAATTAGGTAATTATTGGGACGCCATCCGCCCAGAAGATGCCGCTCGTATGGTTGTCCAAAACCGTTTTAAAACAGGTCTTGATATCGCCAAATACACCGCAAGCATCATGCGTCGTGATATGGCAGAGTATGATGCTGATAACTCAAAATACACCCAATCCCTTGGCTGTTGGCATGGATTTATCGCCCAGCAAAAGATGATTGCCAACAAAAAATACTTTGGCACTACCAGCAAACGCTACATCTACCTATCAGGCTGGATGGTTGCTGCATTGCGTTCTGAATTTGGTCCATTGCCTGACCAATCCATGCACGAAAAAACCGCCGTACCAAAACTCATTGAAGAGATTTATACTTTTCTTCGTCAAGCAGATGCCAAAGAGCTAAATGATTTATTCCGTGCCTTGCAACAAGCAGAGCAAGCAGGCGATGAGGCAAAGGTCAAAGAAATTGAAGCGAAAATTGACAACTTTGAAACCCATGTTGTGCCAATCATCGCTGACATTGATGCAGGTTTTGGTAACGAAGAAGCAACCTATTTATTAACCAAACAAATGATTGAAGCGGGTGCTTGTGCCATTCAAATTGAAAATCAGGTGTCAGATGCTAAGCAATGTGGGCATCAAGCGGGTAAAGTGACTGTACCACACGAAGACTTTTTGGCAAAAATTAACGCCGTGCGTTATGCGTTCTTAGAGCTTGGCGTGGATGAGGGCGTGATTGTGGCCCGTACCGACTCAGAGGGTGCTGATTTGACCCAAAAAATCCCAGTCAGCCGTGAAGCGGGCGATTTGGCGAGTAAATACATCAGCTATTTACAGACCACCGAGATTGACATCAGTGAAGCCAAAGAAGATGAAATTCTTATCAAGCGTAACGGCAAGCTACACCGCCCAACTCGTCTGCCATCGGGTCTATATCAATTCCGTGAAGGCACGCAGCATGAGCGTGTGGTGCTAGATTGTGTCACATCGCTACAAAACGGTGCGGACATGATTTGGATTGAGACCCCAACCCCAGATGTGGCGGGCATTGCAAGATTTGTCAATGACATCAAAAAACAAGTACCAGATGCCAAATTGGTGTACAACAATTCACCATCGTTTAACTGGACAATCAACTTCCGCCAACAAGCCTATGACCGCTGGGCGGATGAAGGTCGTGATTTATCAGGCTATGACCGTGATAAGCTCATGGATGCCCAATATGATGACAGTGAGCTTGCTTATGATGCTGATGAAAAAATCCGTACTTTCCAAGCAGATGCTGCCCGTGAAGCTGGCGTATTTCACCATCTCATCACATTACCCACTTATCACACTGCCGCTTTATCTACCCATGAGCTTGCCAAAGGCTACTTTGGCGATGAGGGCATGCTTGCCTATGTCGCTGGTGTGCAGCGTAAAGAGATTCGTGATGGTATCGCTTGCGTGAAACACCAAGCCATGGCAGGCTCTGACATTGGCGATGACCACAAAGAGATTTTCTCAGGTGAAAACGCCCTAAAAGCGGGCGATGCAAGTAAGAACACCATGAACCAATTTGGCGGTTAATACCCATCAAATAAAAAAACGGTGTTTTGCTGTTAAGGCACAACACCGTTTTTATTTAAAATTTCAAGACATTGTTTCAAGAGATTGTTTCAAGGTATTTTGGCATATAAAGTACAGACCATGCCCCAACATCTCAAATCATTTTAAGGATAAAATTATGACCACTCAACGCATCATCAAAGGCTCGCTTGCCATTGACAAGATTTTATTTGATTTTATTGAAAATGAAGCCTTACCTATCGCCAAACTTGACAGTGATACTTATTGGAGAAATTTTGAGCAAGTGGTGCTTGACTTGACCCCAAAAAATAAAGCCTTGCTTGCCCATCGTGAGAAATTGCAAGCCAAGATTGACGATTGGCACAAAAATCATGTTTATGAGCTGGGTGCATATAAGCAATTTTTAAGCGAAATTGGCTATCTTGAACCTGAGGTTGCAGATTTTACCATCACCACCGAAAATGTCGATGAGGAGATTGCCACCATGGCAGGGCCCCAGCTTGTCGTGCCTGTGCGTAATGCCCGCTATTGCCTAAATGCCGCCAATGCCCGTTGGGGGTCGCTTTATGATGCGTTATACGGTTTTGATATCATCGCAGAAACGGACGGTGCTGAAAAAGGTAAGGGCTATAATCCTGTGCGTGGGGCAAAGGTCATCGCATTTGCCAAAAATTTTCTTGATGAAACTTTCCCGCTTGTGGACGGCTCACACGCTGATGTCATATCTTATGCCATAAAAGACGGTCAATTATCTGCCAATATGGGCAAATCTTGGAGCACTTTAACAGAAAATAAAGTGGTAGGCTATAATGGCGTGCCTGACAATCCGAGCGAAATCATATTAAAAAACAACGGCTTACATGTTATCATCCAGATTGACCCACACAGTATCATTGGCAAAGATGACAAAGCAGGGGTTAAGGATATACTGCTAGAATCTGCCGTTACCACCATTCAAGATTTGGAGGACTCTGTGGCGGCGGTAGATGCCGAAGAAAAAGTGGAGGGCTATCGCAACTGGCTGGGTCTTATGAAAGGTGATTTGTCTGAGACCTTAGAAAAAAATGGTAAAACCATCACCCGTACGCTAAATGCTGACCGCACTTATACTGACCTAAATGGCAATACCCAAACTCTGCATGGGCGTTCACTCATGCTACTTCGCAATGTGGGGCATTTGATGACAAATCCTGCCATCTTGGTGGGTGGCGAGGAGATTTTTGAGGGGATGATGGATGCACTTATCACGCCCATGCTCTGTGCCATTGACATTCGTGGTGAAAATACCTTGCGTAACTCTCGTACAGGTTCAATGTATATTGTCAAGCCAAAAATGCACGGTTCACAAGAGGTGGCGTTTGCTGCCGAGCTGTTCTCTTGTGCCGAAAAAGCCATTGGCTTGCCCAAAAATAGCCTAAAAATGGGCATCATGGATGAAGAGCGTAGAACCTCTGCCAACCTAAAAAACTGTATCGCCCAAGCTTATGAGCGGACGATTTTTATTAACACAGGCTTTATGGACAGAACAGGCGATGAGATTCATACCGCCATGCATGCAGGGGCATTTGTGCGTAAGGGTGAGATTAAAGAGCAAATCTGGTTTCATGCCTATGAAAAACGCAATGTCTTAATCGGTCTTAATGCAGGACTGCGTGGTAAGGCTCAAATTGGTAAAGGCATGTGGCCAAAGCCTGATGAGCTTGCCGATATGTATCGCACCAAAATTGAGCATCCACAAGCTGGGGCAAGCTGTGCATGGGTGCCATCGCCAAGCGGGGCGGTGATTCATGCCATTCATTATCACAAATGCAATGTTACAAAACGCCAAGAAGAATTGGCACGCCTTGCCATACCAAGTCTTGATGATTTATTGACCATTGCTCTTGCCACCGATACCAATTGGACAGCAGAACAAAAACGCTGTGAACTTGAAAACAACTGCCAAGGCATCTTAGGTTATGTGGTGCGTTGGGTTGATTTGGGCGTGGGTTGTTCCAAAGTGCCTGATATCAATGATGTGGGACTGATGGAAGACCGTGCCACTTTGCGTATCTCCTCTCAGCATGTCGCCAACTGGCTGGTTCACGGTATCGTAACCGCCGATGAGGTGTGGGGTGCCCTAAGACGCATGGCAAAAGTTGTTGATGAACAAAACGCATCCGACCCCATCTATCGCCCAATGTCATCTGATTTTGATAACAACATTGCCTTTCAAACCGCCGCCGAGCTTATCTTTAAAGGAGCGACCGAACCATCTGGCTATACCGAGCCGCTATTACATAGGGCAAGATTAAAACTAAAAGGTTATCAAGGCGACTGATGATTAATCCATTCATCCGACTAAAACCGCTTTTCATGCAGTCGTGAAAAGCGGTTTGGTATTTGAATGGCGTTAAATATTAATACGCTTAATATTATTTAAGACTATCTGTCAATTACCAAATAAATGAGCATTTGAAATGATGGATATCTTTTTTTGACCAAACAAAAATAGGCACTAAAAACTGGGTGATTTTGCGTATGTTCAATAAAAAATATCGCTCTGATGTTGATGCGTTTTAAGCATTTGAAACCAAAATATAAAAAAAGCACCATGTAGATTCATGGTGCTTTTTTTGTGCAAATATTTGATGTGGATTAATTGTTGGCTGAATCATCTGCTGATTTAGCAGGAGAAGACTCAGAAGGCTCCACAGGCTTAGATAACTTACGCACTTCTACCTTGGTTGGTTTTTTGCTTGGCTTTCTAGGTGCTCTTGTTTTGGCTGGTTTGGACACTTTGGCAGGTTTAGTTGCCATCAGATTTAAAATACCAACCTGAGGTTGTAGCTGACCTGCGACATTTTCAATCATATCTTTATAGCTATTTGCCTTGGTCTTGCGTTCGGTTTTTTGGTCAGCGGTGATCTCTTTGATTTGGCTGACTTTTTTGTCTTTACCACTTTCAGGTTTCACTTGGTTATGAGTATCCAAATCTGCCATTTTAGCAGTATCATCAGCCGCTTCTGATACGACGGTTGAGATATCAGCCATTGTCTTACTGACGGTGTCGCCAATGCTATCAGAGATTTGCTCTGCAGCCAGCGTTGTAGCATCAATGGCATCATTGGTTTGATGTTCAACCGCATCATCAGCTTTGCTAAGTTGGCTGTTATCTGAGTCGGATGAAGAATCGGTCACTGTCTTTGATTCCTTATGCTTGGTGTCGGCTGGTGTGACAGCATGATCAAAAGTATCAGGACTGGCTTGATTAGAATGCTGAGCAATTGTTTTGCTGACCTGATCATTGTTAGGGCTGGTTGCTTCAATATACTCAGGATGCTGACCACGAGGGTCATTGGCAGCACGGCGTGTGATTGGGCGTGGTATAGCCTCGGTTCTGCCCTGTGGCGCTGATGCTTGAGCGGTCGCTTGAGTTAGTTTACCAAACTCATTTTTTGTGGCTGTATCCAGCGGTGAATAACCAAAGTTGGCAAAATCAAACTGTGCAGGCGTGGACATTTTTGTCATTGCAGTGATAAAATCATTCACAAAATTACCTGTCGCCGATTTACCTAAGACACGCAAGATGAGCGCCCCTGCTGTTATTGCATTGAGATTGATAGCCTGTGTCTGCTGAAGGGCGATTTGTACCACTCTAGGGTCGTTGGTAGCCTTATTCATAGATTTGGCAAGTGTCTGAATTTTTTCAGCCAGTTTGGGCTCAACCCCTGTCGTAGCAGAGACCGTATGTAATGCACTCATCTCACCTGATTCATCTGATTGTGTGATCGGCTCAGCTTCGTGCTTGGGTTTGGTAGGTATCGGCTCTTTTGGTGCTTTTATTGCCTGATTGGAATTTGCTTTAGGTGCAATTTTGGCATCATCTTTGGCACTTGATGTTTCGTCTTTTGTTGGTTTTGTAGACTTACTGCCATCCAATGAAAGATGGATGACTTGCGTATTATTTTCAGCCGCTTTAATGCTGCTCACATGTAGCACCACTTCTTTAGGATTGGCCGCTTTTTGATGTGGTAGCTTTTCGGTTTTTTCAGATTTGGGCTTATCGGCACGAATGGGCTTATCAGCTTTATCCGCTTTTTCTGCTTTTTCTTCGGTTTTATGAAGTGTCTCACCACGCACAATCTCACCACGAGATTCTCGGCGAGAGCCTGCTTCACGCTTTGGATACTGTTCTTTGTCGCGTTCTTTTTTGGTTTTTTTGTCTGTCTTTTCAGAGGGTTGGGCTTGGGCGGCGGTCTCTTCGCCGGATTCTTTTTTGGCATTTCGAGATTTTTTGTGGCGTTTATCTTCTGCTTGGGGGCGTGGGGTTGGCTCAGCTGATGGTGCTTGGATATTTGCCATACGGCCTGCTGCACCTAGGCTTACCGCACCGCCATTTACCAGTGCTTCAATCGCTAAAGCGGCATCTGCTGTACCTAAACTGCCAGCAACTTTCGCTTGTGGTTTTGGTGCAAATAAGTTTGACAACCATGCAACCGCTTGAGGTTCTGGTTTGGTTGGCTTGGGTTCTGAATCGGTCGTATTTTTTTTGATGGGCTTATTGTCAGGTTTTTGCCAACGGTTTGAGTCTGATTTTTCGTGGTCTGTTTGCCAATTCACCTCATAACCACGGTCGATATTTTCTTTTTCTTCGGTGTCAGCAATGCGTTCATAGCTTGACGGAGCAAATCCATCAGGATTAAAGTGTAGGCTAAAATTTGGGCTTTCAAGATGTGCATGTGGTAAAATGGTGATTCGTGCACCGCTGTCTTGCTCTAAATAAACCAAACTTTCTCGTTTTTCATTTAATAAAAATGCCGCAATATCGGTTGGGACTTCAGCTTGAATTTCGCCCATGCGTTCTTTGAGAGCAATTTGTTCAATTTGTCGCATGATAGATAGCGATAAAGAACGCAAATCTCGAATCATGCCATTACCGTGGCACCGAGGGCAAATATAGCCTGTAGATTCCTCAAGAGAAGGACGCAAGCGTTGTCGGCTCATCTGCATCAGTCCAAATTTACTAATCTCAGAAAACTGAACACGGGCACGGTCATGGCGTGTTGCTTCGATGAGGCGTTTTTCGACATCTTTTTGGTGGCGTGGGTCGTTCATATCAATAAAATCAATGACAATCAAACCACCCATATCACGCAAACGCAACTGGCGAGCAATCTCATCGGCAGCTTCTAAATTGGTATGATAGGCGGTTTCGGCGACATCTGAGCCCTTGGTGGATTTTGATGAATTGATATCAATAGCAACCAAAGCTTCAGTTTGGTCAATGACAATAGAACCACCAGAAGGTAGGCGTACTTCACGCTGATAGGCGGTTTCGATTTGACGCTCAATACCAAAACGGGCAAACATTGGCTCATAATCGGTGTATTTACGCAGTTTGCTAAGCTGGGTCGGCATGACAGCTTTGATGAAATTGGCAGCTTCATCATAAGCATTTTCACTGTCAATCCAAACCTCGCCAATGTCATCACGCAAATAGTCACGGACCGCACGAGTTACCACGCCCGCTTCTTGATGTACCAAGCAAGGGCTTGGGCGTTTTTTATTTTGTTCTTGGATGGATTTCCAAATATCTAAAAGATGGTCAAGGTCATTTTGTAAATCATCAGCCCCTTTACCAAGTCCTGCTGTGCGAACAATCACGCTCATATTTTTTGGTAGGTTTAGCCCTGCGATGATTTGTTTCATTTCTTCACGGACTTTACCTGAGATTTGACGGCTGATGCCACCTGCTTTGGGGTTGTTTGGCATCAAGACCAAATATCTGCCCGCCAGTGAAATAAAGCTGGATAAGGCAGCGCCTTTATTGCCACGCTCTTCTTTTTCAACTTGGACGATGATTTCATCACCTTCTTTGATGAGCTGCTTAATGCTGTCTTCATGAGTATTGCCGTTTAGGTATTCAGGGGCGATTTCTCGGAGTGGTAAAAAACCTTGGCGTGCTGAGCCATATTCAACAAATGCAGCTTCCAAAGAAGGCTCTACACGAGTGATATGACCCTTATAAATATTGGCTTTTTTTTGTTCACGAGTACGATTTTCTAGGTCAAAGTCGTATAAATGGTTATCTTTGCACAGTGCAACACGAATTTCTTCACTATGTGTGGCGTTAATTAAGATGCGTTTCATGATGTTCCTTATGGGCAAAATGCCTAGGCTAAGCAACATCGGTATCAAGTTTACGAAGATTTATCAATCAAGCTTGGTTTTCTTTGGGCTTGATGGGTTAAGTTGTCACAGATTTATCCGTCTTGGCATTGTTGATGTCTGTTGTTTGTCTAAAATGATACCAATCTGAATGATACTTATCTTTTAGACAAGATTGGATAAATAAAAATCGCTTGCACCGATTTTAAAAACTCAATGTTCTTTGGGCTTTGTTGGGGATTGTTTTGCAAAAGCAGAGTTTGTCTTGTGCTTTTGAACCAACAGTTCCCAAAATTACGCCACCACGGATTGGTGGTTGGCAAAATCTTGTACGGTATCAATACCGAAGTTGCATCGCAACAATAGTAGGCAAAAGTTTAAAAATTTGCTTGGTCAATGTTGTTTGGTCGTTGCATAGAAAATGGCATCAAAAATGGCAAAATCTTGTTTTAGCAAAAATTCATCCGTATTGAGATGGTATTTTTGCTGATATGGCTGATATCAGAGCATGTTTGATGCTTGATGAAAGCCTCAAGAATAAATGTAAGCTTACCATCAAAGTTTTATCATTAAAACTTAATTTAGGTGATGAAAACACACGAATGTACTTAGTGGTACATTGTATAGATAACTTTCAATTGATACATTCTTAGATGACAAAGTCATCGCAAATTTGCCACAATTTTTGCCAAAATGAATATCGGATAAATCTTTGTCAAAATAAAAATTATCCTAAAATTTCGTTGCAACATGATAAACTATACCAAAACTTTTGCCAAACGCCTACTAAAAAATGTCAAAACAATGAAAAATTTACAAAAAACTTCAAAAAAACAGCCTTTTCCCATCGATTTGAGCAAAAAATCTAAAAGAGCCAAGCAATCTGTGCAACAATCTGCCGATTTTGCTATTACAGATTTTAGCCGAGTGAATTTTTTGACGGTGACGAATAATCAAGATGGTCAGCGAGTGGATAACTTTTTATTGGCAAGGCTTAAAGGTCTACCTCGCTCACATCTTTATAAACTGATTCGCAGTGATGAGATTCGTATTAATGGCAAACGGTGCAAGGCACACGATAAGCTGTATATGGGCGATGTGGTGCGTGTTGCGCCCATTCGCTTGAGCGTGCGTGAAGCACCAATTATCAGTGAAGAGCTTGCCAAAGGACTGCTTGAGCGTATTATTTTTGAAGATGATGGATTGATTGTATTAAATAAACCACATGGTATGGCAGTGCATGGCGGTTCAGGTGAGAGCTTTGGCATCATTGAGGCGATGCGTTTGGCTATGGGTAAAAAATACCTTGAGCTAATTCATCGGATTGATAAAGACACCTCAGGGCTGCTACTGATTGCCAAAAAACGCAGCACCCTAAAAATCCTTCAAGAGCAATTTCGCAAAAAAACGATACAGAAGCGGTATTTATGCTTGGTGATGGGTCATGTTCAGGCTGATGAAATGGTTATTGATGTGCCGTTACTGCGTTATACATTGGCTAATGGGGAACGCCGTGTCAAAGTTGCCCATTTAAACGAGCAAAAGGCTGGTGAATATGCCAAAGCAAGCCTAACCAAAATCAAAACTTTATTACGATTTAAAAAAGATGGTTGTCCTGTCAGTTTGGTACTTGCCATGCCTGCCACGGGACGCACACATCAGATTCGGGTGCATATGGCACACATTGGGCATGCACTGCTTGGTGATGATAAATATCAAAACAATCCTTTAGCACCCAAAGTTGGGCGTTTGTGCTTACACGCTTGGCAGTTGGGTATGACGAATGATGATGGACACACTGTCACACGCCCACAAAATTTTGTTGCACCCGTGGCAGATGATATGGCACAGTTGTTGCCAAAAACGGCAGAGTGGTTACCCAAAACAGTATCAAATTGACATAAAGCCCAGCCAAGCATTTGTAAAGCTTAGCAAAACCGATGGATAAAAGCCGCCATCTGTCGTAAAATAACCCCATTTATCAAAAATGTTATCCAAGGATTTGCCATGCAATCAGCCATTTTAGATGATGACCATCGCCACCAACAAATTGCCAACGCCATCCATGCTGCTGCCATCAGTCGTGATGAGTTGCTTGGTGCGATTGATTTGGGTTCAAACAGTTTTCACTTGGCAATTGGACGCTTAGATCATGGCGAGGTGCGAAAAGTTGCTTCCATTTCCGAAAAAGTCCAGTTGGCAGCAGGTTTGGATGATAATAATCAGTTGTCCAAAGAGGTGATGCAACGGGGTATTGAGTGTTTGCATCGATTTGCTCAGCATATCACCGAGGTGCAGCCAAGTCGACTGCGTATTGTTGCTACCAATGCCCTTCGTAAAGCGGTCAATGCGGCCGAATTTATACAGTATGCCAATGAGATTTTACCAAAGCCGATTGAGATTATCTCAGGTCGTGAGGAAGCTCGTTTGATTTATTTGGGTGTTTCGCATTCTAATGCCAGTACGGATAAACGCCTTGTGATTGATATTGGCGGTGGTTCAACAGAGTTTATCATCGGACAAGGATTTGAGCCAATCGAGATGGAATCTTTGCAAATGGGCTGTGTATCTTATACCAAAAAATTTTTTGGTGATGGTAAAATCACCGAGCGTGCCTTTGATAAAGCTGCCAAGCACACACGCTCTGAGCTTTTGACGATTGCAAAACGCTATCAAAAAGTTGGTTGGGATAATGCGATTGGCTCATCAGGTACGATTAAAGCTGCGAGGCTGGTCTTAGCGGAGCTTGGATTTGGCGGTGAGAGCATCACAATCCAAAGTATGCAAAAGCTAAAAAAGCATCTGATTAAGCTTGGCAGTGTTGATAAGATTGATTTTGATGGTGTTAAAGCACATCGCCAAGCTGTTTTTCCTGCAGGTGTGGCACAGCTGCTTGAGATTATGCAAACTTTAAAGATTGATGAACTTGGCTATTCAGATGGGGCACTCAGAGAGGGGGTGATGTATGATATGCTGGGTCGGCTAAATTCAGAAGATGTGCGTGATCGTTCAGTAGCAGCAATGGCACAGCGGTATTCGGTGGATACCAAACAAGCAGGGCGGGTGATGGCACGCGCTGCCAGATTATTTCATCATGTGAAAGAGGCGTTGGGTTTAGATGATGAAGATGCTGATTTATTACGCCGCACAGCCAATTTATATGAAATTGGTTTGGCAGTTGGGCATAGCAATTATCAGCGTCATAGTGCATATTTGCTTGAGTATTCAGATATTGCAGGGTTTTCCCAAGTGGGTCAAGCCATGATGGCCCAAATCGCACGACATCACCGCCGCAAACTAAAAGCCGATGCACGAGAGACCGTTGAAAACTTAGGTGGGTGTAAATTGGTGTATCTGTGCTTAATTTTGCGATTGGCAGCTCAATCTAGCCAAAGTCGCACCACCAAGGCAGCCACCCTTGACTTATATAGTGTCACACCAGATCATTGGCAGGTAACCGTCGGTGAGGGGCTACATAAAGAGTTAATCATCACACAGTTAGAACAAGATGTGGCACAATTTGCCAAATGGGGTGTGCGATTAGAGGTGGCTGGCTGAGGCACCTTGAATTATAAATCAATGAAAGCTGATTTGATGAAAAATCACAAATTTCAGATAAAACAGATGACGAGACCTAAAAAAAGTGCTAAACTAAATATCAGTTTACATTTGTACAGTTTATTGAGTATCCTATGAGTCAAGTTTGGCAAAGCGTACAGTTAGCACGACATGCAAAGCGACCATTATTCTTAGATTATGTCGATTCATTATTTGATGAGTTTGATGAATTGCATGGAGATCGAGCGTTTGCTGATGATCGTGCTATTATTGGTGGGTTGGCAAGATTTAATGGTCAGCCTGTACTTGTTGTTGGTCAACATCGTGGCCGTAGCACTCGTGAGCGTATTGCCCATAATTTTGGTATGGCAAACCCTGAAGGCTACCGTAAAATCATTCGTTTGGTACAGTTGGCGGAGCGTTTTGGTTTGCCTGTGTTTACTTTTATCGATACTCAAGGTGCGTATCCTGGTGTTGGTGCCGAAGAGCGGGGTCAAGCTGAGGCAATCGCCAAAAGTATCGCAGTATTTTCCAGTCTAAAAACGCCAATCATTGCGACAGTGATCGGCGAGGGTGGTTCAGGCGGTGCGCTTGCCATTGGTGTGGCAGATCGGGTTAATATGCTTGAAAATAGCATTTATTCGGTCATCTCTCCAGAAGGGTGTGCATCTATCTTATGGAAGACGGCTGAAAAAGCATCCGATGCGTCAGAAGCACTCAAGCTCAATGCAACCAATTTGTATCAATTGCAGCTGATTGATGAGATTGTCAGTGAAGGTGTGGGCGCGCATGAAGCACCTGAACCTGTCATGGCAGCACTAAAAAACCTATTGACAGTACAATTGGCAGAATTACACGCATTGCCAATTGATGAGCTGCTTGAACAGCGGTATCAGCGTTTGATGCAGTTTAATTCAAAAGTATCACTATAAATTTAAAGTTATTATTATAACTATCATAAATATAAACATCATAACAAACAAGGAGTAAGCCGCTCCTTGTTTTTTATTGGATTTGGTGAAGCTTATGACTGATGATATTTTGACAAGCTTATCGAGTGCTTTTGATGAATTGGCATTGCCTGCTCATGCTAAGCTATATCTTGCTTGTAGTGGCGGTAGGGATTCCTTGGCTTTGGCTTATGCATGTTTCTTATTATATAGACAAGGTAAAATAATAAGGCTGCCCACCATATTACATGTACATCATGGTTGGCAGGCGGCAAATGATGCTTGGATGCAATTGGTTCATCGCTGGGCGATTGAGCATGGATTTGATTGTCAAATTTTACGGATAACTTTGGCAAAAAATAGTGAGACGCATGCCCGTGATGCACGCTATCAAGCCTTTGGCCTGGTCATGAACCAAGGTGATGTACTGATGCTTGCTCACCATGCAAATGACCAAGCCGAAACAGTACTGATGCGGCTGGTTTCGGGTGCAGGGCTGCAAGGACTGTCAGGTATGAAAGTTTGGCAAGCCAAAACTGTGCATACAGACGAGGCAGCCAAAACCATCACCTTGTGGCGACCTTGGCTTAAGATATCTAGAAATCAGATCAGTCAATTTGCAAAAGCCCATGCACTGCCTTATGTGGATGATATCACCAATACCGATCCTGCTTATGCTCGTGGACGCATTCGCCAAGACATTTTACCGCATCTTTTGACGCTCAATCCTAAGGCGGTTGAGAATATCGTTCGGTCAGCTGGCCTGCTATCAATGGCATCCACCATGGTGGATCAGCAAGTGGAGACTTTGCTGACATCTTTGGATCATCCTGCCAGCCAAATGCCTTATCAGCAAGTGCTTGGCATTAAAGACTTTCTTAATTTATCAAAATCCGAGCAAGCCTTAGTACTGCACCGCTGGTTGCAGGCAGATGAAGCACTGCCCCCAAGCCATCAGTTGACCCAGCAGGTTATTGAGATGATTTGCCGACAGGATAATGATCACAGTAGCCAGCTTGTGTGGCAAGCTGAACAGGCGGCTTATGTGATGTGCTGTTATGATGACTGTTTATATCGTTATCGTGCGGATATTTGGGCATTGTTTGGTACATCAGGGCATACCAAACCAAGTAGCCAAGGCTGGATTTTGTCTGATGATGGCCGTTGTCAACTTATCTTGATGGCTAAAATTGATGATATCCAAAAAATCACCAAAACCGATACGATAAACATTGGTAAACATAGATATAAAGGCAAAAAATTGGCTCAAAAATTACGCATACCATTTTGGCTAAGAGACAGCTTATGGAAAATTAATCATCAAGGTCATCCATATTTGATTGCACCGATGATGGTGTGGGATTTGAGCAGTGGTCAGCGTTTGGATAGTTTTGCACCAATAGGGCGAATGGTGTACAATGCACCTGATTAATCCTTGAAATTAACCCTTAGCTGAGTTATTTCACTGATGTATTGAAGATAAAACGGTACTGGTGGTTTTTATTGGTATGATTGTAAGATAAAATCACTCAGCCCTAAAAAATTACGGAGAAAACTTATGACAGATTTTAGTATGCTTAATGGTAAAACCATCAGTTTCATTGGTGGCGGCAATATGGCACATGCGATTATTGATGGTCTTTTGCAAGCAAAAAATCAGCATAATTTGGCATTGACATTGTGCGTCTCAGACAGCGATGACGATAAACAAGCCAAATTTCGTGATAAAGGGTTGATAGCAACCAATCCTGATAATGCCCATCAGATTATCGAGGGTGCTGATGTTGTGGTTTTGGCAGTCAAGCCACAAATTATGCATCAAGTTGCTGGCAGTATAGCACCTTATTTGCAGCAACAAACCGTTTTATCCATCGCAGCGGGGCTGTCGATTCAGGCGTTATCACATATGCTGGGTGGCTACGATAAAATCGTACGCTGTATGCCAAACCTACCTGCCAGTAAGGGCTTTGGTGCATCTGGACTTTATGCTTTTGATGTGAGTGATGAGGTGCGTTTAATGACCCAAAATATCATGCAAGCTTCAGGTAAGGTGTCTTGGGTGGAAGATGAATCCTTGTTACATGCCGTAACAGCAGTGGCAGGTTCAGCACCCGCTTACTTTTTTTATGTGCTTGAAAATATGATTGCCAAGGCGGTAGAAATGGGGTTATCACCAGAAGATGCACATACTTTGGCAGTACAAAGTATGCGGGGGGCAGCAGCATTGGCCGAAGAAAATAACCCTGCCGTTTTGCGTGAGCAGGTAACTTCTAAGGGGGGTACGACCGCTGCTGCACTTGATAGCTTATATCATGATAATGTGGGCGATGCTTTTGCCCGTGCTATGCAGGCATGTAGTGACCGCAGCTTTGAGCTTGGGCAAACATTCAGCCAAGCGGACTAAACCGTCGTCAATTTTATCCATGATGGATTTATATTATGAACTCCATGTCTTTTGTTTTAATCAATATGGTCATCAACTTTGCTTTGATGCTTATATTTGTGCGTTTCATGATTCAATTAGCCCAAATTGATACCAACATGCCGATAGCACGAGCAGCTTATCGCTTGACTGGCGTGGTGGATGTGTTTGCACGCATTTTCCCAACGATGGGTAAAGGGCGTATCAGTCTAGCGGCTGTGGTTTTGATGTTGCTTTTGTATTTTATTAACATTGCCGCTAATACCATCATCTTGGGTAGATCCATGACTGCCATTGAGCTGTTTTTTATTGGTTCTTTAAGCGGTATCATGAAATTTTTACAACTGCTTCGCTATACCATGATTGCATCAGCAATCAGTAGTTTGCTTGTTGTATTTTTAAATATTAATAATAGTGTGATGTTTGTCTTGATGCAGTTACCCGAGCCGATAGTCGCACCATTTCGCCGTTTTGTCCCCAATCTTGGCATGATTGATTTATCATTTTTGGCAGCACTATTTAGTTTGTTGCTGCTTGAAAATTTTATTGGCATTATTGGCAGCTACATTTGGGGCGGATAAATTAGGGGATTTCAGACAGGGCAAATTGCCCTGTTTTTATTTTGGCTAAGCATTGAGTTGGTTAAATAAAACGATTTGGGATAAGCTGGGTATTATCAGATTGATGAGGTTTGTCGGCATGGATAAGTGTTTGGTGAATCCAAGCATCGGCCGCTGTAATGGCGTCAATGATGTCATCGCCCATCGCCAAACGCCCTGCAATATGGCTGGCTAATGAGCATCCTGATCCATGAAATTCACCAGTCAATCTAGGTACAATGCTGGTATGATGGATGCGTCCATTTATGTATAAAAATTGTTCAATATCACCTGTATTAAAATCATGCGAGGTTTTGACCAGTACAGCGTTTGCACCTTGGTCATTTAATGCTTTGGCAGCATCATGTAAATCTTGTTGCCCACTCAATGCTCGGATTTCGTGAGTATTTGGCGTGATGAGCGTTGCGTAGGGCAATAGACGGCTAAAGGCTTGGGCTAAAGTTTTCACATCGCCCAAAATGCCACCTGAATTGGCAACCAAAACAGGATCCAAAACATAAGGGATGTGTTTGATGGTACAAGTTTCGAACAATTCGGTCAAGGCAATGATATTCTCAAGCGTTCCCATCATGCCAGATTTGATGGCACGCACAGGCAAGTCGTCTAGCACCGCTTGCGCTTGTGCCTTTAGCAGCTGATGACAAACAGGTTCAAAGCCAAATACTTTTTGAGAATTTTGTATGGTTAGGGCAGTACAGGCAATGGCGGCGTGAGCACCTGAAGCACCAATTGATTCAATATCAGCTTGGATACCTGCACCGCCTGATGGGTCCAGTCCTGAAAAACATAATACTGTCGGTCGCATTTGATGGATTTGCATGGTTTATCTCTCATGATTATAATTAATCATTGAATATGGTAGCAAATTTTTGATAAATTGGGCGAATTTTCTAAGATTTTGGTAAAAATTACAAAATTTTTTCATATTTTTATCAAAATCGCTTGCAATCGTTGGTAATTTTGATATAATCATTGCCCACAACGACAGGCAAAACCATCATCTATGATATGTATGATGACCAAATAAATTTAGCAATTTATCTAGCCTAAGTTCGGTGAAGTGGGTGAGTGGCTGAAACCAGTTCCCTGCTAAGGAACCATACCTAATTACGGGTATCGAGGGTTCGAATCCCTCCTTCACCGCCATTTATTTTCTGATTAATTTTTGGAAAATAATTTAAAAAAGTGCTTGACATACAAAATAATCACTGTATAATAGCCGCCACAACGAAAGATATTCAGAATATCTCAGTTGAACTTGCACCCGTAGCTCAGTTGGATAGAGCACTTGGCTACGAACTAAGGGGTCGGGAGTTCGAATCTCTCCGGGTGTGCCATATGATAAAAATCACCGAATGATAAATTCGGTGATTTTTTATTTGTAAGCTATTGCTTGTCTTGCTTTGTCATGCAGTTTATGCATCTAAATTTAAATCATGATACAATAGCCCAAATTCTTTTTGATATATCAATCATGCCAAACGCTTCTCATTTAGTCTCTACATCCCCATCACAACCTACCGTTGCCAAACCTATGGTACGCTTGGTTGCCATTATTTATGATGGTATGCTGATTTTGGCAATGTTATTTTTGGTTGGATCGATATTGGCGGTTTTGGGTACGGTGCTATTTTTGGAGATTGGAACAAGTTCTCAAGAGGCCCAAACTTTACCAGATTGGTATAAAAATGCAATTATGACACCATCATTTGTCTTAACTTTGGTGGGGTTTTATGGCATTTTTTGGCGTAAATCAGGGCAAACGCTGGGCATGCAAACATGGCGATTAAAAACCGTCAATGATCAAGGTGGACTTTTAACATGGCGTCAAAGTTTTGTGCGTATCATCAGTGCTTGCCTTTTGCCTGCGTTATGTGCATTATTGGGGGCACTTTTACATGGCTCAAAGTTTGCCATTTTGGTAGCAACAGTCTTGGGGTTTTTGTTTAATTTCTTATTTTGTCTTTTTAACCGTCAAGGGCTTGCGGTGCATGATATGTTGTCAAATACCATCACCTTAAAAGTACCAAAAATTGCTCATCAAACACTATGGCAAACCATCAAACGCCGCAAAAATCGTCTTTAATTTTGTCTGAATACGATAAGCTAGATAACTTTTGAGAAACGATTGGTGTGTTTTTTGCCTAAATATTCATCAAACACCATCGCAATGCTGCGTCCTAAGATTCGACCTTTGGGCAAAATTGTGATGCCATCTTCATCTATTTGAACCAAACCATCGGTTTGCATATCTTGTAGGTTTTTAATTTCATTGGCGAAATATTCTTTGGCATCGATGTCAAATCGTGCGTGCAAATCCTCAAAACTCATGTAATCATGGCATAAAAGATTCATAATGACATGGCGACGCAGTGCATCTTTATCATCACTTTGGATGTGTTTGATGGCGGGCAGTGTATCGGCAAGAACAGTGGCTTGATAGTCGACCAATGCCGTTGGGTTTTGCAAAATATGCTTGCCGATTTGGCTGATTGCACTGACACCAAAACCCAATAAATCGCACTCGCCTAAGATTGCATAACCTTGAAAGTTACGATGCAGCTTACCTTGTCGTTGTGCAATAGCCATGGCATCATCTGGCTTGGCAAAGTGATCAATCCCAATATATTGATAGCCTGCATTACCAAGCGATGTGATGATATTGCCAAACATGGTTAGCTTATCGGTGGGGCTGGGTAGGTCTGCTTCCAAAATGCGTTTTTGGGCAAAAAATCGTTCGGGTAAATGTGCGTAATTAAATACCGAAAGACGGTCTGGCGAAAGCTTGATGATTTGTTCAATGGTAGCATTCATGCTGGCAGGTGTTTGATGTGGCAGTCCATAAATCAAATCAATATTGGTTGAGCTAAAGCCTAGTGCTTGTGCTTCTTGCATGACATTTTGAATCAACTCAAGCGATTGTACACGATTGACGGCAATTTGTACTTTTTTATCTAAGTCTTGCACGCCAAAGCTTAGACGATTAAACCCCAAATCTTTTAAAATTTTTAAGGTATTTGGGCGTAGTTCTCGTGGGTCAATTTCGATTGAAAAATCACCCTCATCAGCAAATAAAAACTCTTCATGCAAAAAATCCCAAAGCGTGATGAGTTCATCATCACTCAAAAAAGTGGGTGTACCGCCACCAAGATGTAACTGTTTGACCCAAGTCTTACCACGCAATAAAGATTTTTTTTGGCGGATTTCAGCAAATAAGTAGGTCAAATAATCGCCTGCATCGCTGTTTTTTTTGGTGATGATTTTATTACAGCCACAGTAGTAGCACAAATGATGACAAAACGGAATATGAATATATAAAGATAATGGTATGGCAGGATTTCGGTTTACTAAAATTTGAGCTTCAACGCCTTGTTCGATTGGCATGAATTCTAGGGCTGTTGGATAGGAAGTATAGCGTGGACCTTGGCGATTGTATTTTTGGATTAAAGCTTCATCATAGCGGATACCATCAAAATGCTGGGCGGTACGATGGGCATAAGGATTTGGCGTGGTCATAACTATCCTTTTTGGGTGATTTAACATGAATCAATAGACATATTATAACGCAAATCCACAAATTTTTCAGGGATTTTAATCCTTTTTTGCTGTATCCGCCATTAAAATGGAGTACCGATGAATATATTAGGCGGATTTGATGTGCTTATATACCAAGTCTGGATTGGTAAGATTGGTAGGTTTGTATTATCTAAAGCCATTAATTTGATTGCGTGCACGCTCCATATCGCCTAAGATAATTTCATGGATTGAGGCAACGGCACAATCAATAGCAGCTGTAATGCTGATACGGTCATCAGCAGAAGGTTTGCTAAGTACATGACCGCTGACTTGTGATGAGTGCATAGGTCGACCGATACCAATACGCAATCGATGAAAATCAGCACCAATATGTGGCACGATATCTTTTAAGCCATTATGACCACCATGACCACCACCTGTTTTTAGTTTAATACTACCAACTGGAATATCAAGTTCATCATGTGCGATTAAAATACTTTCTGGATGAATGCCATAAAATTTAGTAAAAGGTGCAACAGACTGCCCTGATCGGTTCATAAAAGTTTCGGGCAATAGCAGGCGTACTTCCTGATTGTGAATCGTGCCACGCCCCACTTGACCATAAAATTTTTTATCAAAAATCAACCGAATACCAAATTTATCGGCAAGCTGTTCAACGAACCAAAAGCCTGCATTATGCCGTGTTTGTTGGTACTGTACACCAGGATTACCAAGCCCTACAATTAATTTGATGCCCATTTTGCTTACCTATTTTTGGTATGTGATGAAAAAACCAGTAAGCAAGTTACTGGTTTTTAAACTATCAGAGTGTATGTTACTCTTCGGTAGTCTCTTCAGCGTCAGCTGGTGCTACTTCTGCTTCTGTTGTCTCTTCGGTTGAAGCTTCGGCATCATCAGCAGTTTCAATGACAGCAGGTGGCTGCATGGTAGCGATGGTACGGTTTAGGTCAGCTTCATCATGCGTCACCAAAGTTACCTCATTTGGCAGTGTGACATCGCTAAGATGAATAGAATCGCCGATGGCAAGGTTTGCTACATCAACTTCAATGGCTTCTGGTAGGTTGCGTGGTAAGCAATTCACTTCGATATCATTCACCAAGATTGTAAGAATACCACCTTCTTTTTTACCGACAGAGCTGTCTTCATTGATGATATTTACAGGCACATTGAAATTCATGGTTTGACCACGAACGATGCGTTGAAAATCGATATGTAATGGAAAGCCTTTTGATGGGTGGCGTTGAAGTGCTTTGATGATAACTTCATGCTCAGCACCATCTAGATTGATGGTGATAACGCTAGAAAAAAAGCTTTCGTTAGACAAGGCTTTAACGATTTCGTTGGTTTTAACACAGATGGCCACAGCCTCATCATTACCACCGTAAATGATTGCTGGAACAAGATTGTCTTTACGCAGGCGGCGGCTCGCACCTTTACCCTGCTGCGATTCAGCACGCGCAACACCATTTAAAGTAAATTGGCTCATGAAAGATCCTTTTGGATAGATAAATGTCAAATGTCAGACGAGCTTGCGACCAGCTCGCCAAGTGATGCCCAAATGGGCGTTTTATCATTTTGATCATACTTTGATAATCAAAATAAAATAAGCATAATATTATACCTAAGTTTTTTAAATTAACAAATCTTTTTTAAAGGATTTTAATGGTTTACTTATAACATTTCCCTAAAGTCATCAAACGATAGGGGGTTGATTATCATTTTATGAGAAAGTTTGAATTTGATTACCGATTGCAAACAAAACAAATGGGCAGTTTGGTCATTTAATTAAAATTAAGTGAATAAATATTGATGGTATTCTGCCAAATGATAATCATTTGTTATTTTCATGTTATAATGTGAATATACATATACTTTGTGTATGTATTTTTAATATTTCAACCAATATATTTTATTAAAAATGATAACATGCGCTAGGCTGGTTATCAAAAGGAGATTGACCATGCAATCTGTAGAAACAGGTGTATGGATTTCGTTGGCTGTCTATTTTATTTTGATGATTGCAATCGGAATTTATGCTTATTTTAAACAAAAAAATGACATTGAAGGATATATGCTTGGCGGACGCAATCTAAGTCCTGCTGTAACTGCATTATCTGCAGGTGCGTCTGATATGTCAGGCTGGCTTTTGCTGGGCTTGCCAGGATACATGTACGCTTCAGGCGTGGTAAGTATTTGGATCGCACTGGGTCTGACCATTGGTGCTTGTGCTAATTATCTGATTGTTGCACCGCGTTTGCGTGTTTATACCGAGCTTGCAGATAATGCTGTTACTTTACCAGATTATTTTTCAAATCGTTTTCATGATAAATCACATCTTTTGCGTATCATGTCGGCGGTGGTCATTATCTTATTTTTTACGGTTTATACAGCAGCCAGCTTGGTGGCTGGTGGTAAACTGTTTGAAAGCTCATTGAATTTATCATATAGCATGGGTTTGTGGGTAACAGCAGGCGTTGTTGTGGCTTATACCTTGTTTGGCGGCTTTTTGGCAGTGTCATTAACTGACTTTGTCCAAGGCGTCATTATGCTGATCGCCATGCTAATTGTACCTGTGGTAGCATTTGGCGAGATTGGTGGTGTGTCTGAGGCGATGGCGATTGCCACACAGACAAATACCGAGGTCTTTAATTGGATGAATGGCGTGACTGTCATGGGTGTTATCTCTTTGATGGCATGGGGTTTTGGCTATTTTGGTCAGCCACACATTATTGTACGCTTTATGGCAATTCGCTCAGTTAAAGATGTTCCGACTGCCATGGTGATTGGCATGGGCTGGATGATTTTAAGCCTAATTGGTGCTTTGATGGTTGGCTTGGCAGGGATTGCTTATGTGGCACGCACAGGTATAGAGCTTAAGGATCCTGAAACCATCTTTTTGGTATTTTCACAAGTGCTGTTTCATCCGCTGATTTCAGGATTTTTGTTGGCGGCAATTTTAGCAGCAATTATGAGTACCATCTCAAGCCAATTGCTGGTGGTCTCAAGTTCACTGACACGAGATATTTATAAGTTATTTTTGGATAAACAAGCCTCAGAGGCACGCCAAGTGCTTATTGGCCGTATTTCGGTTGTTTTAGTCGCGATCATTGCGATTATGTTGGCAGGCGATAGCAACAGTTCAGTATTAAATTTGGTATCACATGCTTGGGCAGGATTTGGGGCAGCATTTGGTCCATTGGTAATTTTAAGCCTGATGTGGAAGCGTATGAACCGAAATGGTGCTTTGGCTGGCATGATTGTGGGTGCCTTGACGGTGATTATTTGGGTGTATGGTGGTTTTGAGATTGGCGGTCAGCCAGCTAATGATGCCATTTATTCAATTTTACCCGGTTTTGCTTTTAGTTTGGTGACAACCATTGCAGTAAGTCTGATGACAGCACCGCCGCCTGTTTATATTGTTCAAAAATTTGAGGATATGGAAAAGGGGCTAAAATAGTCTTTGTCATTATTAAACACTACTTGCTTATTTGATGATCAAGTAGTGTTTAACTTTTTAAACTGTGTGTTAGCTCAATCGGTTTGAATGGTGAAAATGGGTTGAAATTAATCAATGTTGCCTATATTGTCACAGTGTGAATGATAATAAAAATAAGTATTTATTGACAAAAAATTAGACCATATTAAACATGACTGCAATTAATCCTTGTTTTCTTATAAATATTCATGTATAATTTTCGCTGTTTTGTCTGTCTTGATAAAACAGACCATATCACCAAAGGGTGAATGGGTTTATTTTTTTTCCGATTTGAGCTGATGCCCGTCCCAAGACAACGGAGCTATATAGCGAATAATACAGCCAGATTGATGCCACCTGTCTTAAATATGGAGTAACCTATGCCTTCAGTAAAGGTAAAAGAGAACGAACCAGTTGATATTGCGATCCGTCGCTTCAAGCGTGCTTGTGAAAAAGCTGGCGTGCTAGCGGATGTTCGTAAAAAAGAATTCTTTGAAAAACCTACGCAAGAGCGTAAGCGTAAAAAAGCGGCTGCCGTTAAACGCTATAAGAAAAAAGTCTATCGTGAGCAAGTGCGTCATCAGCGTAAGTACTAATTATTGTACTGCTCGACTGCATCTGCAATAAAGATTAAACCCTAGATTATTCTAGGGTTTTTTATTTTAGTTGTTGGCTAAATAAGATTTAATCATTTAAGCCTTATCAAGATAAAAACGCAGAGCATAAGACTTTGCGTTTTTATTCAATCAATCTATTTGCTACTTGCGATCAGGTAAACTGATGTTCATCTCAAGCATATCCAAGTTATCTTCATGACGATGATTAATGTTAAGGTCGTCAATATTAACACCGTTAACATACTTATTGACCACGGCTAAGATTTCACGCTTCATCTGCTCAATGCGATCAGCAGTCAAGCGAGTATTGAGTCGGTCGTGGCTGGCAACGATAACTTTTAGGCGGTCTTTGGCAATATCGGCACTGTTTGGACCGCATTGATTGCCGAACAACGAACTCCAAAATCCTTTTTTCATGACTAGCCTCCAAATAAGCGTTCAAAGAAGCCTTTTTTCTTCACTTCTAGGTGGCGCAGTGGCACATCTTCACCCAAAAAACGAGAAACAATGTCTTCATAGCATTGACCAGCAGCGGAATCTGTAAAGTGAATGACTGGTTGCCCTTGGTTTGAAGCTTCTAAGACGGCATTACTTTCTGGAATGATACCAATCAGAGGCACGCGTAAAATTTCATCGGCGATGGTATGATAATCCATCATCTCACCTTCGGCTGCACGCTGTGGATTGTAGCGAGTGATAACCAAATGCTCACGCACACTACCACCATCTTCTACTTTTTTGGTACGGCTTTGTAGGATACCAATGATACGATCAGAGTCTCGTACCGATGAAACTTCAGGATTGGTAACGATGAGTGCTTCATCAGCATGATACATCGCAAGCTGTGCACCACGCTCAATACCCGCAGGGCTGTCACAAATGATAAAATCAAATTTCATATCATCTGCCAGCTCTTTCATGACTTTAGCCACGCCTTCATCGGTCAGAGCGTCTTTGTCTCGCGTTTGCGATGCAGGCAAAATGTATAGATTTTCAAATTGTTTGTCTTTGACTAAGGCTTGAGCAAGCTTGGCATTACCACTGATCACATCTACAAAGTCATAGACGATGCGATTTTCACAACCCATAATTAGATCTAAATTACGCAAACCGACATCAAAGTCAATGATGACTGTTTTAAAGCCACGCTTAGCAAGCCCTGCACCAAATGATGCACTGGTGGTGGTTTTGCCGACACCGCCCTTACCTGAAGTTACTACAACGATTTTTGCCACAATGGCACTCCTTAAAATAAGATAAAGCAAACAGCGATGATACAATCAACGCACAAATTTACCCAAATTTAACATATTATTAGCATAGCATATTTAGGAATTTTCATCAATTCATGAGTAATTATTTGGATAAAATTATCCAAAAAATTGGTACTTATAGCTGGTTTAGTAGGGTGAATACCAATCCTTGTGCTTCATCATAAGTAACTTGTACTGCCTGATCAATCATCTCGCTTGGGATGGCATCACGCAAGCAATAAGTACCTGCAACTGACACCAAAGATGGATTAAATTTTTGGCAAAAAATGCGTGCTTCTTTATCACCCGTTGCACCTGCAACAAGTCGCCCCAAACCACGCCCATAAATGTGCAAACTGTTATCCGTAATGGCTTCTGCACCGTCATTGACGCCACCAATGACTGTCAAATCACCCCCTAAGTGTTGTAGGCTTTGACCTGAACGCAACATATGTGTATGAATGCCGCTCACTAATGAGCGATGATTATCTTGAGCGGTTGATAGCGTGGAACCTTGCTGAGTACTTACAGCAGCAGCTGAGATGGGTTTGTCAGTGTCATAGTTGGGTGCAGGCACTGTACCGCTTTGATTGGGATTTGATTTGTCTTCGGTATTTGGCAATCGTTCAATGCGTTTACCATCAGCAGGAAAGATTGCCAAGCGTAGATCTCGTGCTTGATTATCTAAAGGACCGCTCACCACACCGATGGGCTGCACATCCATCAGCCAAAGCATATCAATGAGTGCATCCAGCTCAAGATTTACCGTGCTATCAATCACAATCGGCAAGCCACTGGCAATGGGATTGTTGCTGAGTACTTGCATCAAATCCTTTCGAATCTCGGTTAAGTCATCGGTATGGACTTTTAGGCGACTGAAAGTTAGCATTTTACCAAATAAAGTGACGGCTTGGGTCATAAGAATGATGCCTTATAAAAATAATGCCTGAATTGAAAGGATTGGCTTAATTTGCCATTGTAGCACTTTTTAAAAAATGAAAAAAGTACGCCAGTTTCAAATGGGCAGTTGTTTTTTATGGTGATATTGTTGAGTTTTAACTTGTTCTTCAAAATAATTTAGCACCGCTTCAATAATCTCGGCAATGAGTATCTGAATCTCAGGACGAGAGGCATCAATTTGGGCAACACCATGGGCAATCGATGACATAGAGTATCTAGTGTTATATCGTCAAACAAATGACGATTGACAGCAGTGGTGACATTTTGCCCGATTTGATTGCCAATGGTGTGAATTTGTGATTCTATCATACCATCTGCAATGGGGATGAGTTTTAGATATTTGTGTAATTCAGGGGTGTTGGTGAGTGCTTTTTCTACGGCTTGCCCAATATCAATGGCAAGTTTTTCACCGTGATTTGCCAAAAGAGCGGATTGTAATTTGGGCGTCAACTCGTTACGCAATAAGGTGAGTAAGGCAAGCTCAATTTGGGTACGATTACGCTCAATGGTCTGGTGAATGACTTTAGCACCCCCAGCACCATCACGAGCGATTTGGGCACGAAAATTATCAATTGCTGTCAAAATTACCCGATCAGACAGCCCCTCAAGTAAAAGATGATAATAAAATTTGGCAGAATCTACCCAGCGTTTGGGAATAACCTGAATACCCAATCGGTGTAATCTTTTGGTAATGACTGCAGCTCGCAAAAGTCGTAACGCACGCAACGCAGGAAATACGCCCAAAACCTCATACCAATGCACAAATGGAAAGAAAAACCAGCGGTAATAAGTTTTTTGATAAATCGCCAAACTCCAGCGTGCTAATAAATCCATTATCCAAAATAATGTAAAAAATCCGCCAAGTGCAGAGATATGCAAGTGATGATCGGTTTGATAGGTTGTTACAGCCTGTGATATCGTCAACCAATTGGCAATACTGAGTGCAAAACCACTCATTAAAATATTGTCAATGATCATTAAAATCAAATCGATGAATAATAATATCAACATGACAATATCATAGCCAAGCTTAAGGCGGCTAGGTGGGTGGTCGCTGTATTTTTGAGTGCCATAAAACGGAATGGCATCGTTTGGCAAGTCCGCTTGTTGTGGCGTGCCAAATTCTTCAAAATCTTTGGCATTATTTGGGGGCGCTTTCATGGTTTTACCTAATCAATTGCATGGGTCAATAAAGAGGTGATGCATGTATTTTATCCAAACCAAAACCAAAAACCAACCAAAATAAGCACAACAGGCTTTTTTAATGAAGTATTAAAAAAGCCCACCTTTGTTAAAATATATTTTAACCATATCTTGTGGTGGACTTTTGTTTATGGTTTAATTAAGACTGATGAAATTCCGCCAGTCTTTGACTTATTTTTTTATCTTTGGCTTGCCAAATTTCATCAAGCCAAGCATAAAGTGCATGTTTGATGGTTTGATTGGTATCGTATTCACCATGTTTAAGTGCTGTTAATAACTCATCATTTGGGCTGATAAATTCAATATCTACCGATAGCCGTGTCAGTTTACCTGACCAAAGGTCGCTGTATTTCGGTGCGCCGTCTGGATAAACCAAAGTCATATCCAAAATACCATCAATCTCATCACCAAGGCTGGATAAAGCCAGTGCAAAACCACCCGCCTTAGGTCTTAACAGATGCTTATACGGAGAGGATTGCTTGGTGTGTTTCTCAGCAGTAAAGCGTGTTCCTTCTAAATAATTGAGTAAGACAAAAGGCTTATTTTTCAAAGATTGGCAAGCTCGTAATGCTTCATCCAAATCACGGCGAGCCAATTGAGGGTTTTTGGCAATTTGTGCTTTGGTATGGCGTTTCATCATGGGAAAATCTAAAAAATAAAAGGCTTGACCAACAACTGGGATATAAATCAGTTCATGCTTGGCAAAGAATCGGGTGATGGGCAGCCGACCTTCGCTGATATACTGAATGATGCTGGTATCTACCCAAGATTGGTGATTACAAATTAGCAGATATTTGCCATTGGGATTTAAATTTTTGGGTAAAAAAATACGCCAATCTTTATGAGGTAAGACCTTATCAATCAACAAATTATTGGTATGAATCCAGCGATTGGCAGCTGTGATGATGGTTTGATCGGCTAATTTTGAGCGAGTGAGTGTCTTAGCCAAGCCCGCCCCAATGACAGGTACACCCAATGCCAAACTATTGGCGGTAATGGCACTTGCGTTGGTGAGTAGTGAAAGTTTCTGGGCAAGTTTCGGTTGCTTGGTGTGCAGTTTTTTAAATAAGGGCAGCATTTTGCGAGAGTTTATCATGAGTTACCTACATACAGTGATGCATATCATTTGACAGTATCGATAAAAGTTAATAAGAGTTGATTAAATTTGAAAAAAGCTTCATGATTAAGAACAGTTTACCAAAAACTGCTGAAAAATGCATAAAATTAACAAAGGTAATCTATCGTTGACTATGCATTTTTGATTAAAAATAATAAAAAGTGCACATCTGTGCTACAGTTATTATACAAATAAGTAAGAAATTTTGCTCATAATATTTCATAATATAAGTAAGTAATCAACTTACATTTTGTATTTAGATGCAGAAATATTTTCTAATCTTAGAATTTATAATAATTTCACATTTGGTTAGCCAAAAGCAAAAGGAGTTTTTATGAAAATTAAAGCATTGGGTGTTGTGCTGTTGGCATCAAGTATGGCTTTGGCAGGTTGTGCAAATACAGGCACAACTGGCAATGGCACAGGATTTGGTGGTGCTAATGTCAATAAGGCGGTGATTGGGGCTGTGGCAGGTGCACTTGGCGGTACTGCCATTTCAAAAGCAACTGGTGGCGAAAAAACAGGTCGTGATGCCATTTTGGGGGCGGCAGTTGGTGCAGCAGCAGGGGCGTATATGGAGCGTCAAGCAAAGCAGATTGAGCAACAAATGCAAGGAACGGGCGTGACTGTAACCCACGATACCGACACGGGTAATATTAATCTAACTATGCCAGGTAATATTACTTTTGCTCATGATGACGATACTTTAAACAGTGCATTTTTGGGTCGTTTAAACCAGCTGGCTAATACGATGAATCAGTATCATGAAACAACGATTGTCATTGTAGGACATACAGACTCAACGGGTCAAGCGGCTTATAATCAAGAGCTGTCTGAGCGTCGAGCGGATTCAGTGCGTTATTACTTGATTAATCAAGGCGTTGATCCATATCGTATTCAGACAGTGGGGTATGGTATACGACAACCGATTGCATCGAATGCAACCGAAGCAGGTCGTGCTCAAAATCGCCGTGTTGAGCTGATGATTTTAGCACCGCAGGGTATGTAAAAATGCTTGGCTTATCTGACTAAGATAACATAGCGTTAATGAATGAGATACAGATAACCATCATACGAATATACACAATATGAATGTATAAAATCTTAGTATCGTGAGTATCGTGGTTGCAAGTTATTTGGGATAAAGCCGTCAAATGTGGATTTGGCGGTTTTTATTTTTAAGGTTTAAAATGTTATCAAAGGTCGGTATGGCTTAATTTGATAATTAAATTTTAATGATTATCTACCAATAATTAAATTTTATTGATAAAAAATAGTTAAAATAAAAAATTGGACAACCTTATATCACAACCATATTTTTAACCGTATTTTTATTTTGATTGACTTTCTAATAGTTATGGGTTTCTTATTTTCATTAGGTTATGGGCTGTTATCTTGTGAATGGGATGTTGCTTGGCTTTATGATTTGGCATGACAATTCCACATGATTTATTTAAAATATCATTTGTTGTTACTATTAAATATGTTAAAATATTGATGTGATGGTAATAAACTATCACAGATGCATCCAGCACTCATAGTCAGCCTAAAGCAGAGTTAAATTTGGTGATCAAACCAAGTTAAATGATCAAACCAAGTTAACTGCAAAGCGCAAACCAAACTGTATCGGAGCAAATATGAAACACCAAAAACTAAAAGTACAGCCACTTATTTTTTCTTTGTGTTTGGGTCTTTGGTTGACAGGATGTGGCAGCGATAATTCAACATCCACGCCTGCACCTGTTAATGAAACCCAGCCAAGCACACCAACCAGTGAGCCTGCCCCAGCTCAGCCTGAACCAAGTGTTGAAACTCAAGCAACACCTGAGACGGCAGAGACCCAAGACGCCCCTGAAGTGGCGGAAGTGACTGAGCCAGTTGATGTTACTACAAGTCATGCACCAGTGGAAGCTGCATCTATTGAGGTGGGTAAAGCTCGCTATGAAAAGACTTGTAAAGTATGTCATGATGCAGGCTTGCTTGAAGCACCAAAAATCACTGACAAAGCTGAATGGCAAAAACGCCTAGATGAAAAAGGTTTGGAAACATTACAGGCGCACTCTGCCAAAGGATTTAACAAGATGCCAGCCCAAGCGATTGGCGATGTAGCAGAATCTGAGGTTTATGCGGCGGTTAATTATATACTTGAGCAAGCCAAATAAACCCCATTGAGTCAATCTAAAACAAGCACATGGTTAATGTTAATCATGTGCTTTTATGAGAATGCTGACGGCTGAGGCTCTTTTATTTGCGTATCGGTGAGCATTTTTTACCCCTTGTTGATATCATAAAATCAGATAACAAATGATACTAATGATTTCATTGGATTTAGAAAAATGGGGAGTAAATGACACCATTAGGATAAGAAAAAGGCTAAAAGCATTAAAAATAAAAAGGGTGTCGCACTGAAATGGACACCCTAAAATAATATTTGGTCGGAATGATAGGATTTGAACCTACGACCCCTTGCACCCCATGCAAGTGCGCTACCAAGCTGCGCTACATTCCGTAATCTTTTATATTTTAACTGATTTTTGGGAATTTGCAAGATAATTTATAAGTTTTTTGATCTTAAAGTAAAATCATCAAAAAATTATGCCCTATGGCGATTGTAGATGTGCTTATCAAAACAAGTGCCACACCAAAGGATCATTATTCGCCTTTGGTGTGACATAAAACGAAACTTAAGTACGATGAAATTAAGCTTAGATTTTAAGCTTAAATTACGCTCCAATCATCTGTTTTAACAACGCATTGACCTGAGCGGGGTTTGCCTTGCCACGGCTTGCTTTCATCACTTGTCCGACCAGTCCATTAAAGGCTTTTTCTTTTCCGCCTTTGTATTCATCCACCATGGCTTGGTTATTGGCAAGTACATCGACGATGATGGCTTCAATTGCCCCTGTGTCGGTCTCTTGTTTTAGTCCTTTTTCGGTGATAATTTCATCAGCACTTTTGTCAGACTCCCACAGATGACCAAACACCTCTTTGGCGATTTTACCGCTGATGGTATCATCCAAAATTCGCACAATCAGCCCTGCCAAACGCTTGGCACTGATGGGTGATTGGTCAATGGTCAGCTCATTTTTGTTCAGTGAGCCTGACAGCTCACCCATGACCCAGTTTGCTGCGATTTTGGCGTTATTTTTGCCAATGATATCAAGTACTTGCAAGAAATAATCCGACAGTTCACGACTGCCATTTAGTACATTGGCATCATAGGCGGTCAAGCCAAATTCATTCACAAATCGCTCTTTGCGTACGCTTGGCAGCTCTGGCATATCGGCACGCACCTTGGCAAGTGTCTCATCTGATATGATGACAGGCAACAGGTCAGGGTCTGGAAAGTAGCGGTAATCATTGGCTTCTTCTTTGGTACGCATGGCACGAGTTTCATCACGCTCAGGGTCATATAGGCGTGTGGCTTGCACGACTTTTCCGCCGTCTTCGATGACATCAATTTGGCGTTCAATTTCGGATTTAATGGCACGATGAATAAAGCGAAATGAGTTTAGGTTTTTAAGCTCACAGCGAGTACCAAAGGGCGTGTTTGGCTTGTGTACCGACACATTAATGTCCGCACGGAACGAGCCTTCTGCCATGATGGCATCACTGATACCCAGCCATGTAACCAGTTCGTGAATGGTCTTGACATAAGCAACCGCCTCATCAACCGAACGCATGTCAGGTTCAGAGACAATCTCAATGAGCGGCGTACCTGCACGGTTCAAATCCACACCCGTCATCTGTGGTACAGCATCATGCACCGATTTGCCAGCGTCTTCTTCTAGGTGAGCCCGTGTGATACCAATGCGTTTGGTGTATTCATCCTTTTGCCCTGCATTGACAAGGATGTCAATATAGCCCTCGCCAACAATGGGATTTGCCATTTGCGTGATTTGATAGCCTTTGGGCAGGTCAGGATAAAAGTAGTTTTTACGGTCAAAAGTGTTATAAGTACCAAGTTTGGCATTGACACCCATGCCAAATTTTAAGGCACGCTCAATCACGCCTGCATTTAAGACAGGCAACGCCCCAGGAAAGCCCAAATCTACAATGGTGGCTTGGGTATTTGGTTCTTGCCCAAAGACGGTGGGGGCGTTTGAAAAGATTTTGCTGTCAGTATTTAATTGGCAATGAATCTCAATACCAATCACAACTTCATAGCCATCAATTAGGGGGGCTTGTTGGGTCATAATGTGCTCTCTGTATTCAATCTATTAATATCATTTCTATTAATATGCTTTATTTGTGCCAAAGCGTCAGTCCAAATTTGGCTTATCCTTATGAAATTTGGTATTTGCCTGATAAATATGAGCGGTTGTCAATAGTTCGCTCTCTGCCCAGTGTTTGCCGATGAGTTGTAAGCCCACAGGCAAGCCATTTGCTTGTCCAACAGGGTGCGATAGGGCGGGCAGACCTGCCAAGTTTACGCCGATGGTGTAGACATCACCAAGGTAAATGCTGGCAGGGTCAAGGCTTTCACCCAATTTATAGGCAGCCGTTGGAGCGGTAGGACTTGCGATGATGTCGCATTTTTCAAATGCCTTTTTAAAATCATCCACGATAAGACGGCGTACCTTTTGGGCTTTGGTGTAATAAGCGTCAAAATAGCCTGCCGAGAGAGCATAAGTACCCATGATGATGCGGCGTTGCACTTCTTCGCCAAAGCCATCAGAGCGGCTGCGAGTGTATAAGTCGTGTAAGTCTTTGGGATTTTCACAGCGATAACCAAAACGCACGCCGTCATAGCGAGATAGGTTTGAGCTGGCCTCAGCGGGGGCGAGCAGATAATAAGTGGCAAGTGTGATGGCAGGGTCGGTAATGTCCACTTCTACGATTTTTGCCCCCAGTGCTTCATATGTGGCTAGGGCAGCACGAATGGATTTTTCTACTTCATCATCAAGCCCTGCCCCAAAATACGCCTGTGCTATGCCGATTTTTTTGCCTGCCAAAGGTTTGCCGTCTGTGGCTGTTGCCAAAATGTCCGCCACATAATCCTCACTGGGGCGACTGATGGATGTGGCGTCTTTGGGGTCATATCCTGTCATCGGGGCGAGCAGGTAGGCACAGTCTAGGGCGGATTTGCCAAAAGCGCCCGCCTGATCAAGGCTTGAAGCATAAGCAATCATGCCATAGCGAGACACACGCCCATAAGTGGGCTTGATGCCTGTGATGCCACAAAAACTGGCAGGCTGGCGAATAGAACCGCCTGTATCTGAGCCTGTCGCCACAGGCACAAACCCTGCCGCCACCGCTGCCGCTGAACCCCCTGACGACCCACCTGGCACACGAGTGGTATCCCAAGGGTTATGCACTGCCCCAAAGTATGAACTTTCATTGTCCGAACCCATGGCAAATTCGTCCATGTTAAGTTTGCCAAGACTCACAAAGCCACTGTTTGCGATGTTGTCAACGACCGTTGCATGATAGGGCGAGACGAAGTTGTAGAGCATTTTTGAGCCAGCAGTGGTCAAAACCCCTTTGGTACATAGGTTGTCTTTATGAGCCATTGGTACGCCCAAAAGTGGACGGTTGTCGCCTTTTGCACGCAGTTTATCGGCAAGTTCGGCTTGGGCTAGGGCATTGTCAAAATCTTTGGTGATGAAGCTGTTGATTTGACCATCTAAGCGGTTAATGCGATTGGCAAAATGCTCTACCAGTTCATGGCTGCTAAATTGTTTGTTTTTTAGACCGTCTGCTAATTCATGGACGGATAGGTGGTGTAAATCTGTCATAAAATGCCTTTTTTATGTTGAATTTTGTTTTATTTAAATGTTAAATCCAGATGGGGTCTAAAAACATACTGCCATTTTTTAGACCATGCCTTGTTATTCAATCACCTGTGGCACCAAATATAACCCATCTTGCACCATAGGGGCAACCGCTTGAAAACCGTCTCGGCCAATGTCAGAATTGGCAATGTCGGCACGCAGCTCATTACAAGCTTCGTGGATATTTGCCAAAGGCTTGATATTATCAGTGTTTACGCCATCTAATATGTCCATCATGGCTAGGATTTTATCCAAATTGCCTGCATAGTTTTGGGCGGTTTTTTCATCAAGAGCAAGGCGTGATAAATTTGCACAGTCCAAAATGTCTTCGGTGGTGATGGTCATGAATGCTCCTAAAAATCATACAAATTTGTTTAAATTGATCAGTAAGCAGATAAGTCATGCTTTTATGGATTGGTTGTGATCTCACGCCATCGCATGCCACGAAAAGCCAATCGCACTAAACTGAATTTGATTTGTCTTATAAAGTTAACGACATAAAGCCTAATAAAATGGTTAATTGTACCATAGCTTGAAACAGGCACAAAACAAACTTTTAAATCTGAGCGGTTTTTACTTATAAATATTTATCAGTGAGCCATTTGACCAAGCTGGTCAAAAAGCGGATAATGCGTTTGTTGTCTACTATCTTAAACCGATTATGAATGATATAAAAACTTTGCCGATTGTGTTGGCATCCACATCACCAAGACGCCAAGAGCTGCTTTTGGCTGCAGGCGTGAAATTTGTTGTAAACGCAGTTGAGATTGATGAGTCTTGGCAAGCCAAAGAGGCACCAACAGACTATATTAATCGCATGGTGCTGACCAAGGCACAGCAAGCAGCCCTGAACAGCCATTTGCCAGATAAGTGCCTTTTGATCACCGCAGACACCATTGGCGTGATTGATGATTTGGTACTGACCAAGCCCAAAGATCAGGCGGATGCATATCGTATGTGGCAGATGCTTTCAGATACATCACATGAGATTTGGACGGCAGTGTGTATTAGCGTGATTGATGCAAGTCAAATTGTTGACCAAGCAGTCATTTGTGAGTGTACCAAAGTAACTTTTGTTAAAATCACCCAAGCGATGATGGCAACTTATTGGGCAAGCGGCGAACCACAGGATAAGGCAGTTGCTTACGCCATTCAGGGCGGTGCGATGGCTTGGGTGCTATCGATTGATGGCAGTTATACCAATGTTGTTGGATTGCCATTAGCACAGACATTGGCTTTGATTGATAAAATGGCTTTACAAACAGTCAATTAGCCCCATTTTGTTCATTGATTGTATTGACCAATGCATTTATATATGACGATGTTTAAATTGCATAGACTGATATCAGATTTATGAAATCAATAAACTCATCTAAGGGGCATTAAACTTGCACATTAAGAAAATATCACTTACCATAAGTATCAGATAAAGATTACCAAGTTATAAATAAAGAGTAAATAATGTCAGAAGAATTATTAATTAATTATACACCCATGGAGTCACGCATGGCGGTGCTGACCGATGGCGTTACCAGTGAAATTTTGATTGAACGCCACCAAAAATTGGGTTTGGTTGGCAATATTTATTTGGGTACTGTGGCGCGAGTTTTGCCGGGTATGCAGGCAGCGTTTGTGGATATTGGACAAGCCAGAACTGCATTTTTACATGCCAATGATATGCAAAAACCCAAGCGTAGTAGCGACAGCTTAGACGAAGCACCACCAGCACCGATTACACAGCTTCGCATCGCACATCAAAGTAACGCTTCTCAAGATGAGCGTGCTGAGCAAAATGGGTATAGCTCAGCCATCGATATCCAAAGACCTGCTTTACCCAAAAAACCTGAGTCACCAAACGCTGAATTAATTCAATATCGCCTAAGAGAAGGCGATAAAATTTTGGTGCAAGTCGTCAAAGATGAACTTGGTACAAAAGGTGCTCGCCTGACGACGAACATCTCTTTACCATCTCGTTATTTGGTGTATTTACCTACAAATGATGAGTATGTTGGGGTATCGATACGCATCGAAGAAACTGAAGAGCGGACACGATTAAAAGACATTCTGACGCAACTTATGCAAAACGCCAACTTAAAAGGCGGACTGATTGCACGCACTGCCGCTGAGGAGATGAGTGAGTCTAAGCTTAAAGAGGACATTTATTATTTATTACAACTTTGGCAAACCATCATCGCACGCCAAGCAGCGACACGGTTACATTCCAATAAACGCAGTGAGTTGATTTACCAAGAGCTATCATTGCCGCTTCGGTGTATCCGTGATTTGGTTAATGAAAAAACAACCAAAGTGCTGATTGATAATGAGATGATGTATCATGAGGTAGCACATTTTGCCCAAGAGTTTGTACCTTTCATTGCACCGATGGTGACGCATTATGCAGGCGAGACTCCTTTATTTGATTTATATCGTGTCGAAGAAGATCTGCAAAATGCCCTAAAACGCCGTGTTGAGCTTAAATCAGGTGGCTATTTAATCATTGACCAAACCGAAGCGATGACAACTATTGATGTCAATACAGGTTCTTATGTTGGCGCACGCTGTTTGGAGGATACGGTTTATAAAACCAACCTAGAGGCAACACATGCCATCGCTCGCCAAATTCGTCTGCGAAACCTTGGTGGTATCATTATTCTTGACTTTATCGATATGTCCGAAGAGGTGCACAGAGCCGATGTACTAGCAAGCTTACAAGAGCAGCTCACCCATGACTATGCCAAAACGAATATCACTCAAGTCAGCGAGCTTGGTTTGGTAGAGATGACACGCAAGCGTACCAAAGAATCACTGCCACAACAGCTGTGTGAGCCTTGTCCTGTCTGTGATGGCAAAGGCTATATTAAGACTGCAGAAACGGTATGCTTTGAGATATTTCGTGAAATCATGCGCTATGGACGCACCTTTAATAAGCCTAAACAATTTACCGTCATCGCTCATTCAAGCGTGATTGATATGATGCTATCTAGCGAAGCTGGTACAGTGGCAGACTTAGAATATTTGATTGGCAAACCCATTTGTTTTGAGATTGAAAACTTTTTCACGCCCGAGCAGTACAACATTGCACTTGATTAACATTCACTGTTGATTTTCTTGATGAATTTTTGGTTATTGAAGACCAATTTATCAGTCAAATTTAAGAAAAATTAGCAAAAAGTCTCATATATACCTTGCATTGATAAATTTTTCGTGTATAATAGACAAATCATTTGAACTGTGTTGCACTTTTTGCAAAGAATGTGAAAAGTTTACTTCAACAATGAACCTTGTTCAACTCAAAGGAAGTACTAAGCAACGCCACAGCCAAAGCATCGTTTTTGGCACTATTGAACAAACACCCCTGCTACCTTGCTTTTGACATACGGTTGGCAGGGATAAGATTATTTTGCTTTTTATAATTCGAAAGTAAATTTTAACGGTTTAACTTTCATTCATTGATGAAAGTTTAAAAGCACTTAATTAGGAGCTTGTTGGCATGGCTAACCAGAGAATCCGTATCCGACTAAAATCGTTCGACCATCGTCTGATTGACCAGTCGGCACAAGAGATTGTCGATACTGCAAAGCGTACAGGTGCACAAGTTTGCGGTCCTGTACCGTTGCCGACTCGTATTGAGCGGTTCAACGTATTGACATCACCACACGTCAACAAAGACGCTCGTGACCAGTACGAAATTCGCACCCATAAGCGTATGATTGACATCGTGCAACCAACAGATAAGACTGTTGATGCATTGATGAAGCTGGATCTAGCAGCTGGTGTTGATGTTCAGATCGCTTTGGGCTAATGAACATAAGTCTGGTTTGAACTATTAAACTATTAATATAAAGAGGTCTAAAATGGCGATTGGTTTAGTCGGTAAAAAATGCGGCATGACCCGAGTCTTCACTGAAGCAGGCGTTTCTATTCCTGTCACAGTGGTTGAGGTTGATGCCAACCGCATCTCGCAAATCAAAACAGTAGACACCGATGGCTATAACGCAATCCAAATCACCACAGGTGAGCGTCGTGACAGCCGTGTGACTGCTGCTCAAAAAGGACACTTCGCAAAAGCTGGCGTTGCTGCTGGTCGTGGTGTTTGGGAATTCCGTGCAGAAGAAAGCGATTTAGAAGGTCGTGAAATCGGCGGTAATATCCTAGCTGATATCTTTGAAGTTGGTCAGTTGGTCGATGTGACTGGTCAAAGCAAGGGTAAAGGTTTCCAAGGTGGTGTGAAGCGTCATAACTTCCGCACTCAAGATGCAACCCACGGTAACTCTGTTTCTCACCGTGTTTTGGGTTCTACAGGTCAAAACCAAACCCCAGGTCGTGTATTTAAAGGCAAAAAAATGCCAGGTCAAATGGGTAATAAACGAGTTACTGTTCAAGGCTTGGAAATCGTTTCTGTTGACGCCGAAAAAGGTGTACTGGTCATCAAAGGTGCTGTTCCAGGTGCTAATGGTGGCGATGTTATCGTACGCCCATCAGTCAAAGCCTAGTAAAGGGGATTAACGTGAATTTAAAAACTGTTACAGGTGCAGCGGTTGAACTATCAGAGATCACTTTTGGTCGTGAGTTTAACGAAGCCTTGGTACACCAAGTCGTAACTGCTTACCTAGCTGGTGCTCGTCAAGGTACTCGTGCTCAAAAAACTCGTGGTGAAGTTTCTGGTGGTGGTAAAAAACCATGGCGTCAAAAAGGTACTGGTCGTGCTCGTGCAGGCTCTATCCGTAGCCCTATTTGGGTTGGTGGTGGTCGTGCATTTGCTGCCAAACCACAAGATTGGTCTCAAAAAGTAAACCGCAAAATGTATCGTGGTGCAATGCAGTGCATTTTGGCGGAATTGGTTCGTCAAGAGCGTTTGGTTTTGGTTGATGACATCGCTGTATCAGCACCAAAAACCAAAGAGCTTATCGCTAAGCTGGCTGAACTGAATGCCCCACGCGCATTGATCGTAACTCATGAAGTTGACGAAAACTTGTACTTGGCTGCACGCAATATCCCATATGTGAATGTATTGGGTACTCGTGAAGTTGATCCAGTAAGCTTGGTTTCTTTTGACAAAGTGATTATGACTGTTGAAGCAGCCAAACAATTTGAGGAGACACTTGCATGAGCAACGCAAGACTATATCAGGTACTAAAAGCACCTGTATTTTCAGAAAAATCTCAGCGTCTGGGCGACACTCTTGGTGTGCAAGTTTTCAAAGTTGATAGCACTGCAACCAAGCGCGAAATCAAACAAGCTGTTGAGCTGATGTTTGAAGGTGTTGAAGTTGTCAAAGTAAACACACTTAATACCAAAGGCAAAACCAAGCGTTTTGGCCGTGTTGTTGGTAAGCGTTCTGACGTGAAAAAAGCGTATGTAACCTTAAAAGCTGGTTCAGACGTACAAATCGGTGCTGGTGAAGAAGCCACTGGCGAAACAGCGACTAACGAATAAGGAATAAAAAATGCCTATCGTAAAAGCAAAACCAACCTCACCAGGTCGCCGCTTTGTTGAAAAAGTTGTGCATCCACACCTTTATAAAGGTCGTCCTTATGCACCACTTGTTGAATCAAAAGCTAAAACTGGTGGCCGTAACAATAATGGCCGTATCACCACCCGCCATATCGGTGGTGGTCATAAGCAGCATTATCGCTTAATTGATTTTAAACGCAATAAAGATGGTATTCCAGCTGTTGTTGAGCGTATTGAATATGATCCTAACCGTACAGCACATATTGCTCTTTTGAAGTATGCAGATGGTGAGCGTCGTTACATTATTGCACCTAAGAAATTAAGTGTTGGCGATCAGGTTCAATCTGGAGAAGGTTCTCCTATCCGTCCAGGCAACTGCTTACCATTGAAAAATATCCCTGTCGGTACAGTAATTCATAATATTGAACTTAAAATTGGCAAAGGCGCTCAAATTGCTCGCTCTGCTGGTGCAGCGGTTCAGTTATTGGGTCGTGATGGTGCTTATGTCATCGTGCGTTTGCGTTCAGGTGAGACTCGCCGTATTCATGCTAATTGCCGTGCGGTTATTGGTGAAGTATCTAACACTGAAAATAACCTAAAATCACTAGGTAAAGCAGGTGCAGCACGCTGGCGTGGTGTTCGTCCTACCGTTCGTGGTACAGCAATGAACCCAATTGACCACCCACACGGTGGTGGTGAGGGTCGCAACTTCGGTAAACACCCAACCAGCCCATGGGGTCAGAAAGCTAAGGGTCTTAAGACTCGTTCTAACAAGCGTACTGACAGTATGATTATCCGTCGCCGTCGTGCCAAGAAATAAAGGAAAAGTTTCATGCCTCGTTCATTGAAAAAAGGTCCATTTATCGATGCGCATTTGTTTGCTAAGGTTGAAAATGCTCTAGAAAGCAACAGCCGCAAACCGATCAAAACTTGGTCACGTCGCTCGATGATTCTACCTCAAATGGTAGGTCTAACCATCTCAGTTCATAATGGTCGCACTCATGTGCCAGTTATTGTAAGTGAACAGATGGTTGGTCATAAACTCGGTGAATTCGCCCCGACCCGTTCTTATCGTGGTCATGGCGTTGATAAGAAATCTAAAAGATAAGGTGCTACCATGGAAGTAACTGCAAAATTACGTGGTGCCGCCATTTCGGCACAGAAAGTAAGATTGGTTGCGGACGAAGTTCGTGGTAAGCCAATTGAGCGCGCTTTGGACATTCTAACATTTAGCAACAAAAAAGGTGCTAAACTGGTTAAAAAATGCCTAGATTCAGCCATTGCTAATGCTGAACACAATAATGGCTTGGACATTGATAAGTTGCGTGTCACTACCATTTATGTTGATGAAGGTATTACCTTAAAGCGTATCATGCCCCGTGCCAAGGGTCGTGCTGATCGTATCAGTAAACGCACTTGTCACATCACTGTTAAAGTAGGGGAATAATCATGGGTCAAAAAGTACATCCAATTGGTATTCGTTTGGGCGTTATCAAAAAGCACAACGCTAACTGGTATGCCAATCCTAAGCAATATTCAGAGTATTTGCTGAATGACTTCCAAGTTCGTAATTTTTTGCGTAAAAAATTGGAAGGTGCAATGGTTAGCCATATTTACATTGAGCGTCCAACTGGTGCTGCAAAAATCACGATTCATAGTGCACGCCCTGGTATTATCATTGGTAAAAAAGGTGAAGATATCGAAAGCCTACAAAAAGAGCTAACCAAACTGATGGGTGTTCCAGCTCAGGTTAATATCCAAGAAATTTCTCAACCTGATTTGGATGCTCGTTTGGTTGCCGAAGGTATTGCCAGCCAGCTTGAACGCCGTGTTATGTTTCGCCGTGCGATGAAGCGTGCTGTTCAAAATAGTATGCGTTCAGGTGCTCAAGGTATTAAAGTTGAGCTTTCTGGTCGTTTAGGTGGCGCTGAGATTGCTCGTACCGAATGGTATCGTGAAGGTCGTGTGCCGCTACACACATTGCGTGCTGATATTGATTATGCATCAGTGCGTGCAGAAACTACTTACGGTACTATCGGTGTTAAAGTTTGGATTTTCCGTAGTGAAGTTTTAGACGGTATGAATAGTGCCTACAACCCAGTTGTTGAAGATAAAACACGCGCACCAAAACGCCGTGGTCGTTCTAATCGCCGCAACACAGACAGAGGTTAAGCTATGTTACAACCAAAACGTACCAAGTTTCGCAAAATGCACAAAGGGCGTAACACAGGTCTTGCCCAGCGTGGTAATACAGTTGCTTTTGGTGAAATTGGTCTAAAATCTATCGGTCGTGGTCGTATGACTGCGCGTCAAATTGAGGCTGCGCGTCGTACAATCACTCGTCGCATTAAGCGTGGCGGTAAAATTTGGATTCGTGTATTCCCAGATAAACCAATTACCGAAAAACCATTAGAAGTTCGTATGGGTAAAGGTAAAGGGCCTGTTGAGTATTGGGTAGCGGAAATCAAACCAGGTAAAATGCTTTATGAAATCCAAGGTGTTAGTGAAGACCTTGCTCGTGAAGCACTGACTTTGGCAGCCGCCAAGCTACCATTTAAGACTACCATTGTTAAACGGACGATAATGTAATGAAAACCAACGAATTACGCGAAAAATCAGTAGATGAGTTGGCTCAATTGCTTGATGAAAAGCAACTTGATGCGTTCCGTCTGCGTATGGCTAAGGCCACAGGTCAGCTTGCCAATACTCATGAAATCAAAAACAATCGTCGTACGATTGCTAAGATTTTGACTTTGATTAATGAAAAACAAAGAGGTGAGGCATGAGCGATAACACCCAAACCCAAGAAGTTGGCGTTGTAACTGGTAAAGTTATCAGCAATAAGATGGATAAATCTATCGTTGTGTTGGTCGAACGCCAAATCCGTCACCCAATGTATGGTAAACAAGTTCGTCGTTCTACCAAAATTAAGGCACATGATGAAAATAATATTTGCCAAGAAGGTGATATCGTACGCATCAAAGAAACTCGTCCATTCTCCAAGACTAAGACTTGGGCTTTGGTGGATGTAGTTGAAACTGCTGTAAAAATTTAAGACATTTGCATTAAAAGTCATTTGAGAGTATAATATATATCTTTTAGATATGTATCCACTTTTAGTGGCAAATGACTTTTATTGCTTTATTATTATTGGAGTAATGCGATGATTCAGACTGAAACAATGCTGGAAGTTGCAGATAACAGTGGTGCAAGACGCGTTCAGTGCATTAAAGTACTGGGTGGCTCACATCGTCGTTATGCATCTGTTGGCGACATCATCAAAGTAACAGTGAAAGAAGCAATTCCGCGTGGCCGTGTTAAAAAAGGCGATGTGATGAATGCAGTGGTTGTGCGTACCAAAAAAGGCGTTCGCCGCCCAGACGGTTCAGTGCTTCGTTTTGACGACAATGCAGCAGTATTGTTGAATAATAACAAAGCACCGATTGCAACGCGTATTTTTGGACCTGTTACTCGTGAACTGCGCAGTGAACAATTCATGAAAATTGTTTCATTGGCACCAGAAGTACTGTAATTGTTTAGAGGCTTATTATGGCAAAGTTACGTAAAGGCGACACCGTGGTTGTGATTGCTGGCAAAGATAAAGGCAAGCAAGGCACAATTTTGGCGGTGAAAGCAGACCGTGTAAAAGTTGAAGGCATTAACATTGTAACCAAACACCAAAAACCTAACCAAATGCTAGGCAAGGAAGGTGGTATCGTTAAGCAAGAAGCTTTTTTACATATTTCAAATGTTGCGATTTATAACGCAAACACCCAAAAAGCAGATCGTATTGCTTATCAAGTGAATGAAGATGGCAAAAAAGAGCGTATCTATCGTTCAACTGGTGAAGTAGTGGCGACTGCATAAAAAACTAAGGGTATATAGTAATGGCAAGATTAAAATCGTTATATAATGACAAGCTAAAACAGCAAATCAAAGAAGAGCTGGGTTTAGAAAATGTCATGCAAGTACCAAAAATCACCAAAATCACTTTAAATATGGGTGTTGGTGGTGCAGCACAAGATAAAAAATTACTTGAAGGTGCTTTGGCAGATATGACCGCAATCGCTGGTCAAAAACCTGTTGTAACCAAAGCACGCAAATCAGTTGCAGGCTTTAAAATCCGTGAAGAGTGGCCAATCGGCTGTAAAGTCACCTTGCGTGGCGAGCAAATGTATGAATTCTTAGATCGCTTGGTTGCCATCGCAATCCCGCGTATCCGTGACTTCCGTGGTTTTTCTGCCAAAGCATTTGATGGTCGTGGTAACTATTCATTGGGCATCAAAGAGCAGATCGTTTTCCCTGAAGTAGACTTTGATAAAATCGATCGTATCCGTGGATTGGACGTGACCATCACGACAACCGCAGCAAATGATGATCAAGGTCGTGCATTGCTAAAAGCATTTGGCTTCCCATTCAGATAAGGTAAAACGTTATGGCTAAAAAAAGCATGATTAATCGCGAATTAAAACGCGAAAAAACTGTTGCTAAGTATGCTGAAAAGCGTGCTCAGCTAAAAGCTATCATTAGCGATACCAATGCTAGCGAAGAAGAGCGCTTAGATGCAATGTTGGCATTGCAAGCGTTACCACGTAACGCATCTCCGGTGCGTTTGCGTAACCGTTGTGGCGTAACTGGTCGTCCCCATGGTTATTTCCGTAAATTTGGTCTTTCACGCAATATGTTGCGTTTACATGTAATGCAAGGCGATGTGCCTGGCGTTCGTAAAGCTAGCTGGTAATAAGGAGTTACGCTATGAGTATGCAAGATCCAGTTGCCGACATGCTAACTCGCATTCGCAACGCACAAGCAAGAAATAAACCATCTGTACAGATGCCTGCTTCTAAACTACGCAAATCCATTGCTGATTTATTGGTAGCTGAAGGCTATTTGACTTCTGCTGAAGTCAGTGAAGCTGAAAATGGTAAAAAGGTATTAGATATTGAATTAAAATACTACCAAGGCAAAGGCGTTATTGAGCAATTGAAGCGTTATAGTCGCCCAGGTTTACGCCAATATCGTGGTAAAGATGAACTTCCAAGCGTTCAAAAAGGTCTTGGCGTTGCCATTATCTCAACCAGTCGTGGCATTATGAGTGATCGTGCGGCACGCGAAGCTGGTATTGGTGGTGAAATCATCGCATTGGTTGCATAATTAATTACATGTAATTACTGATAAAAATCTAGAATATTTAGTTTACAGCTAAGTATAGATATGTTAAACTAGCAGGCTTTAATGCCTGTTAGTTTTTTATGGCTATCATTTATCTGATGGTAGTTTAGTTTTCATTTAAAGGAAATTCCTATGTCTCGTGTGGCTAAAGCCCCAGTAACGCTACCAGAAGGTACCAACGTTACTTTGAACGATCGGCAGGTTGAAGTCAAAGGTAAGAATGGCACTTTATCTTTGAGCCTGCATGAATTGGTCGAGCTAAAACAAGAAGATGGTATTGTTGTACTATCTCCAGTTGTAGACACTAAAGAAGCGTGGATGCACACTGGTACAGTGCGTGCTCTATTGAACAATATGGTTAAAGGCGTTAGTGAAGGTTTTGAGCGTCGTCTGCAACTGATTGGTGTTGGTTATCGTGCACAAGTTGCAGGTAATAAAGTAAACCTAAGTTTAGGTTTTTCTCATCCGATCGAATACACGCTACCTGAAGGTGTTACGGCTGAAAGCCCAAGCCAAACTGAAATTTTGCTTAAATCAAGCGATAAGCAAAAGCTTGGTCAAGCAGCTGCTAAAATTCGTAGCTTCCGCCCACCAGAGCCTTATAAAGGTAAGGGTGTTCGTTATAGCGATGAAGTTGTTCTTCGTAAAGAAGCTAAGAAAAAATAAGGTGAGCCATAATGTTCGATAAAAAATCAGCTCGTCTTCGTCGAGCGAAAAAAACTCGTGCACATATCCGTCATTTGGGTGTTGACCGTTTGACAGTAACCCGCACGCCTCGTCATATTTACGCACAAATCATCTCACCAACGGGTGGTGTGGTTGTTGCTCAAGCATCTACTTTAGATGCAACTTTGCGTTCAGGTGCAACAGGTAATGTGGAAGCAGCTAAAGCTGTTGGTGCTCTTATTGCAGAGCGTGCAAAAGCTGCTGGTATCACTAAAGTTGCATTTGATCGTAGTGGTTTTAAATATCATGGCCGTGTTAAAGCACTAGCTGACGCTGCTCGTGAAAACGGATTGGAGTTCTAATCATGGCAAAAGTTGAACAAACTGACGGTTTGGTAGAAAAATTAGTTGCCGTTGACCGTGTAGCAAAAGTTGTAAAAGGTGGTCGAATTTTTTCTTTCACCGCATTAACTGTTGTTGGTGATGGTAACGGTCGTGTTGGTTTTGGTCGTGGTAAGGCTCGTGAAGTGCCTGCAGCCATCCAAAAAGCCCTAGAAGCTGCTAAGCGTAATATGATTACGGTGGATTTAGCTGGTCATACACTACAGCACCCAATCAATGCTCGTCACGGTGCATCAAAAGTTTATATGCAACCAGCCTCTGAAGGTACTGGTGTTATTGCTGGTGGTGCAATGCGTGCTGTACTCGAAGTTGCAGGTGTACAGAATGTATTGGCAAAATGCTATGGTTCTACCAATGCAGCCAATGTTGTACAAGCAACTTTCAAAGGTTTGCGTGACATGACATCGCCAGAGCAAGTTGCCGCAAAGCGTGGCAAATCTGTCGAAGAAATTTTGGGCTAAGAAATAGGTGAGTTACGATGAAAAAAATGAAAGTTACTCAAGTAAAGTCGAGTGCCCATCGTTTGGCAAGTCATAAAGCTTGTTTGAAAGGTTTGGGACTACGTCGCATTGGTCATACTGTTGAAGTTGAGGATACTCCATCAACTCGTGGTATGGTAAATCGTGTACATTACATGGTTAAAGTGGAGGAAGCGTAATGGGTCTTAAACTGAATGAACTATCACCAGCATTGGGTGCTAAGAAAAAAGCATTCCGTCGTGGTCGTGGTATTGGCTCAGGCTTAGGTAAAACTGGTGGTCGTGGTGTTAAGGGTCAAACTTCGCGTTCTGGCTCAAGCATTCCTGCGGGTTTTGAAGGCGGTCAAATGCCTATCTATCGTCGTTTACCAAAATTTGGTTTTACTTCGAAGATGGCTATGACAACTGCTGAAGTTCGTCTATCTGAGCTTAATAAGATTGATGGCGATACTGTGAGCTTAGATACCCTTAAAGCTGCGAATATTATTCGTGGTGATATGAAGCGTGCACGCATTATTTTATCTGGTGAGGTGGGCCGTGCATTGACTTTTAAAGGTGTAAAAGTTACAAAAGGTGCAAAACAAGCAATCGAAGCTGCCGGTGGTAGTGTCGAGGAGTAATCTATGTCAAGGCAGTCAGTATCTCGTTCTAGCATTCCCTTAAATCCTTTTACTTTCGTAAGAAAGTATGATGAATTATGGACGCGTATGCTTTTTTTATTTGGGGCGCTGATTGTTTATCGACTTGGTTCTCATATTCCAGTTCCAGGCATGAACCCTGTTAGCTTAGCTAATTTTTTCCAGAGTAATAGCAATACCTTTTTGGGTATGTTTAATGTGTTTTCTGGAGGGTCATTAGAGCGTATGTCTATTATGGCACTAGGCATTATGCCTTATATTTCTGCTTCGATTGTTGTGCAGATGATGTCTGCCATCATACCTTCTCTTGAAGCGTTAAAAAAAGAAGGTGAATCTGGACGCAGAACGCTGAATAAATATACGCGCCAAGGAACTTTAGCACTTGCATTTGTTCAGGCAGTTGGTATGTCTACTGGTTTGATTGCTGGTGGCTTGACATTGACAACTGGTTTGAGTTTTTATATTCCGGCAGTGACTTCTTTAGTCGCAGGATCGATGTTTTTAATGTGGCTTGGTGAGCAAATTACTGAGCGAGGTGTGGGCAATGGTATTTCTATGCTTATTTTAGCGAGTATCATAGCCAGTGCGCCAGGCATGATTTCACAGGCTTTCAGTCAAAATTTAAATTTGATTGTTATGCTTTTATTTGTCGTATTGGGTATTACAGTGATAGCGGCCATTGTTTTTATTGAGCGTGCACAGCGCCGTGTACCTGTGAACTATGCTCAAAAACAGCAATTAGGTCGTAAAATTTATGCACAGCAGCAGTCACATTTACCCTTAAAAATCAATATGGCTGGTGTAATTCCAGCAATTTTTGCAAGCTCGCTATTGCTACTTCCAGCCAGCTTAGGTCAATGGACTACAGTTAGTGAAAATCCAACGCTGACCCAAGAGATTATTCAAAATATCACTTTAGTACTTCAGCCTGGACAACCTTTATACTTATTGTTATTTGGTGTGATGATTATATTTTTCTGTTATTTTTATACGGCATTAATGTTTAATCCTAAAGAGGTTGCAGAAAATTTGAAGCGAAGTGGTGCTTATATTCCAGGAATACGACCAGGTCAGCAAACTAAGCGATATTTAGATTTTGTTTTAAATCGCCTAACTTTTATCGGTGCAATGTATATGACAATCATCTGTTTGATGCCGATGATTATACAGTCTGTATTTAATGTACCAATTCCACTAGGTGGGGCATCTTTATTGATTATGGTTGTTGTTTTGATGGACTTTATCGCTCAATTACAAGCACATTTAATGACACATCAATACCATGATCAGACGATTATTAAATCGTCATAATGATACGCTTCTTTAGAAGCATATTAAAATTAAAAATCTGTGGCAGTTGTGACTTCATGTATCGCAAAGATAAAGTACTTGTTATTTACAATGCAGAGCTATGCCACAAACAATGTCAAGGTTAATTTACAAATTAATACTTGATTTATTATAGCGGATAATGTATTATCCGCTTCTTGCTATGCTATCATTTATGAGATAGCAGTTAAACTTAGCAAATACAACTGTATTTGTGCTAATGGAGAGAAATCAATGGCTCGTATTGCCGGTGTAAATATTCCGGACAACAAACATGCTGTGATTTCGCTAACTTACATTTTTGGTATTGGTCGTACAACTGCTAAGCAAATCCTTGCTGCTGTTGGTATCGAAGAAACCACTAAAATTGGTTCGTTAGATGATTCACAACTGGATGCTGTTCGTGCAGAAGTTGCAAACTACACAGTAGAAGGTGATCTTCGTCGTGAAGTTTCAATGAATATCAAACGTTTGGTCGATCTTGGTTGCTATCGCGGTCTTCGTCATCGTCGTGGTCTACCAGTTAATGGTCAGCGTACTAAAACAAATGCGCGTACCCGTAAAGGTCCACGCAAAGCAATTAAAAAGTAACTAACTTAGGAAGCTAAAAGATGGCAAAAGACACTCGTAGCCGCAAAAAAGTGGCTCGTCGTTCGGTATCTGAAGGTATCGCCCATATTCATGCGTCTTTTAATAACACCATTGTAACGATTACTGATCGTCAAGGTAATGCATTGGCTTGGGCCACTTCTGGTGGACAAGGCTTCCGCGGTTCACGCAAATCTACACCATTTGCAGCTCAGGTTGCAGCTGAGGTTGCTGGTAAAACAGCACAAGAAACCTATGGTGTTAAGAATGTTGATGTCTTGGTAAAAGGTCCAGGACCAGGTCGTGAGTCTGCGGTTCGTGCACTGGGTGCATTGGGTTATAAAATTAATAGCATAAGCGATGTAACACCAATTCCACACAACGGTTGCCGCCCACCCAAGAAGCGCCGCGTTTAAGGAGATAGACTTATGGCTCGTTATATTGGTCCAAAATTAAAATTGTCTCGCCGTGAAGGTACTGACCTGCAATTAAAATCAGGTGTAAAGCCTTACGATGTTAAGACAAAAAAAGCAGGTCGTGTACCTGGTCAGCATGGTAATAGCCAAAATAAAACCTCTGAATACGCATCACAACTTCGTGAAAAACAAAAAGTTAAACGCATGTATGGTGTATTAGAGCGTCAGTTTTCTAACTATTATAAAGAAGCAGCACGTGAGCGTGGTGCAACTGGTGAAAACTTGTTGGTTACCCTTGAACGCCGCCTTGATAATGTTGTTTATCGCATGGGCTTTGGTGCAACGCGTGCAGAAGCGCGTCAATTGGTTAGCCATCGTGCTATCATGCTAAAAAAAGCTGGTCGTGATGAGTTTGTACGCGTTAACATTCCTTCAATTCAAGTTCAAGATGGTGATGTGATCGCAGTGCATGAAAAATCAAAAGAGCAACTTCGTATTAAAAACGCAGTTGAGCTTGCGACACAGCGTGGCATCCCAGCATGGTTAGAAGTTGATCACAGTAAACTACAAGGTACTTTCAAATCTGCGCCAGAGCGTAGTGAATTACCAGCTGAAATCAATGAAAACTTGATTGTTGAGCTATATTCTAAATAATCCGAATTAAATCGAGGTGACACTATGACAAATGCAACTGAGTTTCTAACACCGAGTGCGATTAATGTCGATACGGTCAATGAAACGACTGCAAAGGTCACGCTCGAGCCGTTAGAGCGCGGTTTTGGGCATACGCTAGGTAATGCTCTACGCCGTATTCTACTTTCTTCGTTATCAGGTGCTGCAGTAGTAGAAGCTGAGATTGAAGGTGTTGATCATGAATATTCAACACTAGAAGGGTTGCAAGAAGATGTACTCGATCTTCTTTTAAATCTGAAGTCTTTAGCGATTATTCTGCATGACCAGAATGAAGCATATTTGACTTTGGATAAACAGGGTGCAGGAGTTGTAACTGCTGCTGATCTTGAGCTACCACACAATGTTGAAATCGCCAATCCTGATTTGGTACTTGGTACATTGAGTGAGCGTGGTCATCTGAAGATGCGCCTACATGTAGTGACAGGTCGTGGCTATGAGCCTGCCAATCAGCGTCGTGAAGATGCCAATTCTAAAATTATTGGTCGCCTAAAGCTTGATGCAAGCTTTAGCCCAATTATCAGAGTGGCTTATGATGTTGAAAATGCTCGTGTTGAACAGCGTACCGATCTTGATAAACTGATTATCGAGCTTGAGACCAACGGCACGATTGACCCAGAAGAAGCTATTCGCAAAGCTGCAACGATTCTACAACAGCAAATTGCTATTTTTGTGGATCTTGAAGCTGAAGAAGCGCCTGAGCCTATCAAAGAAAAAGAAGAGATTGATCCTGTGCTGTTACGCCCAGTAGATGATCTTGAGTTAACGGTTCGTTCGGCAAATTGCTTGAAAGCTGAAAATATTTATTACATCGGTGATTTGGTACAGCGTTCAGAAACTGAACTATTGAAGACACCAAATCTTGGTAAGAAATCATTGACTGAGATTAAAGATGTGCTTGCATCTAAAAATCTTGAACTTGGTATGCGTTTAGATAACTGGCCGCCAAGTGATTTGCGTGTCGATGATCGTTTTTCTTATCGTAGCCGCTAATTTAAAGGATACTTGACCATGCGACATCGTAAAAGCGGAGTCAAGCTGGGTCGCACCAGCAGCCATCGTAAGGCTATGTTCCAAAACATGACTAATTCATTGTTTGAGCATGAGCTAATTAAAACCACTTTGCCAAAAGCAAAAGAGCTTCGCCGTGTGGCAGAGCCTTTGATTACTTTGGCAAAAGAAGATAGCGTTGCAAACCGCCGTCTTGCTTTCAGCCGTATGCGTAATAAGGATATGGTTGGTAAATTATTCAGTGAGCTTGGCCCTCGTTACCAAACTCGTCCAGGTGGATATTTGCGTATCATCAAGTGCGGTTTTCGTGATGGCGATAATGCACCAATGGCTTATGTTGAATTGGTAGATCGTCCATAATGGATTTTACTGCTTCATTAAAAACCCTGATTATTTATCAGGGTTTTATTTTTAATGCAATATTGTTCTTAATTTCTATCATAATATCAGCTTGCATCTATTAACGAGACAACTGGTGATGGTTGGTCTTGTAATTCACCTGCGTCCAAAAATCCGTCGACCAAATTTTCCATCATAGCTTCAAGCTCATAGGTGCTATCGTATGTTACTTTTTCTCCATTAAGATAAATTGGCATGCTAATAAATGGTGCATTTAGTGCTTCAATTAAGCTCAGTACGATTGGTGTGTGGGCAAGGCTGGCACAAATATTTTTGTCGCTAGAATTTACAAATTTCTTTGGAGCTGATTTGGTTGGGTTTAATAAAAAATGAGTGTTTTTATTGAGAGTATTTTTTAAATTTCGATGGGCAAAATCGCTGATTTTGGCAAAGGTTGATATTTCACTGATATGGCGACATATTAAACAAAATTTAGGCTCGTATTGACCAAAGCGTAATGCTTGGGCAAGTGATTGTTTGGCATCAAGACTGACGGCTAAGCGATATCCGCTTGGGTCTGGATAAATAATTAATTGGTCATTTTTGAGTAAATTGGCAGCTTGTATTAACACACGCTTTTGGGGATTGTCAGGATGAATATAAAATTTTTGCATTTGTTTACCTCATCTTAATTGTTGTGTAGTAGTTTGAATGGCTGAGTGTTAAGATAACCCATAATAAAAGTTGCGCGTCTGTGGGCAGGGTGCTTGGGTTTGATAGATAAAATTTAGCTTGGTTAAAGACATCTTGGGCAAAGGTGCTGTTTGAGATATCAAAATTTGCATTTAGGTTGTCTTGTGAGACATAAAAATATCGACCGCAAGCTAAAGTTAATAAAGCTTCAATGGCTTGTGGCTTGATTTCAACTTGCTCAAATAACCGCTGAGTTTGTTCATTTCTACCATCGGATTCATACCAGTAACCAAAGTCATTGAGCTTGCGACGAGCTTGTCCTGCGATGCACCAGTGGCTAATTTCATGTAATGCACTTTGAAAAAAACCATGTGCAAATTCAATGCGTGCAGGTGCATTATGCTCACTGGGAAAATATTCAGGTTCGCTTTCACCACGCACCAGCACGGTCGGAATTTGGTCAAAATACATATGATTAAATAGCAAATCAAATAAGTGAATTAACCAGTCAGTCAGTATTTGCTCATCTTGTGCCTCATCTTTTGTATTATTTTGGATGAGCTGCCAGCGATGATAAAAATTTTGCCATGGCGGCGGTGAAATTTTCTCCAAGATGATTTGAAGTTTAGCAATGGGTCTTTGATGAAATTGCTGCCATAGTGTCTGAATGTATTTGGCATGCTGGATGGTGCTTGCCTGTTGGCATTTATTCACATCTGGTGAAAGATGATTGAAGTTTATCATAATTGAAGCTTTTAAAGTAAATTGGCTTTGGCTGATTGATTTTGAGATATTATAATGTATTTTGGCAAATTGCCATACTAAGATGCTGAAATTAAAAATTCCTTTTAACCACGATGAACTTATGCCATAATAATGGGCAAATTGCACACATAGCTTTATAATATGATGACAAAAACTGTAAATCACCACCCCAAACAACAAAGCTTGCCCGCCAATATTATGCTTGATAAATGGGCAGATATTGGATTTAAATGGCAGGGCAATTTATCAAGTACCGAGCTTAAACGCTTGAGTGAGCAAACGGTCGCTGATAGTGTGCTAGACTTAACATTTGTACTAACTAAACAAGAAGGCATTGTTTGGCTAAACTATCAAGTATCAGGAGAGGTTTTTGTGACTTGTCAAAGATGCTTGGAGTCTTTAGGTATCGATGTTTCAGGAGAATATCGCTTGGCAGTTTTGTCATCGGATGGTGATATTGGGCGTATTAATGATGCTGAATATATTTTGGTTGATGAGCTTGCAACAAAAACAGCAAAGCTGCCCATTAAGGACTTGCTAGAAGATGAGCTGTTATTAACTTTGCCTTTATCGCCAAAGCATCAAGACTGTGATATGCCAGTTCAAATGCTTAATGAAGAAAAATATGAGGAAGAGCAAGAAAATCCTTTTGCTTCATTAGCTCAGCTTAAAGGAAAATTATCTTAAAAATTGCCCAAATGACTTTAAAAGTTATCACAAAAGTAGCTTTTTATTAAAAAACTTGTAAATTTATGCGATTAGGCTTTGAAATTTACAAGTTTTTTGCGTATAATACAGCGTTTATTGTGCATAGGTCTATGATGGACAGCGATTGATGCTAAATCGCATTGACACAAATTGACAAAGACGCACGAACCGTTTTTCTTTAGGGCAAATTTGCCTGACTGATTATTAGGAGCTATCATGGCAGTTCAACAAAACCGCAAGAGCCGCTCACGCCGTGACATGCGTCGTTCACACGACCATATCGCTATCGCTGAGCTAAGCATCGATTCAACCACTGGCGAAAAACACCTTCGCCATCATGCGACCAAAGATGGTTTTTATCGTGGTCGTCAGCTATTTAAAGTAAGTCAAGATAGCTAAGTGCTATTTTTATAGTCATAAAACCAAGCCAATATGAACGGGCTTGGTTTTTTTGTTATTGTCATGATATTATTGACAAAATGCCATTTAAAACAAAGCACATTCATACTATCTAAAATTTTTTGTGATTTGAGATAGTTTTGGGTAAACAAATGTTTATTTTTATGGTAGAATTGGCAAACTTTCTTGTACCAAATTAAATGGGTGCTTAAGAATTGGCAATATGGTTTATACGGTATTTTTATCGTCAATGTACAAACAGGTGAATTATGACAGAAGCCAACAGCGGTATGACAAAGCGTTTGGCGGTAGTTTTCCCCGGTCAAGGGTCTCAATCTGTCGGTATGATGGATGAGCTTGATAAAGCATTCAAAAGTGTGCGTACGACATTTGATGAAGCAAGTGAAGCTTTGGGCTTTGATTTATGGTCAGTCACACAGGATGAAAACTGTTTGAATAAGACTCAATATACGCAGCCTGCTTTATTAACTTCAAGTATCGCAATTTGGCAAATTATTGAGCCAATCTTATCAGCCCAATCCATTAAGCCGATGTATCTTGCTGGACATTCGCTAGGGGAATATAGTGCTTTGGTCGCAGCAGGTGTACTAAACCTTAAAGATGCAGTGAAGTTGGTGCATGAGCGTGGTAAATTTATGACAGAAGCTGTACAGAGTATTGATACTCAGATGGCAGCGATTTTAGGCTTGGATGATGAACAGGTGGTAAGCTTATGTGAAGAAGTTAGCACAACCACAGGCACAGTTGATGCTGCTAATTTTAACAGCCCAGGGCAGGTGGTCGTCGCAGGCACAGCGGTGGGCGTGTCAGGTGTTTTGTCAGCAGTAGAGGCACTTGGTAAAAAAGCTGTTCCGCTCAAGGTTTCTGTGCCTTCTCACTGTGCTTTGATGAATCCTGCCAGTGATGCTTTGGCAAAACTTTTGGGTGAGACGGATTTTGGTGAAGCAAGTATTCCTGTCATACAAAACCGCCATGCTAAAATTCATACACAGACAACACAAATTAAGACAGCTTTGATTGAACAGTTATCGATGCCTGTATTGTGGTCAAAAACCATGGAAAAATTATCAGAGCGTGGTATTAATTTGATACTTGAATGCGGTCCAGGTAATGTTTTGTCAAATTTGGCCAAGCGTCAAGCAACACCGATAACCGCTTTACCAACAGATAAATTGGCACGCCTAGAAAAATTGGAGAATTTGGTATGAGTCGAAAAATTGTATTAGTCACAGGTGCAAGTCGTGGTATTGGCAAGGCAATTGCTAAGCGTTTTACCGATGAAGGGCATTTTGTTATCGGAACAGCCACCAGCAAAAAAGGCGCAGAGGCGATTGGCGATTATCTGAGTGAATCAGGTGGTATTGGTCGCATCTTAGATGTTTGCAACCATGAAGATATTGATAAGCTATTTGAAGAAATTGACAGTGTTTATGGTGGAATCAATGTGTTGGTCAACAATGCAGGCATTACCAAAGATGGCTTACTCATGCGTATGAAAGATGAAGATTGGGCAAGTGTGATTGATACCAACTTAACCGCTGTTTATCGTATGAGTCGCCGTGCGGTTCGTGGTATGATGAAAGCACGCCAAGGTCGGATTATTAATATTACCTCGGTCGTCGGACAGATGGGGAATGCAGGTCAAGCAAACTATGCTGCCACCAAAGCAGGCGTGGAGGGTTTTAGTCGTGCATTAGCTCGAGAGATTGGTTCGCGTGGCGTAACAGTCAACTGTGTTGCACCAGGATTTGTTGAAACAGACATGACCGAAGCACTAGATGAGCGTTTGGTTAACTCTATGTTAGATGCTGTTCCAATCGGTCGTATGGCTCAGCCTGAAGAAATTGCGGCAGCTGTATCATTTTTAGCCAGTGATGATGCCAGCTATATTACAGGTGCAGTATTGGCAGTTAATGGTGGCATGTACATGTAAATGTGATGATTTTGACAAGGATTGATTCATTGACAAAAGTCTTAATTTGCCACTATCATAATAAAAAGTGAACATATGTATTCATAAATACTTGCACTTTTTCAATAAATACATTATGATATTTATTAAGTTTTATCCAAACCTACGGTAGCATGGTGCTACAGGGTTAATCATTATAAAGGAAATTACCATGAGTGATATCGAAGCTAAAGTAAAAGACGCAGTCGCAGAACAGCTTGGTTTAAGTGTTGACGAAATCAAAAACGAGGCATCTTTTATGGATGACTTGGGTGCTGATTCTTTGGATTTGGTTGAGTTAGTTATGGCATTTGAAAGCAGCTTTGGCATCACCATTCCTGATGAAGATTCAGCGGAACTGACGACGGTTCAAAAAGCCATCGACTATGTTTCTGACAAAGTCGCTTAAATCAACTGGCTTGGTCTGACAGCTTATCTCCTAAGGTCATCTCGTTTTGAGGTGACTTTTTTATGGCAGAAAATATTTGGTAGGCTAATTCTACACATTGTAACGCTTTTACTGTCAAATTTCACTATGCATTATCTTGGCTTTGGCTTAGGATAACTTTAGCACAAATTGTGCTATCTGATTAAATCAAAAATTCATAATTAAGGAGAATGTAATGGGTGTTTTTAGCTTTGCAAAAGATATTGGTGACAAATTATTTCATCGTAATAAAAAACAAGACGCAGCCCAACCAACCGCTGCTCCAGCTGCAACACCTGCAGAAGAGCCAACCGCTCAAGAGATTGCCAATTTACTTCTTGCTCGTATTCAAGCTCAAAATGTCAATATCAGTGGCTTAAAAGTCAATTATAATGGCGATACAGACACAGTCACATTATCGGGTGTTGCCAAAACGCAAGCCGACCGTGAAAGAGCACGCCTTGCGGTGGGTAATGTCCAGTATGTTGAGACGGTGGTTGACAATATTGAGGTGGAATCTGCTGAACCTGAATCACGATTTTATACCGTTAAATCAGGTGATAGCTTATCAAAAATTGCCAAGGAAATGTACGGCAATGCGAATGATTATATGAAAATCTTTGATGCTAACAAGCCCATGCTGTCAGATCCTAATAAGATTTATCCAGGTCAAGTATTGCGTATCCCACAATAATTGATCGTCTGCGTGCTATCATTCAAAGATTTTTAAATAAAGTAATATCTTGATATCATATCGCATCATCATAAAAATCCCAAGTACTAAATCAGTGCTTGGGTTTTTTAGTCATTGGATAACCAATTAATATATATTTTATGCACTAATGAGCATAGACTGAGTTGCGACAATGATTGTCGATAGCGGTTTGAATGTGGTGAATTTTTTGTTGGATCAGATCGGGTGTGAGCTTAGTTTGTTGACCGTTTTCACCAATTTCGTATATGACACCCCCTGATTTCAAGGTGTTAAGGTTGGTTTTAAGATAATGGCAGGCTTGTGTATTTTGATGATTTTTTGGGACGCTAAAATAATGTACTTTGATGGCTGTGGATGGCTTGCCAATGGGTGCTATTTGGCTAAAAACTGGCTCTCCAAATACCCCCACACTTTGAAAAATCATGGTACTGTGAGCATCATTGACGCAGATTCCTAGCCATAAAGCAACTTGGCACACGGTATTTTTAGTTGTTTTTATTAATTGACCAGTCATGACGCACCAACAAATCATCAACTGGCTGTATTGTATCATTCGGTTGGTGCTAAAGACAGTCATTTTATCGAATTTTAGGGCGAGTAAAGTGGAGGGATTGGTAAACATGGCAAAGATATAACTGATTTATTTGATAAATTTTTAAAAAGTACTAAAAACAGGTTGGCAAGATGAAAGTTTTCAGGTAAGATAAGTGGCATTATTTTGATGACGCTCATCGGTCGGTAATTTTGATTGGCGTCATCTGAAGTCGGCGTAGCTATTTATCAGGTGCTGCGTTTGTGCATTTGGTGCCATTAGATTACCGTCTGATGACGCACGACTGTACATTGCAATAGGACTTACCAGTCTGCAAGACGCAAGAAATTTCCCTTTGTTGTTTTGGATTTTTCCAAGTCACTTTGTTGTAAGTTCATCTGCGTATGGCAGCCGATTGCCTGATATGAATCAATCCACGCTCTTCGTCTGAATATTGTCACGATGACAAAAGGATGTAACTTATGACGCAACAAACTACCCAATCCCCAAATATGACGGGGCATACTCAAACCAAAGATGCTGCTGCGCACTTTCGTGAACTCCAAGATATCATCGCACGCGGTGAAATAGCCATGATGTCAGGCGCTGAGATGCTTGTTCAAGCATTGATTGATGAAGGTGTCGAGTATATTTTTGGCTATCCAGGCGGTGCGGTATTACATATTTATGATGCTTTATTTAAGCAAGATAAAATTGAACATATTTTGGTGCGTCATGAACAAGCCGCAGGGCATATGGCCGATGCATACAGTCGTACAACAGGCAGGACGGGCGTTGTTTTGGCGACTTCAGGTCCAGGTGCAACCAACACTGTAACAGCCATTGCAACTGCTTATATGGATTCAATCCCAATGGTTGTGTTGGCAGGTCAGGTACCATCTAGTTTGATTGGTGATGATGCGTTTCAAGAGTGTGATATGGTCGGCGTTTCACGCCCCATCGTTAAGCACAGTTTTCAAGTTCGCCATGCCGAAGACATTCCCACAATCATCAAAAAAGCATTTTATATTGCAGGCTCGGGTCGTCCTGGTCCTGTCGTGGTTGATATTCCAAAAGATATGACCAACCCAAGTGATAAATTTGCTTATATCATGCCAAAGACAGTCAATATCAGATCATATCAGCCTACTAATAAAGGTCATGGCGGACAAATCAAAAAAGCCATCGAAACGCTACTATCAGCCAAACGCCCTGTACTGTATTCAGGCGGTGGGGTGGTGCTTGGTAATGCCAGTAAAGAGCTGCGTCAATTAGCCGATACGCTCAAACTACCTGTTACTAATACCCTAATGGGACTGGGTGCTTATCCAGGCTCAGGCGAACAATTTGTTGGAATGCTTGGTATGCATGGCACATATGAAGCGAACATGACCATGCATCATGCTGATGTGATTTTGGCAGTGGGTGTGCGTTTTGATGACCGTGTGACCAATAATGTCAAAAAATTCTGCCCAAATGCAACGATCATTCATATTGATATCGATCCAGCCAGTATCTCAAAGACGATTATGGCACACATTCCGATTGTTGGCGATGTTAAGCTGGTACTAAATGAAATGCTTGCCTTGCTAGCAGAGATTGATAAGTGTATCGATGAACATGCGCTCAATGATTGGTGGCAACAAATCAATGAATGGCGTAAACGCCATGGTCTTCGCTATGATGCAGATGATATGACTGCCAAAACACATGCCATCAAGCCCCAGCATGTGGTTGAGACGCTTTATAAGCTGACGAATGGTGAAGCAATCATTACCTCCGATGTTGGTCAGCATCAGATGTTTGCTGCATTGTATTATAAGTATGATGAGCCACGCCAATGGTTAAACTCAGGTGGCTTAGGTACAATGGGCGTTGGTTTACCTTATGCTATGGCAGCAAAATTAGCTCACCCAAAAAAGACAGTTGTTTGTATCACTGGCGAAGGCTCAATCCAAATGAACATCCAAGAGCTGTCAACTTGTCTACAGTATAATCTACCAGTTAAAATTTTAAATTTAAATAATGCTCAGCTTGGCATGGTTAAGCAGTGGCAGGATATGCTTTATGAAGGTCGCCATGCTCAATCTTATATGCAATCTTTACCTGATTTTGTTAAATTGGCAGAAAGTTATGGGCATAAAGGTGTAAAAATTACCAATCCTGCTACCATGCAAGAAGAGCTAAAACAAGCCCTAGAAATGGATGGTTTGGTATTTATTGATGTCTATGTGGATAAAGGTGAACATGTTTATCCGATGCAAGTCGCTGGCCAATCAATGCGTGATATGTGGTTATCAAAAGGGGAGCGTACCTAATGCCAAATCAAGTACATAAACATCTGATTTCTGTATTAATGGAAAACGAAGCAGGTTCGCTGTCTCGTGTTGTCGGTTTATTTTCTCAGCGTGGCTATAATATTGATACGCTCAATGTAGCAGCCACGGATGACCCAACGATCTCACGGCTGACTTTGACAACCATTACAACACATGACAAAATCGAACAAATCACCAAGCAGCTGCATAAACTGATCGAGGTGGTTAAAGTCCAAAATCTGTCCGAGCTGTCAGGCGGTCATCATGTTGAACGAGAGTTGATGCTCATTAAGGTGCGTGCAACGGGTTCAAACCGTGAAGAAATCAAGCGTAATGCCGATATATTTCGTGCCCAAATAGTCGATGTCAGCACAAACTTGTATACAATTTTAATTACTGGTGATGCTGGCAAATTGGATGGTTTTATCGATGTGATTGGTCGTGACCGTATCCTAGAAGTGGTACGCTCAGGTGTGATTGGTATCGCTCGTGGTGAGAAAACTTTGGCGATTTAATCCTATCAACCATGTTTTAGGCAGTTTATTAGTTTACAAAAAATGTATTTTATAAAATGAATTGACTGCCATGAACAATACAGTGATTAATTAGCGATCATTAATTAACCATAAACGAATTATTTTAACCCTGCCAATTTTGGCAAATTTTTAAGGAAACTTTATGAGCCTAAATATTTATTATGACAAAGATTGTGATTTATCAATCATCCAAAGCAAAAAAGTCGCCATCATTGGCTACGGTTCTCAAGGTCATGCACACGCATTAAACCTAAAAGATAGCGGTGTGGATGTGACTGTTGGTTTGCGTCAAGGTTCTGCTTCATGGAAAAAGGCTGAAAATTCTGGTCTTAAAGTGGCTGAAACCAGCGAAGCGGTTGCAGGTGCTGATGTGGTGATGATTTTGACGCCAGATGAGTTTCAGCGTGAACTTTATAAAGAGGTGATTGAGCCAAATATCAAACAAGGTGCAACTTTGGCTTTTGCACATGGCTTTGCTATTCATTACAACCAAGTTGAGCCACGCGCTGACTTAGATGTCATCATGGTTGCACCAAAAGCACCAGGTCATACGGTTCGTTCTGAATTTACCAAAGGCGGCGGCATTCCTGATTTGATCGCCATTTGGCGTGATGCATCAGGTGGGGCAAAGCAGCTTGCACTATCTTATGCAGCAGGTGTGGGCGGTGGTCGCTCTGGCATCATCGAAACCACTTTTAAAGATGAAACCGAAACAGATCTATTTGGTGAGCAAGCGGTACTTTGTGGCGGTGCAGTTGAGCTTGTCAAAATGGGCTTTGAGACTTTGGTTGAGGCAGGCTATGCACCTGAGATGGCATATTTTGAGTGCTTGCATGAGCTAAAACTCATCGTTGATTTGATGTATGAAGGTGGCATCGCTGACATGAACTACTCAATCAGTAACAACGCTGAATATGGTGAATATGTGACTGGTCCTGAGGTCATCAATGAGCAATCTCGTGCCGCCATGCGTCATGCGTTAAAGCGTATCCAAGATGGTGAATATGCTAAGATGTTTATCGCTGAAGGTCAAACCAATTATCCATCTATGACCGCTCGCCGTCGTAATAATGCTGCACATCCTATCGAAACAACAGGCGAAAAATTGCGTGCAATGATGCCTTGGATTGGTGGCAATAAGATTATTGATAAACAAAAGAACTGATTAATTTGAATCAATGTCTAAAACAGCTGCCAAATTGGTGGCTGTTTTTTTGAAATTATTCAATGAAACCGTTATAATGAATGCTATTTTGATATTGATAAGTCTTTTATGCCTGATTTTTCTTTAGAAGTTGTATTTATTGCACTAAGTTTGATGATCGCCATCTTTGTGATGATTGAATCAACATTGCTTGAGCGTAACGGTGGCAAGCTGCTGCTTAAAAATAGTATATTTATGTTCATCAGTCTATCAACCTCGGCATGGATGGTGGCAGCGTGTTTGGCTTGGTATTTTTTGGATCTTGTCGGTTTGGGCTTGGTGGTAGCGATGGTGTATCCGCTGTATGGGCTTTTGGGTTTGGCATATTCGGCAATGTTGATGCGTGGCATTGAGGTTGATGATCCTGCCGAAGTGGCATTACCCAAAAAATACTTAAGCTTTTGCAAATCCTTTGGTTTGGTCTATAGCATCTTATGTTTGACTGCCTTACTTGAAAGCATGGGCTTAATTCAAATTTAATTTGATTAAATGATGGATTGAGCTTGGATTGCCGTGATTTTTGATGGCGATTACTTTATTAGTCATCAATGATGAAAAATAATTCCCTTTTTTAATAAAATTTGTTATAATAGTTTTCATGGTATTTATGTACCCAAAGCTGGCTGATACTGGCCACTTTCCCAACTGCAGATAGACGCAGTGGTATCAAGCATTCTTTAGGCAAGACCAGTAAGTTTCTTATTTGGAAGATTGAATGAAGATGGGGCAACCCGCCTGTTATCCCGATCGTTTTTGTATGTTTTATTGCATGAATAGCATAAGTTGCGTTTTTACGCTTTTCATTCATCCAAATTAGGAAAATTGTTATGTCACAAAAAGTTCTTGGCACTGTAAAATGGTTCAACGAATCAAAAGGTTTTGGTTTTATCGCTCAAGATAATGGTGGTCAAGATGTATTTGCACATTATAGTGCCATTACAGGCTCAGGATTTAAAACTTTGGCAGAAGGTCAAAAAGTTGCTTTCATCTTAGGCGAAGGCAAAAAAGGCCCACAAGCTGAAGAAATCGAAAAAGTTTAAGTCATTGATTTGATCAAAATACCACCTTTATATAGTTAAGGTGGTATTTTTATGCTGATCAGTTTTTGCTATCATCATCTGCATTATTGATTTTGGAGGTGTAAGATGGATTTGTTTAGATGCCTTCAAATTAACGATTTTTGAGCCTAAGCAGTGATTCTTCGTCCAACCGCCAGCGACCCTTTTTTTTGTTACCAGTACGGTTGCCCAGCGTACTTACACCAAATAATTTATGCATTGAGTGTGATGAATGGGCATGGCAGATGGCACACGCCAAACCATCGGCGGCATCAGCTTGTGGGATAATATCCAATGATAAAATACGACAGACCATGGCAGTGACTTGCTCTTTATCGGCAGCACCGTAGCCACAGACAGCCTGCTTGATTTGACGAGCGGTGTATTCACTGACTTGTAAATCTTGAGCTGTCAAAGCGGCGATGGCGGCGCCACGAGCTTGTCCAAGCTTTAGGGCAGAGTCAGGATTATTTGCCATAAACACTTGCTCAATGGCAGCTTGTATGGGTTTATTGCTGTATTTTTGATAATGATTAACAATCCGAGAAACTCCAGCAAAAATCTGAGCAATGCGTTCGGTGATGTCGCTACTGTTTGTACGGATGGTGCCAGCATCTAAAAAGGTTAATTGATCATTATTTGTACTGATAATACCATAACCTGTCAAGCGTGAACCAGGGTCAATGCCAATAATAAGTGTCATACAATGATTACCAAAAAATTATCATCAAAATTATTACTAAAAATACTAAACAATAAAAAATACTTGAAAACTTGCCAAATGTCCTAATTTATTGATATTATAGCGTATTTTATTTATATATTTTCATTTATTTATTAGATTTAAAGGAGATGGGCGTGGGTGCATTGGTGGGTATTGCCCTGATTTGGTTTGTCATTGAAATGCTGCTTTGGTATTTGGTGGCACAATTTATCAGTGGTTGGTATGTATTTTTTTGGTTCATCATCGCAGCAATCATTGGAATTATGATGATTAAAAAAGCTGCAAAATCGCTTAATCCAATGGCACAGCAAATGAAAGCCATGCAGCGTGGTGTGATACCCAATCCGAGTAATCAACCTGCTGAGTCAACACTGGTTAAATCCATCGCCATGGGCGTGGCGGGGCTGTTGTTGTTACTTCCAGGTCTTTTAACGGATGTTGCAGCTTTGGTATTATTAGTGCCATTTATCCAAACCAGACTGACCGCCGCCGCCAAAAATTATGCCGTCAAAAATCAAGATAAAATGATGCAGATGATGGCGAGTCAAATGGGTGGTAAAAACCCTTTTGGGGGCATGGGTCAAAACCCTTTTGCTCAAGGTGGTATGAAGTCAAATCCTTTTGGTAAGCATGGCGGCTTTGGAACAACGGTTGATGGGGAAGCTAAAACTGTTGATAAACAAGTCAAGCGTATTCGCTCTGCCAATGATGAATAATTTGATAGCCCTTTTTTTGGGGCTATATGATTTTATAGGGTGCGAATCCGAGTTTGGGCGATGACTTTTTTGCTATGAATTTCAAGATACCAAAGTAGTAGCACTGCCGCCACGCCGAGCGAAACTACCAAGGTAGTCCAAAATCCATAAATCCCCATACCGCCATGAAATGCCATAAAATACCCTGGAATTAAGCCACATCCCCAAAATGCAATGATATGAATCACCATCGGAATGGTGGTGACTTTATAACCACGCAAAGCATAGCTTGCAACACATTGTATGGCATCGCCCAATTGAAAAGCAGCGGCATATAAAATAACACTGCCTGCAATGCCAATCACCGCCATATCATCGGTATACATGCTCACCAAAGGATAGCGAAAAGCCACCAAGAAAATTGCTGTTACGATGGATATGAGTATGGCTGTGGCAATAGAAACGCCTGAAATATAACGAGCACGATTAAACTCTTCACACCCTAAGCTGTAACCGACACGCACGGTGGTCGAAATCCCTAAGCTTTGGGGAATGATGAAAATTAAACTGGTTAAACTGATCGCAATCTGTTGGGCAGCGACATAATCTTCTGTGTTGCCATTTAACCTAGCGACCAAAAACATAATACAAGTAAATATACTAACTTCAATAAAAAATGATAAGCCAATGGGTATGCCAAGCCGAGTAATCTCATGCAGGATTTTAACATTAGGCAGGCTAAACTTATCCATTAGCCCAAAGGCTTGTAGTTGCTTGTCTTTTTGGATTAAGATGAAAAGAATGATTGCATTTAGCCAAAATACAATTGCGGTTGCCAAGCCACAACCTGCACCGCCCAATGCTGGCATACCAAACTTACCATAGACAAAAATCCAATTCAGTGGAATATTAATCAAAAAACATAGCCAGCTGACCCACATGATGATTTTGGGCTTATTTAGGCTAGAAGCATAGGCATGTAAAGCACGATGTATCATTGCCGCAGGCATGGCAAGACCAATAAACCATAAATACTGCTTGGTGATAATAAAAGTGCTTTCATCGATATCCAACCAAAGTCCAAAAGGTGTGATGCTAAGCCACATTAAAATCATGCCAAGCACACCCATAAGTACCCCATACCAAAGACCTTGTCGCCCCATTTCACCAATCTCATGCGACTTTTTGGCACCAAATAGTTGTGCAATCATGGGATTGAGCGAAGTCATCACACCCATTAAGGTGACATAAACAGTAATAAAAACACTGCCGCCTAGAGCCACTGCCGCTAAATTACCTTTGCCCGCACCGCCTGCCATAATGGTATCGATGAAACTTGTACCTACTTGGGCGATTTGGGCAAGCAGCATGGGCGTACTTAAATGAATAAGTGCTGATAATTCTTTTTTATAAGTACGATATTCAAAGCGGGTGATATCTAATAGCATACAAATAGGTCATAAAATAAGTTGGCTTGGGTATAAAACCAAGTGATAAACAGTGAGTGGGCTTAATTGGGAGATATGGTACAAGCAGATGGATAGATACCAATCAATCACACAATCCTATAAAAACGGTCATGTTAATCAACAATCAAAGATAGGTAAATTAAGTTAAGATGGTCTAATATTTATCGTTGAGACGCTGTGCATGAATCTCAAGGCTTTCTTTATCTACTCTTAAAATAAAACCAATCATAATCAAAAGCACAACCATGGATGAGCCACCAAAACTAAAAAATGGCATGGTTAAGCCTTTGGTGGGTGCAAGTCCCATGGTCATACCAGCATTGATGATGACCTGACCAAATATAACCACCGCAAAACCAAAAATGGTATAACTTAAGCGAAGTTGTCGGCATTTTAATGCTCTTAGGCTAATGACCATAATGCTAAGAATAATCAGCATCTCCAAAAATAAAACTGTTGCCACACCCAAAAAGCCAAGTTCCTCTCCTGTGATGGCAAGCAGAAAATCAGTGTGTGCTTCGGGTAGGTGTGATAATTTTTGGACACTATCCCCATAACCAATGCCGCTTAATTGCCCACGACCATAAGCGATCAAACTGCGTGCCAGCTGAAAATCTGAACCTTGAATATCATCAAAAGCATCGGTAAAAGATAAAATTCGTTCACGGCGGTAAGGCTCAAGCCAAGCTGCAATGCCTCCTAAAACGATTGCCATGAATAAAATCCAAGCGTACTGTAGTGCAGGCGCACCACTGACAAAGATGATGACAATCAAAGTGGCAAATAGTACCAAGACAGTACCAAAATCTGGTTGAAATAGCAACAGTCCGCCCACTGGTAAATACCATGCCAATAGACGCACCCCTGTAAAAACATTGCTCCGTAGCTCTGCAGATCGACGCACGACATAATCTGCTGTTACAAACACCATGACAGCTTTGGCAACTTCACCAGCTTGTAGATTAAATATCCCAAGGTCAAGCCATCGCCGCGATCCATTAATCACATCACCAAACATTGCTGTAAGTATGAGTAGCCCCAAAGCGGTTACCCACATCAAAAATACCACATTGATATGCGTTCGTTGATAATAAACTCTCAAAGGAATGCGATAAACAATCATTGCAATCATAGTACCGATGACGACATATGCCAACTGATACCAAAAAAACCTCAGTGATGCCAAATCGCGAGCAGCAGAAAATGGAATGGATGCTGATGCAATCATCAAAAGGCTGATACAGATGATCAAGCTCAAACTGGTAAGCAATACCGTTCGTGGATTGAGCTTATCAAAAAAACCAAGAAATTTATCGGAGAATTGGGACATGAGTGCTGCTGTGAGTTGGTTTTGTATAAACTGTTTATTATAACGGATTTTTGAATTAAAAATGTGGAAATTTCAAGTGATTTGGTCGGGTTAATCTGTTGGGCAATCTGCTTGACAAAAGCGGTGCTTACAATTTATGTACCTAATCAAGCAGGGCGTTTGCATGGATGGGCTAAATGGGTGCATGGGCTAAAGCGTGAACCATGTTAACAAACTTATCACCTCGCTCATTATAATTTTTAAATTGATCCATGCTAGCACAAGCAGGCGACAAAAGCACAGCCCTAGCGGTGCTTTGACTGGCTGCCAATACTGCCCGATCAAGTGTACCAACCTGATATATTTTAGATGCCAAATGTGCATCACCTTTGAGTAAATCTTGCTCAATTATCGGGGCATCTTGACCGATTAAATACACACTATCCACCCACTGCATAACATATGCTGACAGCTCACTAAAATCTTGACCTTTACCAAGCCCACCCAAAATCAATGCCAGTGATGATATGCCATAAACCGTGCCAAGCCCATCAATTGCTGCAATGGTTGAGCCGATGTTTGTACCTTTTGAATCATTAAAATATGCCTTGCCATCAATATCATCAATATATTCACAGCGATGCGGTAGCCCTTTGAAAGTCTTAAGGGTATCAAGCATGGCATCCATGGGAAGATTGGCAGCTGTGCCTAAGGCAAGTGCAGATAAGGCATTGAGTAGGTTATGCTTGCCTTTGATTTTTAATTGATGGATTGGTAAAAGTTTGTTTTTTTGATGATATAATGCCATACCATCACCATCATCAAATAAATAAAAATCTGCCGTTTGGTGGCTAAGTAAGCTATTTGTTGTGATAATGGTGTGATTTGGGGCAACGCTTGTCAGTGTGGTCAAGCATTGCTTGGCTAAATTGGCATCGTCTTGGCAGATGATGGCGGTTTGGCAATTTTCAAAAATACGCAATTTTTGTGCCAAATAATCCACCATGCCATCGTGCCGATCAAGATGATCAGCGGAGAGATTTAAAATTGTTGCCCCTTGAGCTGCCAAATTTGAGATATGCTCAAGCTGAAAACTTGACAGCTCAAGCACCACCAAATCCATATTTTGGATCGTTAATAATTCAAGTGCAGGCGTGCCAATATTACCGCCGACACCAACAATCATGCCTGCATGTTTTGCCATCTCGCCTACTAATGTCGTAACAGTGCTTTTGGCATTTGAGCCTGTGATGGCGATGATTGGTGTGTTTGTTGCTTGAGTTAGATCTCGTGCTTTGAGTGTATCAATGAACAATTGAACATCGCTGATCACAGGAATGCCTTGAGCTTTGGCGGCGACAATACTCGGCGTTCTTGGGTTAATGCCGGGGCTGATGATGATCTGATCGGCTGAGCTTAAGAGTTCACTGTCCAAGCTGCCAAAATGACAATGAACGCCTGTGGGCAGTTTATCTGCCAAGGTAGGATTGGGATTACCATCGATGATGCTAACTTTGTGACCGTGATTGACCAAAAAATTCACAGCTGACAGTCCAGAGCTGCCCAAACCGACGACGGCATATTTTTTTGACATAATATTTTCTCACAATAATAATCACGACCTATGAGCTATTTTAACAGGTATTGGCACTAAGTGGTAGCAGGTTCGTGTGCTATATTAGCTGATATCAAAGCGGTGAATTGTTACAAAATGATGTTGTGAATTATTGCCTTGCCTTATATAATAATTTTATTATGATTAATATACACTGCCAACCGCCAAGGAATATTTATGAAACTGATTTCTGCAATTATCAAGCCGTTTAAACTCGATGATGTGCGAGAAGCACTCTCAGAAATTGGCGTCAATGGTATCACCGTCACTGAAGTCAAAGGCTTTGGTCGCCAAAAAGGTCATACCGAGATGTATCGTGGGGCGGAATATGTGGTTGATTTTTTACCAAAAATTAAAATTGAGATAGCATGTCGTGATGAGATGGTTGATTCAATTATTGAGTCAATCATTAAAGTTGCAAATACAGGTAAAATTGGTGATGGTAAGATTTTTGTTAGTCCGCTTGAGCGTGTCATTCGCATTCGAACTGGCGAATTTGATGAAAGTGCCTTATAAGGCAAAGTCTGTATTGGAGCCGATGACCAATCGCTGATTTAGCTTATCGCTGATTTAGTTTAAAGCCAAAAAAAGCACTTGATTGACATTCAGTGCTTTTTTATTGGTTTTTGCTACCAAATGGCGTGATTATTGTCTTACACCTGTTTGGGTGCCAGCGATGCTTTTAATGGTGATAGTGTTACCATTCACAGTAATATTAACAGTGCCTTTGATGGGCAGAGTAGGATGAGCACCTTTGCCTTTATATTTACCCTCACCTTGGCTTGAGATATTTGTCAATACGATGGTACCTTCACGCTTTTTGGCTTTATCGGTTAAGCCTTGTGTCATCACACCTTGATAGCCGTTGCCAGCTTGACTGATGGTAATGATGGCTTTTTCTTCACCTTTTTCGCTCATCTTCCACTTACCAACAATGGCATCATTGGCAAATGCTGAGACTGACAATAAAACGCCTGCACCTAAGGTGAATAATTTGGTAGATAGCTTCATATAAGCTCCTTTTATGTATTGATCCGTATTGGAAATACTTTGGTATGATAGATCGGCTTTGGTGATATAAATGTGAATTGTTCACTCATTTTTATTATAGCGAAGCTTAAGACCATTTGTAAATACTTAGTATGAAATTTTTATCATGATTTGGCAAGGTGATCGTTTTGTTGTGAGCATTGGGGCGACACTTTCAATGTTAAGCAAAAGCAATGTTAAGCAAAAGGATTATCAATCTGCTCAGATGGTAACATATCATGAGCCTTTATTTCATCTAAAGGTTCATTTTTAAGTGCCGCTACCAACCGATTAGCAAAATCTTGTAAAGCCATCGCTTGAGTTAGACCGTCTTGACATTTAGTGATAGAAAGTTCACCGAAGATTTGCACAACATCAAAATGATTCTCGATGGTCAGATCTCCAATGGTCAGCGCTTGCTCATCATTTTCAAAAGGATGTATCATGGTATATTCCTCAATGATTTTTGTTTTATCAAGTACGGTTTAGTGTTTCAAAGACATAACGCATGGCACTGATGACCAAATCAAACCAGCTGCTTGGCTGATGATCAAGCACCTTTTGTTCTGGGTTTTTATTGCTGCTAGGTCTGGGCAAATCGTAGGCAGTTTGGCGAATCTGAGTAGGTAGTGATGGCATGGCATTGATACCCGTCAGGCGAGCCAGCTCATCTAGGCTGATGATTTGATAATTTTCACTACTGTCATTTGAGGAAAAATAGACACCAGCAGCCGATAATTTTGGAATATATACCGCCTTAAAAAAATGACTGGGTACAAGCACTCGTCCGCCAATACGCTCAGAAGTCTTACCCAAAAAAGCAACGCCCGTCACGACATAAACCTCCCCATACTCGATTGCCAGTTGACGAGTCTGTGTTTCGATATGACGCCACAGATGACGGTTATGTTCACCGTTTTGAGGTGCGATATTGGCTAGGCTAAAGCTATCATATTGGGATCCTGTGGTGGCCATATCACCATTTGGGGCGATATGACCACGATCATAGCCTGAGCGTCGATAGTCAGACAGCTCAGCACGCTCATCAGCAGGTAGTCTGGACTCTGCGTGAAAGCTGTCAACACGCGCCAAGGTTCGGGCTTGGCTGATGCGTGCTTGGGTCAGATGAGATGCTGACCATAGCGGTGTGCGAGCGATGCCTGAATGTAAAGTGGCAAATCCTTCAAAGCATAAAGCACGCGCCATGGTAGACAGCCGTTTACCTTGCTTGCCGATCAGTGTTGGTGCTTGCCGATTGGCAAACTGATTTTGACAGTCGCTAAAGCTATCATCAAATGAACGCACACCAACAATCTCACCATCAGCTTGTTGGTTGGGGTCTTGATATAAACGGTCATTGTCTGTGCTTTTGACGATTGTTTGCTTGATGGCTGTGGTGATGTGAGTTGTCAGCTGTTCTGCTGAATTGATGGCACTGTCGTTGGCATGGGCAGTACTGGTTGCACTCATCATAATAACGAGCAACCAAGCTGATATTTGCTTTGGGTGTTTAAAATGAATCATAGCTTTGGGGCATCATAACTGTGAGCGGATATTGTCATTGTAATTCATTGATAAGGTTTTTATAATGTCCCTTTGGATTTTAGCAGTTTTTTGAGATGACAACAACCAAAATGACAGATGTTTGTACGATAGCTCAGATGAGTGAGCAGGGCGTTTATCCGTCTGATGAGCAGCGGCACAGTTTTGCCAAGCGGTTACTGACATGGTTTGAGTTACATGGTCGCCATGGACTGCCTTGGCAATACCATCATCAGCCGTCAGCAGATATTTATGCTGTGTGGGTATCTGAGATTATGCTACAGCAAACACAAGTTGTGACAGTGCTGAAATTTTTTGAGCCGTTTTTGGCACGATTTGCAACCGTACAAGAGCTTGCTGTAGCAGATTGGCAAGAAGTAGCGTCTTTTTGGGCAGGGCTTGGGTATTATGCTCGGGCAAGAAATTTACACGCAGGCGCACAGCAAGTGGCTGATTTTATTGATACTCATGGCAGGTTTCCTGAAACGGTCAATGAGTGGCAAGCAGTCAAAGGGGTGGGGCGATCGACAGCTGGCGCAATCGTTGCGATGGGCGTTAAGAAGTTTGGCGTCATCTGCGATGGCAATGTCAAGCGTGTACTTGCTCGCCATCGCGCGGTTTTTGGTGATGTGACAAAAAGCGCAACTGACAAAAGGCTTTGGGAAATTGCCACCGCACTAACCCCGAAAGAGTATAGTGGACACTATGCCCAAGCGATGATGGATTTGGGTGCAACAATTTGTACACGAACTCAGCCAAAATGCCATCTTTGCCCTGTGACAGACGATTGTATTGCTTATGTGTTGGGCGTTCAAAGTCAGTTACCTGTCAAGAAAAAAGCACCGCCCAAACCTCATTGGCACAGTATTGCATTATCCCTGACACATTGCGGGCTGACTTTATGGTTGCACCGACAAAACGGCGGCGGTATTTGGGATGGGCTTTGGAGTTTACCGATTTTTATGTTGCCTTTGGATGATAATCAAAAGCTTGATAACAAAACCTTAAGTCATGCCATTTTCAAGGCGTGGCAAAGTGATGAAAAGGTGCATGATTTACTACACAGCCAGCTCATTGAAATTCTGCCCATGCCCACCCAAACCTCAACAGTCTATTTACGCCATACGCTCACGCATGTTCATTGGCACCTTTATGGAATGTCACTGTGTCTTAATCATAGTCAATTTAACCAAATTAATCAAACGCTTACTGCTTTGGGCATTGACTATTTATGGAAGGATACGCCCTATAATTTACCGTTACCTGCTGCCATGCATAAGCTTTTGACGCTTAGCAATAGCTCTGCCTAAGCGGCTGATTTTGAGCTGTAGCAATTAAGCATCAAAATTTTCTTGTTTGGAGCCAATCTGTGATTTGAAGCAGTAGGTTGTTATCACCCCAATATTTAACCTGTGATCTGGCTTCCTCAAACAGTTGATTGGCGTACTCTTGAGCACCTTTTACGCCAAGCAATTTGACATAAGTAGATTTTTCAAGTTTTTCATCACTGCCAGCTGGCTTGCCTAAAGTTATCGTATCGGCGGTGATATCCAGCACATCATCTTGCACCTGAAAAGCCAATCCGATTGCACGAGCATAATGCTTAAGATAACCTAAAGTATCAGTCTGCACATCTGCACAAATCGCACCCATCATCACTGCCGCTTCGATGAGTGCGCCTGTTTTATCACGATGGATGGCTTCTAGCTTGTCTTGAGAGAGCATTTGATTTTCCCCTTTGATGTCAAGCATTTGCCCTGATACCATACGCCGTGCTCGGCAACTTAAGAGTTTGGCTAATTTATATGCAATGGCATCATCGGCTGAATTTTTGTCGTAACACTCAAATAATACTTCAAAAGCGATGGACTGAAGTGCATCGCCTGCAAGTAGGGCGACATCTTCACCATACACAATATGACAAGTCGGTTGCCCACGGCGCAGCGCATCATCATCCATACAAGGCAAATCATCATGAATCAAAGAATAGCTGTGAATCAGCTCAACTGCCATCATGGCACGAAATAACATTTGTATTTTTTTGGTCAAATCATCTGTTTGATGACCTGTTTTAATGAGCGTTAAAAAAGTTGATAATACCAAAAGTGGGCGTACACGCTTGCCACCGTTACTCATCGCATAGCGGCAAGCTTTGTTTAATGGTTCAGGCAGGCTTGAGTGCGTTAGGATAATGTCTAATAGGTTTGGTAGGTTTTTGCTTTGCCACTGCCTTACCTGATCAAGATGATTGGCATTTTGAATAAAGGCGGTGATGTGATGCGTACTTAAATCAAAGATGAAATGATTGGACATGGTATTTAGATATTTTATGATAAATGGGTCATTGATAAATGCTTTATCATACCTTAAATTGTTAAATTTTGGCATGATTTTGATGGAAAAGTTGAATGAAAAATCTTAAAATTGGATAAAAATGCTTTATTTTTAAGAAAAATCCGTTATTTTCATGAAAAATACTTGACCGTTGCCACTTTTTTTGGTTTAATACGCCCACTTTGGCGTGATAGCTCAGTCGGTAGAGCAACGGATTGAAAATCCGTGTGTCGGCAGTTCGATCCTGCCTCTCGCCACCATCATTAAAAAAGCCTTTCGATGACTCGAAAGGCTTTTTTAATGCGATAAGACAGTTTAGGGATTGTGGGTTGAGTGGCTATTGATAAAATCAGTGATTTGATTGGCTAAAATTTCCCAAAGTTTTTCTTGAGCGGCAAGACTGCCCCAAGCGTTATGCGGTGTAAACAGTACGCGTGGATGATCAGCGATACCAAGCAGAGGATCATTTTTGGCAAATGGTTCAGACTCAAATACATCAGAGGCATAACCTAAGATGTGATCATTGATGAGTGCATCAACAATGTCCGCTCCGCATACTACGCCACCACGAGCGACATTGATAATTAGTGGTTTTTGGTGCATTTTGGTGAGCGTGTCGGTATTGATTAGGTGCTTGGTGGCGTCAGTTAATGGGCAATGTAAACTGATGACATTGCTACTGTTTAGCACAGTTTCAAACTCGGTATATTCTGAACTACGCGGGGTTTTGCCTTGATGTTCGGCGTATAAAACATGCATGCCAAAAGCTTTTGCCAATTCACCCACACGCCGTCCAATATTGCCTGCACCGATGATGCCTAAGGTTTGCCCATACAAATCAAACAGCGGCTCATTTAATAAACAAAATCGCCCATCTGCCTGCCAAGTGCCATCGGTTGCACGCTGATGATAGTATTTGGCACCACGCATAATCGCAAGCATCATCATCAAGGTGTGTTCAGGCACGCTATTGACCGAATAGCCTGCGACATTTTTAAGTGTTATGCCCAAGTCTTGGCAGGCTTGTTTATCCACATTATCCATACCAGTGGCAGTCAGCTGAATCAGCCTGAGCTTTGGCAGGGCTTTTAAAATATCGCGTGTGATGACAACTTTATTAGTAATCACAATCTGAGCATCGCAGCAACGCTGAATGATAATCTCATCATCTTGTGGGGTTTGTGAATATGCTTGATAGTCCGTCACGCCTTTGGGCGTGGGTAGGCACGCTTGCTTAGAAAATGTGCCAGCATCCAAAAAAACAGCTTTCATGTGTCATCTCCGTTGATTGATTTTATTCATGTGTTGATTTTTAATCATATCATGCGTAATTATATCGTGCGTAATTATATCATACGTCATGCTTTTTAAATCTTGAAAATATTGCCCTAAAGAGCCATAAAGAAAGTTAATGTAAATTCTACTTATTTTTAGTAAAATAGCAAGTTTGCCAAAAGCAAGCAATTTTGAAAACAACACATTAACTGAGTATTTTATGAGTGATAATTTTGCCATTGGTCAGCGTTATTTATCCGACAGCGAATCAAGCTTAGGGCTTGGTGTGGTGATTGATGTTGATGACCGCTGTGTCCATATCTTATTTCCCCAAAGCGAAGAAACACGCGTCTATGCCAAGGCATCTGCACTGCTGTCACGAGTGGTGTTTTCGGTGGGTGATGATATTACCGACCAAGAGGGTAATTTGTATCAAGTGGCACGCTGTGAAGAGATTTCAGGGGTAATGCGTTATCATTTGGCATGTGGCAAAAGCTTGATGGAGACACGGCTTGCGGCAAATATTACTTTATCAAAACCACTTGAGCGTCTGCTGGCAGGGCGTATTGAAGGAGCGGATTGGTATGAGCTACGCCAAGATGCCTTGCGTATTCAGGCGATGCTTGCGCGTCATCCACTGCGTGGGCTAATTGGAGCCAGAGTTGATATCATTGCCCATCAGTTGTATATCGCCTATGAAGTCGGAAAGCGACTTGCGCCCCGTGTGCTACTGGCAGATGAGGTAGGGCTTGGTAAGACTATTGAGGCAGGTCTGATTATGCATCAGCAAATCTTGACAGGTAAGGTTAATCGTGTGCTTGTACTTGTGCCTGACAGTTTACAATATCAATGGATGATTGAGCTTAAGCGTCGCTTTAACTTAGATTTTGCGTTGTTTGATTTGGTGCGTACCGCTGCCATCAAAGAACATAATCCCGATCAAAATGTCTTTTTGACCGAGCAATTTATTATTGCAGGCATTGATTTATTGCTCGACCATCATGATTTGTATGAGCAAGCATATGCAGCTGGGTTTGATTTACTTGTGGTCGATGAGGCGCATCACCTGCATTGGGACGCCGAACAAGGCGGTAATGATAAGTATGACTTGGTTGCCGATTTTGCTGCCAGTATTGCAGGCGTGTTGCTATTGACCGCAACACCTGAGCAGTTGGGCGTAGAGAGTCATTTTGCACGCTTGCGTCTGCTTGATCCGCACCGTTTTGATGATTTGGATGATTTTATTGCCACCCAAGATACTTTTGCAGATGTGGCGATGGTGGCATCCTTGTTGATTGATGGACAAGAACTCACCGCCAAACAAATTTGTGCAGTCGCAAATCTGTTGGGCTTTGAGGAGATAGAGCTGGCTGATATTAATGCCAATGAGCGTTTGCGTACACATATTATCAATGAGCTATTAGATCGCCATGGCACAGGGCGTATTTTATTTCGTAATACTCGTGATAGCGTTCAAGGGTTTTTTGGGCGAACCAGTATCCCTTATCCGCTGCCTCTGCCAACGGCATGGCAAAATACACACTACACCCAGGGCAAATTGCGTGAACAGCTGTGGGGTGAGGAGCAATATCCAGATGGTGCATGGCTTGAGCATGACCCTAAAGTGGCTTGGCTGATTGAGCTACTACGCCATAAGCTTAAGCATAAAAAAGTGTTGCTCATCGCTCGTAGCGGTGCTACCATCGAAAGCTTAGAGGCGGCACTTCGGTTACATGCAGGCATCAAGACGGCAATTTTTACAGAACAGATGAGCTTACTTGAGCGTGACCAAGCAGCGGCATATTTTGCTGATGATGCTGGTGCACAGATTTTATTATGTTCTGAGATTGGCTCGGAGGGGCGTAATTTTCAATTTGCCCAAGACTTGGTATTATTTGATTTACCTGCCAATCCTGATACGCTTGAGCAGCGCATTGGTCGCCTTGATCGTATCGGTCAGATTGCACAGATTAAGCTTCATGTGCCTTTTGTGATGGGTACTGCCCAAGAGCGTTTGTATAATTGGTATGATGGTGCATTAAATATCTTTAATCAAATCAGCCCAACGGCTCAATCTGTCCAAGATGCTTTTATTGCAGAGCTAAAGCCATTGCTTGAAGGTGCTGACACTCCCCAAAATCGTGAAAATTTAGCCACACTCATCGCACAAGCTTCCATCTATCGCCAAGCGTTAGAAGAGGCACTACAAGCAGGCCGTGATAGATTGCTTGAGTATAATTCATGCCGCCCAAATGTTGCCGCACGCATTGAGATTGCCATGCGTGAGCTTGATGATAACAAATTGCTGCCGCTGTTTTTGGATCGTTATTTGACGGCTGTGGGTATAGATTATAGTGTACAGCGTGACGGCTCATGGATTATCCATCCGATTGATGCATCTGAGGTTGATGTGGAGGGCATTGAAAGCCTGCCTTTGGATGAAGATGGCATGACCTTGACCTTTAGTCGTCAGCAGGCGCTTGCTCGTGAGGATATACATTATATGACCTATGAGCATCCACTGATCCAAGCCATCCTTGAGATGATTTTGACGGGTACTTTTGGTAATACACAAGTTGGCCTGTTAAAATCAGCGGCACTGCCCAAGGGGATGCTGATGATTGAAAATCAGTTTCGTATTGAGGTGATTGCTGCTAAGTCATTGAATTTATCAGCTTATTTACCTAAACAAAGTTTGCGTATATTTTTGAGTGAACGAGGCGATGATCTTAGCCAAGTTGCCACCAGTGAAAAAATTCTACCACTCATCGATCGCTTGGATAAGGGTCGTGCTCGTCAAGTTGCCAAGGCGCGCGCAGGGGTCATAGATGCCAGAACCCAAGACGCCAAACGCATTGCAGGTATGCAGCTTGATCAAATTAGCACACAAGCCAAAACAGCTTTTGGGGATTATATGAACAAAGAAATTGGGCGTCTGGTTCGCTTGCAGGCGGTGAATCCCAATGTTCGTGATGATGAAATTTTGGCACTTGAGCAACGAAAATCCCAAGGTTTGCAGGCACTTGATAGCCTATCATTAGTACCCGACAGCATTCGAGTTTTGGTAACGGTCGCACCTGAATGATTTAATAATATTCATATTCACAGCCTAGAAATCATGTATTACTGGTAGTTTTTGGGCTTATTTTTCATTATTTAGTATTCATTTTATGTCATTTGCCAAAGTTTTTACACGCTCAGTTGTTGGTTTACAAGCGCCACAAGTATTTGTTGAAGTTCATCTTTCTCAAGGGTTGCCTGCTCTGACGATTGTCGGGCTGCCTGAAGCTTCGGTACGAGAAAGCAAAGATCGGGTACGCTCAGCACTGATTAACTCAGGATACGAATTTCCCAATCGCCGTTTGACAATCAATCTTGCACCTGCCGACTTGCCAAAAGATGGGGCAAGACTGGATTTACCAATCGCAATGGGTATTTTGGCAGCCAGTGGTCAGATTGATGATAAGGTTTTAGCACAGTTTGAATTTGTGGGAGAGCTTGCACTTAATGGAGAGCTTAGACCTGTTTCTGGTGCACTTGCCATCGCTCGTGCAATTAAATCCAGTCCCTGTGATGGTAAGCCTCGTACGCTGATTATGCCAAGCATTAATGCTGATGAAGCGGTCAAAGTGGGCGATATGACGGTGCTGGCTGCTGAGAATTTAGAGACGGTTTGTCGTCATTTGGATGTGGTGAGCGGCATCAGCCAAAATCAAGAACATCTCTTATCGCCCGTAACTTTGCCAAGTCAGCCTCAAGTGATGCAGTATGCGTATGATTTGGCAGATGTCAAAGGGCAGCATCATGCACGCCGAGCACTTGAGATTGCAGCGGCTGGCGGTCATTCGCTATTATTTACAGGATCTCCAGGGTCGGGGAAGACTTTGATGGCATCGCGTCTGCCCAGTATTTTGCCACCATTGACCGATGCAGAGACTTTAGAGGTGGCAAGTATCTATTCAATTGCAGGTGTCAATTATGCGTTTGGCGAGCGGCCGTTTCGTGCCGTGCATCATACCATCTCTGCGACTGCTTTGGTTGGTGGCGGCTCAAAACCCAAACCTGGTGAGATTAGTTTGGCTCATAAAGGAGCGATTTTCCTTGATGAGATTCCAGAATTTGATCGTAAAACACTTGAAACATTACGCCAACCCATTGAGTCAAAACAGATTACCATTTCTCGTGCAAATGCTCAAGTGTCATTTCCTGCTGATTTTCAGCTGATTGCCGCCATGAATCCTTGCCCTTGTGGGTATTATGGCGATACCACAAACCGTTGCCGCTGTCGACCTGAGCAAATTAAAAAATATCAAGACAAGCTGTCAGGGCCGTTATTAGACCGCATTGATTTACATATTACTGTGCCTGCTTTACCCATTGAGGATTTACAAAATGCACCAAAGGGCGAGTCATCAGATGATGTTCGCCAAAGAGTTGTGGCAGCACGCAATATGGCGATTGCTCGTCAAGGTAAAGCCAATTATGAGCTGACGGTCAATGAACTTGATCAATTTGCCATATTGGGTCAAAAAGAACAGCAAATGCTCAAAATGGCTCAATCAAAGCTTAATTTGTCTGCTCGCAGTTACCACCGTATTTTACGCGTAGCACGCACCATTGCAGATTTGGCCGCCAGTGAGCACATCAAAACAGCACATGTGGCAGAAGCTTTAAGCTATCGATAATTGAATTCAAATAATCACGCTGACATGCTGCCTGAAAAATCTCCCAAGTTATAAAGCTTTGGGAGATTTTATCATATTAAATAATTGAAATATGAGGATTTTATAATCTTGCAGCCAGCTCAAAACCCTCTTTAATAGCTCGCTTAGCGTCCAATTGAGCGGAGGATTTGGCACCACCAATCACCTGATAGTCTGCTTTGGGTGTATCGCCAAGCTTTGGCATCAAATCATTGACAGATTCTTGACCGATACACAGTACGACCGTATCAACACGCAGAAGCTGAGATTTGCCATCAATGGTGATCCATAAGCCTTCGTTGGTAACTTTATCATAACTGGCGCCTGCAATTTGAATGACGCCAGCTTGTTTGATGGCGGCTTTATGTACCCATCCTGTGGTCTTATTTAATGTTTTACCAAGCTTGCCTTCACTACGCTGCAACAGATAAACTTGACGCACAGGCGTGGTATAATTGGGTTCAACCAATGCCCCTTTGGTCTGATAACATGCCTGCTGGTCCACACCCCAATGTGTAAAGAAGGTATCGACATCCATTGCTTTGGGCTTGTAAGTTGCATCATTGACTGCATCAGATACACTGCTGCCATGTGTTAAAAATTCAGCCACATCAAAACCAATGCCACCTGCACCCAAGACTGCCACACGCTCACCTGCGATTTTTTTACCAGTCAAAAGATCGCTATAACTGATGACTTGTGGCAAGTTTGCACCTTCCAGAGAGGGCAACATGCGTGGAACTACGCCAGTAGCAATAATCACATGGTCTGCTCTTGACTGATTTAATATGGCTTTATCCACCTTGGTATTTAGGTGTACGGTGATATTAAGGTGTTTGATTTGCTCACGAAAATATCGAATTGTCTCAAAAAATTCTTCTTTGCCGGGAATGACTTTTGCCATATTAAACTGACCACCGATGTGCGTATGCTGCTCATAAATTGTCACTTGATGTCCACGACTGGCAGCGGTTACGGCAGCTGATAGACCGGCAACCCCTGCACCAACAATAATGATTTTCTTGGGCTTTTTGGTGGGTTTGACGCTGATTTCACTTTCAAAGCACGCCAAAGGATTAACCAAACAAGAGGCGCGCTGATTGGCAAAGGTGTGATCCAAACATGCTTGATTGCAGCCAATGCAGGTATTAATCAGATGATCTTGGTTGCTTGCAGCTTTATTCACCCAATCGCTGTCCGCCAAAAAAGGACGCGCCATTTGCACCAAATCTGCTTGACCACTTGACAAAATTTCTTCGGCAGTTTGCGGCATATTAATGCGATTAGCGGCAATCACTGGAATGTTAATGGCGTGTTTGACGGCGGCAGTATAGCGTGTAAATGCTGCTCTAGGTACGCTTGTGACAATGGTGGGAATGCGTGCTTCATGCCAGCCAATGCCAGTATTAATGATACTCACACCTGCTAACTCTAGGGCTTTGGCAAGCGTGATGACATCTTGCATGGTTGCACCATCTTCGACCAGCTCAATCATCGATAAACGAAAAGTGATGATAAAATCCATACCTGCCGCTTTACGCACCGCACGCACTACCTCGATAGCAAATCTCATGCGATTTTCTAGGCTGCCACCATAACTGTCTGTGCGTTTATTGGTACGAGCTGATAAAAACTGATTGATTAAATACCCTTCAGAACCCATAATCTCAACACCATCATAGCCTGCTTTTTTGGCAAGTTTGGCGGTATGAGCATAATCATCGATGGTTGATTGGATATTGTTTTGGCTCATTTGGCGAGGTTTAAATGGCGAAATGGGCGATTTTATTGGACTGGGTGCGACAACAAAAGGATGATATCCATAGCGTCCTGAGTGTAAAATTTGTAATAAAATCTTAGCACCATGCTTATGCACCGCTCGGGTTATGCGTGCGTGATGTACGATATCACCCAAGCGGTTGAGTGTACCGCCTGCAGGTATTAGCCATCCTGTGCGGTTGGGTGCAATCCCACCGGTGATGATGAGTCCCACACCGCCTTTAGCTCGAGCTTCAAAATAAGTAGCCAGTTTGCCATAATGATAAAATCTATCTTCAAGACCTGTGTGCATTGAACCCATCACAACACGATTTTTGAGCGTAGTAAAGCCTAAATCCAGTGGCTCAAATAAGTGTGGATAGTTGCTATTTGGGATTGGTGCTTGGGGATTGGTGCTTAGTGCTTTGGTCGGGATAATCTTGGTAAGACGCTGTTTTAAAAATGGTAATGGCATGGCTAATCCCTGTCCTGTGGCTTGTCATGACGCTGACGGATGGGCAGCGAGACTTGCTAAATTTACAAAAAGTGATTTGTAATGATGGATGATATGCCCTAAATTTTAGCATATTTTTAAGACAATCAAGCAGGGTTTTTTTGGCATTTGACTCATGGGTCATCTAGGCTCAATTGATGATATGCTATAAATCGTGAAATCATTTGCCAAATTACCCAAATCGGAGTAAGCTAATACCAAATTTATTGAGTGTAAGGAAAATATGATGAGTAAGCTGATCACAATCTCTGGTCAAATTACAGTTGATGATGTCAAATCTTTGGCAAATCAAGGATATAAAACACTGGTCAATAATCGTCCAGATGGCGAAGAACCAAACCAACCATCATCTGATGATATTGCCAAAGTCGCAGGCGAGTATGGCATTGAATATCGGCATATTCCATTTGCAGGCGGCATGCTTGAGATGCATCATGTCCAAGAATTTGCAGATTTTTACAACCAAAGTCAGCGTCCGCTTCATATTTTTTGTCGTAGTGGCAATCGCTCAAGCATCATTTTACAGGCAGCTCGTGACCATGATTTGTTAGATGAAGAATAAGCGGTTCAATTAAATTTTAATGATTAATGTGCTTAATTAATTATGGGCTTAATTAATTTATAAGCTTAATAATAACGCTTACTTAAATCGCTTGGTAGAAATGTGATGAGTACCAAAAAAGCACCGACCTTTAAAACTGATCAAAGGTAGCTTTTAAAAGGCTTTTGGGGTAAAATGGTTGATAAATTTATGATATTTTAAGAAAAGTATGATGACAAAACATATCCCAATTTTAGATGATGTTGCCATTGATAAAATGAAAACGGCGGGCAAGCTTGCCGCTGATGTCTTGGTGATGTTGGATGAACATGTAAAAACAGGTGTCAGTACAGGCGTGCTAGATGATATTGCACACCAGTATATTCTTGATCACGGTGCGATTCCTGCACCACTGAATTATAACGGCTTTCCTAAATCAATTTGTACTTCGATTAATCATGTGGTTTGTCATGGTATTCCTGACCATGAACGGCTGCTCAAAGAAGGCGATATTATTAATATTGATATTACAGTCATTAAAGATGGCTACTATGGCGATACCTCTAAGATGTGGATTGTCGGTCAAGGTTCAGTGATGGCACAGCGTCTTTGCCAAGTGGCTCAAAAAGCGTTATATGCTGGTATGAAAGTGGTTAAAAATGGTGCTCATTTGGGTGATATTGGTGCTGCCATTCAAGCGGTGGTTGAGCCTGAGCGTTTTAGCATTGTGCGTGAATTTTGTGGGCATGGTATTGGTCAGACCTTCCATGCTGAGCCCCAAGTTTTGCATTATGGCAAGGCGGGTACAGGTATTGAACTTAAAACAGGCATGGCATTTACCATTGAGCCGATGATTAATCAGGGCGTGTGGCAGACCAAAATTATGAAAGATGGCTGGACGGCCATCACCAAAGACCGTAAGCTATCTGCTCAATGGGAACATACATTGATTGTCACAGATAATGGTTGTCTTGTAACAACAGCACGCCCTGATGAGGATTTAAGCTTTTTAAGCAGTTGATTACAATCATTTATGGTCTATTCATCTTTGTTAAGGCAGCTTAGGGCTGCCTTGATTTTTCTTGTGAGTGATGATGGGTTTGTGCTAGGATAATGCGTATCTGATATGCTGGATTTATCATGCCAAATTCTACCGCCCAAAATTTTAAACACTTAGCCAAAACCTGCCATCTAACTATTGCGTTGCCGCCAACCATTCAAGATACATTCATAAGCAGCGAGCCGATTCAAGCCTATCTTAAGAAATTAAATCAAGCCATTGATGATCAAGTCGTCGCTTATGGCATGCATGCGGTTCATCATATTGCCAATCTGCTCAAAGTGCGTACACTTGCCATTGATATTATCTTAAGGCAGTTGTTTGATTTTTATCAATTTCCCAAAGATTTTGCGTTATTTGCGGTGGGCGGCTATGGTCGCAGCGAGCTTTTGCCAGCTTCAGATGTGGATATTTTATTGATTGGTGATGAGATTGGCAAAGCCACCAAGCCGATTGAGTCTTTTGTGGCGATGCTTTGGGATATTGGTATCACACCTGCTTTTTCGGTGCGAAGTGTCGATGAGCTGCGTGCTGCCGTCCGTGACCAAACCATTGCTTCTGCCATGCTTGAGGCAAGAGTTTTGGCAGGTAATGAAGATTTGTCTTGGCAACCAATTCAGGCGGTTAAAGAGGTCTGGGATATAGGGTCTTTTTATGATGCCAAAATGGCAGAATCAAAAGCACGCTATTTGGCACATAATGCGACAGAATATAATCTTGAACCAAACATCAAAAACGCACCTGGTGGACTTAGAGATATCCACATGATTGGATGGCTTGGGCGATTTTATTTTGGTAGCTCAGATATCAAATTGCTTGCAACCACTGATTTTATCAACGAAAACGAATGCACCATCTTGCAGGCAGGTCAGCGATATCTATGGTGCATTCGCCATCATTTGCATACACTGGCGGGTCGTGGCGAGGATCGATTATTATTTGATTATCAAAAAGCCATCGCTGAGCGGTTTGGCTATTATACACGCACTTTAGATACCACCCATCAAGATATCACACAAGCTCTAGAGACAATGATGCGTGTGTATTATCAGCATGCCATGAAAATTGCAGCTTTTTCAGAGGTATTGTGCAAATATTTTTATGAAAATTATTTGTCAGCCACTGCACGCCTGATTGATATTGATGAGACATTTTATTTGATACAGTCTGGTTCTGACCATCAATCTAGACCTGCTAAAATTGCTATCCGTCGCCCAGATGCTTTTTTGGTAGATCCAGCCAATTTATTAAAAATTTTTTTGGTCATGGGTCAAAAGGGCATTCGTCAGATCGCAGCAAGTACACTTCGGGCAATTTATGCTTCAAGCGATTTGATTGATGAAGAATACCGCAAAAATCCTGTACATCGCCAATTATTTTTAGCCAATTTACAAGAGTTAAATTATCTGTTTCATCGCTTGCGTCTGATGAAGCGTTTTGGGGTCTTGGGTAATTATTTACCTGCCTTCGGTAAAATTATGGGGCTGATGCAGTATGATTTGTTTCATCGCTACACAGTGGATGCACATACCCTATTATTGGTGCGTATCCTGCATCGCTTTGGTGATGACAGTCTTGATAATCAAGATAAATACGGGCTGGTAGCTGAGATTTATCAAAGAATTGCCCGTAAGGACATTTTGGTCATTGCAGCGATTTTCCATGATATCGCCAAAGGTCGAGGGGGTGATCATTCTAAGCTTGGGGCGGCTGATGCTTATGAATTTTGTTTGGCACATGGTATGAGTGAGGCGGATAGTAAGCTTGTGCGGTGGTTGGTATTAGAGCATTTGACGATGTCACTGACCGCCCAAAAACAAGACATCAGCGATCCTGAGGTGATTGCTCAATTTGCCGAATTTACCAGTTCCATCACTCGGCTAAATCATTTGTATGTCTTGACTGTGGCAGATATGAATGCGACCAATAGCCAACTTTGGAATACTTGGCGAGCGACACTACTTAAGCAGCTGTACACCAGCGTCCACCAAGTACACAGTTTGGGCGTCCATGTTGTTGATAAAGATCGTGTGATTGATGATAGAAAAAATAAAGCACAAGACTTATTGCCAATGGTGGATAATCACCGACTAAAAGCCCTGTGGGATGGTTTTGGGGAAGAGTATTTTTTAAAGCAAAAGCATAGGGATATCGCTTGGCAATCCGCCGAAATCTTGGCGGCAGAACATCGGCTAAAACAAGGCAAGCCAATCATCGCCATCCGAGAGCATAGCGATGTGTCCTTACGAGGGATGCAGCTGTTGATTTGTGCACCTGATCAGGATAATTTATTTGCCACGACGGTTTGTATTTTGGATCAGTTGGGTCTATCGGTACTTGATGCGACAATTTTATCAGCCGATATTGACGGCACAAGTACAGCGGTGGACTCTTATGTCATTATTGATCGATTGTTGCCAACGGATAGTAGTATACCGTTATTGTTAAGCCCTGAACGCACCAGTCAGATGATATTAGGGCTTGAACATGGTCTAAAAACTGGTGGTGTGCCAGTACCTTCGAGAGTTTTTGAAGTGGATGGTAAGCTTAAACATTTTATCGTACCAACTCAAGTCTACTTTTCAGAAGCGACATCATTGGCACACCAAGGGCATCATAAAATGCACCTGATCACCAAAGACCGACCATCATTACTTGCCAAAGTCGGTGCAGTATTTAGCGAGCTAAATATTCAAGTACATGGCGCACGCATTACCACTTTGGGCGAGCGAGCAGAGGATATCTTTTATTTAAGTGGGTTGCATGGTGTATCTTTGAATGATGATGCTTTGGCTAAATTAAAATCTGCGATCATTCAGGCATTGAGTTAATATCTTTAATACCTCATTTAATCGATGATTATTTATTAGGATAATTACATTTAATATTATCTTAAAATAACTTAATTTACTTGATCTTTGTAAGCAATTGGTACCAATATCGGTTTTAAAGAATAAAAATATATACCAACTATTGATAATTTGATAATTTTTATGCCAAAATACCACTTAGCAATTTGCGTCAATATTGAGATTATCGTCATGAATATCAAACCCATCATAACCACATTATCGATGATTACTTTGATGATCACGATGCCTACACTAGCAAATACCATCAGTACACACGGCTTTGATGACGATGATTTGCCAGCTTGTGCTGCCACGCCGCTGCCAGAGGATGCTAAATTTGCTATCATCGGTTCTGATTGCGGTTATGCTGAAGGGCTGGCACCAATCATCAAAGACGATCACTATGGTTATGTCAATACCGTAGGCGAGCTTGTTATTCCTGCAGTTTATCAGGCGGCTTATCCGTTTAGTGATGGCTTGGCGTTGTATCGTGAAAATGATCACTATGGCTATCTTGATACATCTGGTCAGAGTGTTATCGCTCCACAATATACCAAAGCTTGGGAATTTTCGGAAGGGCGTGCCAAAATTGAGCAAAATGGTAAATATGGATTTATTGATACGACTGGTAAAATTGTCATACACCCAAACTATGAAGTGATTGGCGATTGGTTTGAAGAAGGTTTGGTTCTTTTTAAGCAAAAAGATAAATATGGCTTTTTGGATAAATCGGGTAATATTGCCATCCGCCCACAGTTTGATTCTGCCAAAGGATTTTCAGAAGGCTTAGCGGCAGTAACGATGAAAACAGACAAGGTGGATGAACATGGTAGATCACCACATAAATACGGTTTTATTGATAGAACAGGTAAAGTGGTGATTGATATTAAATACGATTTGGCGTATGATTTTTTATCAGGTGCAACTTATGTCGTAGATGGTGATAACGCTTATTATATTGATAAATCAGGCAATCCTACCGCCATGCCAAATTATTTTGAATGATAATTTATTGGTTTTGGGATGCTTGCCTTTGATCATATGTTATGAAACATTGATAAAAATTGGGGCATTGTTAAATTAAAAT
>NZ_LWAH01000014.1:166569-218849 GCF_001632285.1 Moraxella catarrhalis
ATTAAATGTTTCGTTCACAAATTTCTTTGTGCTATGGTAAAGTATTGAGCTATTTTAACTTGGGTATTGTTTTTTAACAATACCAGAATTTGTAATTTTCAGCTATTTTTTATAACATCTATATTTTGTATAACATAGCTAAATCTTATGGTTTAACGGCAAAAATTAGTTGATAGTTTGATAGATAGCAAAACAATCAGATGCTTGACAATTAGGTTTAAAATTGTTATAGTAAAATCATGGGGATGTTCTGGCTTCGACGCTGGTAGCGAAACCTAATGATGCATGTCAAGAGCGTGTGACTCTTGTAAATCAACATACATTTAAAATAGTCGCAAACGACGAAACTTACGCACTAGCAGCTTAAGGGCTGCTTAGGACGGCACAAATTGCCTTTGGTTTGGTTGCTCTCCTAGATGCGAATGCACAAAGGATAGCCAAAATTAGCGTTGCGATGATTTTGGCGAAATTCTTAGCAAATCGTCCAATCCATCCTGACTGTCGGTTCGGTGCGGATTAAAGCCATAGACAGAATCTAAGCATGTAGATTCATAGATGTAGTACTGGCGGACGCGGGTTCGACTCCCGCCATCTCCACCATTTTAACAATCATCAAAAATCATTAAGTATTTTTAAGCGCCATAAATCATCATAAAAGCCTTGTAAATCAAGGCTTTTTTATTGCTTATTATATTATATAAAATCATGTTGTATCATACAATTTCACACACATTTACACACAGCCACACACAGGATTACCGCACCAATGCTCACTGACAACATACAACAAGTTATTTGATATCTCAAATGGCATGATACAGTGTTATATGATATTAAGTGCCAAACCAACATAAAACCAAAAGAAAAATCACCCAAGCAGACGGCTGGGGTGATTTACAGTGTCATGAATAAACAGTCATTTGCCTATCATTCGTCTGATGTCATTGATATGTTTCTTGTTTTTGCCAAAGAAGTGATATGCTTTTTTTAGTAAGCGTAATACTTTGGTCAGTTTACTTTCGGTAAATGAAGCTTTGCCATCTGGAATGATGACAACATTTCCTGACTCATCAATCGTGCGACGAGCATTATCATCAAAGCCTTTGCTCTCGCCAAGCTCATCGGTATTTTCAGAGACAATGCGTACAATTTCTTGTTTTTCTCTCAAGGGTGTAGTTTCAAACAATTCTGCCAAAGTTACATCCAGCTCTTTGATGGCAGCATCTTCAACCTTATCTAAGTGATGATGCAATTCAATAAACCATGGATCATAATCTGCAGATTCTAGTTGATCAAGCTCATGACGAATCGGCAATGGATAAGGCAAGCTTTTATAAAATTTCCAAAAATTGATGGTTCTTAGGTCGGTTTTTAAGATATATTCATTATTTTTGGTTTCGGTAATAAAATCATTACTGACAAGTTGGTCTAAATACATACTCCATTTGGGCAGCTCTTTGCGACCCAGCATGCCACGAAGTTCATCTTCGCTGACAGCTTCACCATTTTGATAGCGCTTATATGTTAAATTAAGCATATCTAAAAGGCTTAATAACGGATGGCGAACGGGCACCTCTTTGGTATCAAAAATGGTCAATGTATAACTGATTTGAACGCCTAAAAGAATCAAATTCCAAGAAATATATAGCCACAATAAGAAAATTGGTAGGGCGGCAAACGCACCATAGATGGCTTCATAGCTGGTAAAATTGGTCATCACAGTACCAAAAACCTGCTTGATACTTTCAAATAAAATGGCAGTAACAATGCCTGCGATGGCAGCATTTTTTATGGGAACTTGGGCTTTGGGGATGAACCAATATAATAAAATAAAGCCACAAGTCATCAATGCCAAAGAAACCAAATATGCCCAAATACCCCAATCAATGCCATAACCTGCAATTTGACGATTTAAAAAGTCCATACTTTGGATAGCACTTGAGGCACCAAATGCCACACCCAAAATCACCGGGCCTAAAGTGATGATTGTCCAGTAGCGTATAATGCTGGCAGCACCGCCTGAGCGTTCTTGGACACGCCAAATCTTATTAAAAGCATACTCAATGGTATTTAAGGTCATGATTGCGGTAACAAATAAACCTGCTACCCCCACAAGTCCTAAATTACTAGATTTTTCAGCAAAAGAACGAATATATCCTGCTACTTGCTCACTGGCAGTCGGGAATAAATTGGCAGAGATGGTTTGTTGAACTTGTTCACGCAAACCCTCAAGTGCAGGCACGCTTGAAAAAATCACCAACACCACCGTTAATATCGGAACTAAGGCAAGTAATGTGGTATAAGTGAGACTGGCGGCTTTTTGCTGAGTATCGTCATCAATAAAATGGCGAACAAGTAAGCGTAAGTACATAAACCAAGCATGATGAGCAAAGGGGAGTTTGTTTAAAAAATTTGTCATAATATCCAAGTCAAATATTTATCACTAAATATCGCATTAGTGTAACAAATATTGCGACATATTACAGAAAAAGTTTTGTACAATTATGTATCAAAGTTTTGGATAGATAAAAAATCTTGAATATCAGATGAGATTTAGACATTTTTTATACAATAATCATCGGTTTATTGTTATAAGCCATCTAAGCGATAAATTGTGCTATAAATGTTCAACACGCCCTAATAATATTGCTATAATGTGGTCATCAATTTACCTGTTTTTTAAGCGATGAATCAAAATGATGGATAATTTATGAAGATACCTTATATTTTGGTATTGTATGACACCAACCAAGATGCTACCAAAAATTTGGCCTATCTGATTGCCCAAGGCATTCATGATGCTGGTCTTAGGGCAATGATTCGCCGAGTGCCCAAGGTGTCAGCTGTCAGTGAACAGTCGCATCCTGCCATCCCTGATGAGGGTGATTTGTATTGTACAGCAGATGATCTAAGGGCATGCTCGGGATTGGCAATGGGCAGTCCGACACATTTTGGAAATATGTCAGCAAGTTTGAAGTATTTTTGGGATAATACCGTTTCAATTTGGCTTGCAGGGGATTTGCAAGGTAAGCCTGCTTGTGTTTTTACAACTTCAGGTTCAATGCACGGCGGTCAAGAAAGCACACTGTTAACAATGATGATGCCACTGTTGCATCATGGTATGCTTTTGATGGGATTGCCCTACGCTCACCCTGAGCTATCGGTGACAGTCCGTGGCGGAACACCGTATGGTGCCAGCCATGTCTCAGGTGTTAAGCATCAGCATGTCATGACCGTAGATGAACAAGCTCTTGCCATCGCTCAAGGTGTGCGTTTGGCGACACTGGTCAAACAGTTGCAAGCAGACAGCTTATGAAACAATCACAAGCACTCAGACGCATTAAGCCCATCAAACCTGTACATCAAGCTTTGCGTATTACTTGGTATGCTTGGATTTTTATGACTTTGGTGGGATATCCTGTTGCTGTGAGCCTAACCACAGATGCCTCACTGTGGGCAGGTATGGGCGTTCAAAGTTTGGTACTGGTGCCAGCTGTGATATTTGCCCCGACGATACATCAAGGAAAATCACCTTATGCACTCATGTGGGTTAGTATGATTATGTTAATTTATTTGGGTGCATCAGGTGTATTGACATTACTTCGTATTTACGAACAATCGCCAAAGGCAGTTGCAGCAGCCGAATTAATCGAGTTTTTGTTGCTACTTACTATCAATAGCCAATTGCTCATCTTATTAAAGCGTCTGCCTGCCATGCATACTAAGCACACCCACCCAAAATAAAATTTACAGCATGCTTATTTTGGTATTTGTCATAAAACATAAAAATACCCATTAAAAAGTCAGGTTGTTGCATTTTTCAAATAAGAGTTTGCCAGTTTTTATGCAAAAAATGGATTAAAATGGTAAATTGCCATCAATATCAATCACAGATGATTAAGGTGTTAATACTAGGTGCATCCAACAGACCGTCAATGACTGTTATGGTTTGTTGCCTTAATTGATCTTGGTAAGCTCCATGAATATCACTTTACCATCAGCAGTTTGGCTGACCTTGACAGGCAGATAATTTAAGCTTGGTGCTAACCAAAAGCTGGTTGCACGGTTTTGGTCATCGTGGATACGGTCAATGCGTACCGTATCATAAGTTCCTGCAGGTACAGTAATTTTACCATGGCCAGCACGACGAAATTTGGTCGTCTCTATTTGGTCACGCTTGACAAGTTGATATGAACCATTAAATTTGCCATTAATCAGCTCTTGGCGAATTTGTGTCTCCAAACTTAAATCATCATAAGCTGGCTTTGGCATGGCTAAAGTAACAGTTTTGCCTTTATAAGTGCTGACTGCTGATTTATTGGCACGATTAAAGCGTACACTGTGAGTATTACCAATGCCCAAAATGCGTGCAGACATCATTGAAGATTGTGGGATAATATTACCATTAACAAGGCTAAAACGGGCTTCTTGGCTTAAGGTTGCAATCCCTGCCGCTCGAGCATTGACAGTATAGCGATAATTGTTGCCAGTTTTGGTGAGTGTGCGTGTGGCTGTGCCCGTTTTGCCATCAGCACTGACACGATAAGTCGCCAAATAGCCTGTTAAATCTGCTGCCATCGCTGTCGCTGACAATCCGCCTAAAGTCATTATTAAAACCGCCGTTAAGTTTTTTCTCAAAATTTGCTCCAAAATATCTACCAAGGATTGATGACATCTTAAACACATCTGTTTTGTACCTGCTTGACAGATAAATTTAATTCATCATCTTGGATGATACACATAAAAGACCATAGACATAAGATAATAGGGCATTCATCATATTTTATCAACAAATTTGGCGAATTATCTTACGGTTAATATATCTTACGGCTAATAAAAATTAATGGCATACTAGTTGGGATTTTTGATGGTCAATCATTATGAAATAAAAAAATTAAAAAAATGGCTTGAAATTTATCACTGCGACTCCAAAAAGCAATCACAACTTTTTAATTTTCCTCTTAGTAAATTGATTAACGGAGTCATTATGAAAATTCGTCCATTGCATGACCGCATCGTTGTTCGTCGTACCGAAGAAGAACAAAAAACAGCTGGCGGTATTTTACTACCAGGTTCGGCTGCCGAAAAACCGCAACAAGGCGAGGTGATTGCCGCAGGTAATGGTTTAGTGCGTGAGAATGGCGAGGTTCGCCCATTGGATGTTGCAGTCGGTGATGTGGTGTTGTTTGGTCAATATTCAGGTCAAACAGTCAAAGTTGATGGTGAAGAGCTATTAATTTTAAAAGAAAGTGATGTCTTAGGTGTACTTGAGGCTTAATTGTCAGAGTTTGGTTTACTTTAGACCATGTTAACAAAGTTGGTCTAAAAAATTAAATTCTCATTCATTCTTATATTTAATTATCTTAAATTCATAAACTAAAAATCAAAAAATCGGAGTAAAGAATGGCAAAAGATGTAAGTTTTGGCTCAAATGCCCGCGAAAAAATGATTGATGGTGTTAACATTTTGGCGGATGCTGTCAAGGTTACCCTAGGTCCAAAAGGCCGCAATGTGGTGATTGATAAATCATTTGGTGCGCCGACCATCACCAAAGATGGCGTGTCAGTTGCCAAAGAGATTGAACTTGAAGATAAATTTGAAAACATGGGTGCACAATTGGTGCGTGAAGTCGCTTCTAAGACCAATGATGTGGCAGGTGATGGAACAACAACCGCAACAGTACTTGCTCAAGCCATCTTGGTTGAGGGCATGAAAACGGTTGCTGCAGGCATGAATCCAATGGATCTAAAGCGTGGTATTGATAAAGCCGTGCGTGCCGCTGTTGAAGAAATCCGTGCTATCTCGACACCTGCTAATGACCATAAAGCGATTGCTCAAGTTGGCTCAATTTCAGCAAACTCAGATGCTACCATTGGTGAGCTTATCTCCAAGGCAATGGAAACGGTTGGCAAACAAGGCGTTATCACAGTTGAAGAGGGTTCAGGTTTTGAAGATGCGCTTGAAGTAGTTGAGGGCATGCAGTTTGACCGTGGCTATATCAGCCCTTACTTTGCCAATAAACAAGACAGCTTGACTTGTGAATTTGACAATCCATTTATTCTTTTGGTCGATAAAAAAATCTCAAATATTCGTGAGATTGTGCCACTACTTGAAAAAGTGATGCAAACCAGCCGTCCGCTATTAATCATTGCTGAAGATGTTGAAAATGAAGCATTGGCAACATTGGTTGTCAATACTTTGCGTGGCGGATTAAAAACTTGTGCGGTTAAAGCGCCAGGTTTTGGTGATCGCCGTAAAGCCATGCTTCAAGACATTGCAATTTTAACAGGTGGCGTGGTTATCTCAGAAGAAGTGGGCTTAAGCCTTGAGACTGCTGAGATTGAGCATTTGGGTACTGCCAAAAAAGTAACCATTGGTAAAGAAAACACCGTCATTGTTGATGGTGCAGGTGATAAAGCCAGCATTGAGGCGCGTGTAGAGTCAATTCGTCGTCAGGTTGAAGAATCAACTTCTGACTACGACAAAGAAAAACTTCAAGAGCGTGTGGCAAAACTATCAGGCGGTGTTGCAGTCATCAAGGTGGGTGCGGCAACTGAAACTGAGATGAAAGAGAAAAAAGACCGTGTAGACGATGCACTTCACGCTACCCGTGCTGCTGTTGAAGAGGGCGTTGTGCCTGGTGGCGGTGTTGCACTTGTGCGTGCTTTGTCTGCACTAAGCGACCTAAAAGGTGATAATGAAGACCAAAATGCAGGCATCAATATCCTACGCCGTGCGATGGAAGCACCACTTCGCCAAATCGTCAGTAACGCAGGTGATGAGGCTTCTGTAATTGTTAATGAAGTTAAAAATGGCTCTGGTAACTACGGTTATAATGCTGCATCAGGTAAGTATGGCGATATGCTTGAAATGGGTATTTTAGATCCTGCCAAAGTAACCCGTTCAGCATTAGAACATGCTGCTTCTGTCGCAGGTTTGATGTTGACCACTGAGGTGATGATTACCGATAAACCAGCACCAGAAGCACCAATGCCAGCAGGTGGTATGGGTGGTATGGGTGGTATGGGCGGTATGGGCGGTATGATGTAACCCAATCGTTCACTGAATGACCATCAACTTAACTATCCCCAAAAGCATTTGTCTTTTGGGGATTTTTCGTATTTTAAATAACTTGATATGATGGTCATGATATTCTTTTATGCCTTAAATCAAGATATTTTCAAGGCATCATTGAGCAAATTACCAAAAATCAGCTATAATAGAATCATTTATTATTGAGTATGGATAGATATGGCAATCGTTCACCCACAGATTAACCCTGTTGCTTTAGACTTGGGCATGATAGAGCTGCATTGGTATGGTTTGATGTACTTATTTGCTTTTGTGGTGGCCTATTTTTTGGCATGGGTGCGTACCAAATCCCGAACAGATTTTACCCCTGAGATGGTTTCGGATTTGGTTTTTTTTGGTTCGGTGGGTGTGATTTTAGGTGGTCGTATTGGCTATGTACTTTTATACAATTTTGGTGAGCTGATTGCTAACCCTTTATATCTTTTTCGAGTATGGGAAGGGGGCATGAGTTTTCATGGTGGATTTGTGGGCGTGTTGCTTGCCATGTGGTATTTTGCACATAAATATAAAAAAGCACCCTTTACGGTACTGGATTTTATCGCACCCTGTGTACCAACAGGCTTATTTTTTGGGCGAATTGGGAATTTCATCAATGGCGAGCTTTGGGGACGAATCTCATACGCTGATGTGTCACATTTGATGTATTTCCCGCAGGCTGCCCGTGTAGATTTTGAGATGATTCAGGCCAACCCAGCTTTACAAGATATTACTGCTAATATCGGAGGTTATTTGCTTTTGCCACGCCATCCTTCGCAGCTTTATCAGGCAGCAACCGAAGGGATATTATTATTTGTGGTGCTTTGGTGGTTTAGTGCCAAACCAAGACCCCGCTATGCCGTCTCAGCAGTTTTTTTATTGGTTTATGGGCTAAGCCGATTTATCACAGAATTTTTCCGCCAACCTGATGTAGGCTATGCACTGATTTTTGGTTGGATGAGCAAAGGGCAGCTGTATAGTTTGCCAATGATTATTGCAGGTGTGGTTTTAATGGTGATGGCGTATCAAAAACAAATCTATGACTGGAATAAAATAAAATGAAGCAATATCTTGAATTATTACAACATATTTTAAACCATGGCACTGATAAACAAGACCGCACAGGTACAGGCACGCGTTCGGTATTTGGTTACCAGATGCGTTTTAATTTGGCAGAAGGTTTTCCATTACTGACGACCAAAAAAGTACATATGAAGTCCATCATTCATGAGCTTTTATGGTTTTTAAAGGGTGAAACCAATACAAGCTATTTGACCGATAATCAGGTGACAATTTGGAATGAGTGGGCAACAGCAGAACAAACAGCTCGTTTTGGCAGAGCTGAGGGCGAGCTTGGTCCTATTTATGGTCATCAATGGCGTAATTTTGGTGCAAGCAAAAAAAGCGATGGCAGTTATCATGATGATGGTTTTGACCAGATCGCTTGGCTGATCAATGAGATTAATACCAATCCAAACTCACGCCGACTGATCGTCTCAGGCTGGAATCCTACAGAGGCTGCCGAGGTTGCATTGCCACCGTGCCATACATTATTTCAATTTTTTGTCAGTCAAGGCAAATTATCTTGCCAGTTATATCAACGCAGTGCCGATGTTTTTTTGGGCGTACCTTTTAATATTGCCAGTTATGCTTTGTTAACACATGTGGTGGCTCAGGTATGCCATTTGGATGTTGGGGAATTTATATGGACAGGTGGCGATACGCATCTTTATCAGAACCATTTTGAGCAAGTGAAATTACAGCTTAGCCGTGAGCCATTGCCACTTTGTTCATTGCGATTAAATCCCAAAGTTCGGAGTATTTTTGAGTTTGGTTTTGATGATATTCAAATCGCAGATTATCAGGCTCATCCAGCGATTAAGGCACCAGTGGCTGTATGATGGAGAATATTCAACTTGTGCATGTGGTTGCCATGAGCCAAAATCGTGCGATTGGAAAAGATAACCAGTTACTTTGGCATATTCCTGATGATCTGCAGCATTTTAAGCGTATCACTCACGGTGGTGTGATTGTCATGGGACGCAAGACTTTTGAATCTTTGCCGAATTTATTGCCCAATCGTACGCATATTGTTATTACAAGACAACCCATTGGCTATGAAGGTGCGGTGATGGCTCATTCACTACAAGATGCCATTTTACTTGCCAAAGCTTATGCACATGCAAAACAGCAGAACAAAATCTTTATCATCGGCGGTGGCGAAATTTATCATCAAAGCCTAGAGATGGCGGATGTGCTTGAGATTACTGAAGTTGATACGGTCATTGAAGGGGATGCATTTTATCCTGATATTGATGAAAAGTTCATAAAAACAGATGAAACTAAGACTTTTTATTGTGATAAAAGCGGATTTCAATTTCGCTTTTGTACTTGGCAAAAAGTTTTAACATAGCGTAAAACCGATCTATTTAACCGCCGCTTAACTGATTTTAAAAGGGACATACCATGCAAAACGCTCCTATTGTTATTATGACGGCCGCCATGCTGACGGCTTGTAGCCAGCAATCGACCTATCAAACCGTTAGTGGCGAAACCATGGGTACAAGCTATCATATCCGTTTTGACTATGCAGATCATTTAAGTGATACAGCAAGTATCCAAGCTGCTATTGATGAGCGTTTGCAAGCGATCAATGACAGTATGTCTACTTACCAAGAAAACAGCACCATCAGCCGCTTTAATCGCCTGCCTGCAAAGACAGATCTTGTTATTGATGATGATTTTATTCAGGTATTGACTGATAGCCAAACCGTCTATCAATTATCCCATCGGGCGTTTGACCCAACAGTATATCCTTTGGTTCAGCTTTGGGGGTTTGGTGGTCAGATGAGCATTGAGCGTTTACAATCACCACCAACAGAAGATGACATTGCCAAGGCTAAGCAATGGGTTGGGCTTGATAAAGTCACACTCAACGAGCAGAAGCTTAGTAAATCCATTGACGGCGTAGGGCTTGATTTTTCTGCCATTGCTAAAGGCTATGCGGTAGATGTGATTGCTAATACATTACATCACGATTATGGCGTGGTCAATTATATGATAGAAATTGGTGGCGAGGTAGCAACTTTGGGCGTTAATGATAAAGGCGATCCTTGGACGCTTGGTATCGATGCACCCATTATTGATAGCGGTGTCAAAAATCGAACCGTACTCACCACCTTAACCCAACCAATCGGTGAGCCGATGCATTTGGCAACTTCAGGCGGTTACCGCAATTCAATAGAATATGATGGGGTGCGTTTTAGTCATACCATCAACCCAGTAACAGGATGGCCTGTGGCAAATAATGCACCCAGTGTCACCGTGCTACATGATACAGTTGCATTGGCAGATGCTTGGGCGACGGCATTAACAGCACTGCCTTATACCGAAGCGTTGGCACTTGCTAATGCTCAAGGTCTGATGGCGATGTTTGTGATAGAAAATCCAACCAAAACAGGCTTTGATATTGTGCAAACAGATGCCATGCAACAAAAATTTGCCAAATAGATAGCCTGCATTGCATGGCAATGCATTTTGAACTACAATAGCCTAAAGCAATGATTTTGAATGTGTCATTTTTATTAATTTATTCATCAGATCAATAAAAATACAGTCCAACGATTAAAAATTTAAAAAGGTTTCAGATGGCTAATTTTTCACCCAGTATCAACTTTGCCAAACGCTGGCTTGCCACGCCTTTTAAGGCTCGCACAGTGATTTATCAGGAATTAGATGATATTATCAATTTACTGGATAATGAGCTTTTGGTTAAGGATTTTTGTTTTCGGCACGCAGATTTTAATGCTGCTATTACCCAAGAAATGCACAAAAATAGCAACACACAGACCAATCGCTTGATTCATACCATCGAGACAATATCACTGAAAGATGACGATGAAGTTAAAGTTATCCAATCGCCAAACTTTGATGAGCTTGAAGCTCGGCTGACCCATAATTTATCAGTTCAGATTGATGAGTTTTTGGGTGAGCATATGGCTCAGCTTTCTGAAGATTTGCGTGCCTGGGTTAAAATGGCAGTACGGCATGAGCTGGCAAATTATCAGTCCGAAGAAAAACTATCTCAAAACTAACTTGTTGCAATAAAAATGACTAATTTTGGTAAATAATCCATTAACATACGATAGAGAAATTTATGAGCAACAACAGCCATTGTAGTGATATTATTATCGTAGGGGCAGGACCAGCAGGGCTTGCTTTTTCAAGATTTTTTAAGGGTAGTGATGTGCGTTTGACGCTGATTGAAAAATCATCATTAGCCGCTTTACAAAACCCTGCCTATGACGGCCGAGAGATTGCCTTAACCAATACTTCCAAAGAAATCCTACAAAATCTGGGCGCTTGGCAAAGATTTGCCCCTGATGAGATTTATCCTTTAAAAGATGCTAAGGTGTATAACGGTAATTTAAATTACGCTCTGCATTTTCAAGTACCTAAGTTAATGCACAGACAGCGTTCGCTTGACCGATTGGGTAATTTGATCTCTAATCACAACATCAAAAAGGCGTTGTATGATGAAGTGGCAACGATGGATAATGTCACGCTCATCACTGATGCAACTGTCACTGATGTGAATACAGATGACACCAAAGCCTGCGTGACTTTGATGAATGGCAAGCAGTTGTATGCAGATCTTGTGATTGCTGCCGACAGTCGCCTATCTGGCATGCGGCGTATGCTTGGCATTGGGGCGCACATGCATGATTTTGGTCGTACGGTGATCGTATTTCGAGTCACTCATCCGTTATCAAATCATGGCACAGCTCAAGAATGCTTTTTGTATGGCCGCACTTTGGCACTGCTGCCGCTGAACGAAACCATGACAAATTGTGTCATTACGCTAGATAATACACAAGCAGATGAGCTGTTAAAGATGACTCCAGAGCAATTGGCTCACGAAGCTCAAAGAATGTTTGGCGATGGTTTTGGTACATTTACGATTGCAGGTACGGTACATCATTATCCACTGATGGGCGTTCATGCACATAAGTTTCATGCCAATCGGGCAGCACTCATTGGTGATGCGGCAGTCGGTATGCACCCTGTGACTGCACATGGCTATAATTTGGGTCTGCAGAGTGCCAATACTTTGGCACCACTGATTTTACAAGCACACCGCCGTGGCTTGGACATCGGCTCAAATCACCTACTATCTATGTACAATCGTCGCCATCAGGCACATACCAGACCTTTATATCATGGTACGAATGCCATGGTAACCGTATTTACAACAGATACGCTGCCCATGCGTACGGTGCGTGATATGGCGTTGCGTCTTAGTAATAACTTCCCCCCAGTTAAGCATTGGATTGCCAAACAGTTGGTAGGCTAAACTATCAAATTCTATCCATTATCATAAATATTTATGATAAATATTAATCAGGTCAAAAGTATTTATTTTGACCTGATTAATGATAAGTAAAGCAAATGATATATGCAATCATATGCACTTGAATAATATTTCATCAAATCACAGTGTTAAAAATAATCATGTATCAAGTAATGAGTGATAACATTTTATTTGATAGTTTGATGAACAATTGACAAGATTGTTAAGACATAATACGAAATTTTTTGATAAAACCCAAATTTTGTAGAAAAAATTTGGATAGCTTTGACGATTAAAGTGTTCAGCCGTGATTATTTTTTGTGCGATACGCACGAGGGTGGGCATGGTCATATACTTTCGTCAGTGCGCCAAAATCAACATGCGTGTATATTTGGGTGGTGCTGATATTTTGGTGGCCAAGCATCTCTTGAATGGCACGCAGATCACCGCTAGATGACAGTACATGAGAGGCAAAGCAGTGGCGTAATAGGTGCGGATACATATTAAGCTCAATGCCCGCCATGGTGGCGCATACTTTTAGGCGAAGCTGTATCGCACGCGTGCTAAGACGAGTGCCGTGACGCTCACTGATAAACAACGCTTTACAATTTTTCTTTTGCCATAAGTTACGATGAGGCAAGTAGTCTTGAAGAGCAATCATGGCTTTTTTGCCCACAGGGACTTGGCGAGTTTTGTTGCCTTTGCCCAACACCCGTACGATGCCAGTATCAAAATTAACATCGCCCATATTTAAGCCTGCCAGTTCAGATAGGCGAAGTCCACTACTATACATCAGCTCAAACATTGCTTTATCGCGTATCCATAGATATGCTTTGGCTGTATCTTCAGGCGTTTTTTGGTCAAGCAGTTGCTTTATGAGCAGCTCATCAGCGACAGTGGGCAGTTTTCGGGGTGCTGATTTGATTTTATAGCCTGTTGTGGGGTTAACTGCGATAACACCTTGCTTGATTAAAAATTGATAAAAAATCCGAATGGCAGATAAGCTAAGCTTGGCACTGATGGGTTTTATTTTTTCTTCTTCTAAGCGAGTGCTAAAAAATCGAGTTAAATCTTGGCGACGGCAAGCCAAAGGATCGCCGCCAAGATAGTTATCAGACTCCAAAAAATTGAAAAACTGTATTAAGGCTGTTTGATAGGTTGTGATGGTATGCTTAGAGTAATTTTGTAGTCTTAGCTCATCACACCAAGATGATAAATAGCCCCAAGCAGGTGAGCTTGGATCTGATTGATGGCTAGAATGAGTGGGTGCGATGAAATGCGATAATCTGCTCATCAGTAAACATCATCTGCATTTGGGTCAAGCTTAATGCCAGCCGATGCCGCCAAACCATCTGGACTAAATACGCCTTCATACACAAAGGCAGTTGGCCCAGTCATGATGAGTGAGTAGCCATCTTGCCAACGAATTGCCAAACTCCCGCCATATAACTGGGCACGAATATCCACCCCTTCATCTAGCCAGCCCTCCCGAATACCTGTCGCAACAGAAGCACAGGCACCTGTACCGCAGGCTTGGGTTTCACCAACGCCACGCTCATAGACACGAATTCGCACATGACGCTGATTAATGACTTGAACGAAATTGACATTGACTCTTTCAGGAAATGCTTCGTGTGATTCGATGAGTTTACCCAATCTATCGACATCGGCATCCAAGACATCATCGACCTTGATGATTGCATGCGGATTACCGATGTTGGCGACATAAAGCTGAACAGGTATGCCATCGACATCCAAGCGATAGGCGCGCCCAACTTTGGTGATGGTCTTTGGGGTAAAAGGAATTTGGTCAGGCTCAAACTTGGGCTTGCCCATATCTACTTGCACCCACCCATAGCGATTGGTGCTTAGGATGATGATACCGCTTGAGGTTTCAACTCGTAAACGCTGCTTAAAAGATAGTTTTCTGGCTTGTACAAATGAAGCAAAACATCGAGCACCGTTTCCACATTGGGACACCTCAGAACCATCTGCATTAAAAATCCGATATTTAAAATCAATATCTGGGCGACTTGGTGGCTCAACAATTAATAATTGGTCAAATCCTACCCCAATCCGTCGATCGGCAAGTAGGCGAATTAATTCGGGAGTTAGTGTCATGCGTTGGGTAACCAGATCAATCACCATGAAATCGTTGCCCAGTCCATGCATTTTTGTAAATTCTATGAGCATTGGCCTGTCCTTATTTTTAGTTATATCATTTGTATCTTAACATGAAAACAGCGTGGTGGCTAATGATTTTATGGAGTGATTGATGAAAAATCACTGATAATATTAAACAGTATTGATTTGGTTTTGTGGATAAAATTTCAAAAATTATTAAAAAATTAATTAACTAAATATCTTAAATAAGCCATAAAAACTTGTGGCATGAACGCTTGTAAGTAGATAATAAAAATGCCCTGAAAGTTTCAGAGCATCTGCGATGGGTGTGATTTAGATGAGTTCATCTTTCCACAGATCATCTAACGCTTCACGCTTACGAATCAAGCGATGAGTGCCATGATTGACCATCACCTCGCACGGTCTTGGGCGGGTATTGTAGTTACATGCCATACTAAATCCATATGCACCTGCACCTGTGACGGCTAGGGTATCGCCAACTTGTAAAGATAAAATGCGATCTTTGCCTAAAAAGTCGCTGGATTCGCAGACTGTACCAACCACATCCCAAGTTTTGGCAGTATCCCGACTAAGCTTAGCGGGAATGATTGCCATCTGTGATTCATACAGTGCTGGGCGAATCAGCTCACTCATTGAAGCATCAACGATGGCAAAGTTTTTAAATTCGGTGGGCTTAAGCACATCCACAGTTGTCAAAAGTACGCCAGCATTTGCTACCAAGCTGCGACCTGGTTCTAAGTACAATTTTAATCCAAGCTGTTTTAAGCGTGGGAGTAATACCGTTGCAACTTGATCAATGCTGACAGGATTTTCATCAATATAGCGTACGCCCAAGCCACCACCAAGATCAATGTGCTGAAGCTTGATACCCTTATCGGTCAAGGTATCTATCAGCTCAATCAATTTATCCAACGCATCAGAAAAACCATCGGTATCTAGTAGCTGTGACCCGATATGGCAATCAATACCGACAATCTTAAGATTTGGCAAATGATGTGCGTACACATAGGCAGCCACCGCTTGTTCATGACTGATGCCAAATTTATTATCTTTCATGCCAGTTGAGATATAAGGATGAGTTTTGGCATCCACATCTGGATTAATACGCAGTGAAATGCGTGCGATTTGGTTTTGGCGACCTGCTACCTCATTAATGGTATCAAGCTCACTTAGAGATTCTACATTAAAGCAATGAATATCTGCTTTGAGTGCATATTCAATATCATCAGCCGTTTTACCAACACCAGAATACACGACCTTTTTGGCATCGGCAACTTGAAGCACACGAGCCAGCTCGCCTTTGGAGACAATATCAAACCCTGCACCTGCTTTAGCCAGTGTTTTTAGGATGGCAAGATTTGAGTTGGCTTTGACGGCATAACAAATTTGATGGTCAATGGCATCAAAGGCATCAGTGTAGCTTTGATAATTTTCTAAAAGTGTACGCTGTGAATATGCATATAAAGGCGTGCCATAGATTTCTTTGAGTGTGTGAGTGTTGATACCATCAAAATGTAAAGTGCCATCAATATACTCAAAATGCGGTAAAGCATTTGCCAAAGCTTGGGGGTCAATATACAGTGCACCATCTTGATGATGGCTGACTGGGCTAAAAGTCATAACATTATCCTAATTTTAATAAAAAATAGCCGATATAGTTTTAGTAGTCATTCATATCATCGCTGATGGGTGTCGGCTCAATCACGGGCGTACTTTCATCGGGTAGATATAATGAACCTTTTTGACCACAAGCTGAAAGCAAACTTATCATTAAAGATAAACCAAATAAGTATTTCATCATATTCATAAATCATCAAATCCATTACTGTACTTGGGCAGGCAAGCCAAATTTTAGATTAAACAAAGTTGCCCATTTGCTGAATATTTTAGCACAACACCCAAGGCTTGGGCGATCAATTAGACCAAATATGCTAAAAATTGGTATGCATTTTTGCCAAATTGGTTGGTGGATGTGAATTTGGCTCACTTAAATGGATTGCGTTATTTATCAATGGTTATGAGTGCATATTTTTCAAAAAATTATATTTAAAATGATATTTATTGCTTGACAAGAAAGATGGTACAGGTTGATTTATTAGGAATTTTAAGATAAAATTTCTTGTTCACAGTCAACACAATAGACGCAATACATCAAGGAGCGTACATGAGCTTAGCAAATCCCACTTTGGTTCTAAATTGTGGTTCTTCATCCATCAAATATGCCCTTATCAGTGAAGATGGTGGGAGTCGCATTGAGGGCTTGGCAGAAGGCTTGGGTAATCCTGAAGCTCGCATTAAGCATAAAAATTTAGAGGGTGAAGCGACGATTATTGACATTCCAAATGGTGTTCATGCTGACGCACTGAAAGTTATCTTAGAAGATTTGATTAAAGCGCATAAGCCTGTGGTTGTGGGTCATCGTGTGGTGCATGGTGGCGATAAATTTAAATCTGCTACCGTGATTGATGAAGAGGTGTTATCAACCATTGAAGCATTGACAAGTCTAGCACCGCTACATAATCCTGCCAATGCTGCAGGTATCCAAGCGATTAATGCCATTTATCCTGATTTACCACAGGTAGCAATTTTTGATACGGCATTTCACCAAACCATGCCTGAGTATGCCTATCGTTATGCAGTACCAAAAAATCTGTACAATGAGCATCAAATCCGCCGTTATGGGTTTCATGGCACTTCGCATGCGTTTGTTTCAAATCGTGCCAGCCAGCTTACTGATGCCAAAGGCGTACATGGTTGGGTGGTTGCCCACTTGGGTAATGGCTGCTCTGCTACCGCAGTTTATGATGGTAAAAGCTTAGATACCTCAATGGGTATCACACCGCTAGAAGGGCTGATGATGGGTACACGCTCAGGGGATGTTGATCCAAGTTTGCATATTCATCTAAATCGTACATTGGGCTTATCATTAGACGAAGTTGACACCTTACTCAATAAAAAATCAGGTTTGCTTGGCGTATCAGGTATCTCAAATGACATGAGAAATCTTGAAGCTGCTGATAAAGAGGGCAGTGCAGATGCTCGTTTGGCACTGGACATGTTCGCTTATCGTACCGCCAAATATCTCCTAAGCCTAACTGCAGCATTGCCTGAGTTTACAGGCATCGCCTTTACAGGTGGTGTGGGTGAAAATGCTGTTGAAATGCGTGCCGATATTATCAAGCACCTAAAACATTTGGGTGCAAAAATTGACACCACTAAGAATGATAAGTTGATGCGTGGTGCTGAAGGCAGTTTCCATGCCGAAGATTCATCGATTGAGCTTTGGGTGATTCCTACCGATGAAGAATACCAAATCGCCAGCGAAAGCCGTGCGGTCTTGGGATTATAATTTGTTATAAATACTTAACTAACCGTTCAAGCAGTTGAGCGGTTTTTGTGTTAATACCAATCTATCATATATTTATTAAGGGTACATATGAAAGCACTGTTATTGATTCCGACATTTGACGCTCCAAATTTTTCATCCATCGTAGAAAATTTTGCCAAAAGCATTGGTGCAGCTTACATTGCACCATTTGATAGTGAAGGCGATAGCAAGCTTAGAGTAGCAGTCACTGAAGGTCGGCTTGATGAGATGCTTGAAAAAGTAGTTGCTGCCCAAAGTGCAAAGCTGACGGTTGTTGAAGGTTTGGCGACTTTACCAAATACGCCTTATGCCAGTTTGGTCAATCGTGATTTGGCAAATGGTCTGGATGCCGATGTATTATTTGTCAGCCAAAATGCTGAAGAGCTTGCAGTTTTTGCTGCTGCGTTTGGCGGTCTTAAGTCTGAGCGTGTGCTGGGTGTTATTGCAGCAGGCGTAGATGAATTTGGGGTAACTGTATGGGCAACGATTGATGGTGAGCAGTTGACAGTTGATGAAGAAGTTATCAAAAACTATCAAGCAACAACAAGAGTCAAAAAACTCTCACCATATGCGTTTCGCAATCAAGTTGTCCAAAAAGCACAAGCCGCCAAAAAACGCATTGTACTGCCAGAAGGTGATGAGCCAAGAACCATTGAAGCTGCTGTAATTTGCCAGAGTCGTGGCATTGCTCAGTGTGTCTTATTGGGTGAACGCACCAAGATTGAAGCGGTAGCAGCAGAGCGTGGCGTGGTATTACCAAATGATATTGAAATGATTGACCCTGCCAGCATTGCTGAAAAATATGTTGCCCCCATGGTAGAACGCCGTAAGGGTAAAATTGATGAAGCTGGGGCAAAGCAAGCATTACAAGATACGGTAGTTTTGGGTACGATGATGCTACATATGGGCGATGTTGATGGTTTGGTATCAGGAGCGGTTCATACGACTGCCGACACCATTCGCCCAGCGTTTCAATTGATTAAGACAGCACCACAGTACAGCTTAGTTTCTAGTGTCTTTTTTATGCTCTTGCCTGAACAAGTCATGGTTTATGGCGACTGTGCGGTCAATCCAAATCCAACCGCAGAACAGCTGGCAGAGATTGCTATTCAGTCTGCCAAATCAGCCAAAGCCTTTGGCATTGACCCAAAAGTTGCCATGATCAGTTACTCTACCATCGATTCAGGTTCAGGTGTTGATGTTGATACTGTTAAACAAGCTGTACAAATCATTCGTGAAAAGTCGCCAGAGTTAAAAGTTGATGGTCCATTACAATTTGATGCCGCAACTGTCAAAAATGTCGGTAAACAAAAAGCACCAAATTCAGCGGTAGCAGGTGAGGCAAATGTCTTAATTTTCCCTGATCTAAATACAGGTAACACGACCTATAAAGCTGTTCAACGCACAGCTGATGTGATCAGTGTTGGTCCGATGCTCCAAGGCTTGAATAAGCCTGTCAATGATTTATCTCGTGGGGCTTTGGTAGATGATATTGTTTATACAATTGCTCTGACTGCAATACAGGCCATTGATGAATAACCTTAAGATTTGATTGGCACTGTGGATACAACACAAATCAGTTATTGGCTTAAGCGATATTTCAGATATCGCTTAAGGGTTGGTAAAACAAAGATGGTGATTGATTGTTTAACAACAGTGAAATATGGCATGATTTTTCTTGCATATTTTTAAAAATCATCGTATAATGTTTTAATATCTATTTCTTGCCATCTATTTTATTATCATATTTATGCTTAATATTGAATGATATCGTATTAATATTAAGTAAATTCTCAACGGAGTAAGCTCATGCAAGTATTATCATCGCTGAAATCTGCTAAAAATCGTCATGAAGACTGCCAAATTGTTCGCCGTCGTGGTCGTACTTTTGTGATTTGTAAGTCAAATCCACGCTTTAAGGCTGTACAAGGCGGTAAAAAGAGAAAATAAGCTAAATAACCCAATAATCAGCCTAAATCATTGATTTGATTAATTATTAGGTTGTGTTATTTTAGTAGATTTTGATGAACAGTATTAAATTAATACTGTTCATTTTATTTTGTGCGATTATTTTTTGCCAACGATTACCATTCTCTGCGAAATACCCAATCATTTTCATTGCTGACACTGGGGGCAAAATAATAACCATCGGTATCAAAATATTTTAAATCTTCAACATCTTGAATCTGATGCTTAGCGGCATAATTGACCATCAGTCCGCGTGCTTTTTTGGCATAAAAGCTCACAACTTTATAACCATCATTTTTTGCATCTTCAAAGCGAGGGGTAATGATACGCCCTTGAATTTGTTTGGGGTGAACAGCACCAAAATATTCTTGAGAGGCTAGATTAACCAAAATACCGTCTGATTGCTTTAAATGCTGATTGATTTGATCAGTAATTTTATTGCCCCAAAATTGATAGAGATTATCTGCCTGCTTTGTCTGAAATTTAGTACCCATTTCCAGTCGATAGGGTAATATTAAATCCAGTGGCTTTAATAGACCATATAGCCCTGATAAAATACCCAATCTATCATCTAAATAATTAATTTGGTTTTCGTTGAGATGATACGCATCCAAACCTGTATAGACATCGCCAGCAAATAAATAAATGGCAGGTTTGGCATTTTCATCAAAGGGATAAGCCCAGTGCTGATTGCGAATGACATTAAGCTCGGCAATCTTGGCAGAGACGCCCATCAATTCTTGCAGGTCAATCACATCATAGTTTTTTAAAGTTTGCATTAGTTGAGCAGCTTGCTCAATGAATCGAGGGCTGCTATAAACTGTATGAGATGGTAACGGAACAGCAGTCTTTTCATCTAAATTTTTGGCAGGAGATAATAAAAAAAACATAATCGGCTCTTATTTATGATTAAATTGTCTATGAACAAACTACCAAACCTATACCAAAAATGCAAATTTAAAAAACAAGATTTCATTTTTGGATATCCAAAAGGCAGGCATCGCCGATAAATCAGATGAAATTTTATTTGGCAATTTTACAAATTTTAGTATAATCAAAATGGCGTAGTTTTGTATCTTTGATTTTTATGATGAAAAAGGAATGATGATGACAATTGTGACGGATTTTTTAATGGTCCATGATAAGCGGCGTATTGCAATCATTACATTAAACCGACCTGATGCACTCAATGCGCTCAACTTGGAGATGGTGGCAGCCATTCAAGCGTGTTTAGATAAATGGGCAATTGATGACAGTGTGGCTGCGGTGTTGCTTTGTGGAGCAGCAGATAAAGCATTTTGTGCAGGTGGCGATATTCGTGGTTTATATCATGGCTATAATCCCAAGATTTTCCCAAATCCAACTGCCAAGGCGTTTTTTTCTACAGAATATGCCTTATGTAAACAAATAAAAAGTTATACAAAGCCTATCATCGTTTGGGCGGATGGTATTGTCATGGGTGGCGGTATGGGCTTGGCAGTCGCATCAAGTCATCGCATTGTCACGCAAACCACAATGATGGCAATGCCAGAGATTAGTATTGGGCTGTTTCCTGATGCTGGCGGTTCTTATTTTTTAAGGCATATGCCCAATAAGATCGGTTTATTTTTGGGTTTGACAGGTGCAAGAATTAACGGTACAGATGCACTTGCTTTAGGTGTGGCAGATTTTGGTATGGCAAGTGATGATTTTGATGTGTTAATACAAGTGCTGACCACTGCCGATTGGTCAGACGATGCCACCAAAAATCATCAGATGCTCAATGCACTGCTTGGTCAGTTGCATCATAACCACACTCTACCAACAGGGTGGCTTTTGCCTCATCGTGATGAGATTGAGCGTATGATGCAGCAGGCGGGTGACTTGGCAGCATTTGATACACTTGCTAGATTGGGTTTTAACATTGAATATATTCAACAGGCATTTAAAACTTATATCGCTGGCTCACCGACATCGGCGGCGATTACATGGCATATGGCAAATCAAGTGGAGAATATGAGCTTTGATGAGGTGATGGATTTAGAATATATTGTTGCAATTCATTGCTCGCATAATGGCGAATTTGCTGAAGGTGTGCGTGCATTATTGATTGATAAAGATAAAAATCCGAAGTGGCAATATACGCCAGATAGCCTGCCTGATGGCTATATCAAAAGCCATTTTAAAGCTTGGTGAAAGCCGTATTTGTCTTAGGCAACCTACCTTTGATGGCTGTGATAAGATAATATTAAGCCATCAAAGGCAGGTATGCTCCCACTTAACTCAATTATAATGATGGATTTAGCAGACGATGAAGAAAGTGAACAATCAGATTTGGTTCAATGGCAATTGTCGCTACTACGCCAAAGACTGCACCAAAAAGATGTGCTGAGTGGTTGATATTTCCGCCATCTCGGCGGTCAGCCCAAATACTATAAGCCACATAAGCAATCGCAAATACAATCGCAGGAATGGGTAGGACGGCAAATAAATACAGCGTATTCCAAGGGGCGAATAAAATATAAGCAAATAAAACAGCACTGACCGCACCTGATGCACCTAAGCTTGAATAGTAAGTATTGTTTTTATTGCGTGCATAAGTAGGTAGCATCGCAATAATAATCGCCAAAATATAAAAACCCACAAAGCCCAAATTGCCAAATTTATCAATATAAAACCGTTCAATCACACGACCAAAAAAGTACAGCGTAAACATATTAAACAGTAAATGCATGCCATTGGCGTGGATAAATCCATGAGTAAGCAAGCGGTCATATTGACCTTTATTGACGGCAGGTGGATAAAAAATCAATCGCTCAAGCAAAGGTCTAGATTGCCATGCGGCGATACTGATGATGACAGTAATGATAATAATGACAGTTGTGTGATTCATGATATGTGTTTGCATTGATTGATAAATACACGCTTAGTCTAGCAGATTTTTGGTAAAATGCTTAGCCTTTGTACGATTTTATGGCTAATTTTAATAACAAGTGAATAAAAACTACCAACTTTTTGGTAAATTTGATTTTAAGTATAAGTGGTTCATGTAATTTATATGCCAAAAAGTATGTGCATAAAATCAATCAAATGGTTTATCTGTCAATTTGATGAGTGGGTATTGAGGGTTTTTGCTTCATGATTAAAATCATTGAGAATTAATTACTATCATAATTACTATAATATTACAGATATGTAAATAAAAAACCATTCATCATTTACTTTTGTAATTGCTTAATTTTTTTTGAGCGAATAAAAGGCGGTTTTGTTTATCAATTGTTGCCAGCGCTTTTAAGTTGCCATAAAATCAGTCACAATAGCGTTATAAAACAAGTGGCTTCAAGCAACTTGTTGTTTTTCTTAAGGACGGCATCGGCATTTTGCTGATGGATAATGAAATTTAAATTTAAAATGACCTATGGAGTGACTTATGAGCTTAATTAATAAATTAAATGAACGCATTACGCCGCATGTCTTAACTTCGATTAAAAATCAAGATGGCGATAATGCTGATAAATCTAATTTGTTAACCGCATTTTATACCATTTTTGCAGGACGCTTGAGTAATGAAGATGTGTATCAGCGTGCCAATGCTTTGCCTGATAATGAGCTTGAGCATGGGCATCATCTGCTCAATGTTGCTTTTAGTGATGTTTCAACTGGTGAAGATCAGATTGCTTCTTTGAGTAATCAATTAGCCGATGAATATCATGTTTCGCCAGTAACGGCACGCACCGCAATCGCAACGGCAGCACCTTTGGCTTTGGCACGCATTAAAGAGCAAGCAGGTGCATTATCTGTACCGTCTTTTATTCGTACTCAATTGGCTAAAGAAGAAAACCGTTTGCCAACTTGGGCGCATACTTTATTGCCAGCAGGGCTATTTGCAACCGCTGCCACAACCACCGCCGAGCCTGTAACGACAGCCTCTGCTGTTGTGAAAGAGCCTGTCAAACCAAGTGTTGTGACAGAACCAGTTCATCCAGCTGCGGCTACCACCCCAGTCAAAACACCAACTGCCCAGCATTACGAAAACAAAGAAAAAAGTCCTTTTCTAAAAACGATTCTACCGATTATTGGATTGATTATTTTTGCAGGCTTGGCATGGCTTTTGTTAAGAGCATGTCAAGACAAACCAACACCTGTTGCGGCACCTGTTGCGACAGATACAGCACCTGTGGTAGCGGATAATGCTGTACAGGCAGACCCAACACAAACAGGTGTTGCCCAAGCACCTGTAACGCTTAGCTTGTCTGTTGATGAAACGGGTCAAGCGTTGTACTCGCACCGTGCTCAGGTTGGTAGTGAAGAGCTTGCAGGTCATATCCGTGCAGCTATTGCTCAAGTCTTTGGCGTACAAGATTTAACCATTCAAAATACCAATGTACATACCGCTACGATGCCAGCGGCAGAATACTTACCAGCAATTTTGGGTTTGATGAAAGGTGTACCAAATTCAAGCGTTGTGATTCATGATCATACGGTACGCTTTAATGCAACCACGCCAGAAGATGTAGCAAAACTGGTAGAGGGTGCTAAAAATATTCTACCCGCTGATTTTACTGTAGAAGCAGAACCTGAACTTGATATTAATACTGCGGTTGCCGATAGTATTGAAACAGCGCGTGTTGCTATTGTTGCTTTGGGTGATACGGTTGAAGAAAATGAGATGGATATTTTAATCAATGCATTAAATACCCAAATCATTAACTTTGCTTTAGACTCAACCGAAATTCCCCAAGAAAATAAAGAAATCTTGGATTTGGCTGCCGAAAAATTAAAGGCAGTGCCTGAAACAACTTTGCGTATCATTGGTCATACAGACACTCAAGGCACGCATGAGTATAATCAAGATTTATCAGAATCTCGTGCTGCTGCTGTTAAAGAGTATTTGGTATCAAAAGGTGTTGCTGCTGAACGCTTGAACACTCAAGGTGCAAGTTTTGATTATCCAGTTGCATCAAATGCTACCGAACAAGGTCGCTTCCAAAACCGTCGTATTGAGTTTGTACTTTTCCAAGAAGGTGAAGCAATTACTCAAGTCGGTCATGCTGAAGATGCACCAACACCTGTTGCACAAAACTGATCATTTTGTTATTGGTTATGAGTTTTAGATTGGGCCAAATGAATGATAATATACCAATCTTACAAGTACTTTTAATAACCAAAACCAACCGTAATCAACCCAAGAACCAAATTACCCATCGGTCATTTGGTTCTTGGGTAGTTTTTATTGGCTCTCAATATATGATGTAGACCAATTTGACCCAAAATAGATCAGAGTTTGGGTCTTGGATTTGCGACCATATCGTATAACTGACATATCTTGAACACAAAAAAGCATAAAATGACAAAATTGGTATTATTCAATAAGCCTTACGGCGTGCACAGCCAGTTTAAAAAAGATCATGACGGCATGATCACTTTAGCGGATTTTATTGATGATAAAACGATGCGTGTGGCAGGAAGATTAGATAAAGATTCAGAAGGGCTATTATTATTGACTGATAATGGTAGGCTCAATCACGCCATCACAACGCCACCAACTGCCAAAAATGCCAAAGATAAGTATACAAAATGTGCCAAGACTTATTTGGTGCAAGTAGAAAATATTGCAACAAACGTACAAATACAGGCATTGGAACAAGGTGTGATGCTAAAAGATGGGAAAACTTTACCCGCCAAAGTACAAAAACTTGATGAAAACGAACTACCGATTCGTTTATGGCAGCGAAATCCACCAGTCCGCCAGCGAGTAAATATCCCAACCACATGGCTTAAGATAACCATTGTTGAAGGTAAAAATCGACAAATACGCCGCATGGTTGCCCATGTTGGTTTGCCCTGCCTAAGGTTAATCCGATCACAAATAGGCATTTGGCAACTGAATGGCTTGGCAGTGGGTGAAAGCCGAGTTTTACAGTTAGACCAGCAAACATTACTTAAATTGGGTCTGTCAGCTCAGCCAACACCCAAGCAAAATAAGCCAACCAACTTGATATCAAGCAACACAAAGGGAGCGGTCAATCCAAAATCTGGTAAAATTCATTTGTTAAAAAAACCATCTTGGCGTGTCCGCCCACCTAAGTTTCGTGCTTAATAGTTATTAGCTCAACTTGTTAAATCAGCAAAATTCAGCCATAAACCGCCATCACCTTCAAGTTTAACTGTTTGGTGTATGGTTTTTTGGTTGTTAATGGTAAATGACAACAGTTCATCTCGCCGAAACGCGTGTACGGTTAATGGCGAGCCTGTGGTATTTTGATGCTTAACCAGCCGATTGAGCAATGCTGATGTTGCTTTTAGCCCATCAATTGCAATGATGGTATCATCATAAGATAGTCCCGCATGGCTTGCAGCAGATTGACGGCTGACATGAGTGATGGTCAGTCCATGGGCATGTTCATTAAAGCTTATGCCCCATGTTTTATGTTTATCCTGAAACTTAGCTTGAATGGCAAATTTTGTAAAATAATCAGTCAATGGTAATGGATCGACACCAATGACATAGCGATGATAAAAATCTTGCCAAGCTTCTTGCCCCATCATTTGAGCGATGATCTCGCCTAGAATCTGGGTGGTCAGCCCAAAGGGTTGGTTATTTGTTTTTATATAACAGGCTTTGATGACATCAAACAGACGATATTTGCCGTCTGTTTTATCCATCAGCATCATATCAAGCAATAAGGCAACCAATGCACCTTTATTATAGTAACTGATGCCTTGATTGTTGGTATTTTCATCGGTACGATATAGCTTAATCCAAGCATCAAAACTGGATTCTGCTACGCTTTGATGTAACAAGCCTTCTGTTTGTTGATAGCGATTAATTTGTGCCGTAATGAGTTTTAAATAGCTGGATTTATCAATCACACCTGAGACTAAAAGCATTAAATCATCAATGTAGGAAGTGAAGCCCTCAAATACCCATAAAAGTGGCGTATAAGCCTCTTCGGTGAGTGTATTGTTCATCATCACATCAGGCTTGACTGTTTTTACCCACCATGCGTGAAAATATTCATGGCTACATAGCCCAAGAAAGCGTTGATAATGCTCATTTGGGATTTGGGGTTCGTCAAAAGCAGGCATATCGCCACGAGGACTGATTAAAGCTGTTGAATTGATGTGCTCAAGTCCACCATAGTCTTTATCTGTTACCATGGTCATAAAAGTGTAATCTACAAAGGGAGCATCGCCCAGCCAATTGACATAGCTTTGGCAAATTTTGGTTAAATCAGCCTTTAGGCGATGCAAGTTGCCATGATGGCGACCTGCCAAAAAAAATCGGTGTGGCAGGCAAGTTTTTTTATCTTTGATAATCTCAAAGCTGATTTCATCTTGGTTGCCAATTTCAAAGGGAAAGTCAAAATACTCAAAAGCTGCCAAGCCATTAAAACGATATTCAAGCCCATCACTCGTGCTGGTTTGCTCAAATTTTAAGCCACAAGCAATTGTGCATTTCAGATGGTTTGCCAAAAATGTCTTTGGTACAAACAGTGTGATATTAGCTTGAGTCTGTTTATTTGCCTCTGGAAGTAATAATAATGAGGTAAAATTTCCAAAAATACGCGTAGCATCAACGAATGCTGTACGCACTGATAGATCTCGGCAGTACACTTCATAGTGTATGGTAATATCATCACCTTGCTTGGCATTTGGCAGTACGAATGTTTTTTTGTCAATTTTTTCGGCACGATGGCGTATTAGGCTATCACCGATTTGATAATACACTGTGGTGATATTTTTACTAAATTCACGGATTAAGTAACTGCCTGCAATCCATGTTACCATAGAAAAAGCAGGAGTATCGCTTAACGCTGTGTGATGAATGCGTATATCGGCTAAATGTTCATTAAACCGCTCAAAACTGATGTGGTAATTTAGGCTCATTGTCTTTTTAAAACTCATTGATGGATTAGAATTACTGTGGATTTGACCATATGACTATTTAATTAATGGCTTAATTTAATGGCAATTTGCCAAGCTCATCATGTTAAGATGAGTTTGAAGGAATCATGGATTGTTTTTGGTATCAATCATTTTGGCAGTCATGACATTAAACAATGATTATATCAAAAAAAATTATATCAAAAAGATTATATCAAAAATGCCAAATAGATGAAATGACTGATTTGGTACCATAAAATATCGTATTTTTAGAACTTTTTTATCAAGTATTGGATAAAAGGTGTTTTTTTGGCATATTTTTGCTACAATGGTAATTAAAATTTGTCATTTGACAGCTTTGGCACCCGCCTAAGCGATGGCAATTTGTTTATCAGGAATTTCTTATGACAACCATTAACAAAGATACTGTTGTACAATTCAACTATACCTTAACCAATGCCGAAGGTGAGATTCTTGACCAATCACGAGATCAGCCATTGGTATATTTGCACGGGCATCATAACATTATCCCAGGGCTTGAAAAACAGATGATGGGTAAATCAGCAGGCGATACATTTAAAGTAACGATTGCCCCTGAAGATGCTTATGGCGAATATGTTCAAGAAGCAGTACAAGAAGTACCACGAGCCAATTTTCAGGGTGTGGATAACATTGAAGTGGGCATGCAATTTCAATCACAAACGGATGATGGTCATGTGATGCTTGTCACTGTTAAAGATGTGAATGATGAGATTGTTGTGGTTGATGGTAATCATCCTTTGGCAGGCGTTGAGCTGACTTTTGATGTTGAAATTGTTGAGGTTCGTGCGGCAACAGCTGATGAAATTGCCCATGGTCACGCACATGGTGCAGGCGGTCACCAACATTCATAACTTTAAGTTAGCCTGACAAAAAACCCAAAGCATCATTTTGGGTTTTTTATTTACCATCATTGTCATAATTATTTTACAAATATGATTAACCTTATAGTTAATAATCAAGCATCCAGTTTCGTCGCAGTATTTTATGCCTGAGTAAATTGGATTAAGTGAATTTTATTCATCTTCTTTAAAAAATATTTCGCTTTTATTTAGATTAAAAATACGGTTTAATATCTCATCTTTAAATTTTAGCCAAGAGGTAACAACATGACCACACAATTTCAATGCCGAGTGCATACTCAGCGTTTTGATGAAAACTATGAGCCAGCGACCAGCACTCGTTTGACCACCAACTTTGCCAATCTGGCTCGTGGTGAAAATCGCAAAGAAAATCTACAAAATGCCATCAGAATGATTAACAACCGTTTTAATGATTTGGCACATTGGGACAATCCGACAAATGACCGTTATTCGGTACTCATTGACATTGTGTCTATTGATGTTGATGTGGCAGGTAAGGGCGAATTTTTCTCAGGATTAGAATGGCTAAAAACATCTGTGGTTGACCACAAAACAGGCAAAACCACCCCTGGCATCATTGGCAACAGCTTTTCATCATTTGTTCGTGATTATGATTTTAGCGTATTGCTTCGTGAATATAATAAGGATAAGGCTGAATTTAGTGTGCCAGAGGGTTATGGCGATTTGCATGGCAAATTGTTCAAATTCATGATAGCATCCGAAGAATACAAAGCCCATTCCAAAAAAGCACCCGTACTGTGCCTAAGCGTGGCGACCACTCGCACTTATCACAGAACCACCAACACGCATCCGATTTTGGGCGTGGAATATGTGCAAAATGATTATTCATTGACCGATGAGTATTTTGCCAAGATGGGCTTAAAAGTGCGTTATTTTATGCCCCCAAAATCGGTTGCCCCTTATGCGTTTTATTTTGATGAAAATGCTGATTTGTTGAACGATTACACCAATTTAGAACTCATCAGCACCATCGCCACCATGGAAGCATTCCAAAAAATCTATCGCCCAGAGATTTATAATGCCAATTCGGTTGCAGGTCAGATATACAAGGGCAGCTTAACTTATGAAGATTATGCTGTGCCAAAAGTGGATTATGACCGTGTGGAGCGTAATGATTTGGCAGTCAAACAAGGCAAAATCGCCGAAGAGCAGTTTATCAAACCATATCAAGAGATTTTGGATGCTTGGCTTGCCGAAAAATAAGCGATAAGTATTAATCAATCAGCCGATGAATGTTTATCGGTTGGTTGATTAAAATTTTTGGTATAATGGCAAATTTAGTTTAGGAAAATATAATGAGCAAAATTTTACTTCCCACATCCACCGCAGGCAGTTTGCCAAAACCATCTTGGCTTGCTGAACCTGAAAAACTGTGGTCAGAATGGAAATTTGAGGGCGATGAGTTATTACAAGCCAAACAAGATGCTCTGTTGGTGTCGCTTGCTGAGCAAACCCATGCAGGCATTGACATTGTCAGCGATGGCGAACAGACTCGTCAGCATTTTGTTACCACATTCATTGAGCATTTGGATGGCGTAGATTTTAATCAGCGTGAAACTGTTCGCATTCGCAACCGCTATGATGCCAGCGTGCCAAGCGTGGTAGGTGAGGTGTCTCGCCCAAAATCGGTATTTGTAGACGATGCCAAATTTTTACGCGCTCATACTGACAAACTCATCAAATGGGCATTGCCTGGCCCTATGACGATGATTGATACTTTGTATGATGGTCATTACAAAAGCCGTGAAAAGCTCGCGTGGGAATTTGCCAAAATCCTAAACGAAGAAGCCCGTGAATTAGAGGCGGCAGGCGTGGACATCATTCAGTTTGATGAACCTGCGTTTAATGTATTTTTTGATGAGGTGAATGATTGGGGTGTTGCAACCTTAGAGCGTGCCATCTCTGGGTTAAAATGCCAAACAGCGGTGCATATCTGCTATGGTTATGGCATTAAGGCAAATACCGATTGGAAGCAGACACTTGGCAATGAATGGCGACAGTACGAGGAGAGTTTCCCAAAACTTCAACAATCAAAAATTGACATTGTCTCATTAGAGTGTCAAAATTCACATGTGCCAATGGATTTGATTGAACTCATTCGTGGCAAAACCGTCATGGTGGGTGCAATTGATGTGGCAACAAACCAAATTGAAACGCCTGAGCAAGTGGCAGATACGCTTCGTAAGGCGTTACAGTTTGTGGACGCTGATAAATTATACCCATCAACCAACTGTGGCATGGCACCCTTGTCTCGCACAGTGGCTCGTGGCAAGCTCAATGCCCTAAGTGAAGGGGCGGCGATTGTTCGCCGTGAACTGCTTGGTAAATAACTAAGATTAAAACTGAGTTTGTGAAACCGTGCTTATTAGCAAAAAATTTATCATAAGTCAGTTTTGAATACAAAAATAACTTTAAGGGTGTATCAACTACATCCTTTTTAATTTTAAATGGGAAAATCATGGTAGAAAAATTAATTTTTAAAGATGCCATGGCGCGCCTAGCTACTGCTGTTCATATCGTCACTACCGATGGCGATACAGGTCGTCATGGGTTTACCGCATCGGCGGTATGTAGTGTGACAGATTCGCCACCGTCACTGCTTGTGTGTATGAATGCCAATGCTCGCTCTTATGAACATTTTATCGCCAATCAAATATTGGCAGTTAATACTTTATCCGCTGAGCAGGCACATTTATCAGATGTTTTTGCATCACCACTTGAATCAAAGGCACGATTTGAGCATGCTGATTGGAGTGTGTTAAGTACAGGCGCACCAGTTTTAACAGATGCTTTGGTTAGTTTTGATTGTGAAATTCAAACCATCCAAGATGTTGGTACGCACAGTATTTTTATTTGTAAAATTATCGCCATTCGAAAAGGTGAGAATGAAAAGCGCAGTTTGGTTTATTTTGATAGGCAATATCATAAAATAGGTCAACCAGTTGCCATTGACAGACAGCCTGCATCGCCTCAAGTTCAAAAAGTGGACTAAAAGTGATTTGATGATGAACAAGAAAAAGTTTTTAAGCCTTGGTCGTTGGCCGGGGCTTTTTTCTGTAAATGACAAAGAATAGTCAAAGATGGCATTAGATATCATACCAAAATTATTGCTATACTATGTCACTATGTTTTTTAATATTAAATCAATCTATCGGAATAAAAATCATGACTTTGCAATCACCTAATGATTTTGATCAAGCTGGTAAAACTTCCCACATGCAACGCTTTTTAAAAGGTGTTGAGTGGTTGGGGAATTTATTGCCCCATCCTGTGGTTTTATTTATTTGGATGTCGGTCATTTTACTGGGATTATCAGCCATCTTATCTGCCATGGATGTTGCTGTCATTGACCCACGCCCTGAGGGTGCCAAAGGTCGTGCTGAAGATGGCATGATTTATGTTGTCAATTTGCTCAATGGCGAAGGCTTGGCAAAAATTGTTGAAAATTTAGTCAAAAATTTTACAGGGTTTGTGCCTTTGGGTACCGTGCTGGTGGCCTTACTGGGTGTGGGTATTGCTGAGTATTCTGGAATGATTTCAGCGGCACTGCGTGGCATGGTTATGAATGCCCCCAAAAAAATAGTCACTTTAGTCGTGGTATTTGCTGGTATTATGTCAAATACTGCCGCTGAGCTTGGCTATGTGGTACTAATTCCATTGGCTGCCATGATTTTTCATGCTTTAGGAAGACACCCTTTGGCAGGTTTGGCTGCTGCTTTTGCAGGTGTTTCAGGCGGTTATAGTGCCAATTTACTGCTTGGTACGGTCGATCCATTATTATCAGGTATTAGCCAAGAAGCTGCCCGTATCATTGACCCAAATTATATGGTTGGTGCAGAAGCCAATTGGTATTTTATGGTAGTCAGTACTTTTTTAATCAGTGCCTTGGGTTACTTGGTTACTGAAAAAATTGTTGAACCCAGTCTTGGTAAATACAACCCCCATGATGCTGATGACCCTACCGTGCTTGATAATAAAATTGAGCAGTTAAATGCCCTTGAGAAAAAAGGTCTGGTTTGGGCGGGGGTAAGTATGCTGATTTTTTGTTTACTGTTGGCATGGACGGTTGTACCAGAAAATGGTATTTTAAGACATCCTGAAACAGGACTGATCGCAGGGTCGCCATTTTTACATGGTATTGTTGTATTTATTTTTGTATTTTTTGCCATCCCTGGCTATATCTATGGCAAAGTGACTGGCAGTATTAAAACAAATCAAGATGTTGTCAATGCGATGAGTCAAGCAATGAGTTCATTGAGTATGTATATTGTGCTTGTGTTCTTTGCTGCACAGTTTACCGCTTTTTTTAATTGGTCAAATTTAGGATCAGTAATGGCGGTGTCAGGTGCTAATTTTTTAAATGAGATTGGCTTAACAGGACCTTTGCTACTGATTGGATTTATTTTAATTTGTGCCTTAGTGAATTTGATGTTAGGTTCAGCATCGGCACAGTGGGCGATTACGGCACCAATTTTTATTCCGATGCTGATGCTAACAGGCTATGCACCTGAGATGATTCAGGCTGCTTACCGCATTGGCGACAGTACAACCAATATCATCACACCGATGATGAGTTATTTTGGATTAATCATGGCAGTTGCAATTCGTTATAAGAAAGATACGGGTGTTGGTACTTTAATGGCGATGATGTTACCTTATTCGATGATATTTTTGTTCGGTTGGATGCTGTTATTTTATCTTTGGGTATTTGTATTTGGTTTACCTGTCGGTCCAGGTTCGGCAACCTATTATCACATGGGCTAAATCAGAAAGACTAAAAGTTATTTGAACCTAAAAAAGAGATAATTTTTGGTTGTAAGTTAGTCATTCATTTAAAACTTATTAATTTTATTATTTTTAGTTTTATAAATTTAATTAAAGATATTTAAAATTATCGGTAGGCTCATGAATCAAATTTTGAGATAATAGCTTTGTTGGAGCAAGTTTGGCTAAATCTCTTAGCCCATTAATGGTTTATATTCAAGATATTAATGATTTGATGGCTATTAATCAGCTGACCTAGTAAGCCAACTTTGGTATACTAAAATTCTAAAATTCATTAACCCACCGAATAGGAAGGAAAATTATGAGTGAAATGAAATGCCCTTATGACCATACCCACTTGACCATGAGTAATGGCGCGCCTGTTATTGACAACCAAAATTCAATGACCGCAGGTGCTAGAGGGCCACTGCTTGCCCAAGATTTATGGCTCAATGAAAAATTAGCCGACTTTGCCCGTGAGGTCATTCCAGAACGCCGCATGCACGCCAAAGGCTCAGGCGCATTTGGCACATTCACGGTAACGCACGACATCACCCAATACACCCGTGCTAAGATTTTTAGTGAAGTTGGCAAAAAAACTGAGATGTTCGCTCGTTTTACCACCGTAGCAGGCGAGCGGGGGGCGGCGGACGCTGAGCGTGATATTCGTGGTTTTGCCTTAAAATTTTATACCGAAGAGGGTAATTGGGACATGGTGGGTAATAACACGCCTGTTTTCTTTTTAAGAGACCCAAAAAAATTCCCTGATTTAAATAAAGCGGTCAAACGAGACCCGCGCACCAACATGCGTTCTGCCACCAATAACTGGGATTTTTGGACACTGCTGCCAGAGGCGTTTCATCAGGTTACCATTGTGATGAGCGACCGTGGCATTCCTAAATCTTATCGTCATATGCACGGCTTTGGCTCGCACACTTATAGCTTTATCAATGCTGACAATGAACGCTTTTGGGTCAAATTTCACTTTCGCACCCAACAAGGCATTGAAAATCTAACCGATGCCGAAGCTGAAATGGTGGTTGGTAAAGACCGTGAGAGCAATCAGCGTGATTTGTTTGATGCCATTGAGCGTGGCGATTTCCCAAAATGGACAATGTATGTGCAAATCATGCCAGAAACCGATGCCCAAACTGTGCCTTATCACCCATTTGATTTAACCAAAGTGTGGCCAAAAGGCGACTATCCGCTCATTGAAGTGGGTGAGTTTGAGTTAAATAAAAACCCTGAAAACTTCTTTTTAGACGTTGAACAATCCGCTTTTGCCCCAAGCAACCTAGTCCCGGGCATCAGTGTGTCCCCTGACCGCATGCTCCAAGCACGCCTATTTAACTATGCTGATGCGCAGCGTTATCGTTTGGGCGTCAATCGTAACCAAATTCCAGTGAATGCCCCACGCTGTCCTGTGTACTCAAACCAAAGAGACGGACAAGGGCGAGTGGGCGATAACTATGGCGGTCGTCCGCACTATGAACCGAACAGTTTTGGACAATGGCAAGACCAGCCGCATTTGGCTGAACCAGCATTAAAAATTCATGGCGATGCTAAGTTTTGGGATTATCGTGAGAATGATGATGATTATTTTAGCCAACCCAGAGCCTTGTTTGAGTTGATGAGCGATGAGCAAAAACAGGCGTTGTTTGGTAATACGGCTCGTGCGATGGGCGATGCCCCTGATTTTATTAAATACCGCCATATCCGTAATTGCGATAAATGCCACCCTGATTATGCCATGGGTGTGGCCAAAGCGTTAGGCCTTACGGTTGAAGATGCCAAAAATGCCCGCGAGACCGACCCTGCTCGCCATCTGCCCAGCTTTTTATAATTCACGATAATCATAAAAAGCTGTTTAGATATGAACACCCCAAAAGCTAACTTTTGGGGTATTTTTTATGGTTAAGTTCAATCATGATACAAAATCCGCCAATAAATTGACGGATTTTGTATTTAGCCACCGAAGTCATCTAATAAGATATTTTCATCTTCGACACCCAGTGATTTGAGCATACTGATGACAGCAGCATTCATGACTGGAGGCCCACACATATAGAATTCACAATCTTCTGGTGCAGGATGGTCTTTTAGGTAATTTTCGTATAAGACATTGTGGATAAAGCCAGTATAACCTTCCCAGTTATCTTCAGGCTGGGGGTCTGACAGTGCAACATGCCATTCAAAGTTGTCAAATTCTTCTGCCAAGCCATCATAATCTTCTACATAGAACATTTCACGCTTTGAGCGAGCACCATACCAAAACGAGATCTTACGAGTTGATTTTAGGCGTTTTAGCTGGTCAAAAATGTGCGAACGCATAGGTGCCATACCAGCACCACCGCCGATAAAGACCATTTCGGCATCGGTATCTTTGGCAAAGAATTCACCATAAGGACCTGAAACGGTAATCTTATCGCCTGGTTTTAGGCTGAATACATAAGATGACATCTTACCTGGTGGAACGCCTTCAGGAGCTCTTGGCGGCGGACTTGCGATACGGATATTAAATTTAATAATACCTTTTTCTTCTGGATAGTTTGCCATTGAATAGGCACGAATGACAGGTTCATCAACTGTTGATGTGTAACGCCATAAATTAAAATTATCCCAATCTTCATGATATTCTTTGGCGATGTCAAAATCTTTATAATGTACAGTATGAGACGGTGCTTCTAGTTGCACATAGCCACCAGCACGAAACGGTACAACTTCACCTTCAGGAATTTTCAAGGTCAACTCTTTAATGAATGTTGCAACATTATCATTTGAAATAACTTCACATTCCCATTTTTGTACATCAAAAAATTCTGGGTCAATCTCAATCTTCATATCTTGTTTGACCGCCACTTGGCATGCCAAACGCATATTGTCACGGATTTCACCTTGAGTAAAATGCCCCTCTTCGGTGGGCAAAATTGAACCGCCGCCTTCAGTGACTTTACAGCGACATTGCCCACATGTGCCACCGCCACCACATGCTGAAGATAAAAATATGCCTTCGTTAGCAAGGGTTTGTAGTAGCTTACCACCTGCGGGAGTAACCACATCATTATCTGGATTGTCATTAATGCGGATGGTGACATCACCAGAACTCACCAGCTTGGAGCGAGCCACCAAAATGACAGCAACCAAGCTCATGATAATAATGGTAAACATGATAACACCGCCAATTGCGGTACCAAATTCCATGATACTTTCTCCTATCTATTTATAGCGACATACCGCCAAATGACATAAAGCCCAAGGACATAAGCCCAACGGTAATAAAGGTGATGCCAAGACCACGAAGCGGTGCAGGTACATCTGAATATTTAAGCTTTTCACGAATCCCTGCAAGTGCAGAAATCGCTAATGCCCATCCCAAACCTGACCCAATACCATATACAATAGACTCACCAAAATTATAATCACGCTCAACCATAAACAATACACCACCCATGATGGCACAATTCACTGTAATCAAGGGTAAAAACACCCCCAAAGCGTTGTATAAAGACGGTACAAATTTATCCAAAAACATCTCTAAAATCTGTACTGTCGCAGCAATCAATGCAATATAGCTTAATAATCCCAAAAAGCTTAAATCAACATTAGGATAGCCTGCCCATGCCAAGGCACCGTCTTTTAATAAGAATTGATACAATAAGTTGTTCAATGGCACACAGATTGCCATGACGGCAATTACTGCAACACCTAAACCAATTGCCGTTGATACTTTTTTAGATACTGCCAAAAAGGTACACATGCCCAAAAAGAAAGCAAGTGCCATATTCTCAATAAATACTGAGGTGATAAATAAACTGACATAATGTCCCATCAGTGACCTCCTCCGTGTGATAAGCCTTTAGATTGAGGTTTCATGATAAATTCAGCAGCTTCTTGCTGGTCTTTTTTCCAAAGACGAATAATTGCAATAAAACCTGCAATCACAAAGAATGAAGAGGGCGGTAGTAACAACAAACCATTGGGAATATACCAGCCACCTTCGGTGATTTTTTCAAGCAAAGTAATACCAAACCAGCTGCCATTACCAATGACTTCACGGACTGTTGCCACAAAAATCAATACTGCTGAATAACCAAGTCCATTACCAATACCATCTAAAAAGCTTGGGATGGGTGGATTGCTCATGGCAAAGGCTTCAGCACGACCCATGACGATACAGTTTGTGATGATTAAGCCGACAAATACCGATAATGAACGGCTGATTTCATAAGCAAAGGCTTGTAAAATTTGGTCAACCACGATCACCAGTGAAGCGATAATCACCATTTGTACGATAATACGAATGGATGAGGGGATTTTGTTACGGATAATGGAGATAAAGAAACTTGAAAATGCTGTAACTAAGGTTAATGCGATACACATGACCAAAGCGTTTGCAACACTTGTGGTAACCGCAAGTGCTGAACAAATACCCAAAATTTGTAGTGCAATTGGGTTATTATTAAAAATTGGTGTCGTTAAAATACTTTTGGTATCAGCCATGATTATACTCCTTCACCCTTGTCTGCTTGACCAGCCCTTAGGTTGTCCAAAAATGGCTTATAACCATCTTCGCCAATCCAGTACTGAAGTAGATTATTGACACCACGGATGGTCAAGGTAGCACCACTGATGCCATCAATTTGACTCTCACGTGCGGTGCCTGATTTGACAACGGCAATTTTTCTTGAGCCGTCGTCATTATACAGCTCTTTATCCACCCATGTGGCTTGCCATTGTGCTTCTTCAATGCGTGAACCCAAGCCAGGGGTTTCTTTGTGTTGATAAAAATTAACCCCTTTAATGGTATTTAAATCTTTATCCAAGGTCAAAAGACCAAAAATTGGTCCCCATAAACCAGCACCATGAATGGGCAGCACAATTTGCTCAAGCTGACCATTGGCATCTTTTGCCAAATATACTTTGGCAAAATTTGGTTTGCCTCCAATTTTGGCAATATCATTTGTTAATGAAGTAGACAGGCTGGGTGTGCGAGCTGCTTTTGAGACATTGTAGCTATTGACATCACTGATACCAGACGCCATAATTTCTTGTTCTGTTGCAAATTGACCTGTTTGTAGGTTGACCAAGCGTATTTCAAAATCAGCAAAACGCTCTGCAATGACATCGGCTGACTCTGTTTCTGGGTCGTACATATCTGCCGCCATCAAGATATTTTTATTCAAATCCAGACGGGCGTTTTCTTGCTGCTTTGGCTTAAGACCAACAGCAACCGCAGAAACCATGACCGAACAGACCAAGCACAAAATCAGTGCCGTGGCTGCGGTACTTACATTATTATTCTTGGTTGACATGGCTTAATCTCCGTGCGTTTTGGCGTTTGATATTAGCTTGAGTGACAAAATAGTCAAACAATGGGGCAAACAAGTTGGCAAACAAGATGGCTAACATGATACCCTCTGGAAAAGCAGGGTTTGCCACACGGACAGCCACCGTCATAAATCCGATAAGCAGACCGTAGCACCAGCGACCAATGTTAGTATGGGCAGCTGAAACAGGGTCGGTTGCCATAAATACTGCACCAAACATAAAGCCACCAATCACCAAGTGCCAATGAGCAGGTAGGCTCATCATCACATTTTTGTCTGAACCAAACACATTAAACAGTAAGGCAGTAACAACCAAACCAATGACTGAGCCTGCAATCACACGCCAAGAAGCAATGCGAGTCCAAAGAAGTCCAACCATACCAATTAAGATGGCAAGTGTTGACACTTCACCGATTGAGCCTTGCATATTACCCAAAAATGCATCCATCCAAGTGATGGTCTGACCGTAGGCATCGACAAACTGATCTGGGCTAACGCCTATGGCAGCCAGACCTAATGGCGTTGCACCCGAAAAGCCATCTACAGCGGTCCAAATGGCATCGCCTGACATATAAGCAGGATAGCTAAAGTACAAAAATGCCCGACCTGCCAAGGCAGGGTTAAGAAAGTTTTTGCCTGTGCCACCAAATACTTCTTTAGCAACCACAACCCCAAAAGTGATGCCTAAAGCTACTTGCCATAACGGAATATCTGGGGGGAGCGAGAGTGCGAATAATACTGAAGTCACAAAGAAGCCTTCATTAACTTCATGACCACGCACAACCGCAAAAATAATCTCCCAAAGAATGCCGACCGCAAAAGTTACGGCATAAATGGGTAAAAATTGCATCGCCCCATAAACAAAACTTGCCCAAATACTATTTGGGTCATAGCCTGCCATATTCGTGATGATGGTACGCCAGCCTTCTGGTGTGATACCCATGGCTTGGATGGCACTTAGTGCCTGAAATCCGACATTATACATACCCCAAAACATCGCTGGGAATGTACAAAGCCAAACGGTAATCATGATACGCTTTAGGTCGACGCCGTCACGCACATGCGATGCACTATAAGTTTGAGATGATGGCTGACGAAAGAAAGTGTCAAACATCTCAAATACAGCATAATATTTTTCGTACTTGCCACCTTTGGTAAAGGATGGCTCCATACGGTCAAAGATATTGTGAATGAACTTCATGGTTAGCCTTCCTGCTCAATACGGGTCAAGTTATCACGCAAAATATCACCGAACTCATATTTGCCTGGCGATACGAAAGTACACAGTGCCAAATCTTCTTCATCAAGCTCAAGTGCACCCAATTCAACCGCACTGATGATATCTTCGACAATCAAAGCACGCAGTAGCTGGGTAGGTAGATAGTCTTGAGGCATGACAGTTTCAAATAAGCCGATTGGTACCATGGCACGAGGCGAGCCGTTGGTACTGGTCGTAAAATCGTATTTTTTGCCTTTAAAAAACTGTGAAATATAAATTGGCAATTTTGAAAAACGATTTGCCCCTGGTGTAAAAAAGTGAAGTGCAGGGCGTTCACGACCTTCGGTAAGTACAGAGACTTGATTATGAAAGCGGCCCAAAAATGCCGTAGCACCAACAGCTGTGCGACCTGATAGAACAGAGCCTGAAATGACACGGTTATCGTCGCCGTTGAGTTCACCTTGGGTCAATTCGGTCAAATCAGCACCTCGAGTGGTACGCACCAAGCGAGGATTGGCCACTGCTGGACCTGCCAAACTGATCAGACGCTCTGTGTAAATGCGACCTGTGGTAAATAGCTTACCAATGGCGATGACATCTTGATAATTAATCGTCCAAACTAAGCTGCCTCGTGCCAAAGGGTGTAAAAAGTGAATGTGCGTACCTGCGTTGCCTGCTGGATGTACACCAGTAAACCCTTCATAGATGGTATCGTTACCGTCAGCGGTTTTACTTAAGGTCTCAGGTACAATATCACCATGACAGACATAGGTTTTTGGGGATAGCGTTGATAAAATTGCCAAGCCATCATTAAATGCTTGTATTTCTTCAAATAATACGGTGGCAGGGTCAACAGCCAAAGGATTGGTATCTGTTGCCGTCACAAAAATGGCAGAAGGTATGCTATTAATTTCTGGTGTACGGCTAAAAGGACGAGTGCGTAGGGCGGTCCATTCACCTGAAGCGACCAACTGCTCAACAACTGTCTTGCGATCCAGCATTGACAAATCTTCAGAGCGATAAGCATTAAAAGTGATTTCTTCACTTGCATTTGGATCGACGGCGATGACCAAGCTTTCAAATACTCGTCGTTCGCCACGATTGACAGCAACGACAGTGCCGCCAACTGGTGCTGTATAAAGGACGCCTGCTCGTTTTTTGTCTTCGTAAAGCACCTGTCCTTTGGTGACCTTATCACCTTCTTTGACATGCATGGTCGGACGCATGCCGACATAATCGTAGCCGACTAACGCCACCTTAGTGGGCGTGTGCTCGCTAATCTGCTTGGAGGGCTCGCCAGTGATTGGCAGATCCAAGCCTTTTTTGATGGTAATCATAAGCGGATACTTAAATTAAGACCAAAACATACCAGCCTTCACCAAGTGGTGATTAATTGGCTGGACACCAAGTTTCCTAAAAACATCCAAAGCCGTGCGACCGATGAGTGGCGGGCTGATTTTGTCTAAAGGAGTCAGTATGAAACTTTGATGAACTTTGAAAAAAATTGGCAACTGACTTTATTGCTCAATTCTTGCCAAAAAAACGATTGTTCACACCATTAATCTAACAATTATACGCTAAAACGCTCAAAATTTACAGTCTTAAAGACAATTTCTATGGCAAAAATTCATGAAAATATTTGAAAAATCAATGAATGACAGTCAAAAAGATGAAACATTTACCCAATGAATTAAGTGGTATTTTGATTGAATGGGTTGCCTAATCATCAAGATATCGCTCGCTATTTTTGAGTAATGCCACCTCATTTTGAATAAAAACTGGCAAATTGTCCATGAAAAATCAGTCAATAACTGCTAAAATACCTTCCTTAATTTGACACAATTTTAAGGAAAATTCAGATGTCTATGCTGATTATACCCGCCATTGACCTCAAAGATGGTCAATGTGTTCGTCTCAAGCAAGGTCGCATGGAAGATGATACAGTTTTTGGGAGTGATCCTGTTGCAATGGCAAGCCAATGGGTCGCCCAAGGTGCACGCCGTCTGCACTTAGTGGATTTAAATGGTGCATTTGATGGCGTACCTGTGCATAAAGATGTGGTGACTGCCATTGCCAAAGCACATCCGCAGTTGCCCATTCAGCTTGGTGGTGGCGTGCGTAGTCTTAGCACCATTGAGCATTATTTGGCAGCTGGGCTAGACTTCATCATCATTGGTACTAAAGCGGTTGAAGCACCTGAATTTGTAGAAGAGGCGTGTCGTGAATTTGCAGGGCATATTATTGTAGGTATTGATGCCAAAGATGGTATGGTGGCAACGCATGGCTGGGCTAATGTTACTGATATCAAGGCAACCGAGCTTGCCAAGCGTTTTGCTAATGCTGGCGTGTCAAGTATCGTCTATACCGATATCGCCAAAGATGGCATGATGCAGGGTGTGAATATCGAACAGACGGTTGAGTTGGCCAGCTTTAGTGGTCTGCCAGTCATCGCATCTGGCGGCGTAACCAATCTTGATGACATCGTGGCACTCAAGCCATATGGCGATTATCTGTTGGGTGCGATTACGGGTCGTGCGATTTATGAAGGGACATTGAATTTGTCGGTAGCACAAGCACTCTTGGATGCGTAATTTGATGACTTACACTACCCTGAATATGATTTTTCAGGGTAGTTTTTGATTTGTCAATGCCCTTGGTGTGTTTGATTGGCTGTTAAGCTTGCCCAAATGCACAGCAGGCAAGCTTTGAATGATTTTGATCAGATTATTTTGACTTATTTGATTTTCGGCGATGCTTTTTAGACCTCTCATTTTTGGTATCTGATTTGTCATTGGTAGGCTTAGAGGGTATCATTTGGCTGTCGCCATTTTTGTCAATACGATTTAATTGCTCAATTAAGCAAAAATCAATTTGTAATAAATCCATATTGACGCCAGCAACTTGAATAATAAGCCCATCACCCAAGCCAAATCTTGAGCCTCGTTCACCAATAAGCTTTTGTTCACGCTCATCGTAAGTAAAATATTCATCACCCAGTTGTGAGATGTGAATTAATCCTTCAATAAACAACGCATCCAGCGTCACAAATAAGCCAAAATTGGTCACTGTGGTTACCGTTGCATTAAACTCATCGCCAATATGTCGCTGCATATAATGACATTTTAGCCAAGTTTCAACATCACGAGCAGCCTCTTCAGCACGCCGTTCTGTCAAACTGGTTTGCTCGCCTGCATCATCTAAAGAGCGATAAATGGGTGTTGCAGGTTTTTGGTGAGTCACCTTATCTTTGATGGCACGATGTAGCATCAAATCAGGGTAACGGCGGATTGGGCTGGTAAAATGACTATATTCATCATAAGCCAAGCCAAAATGCCCAATATTATCAGGGCTATAATTTGCTTGCATCATTGAGCGTAACAACATACTATGAATACTGATGGCATCAGGTCGGTCGGCAGTGGCTTTGATAATTCTTTGATAGTCTTCATGCGTTGGTGCTTCACTCGGAAAGCTTAGCCCAAAACTTTTAACATATTCATGTAGCCGTGCTGATTTTTCATCATTAGGCTTATCATGATTGCGGTATAAAACGGGTAATTCATGTTTGAGCGAAAAATTGGCAGCACAAGTATTGGCAAGTAGCATCATCTCCTCGATGAGCTTATGTGCATCGCCTCGGGTGCGTGCCACAATATCGATGATATCTCCTTGTTTGTCAAACTTAATGTAAGTTTCTGCGGTTTCAAATGCCATCGCACCACGATTTTCACGGCGTGCATCGAGTACCAAATAAAGCTGGTGTAAGGTATCGATGGATTTTAGCACTGCACTATTACGCACCAGTTCATCAGGTAGGGTTTCATTGGTTGGGTCATTGAAATAGGCATTGACTTGATTATAGGTCAATCTGGCTTGTGAGTGCATGATGGCAGGATAAAATTCATAACCTGTCACTTTGCCCGCCCGTGATAATTTAATATCAGCCACCATACATAAGCGGTCTACCTTGGGATTGAGTGAACATAAACCATTTGATAATGCCTCTGGCAGCATTGGAATCACACGGTGAGGAAAATAAACAGAGGTTCCTCGTGCATAAGCATCTTGGTCAAGTGCTGATTGCGGTGTGACATAATGACTGACATCAGCGATGGCAACAACAACACGATAATTACCGCCAGCGCGTTTTTCAGCATAAACTGCATCATCAAAATCACGAGAGTCTTCCCCATCAATAGTAATCAGGGGCAGATGACGCAAATCCACACGATTTTTAAAGTCTGCATCGGTTGGCTCGTCAAACTTTGAGGCTTGTGTTAAAGCGGCTTGGCTAAATTCATGTGGAATACCATAATTATACAGTGTGGTTTCAATAATTAATTCACGGTCGTTTAAGCTGGTTAAAAGCTCAGTAATTTTACCAGTAGCAAATTCTTGATAAGTGGGTAAATCAATCAAGGAAACCTTCACATCATCACCAACGGCTGCATTCATTGTTTGGACATTCTCAGCGGTGACAGTAATAGGCTGATGGGCATTAGCACCTGATAATTGTACAAAATAACCCTCATCATCCAAGCTTAATTTACCGATAAACTCAAGTTGGCTCTGTTTAATCACTTGAATAATGCGTGCTTCAGTCTTGCCACGATACTCTGTTGCTACCGCTTCAACGGTATCACCATCAAACACAAGACGCATCTGCTTTTCGTGTAAAAATAAATCTGGCATATCGTCAAGTATAACAAAACCAAAACCTTTGGGATTGCAAGAAACTTGACCTGTTAATATGGTTGGCAATGGTGCGATGCTAAAATGGATGCCATCGATACGCTCAAGTTGCCCATCACGGAGCATGGCCTTAAGGCGGTTGGTGAGAGCAAAAAATTTATCTTCATCATCCAAAAACCCAAAGTGTATGGCAAGCGTTTCTTGCGTGGCAGGCTTACCTTGATTGGTGATATCCGCCACGGTTTGTAGAATCAATAGGCGTGAGGGAATGGGATTTTGATATTTTGATGCTTCAATATCAGCATTGGGGTCATTCCATTTGGTTTTTTTTGTTGTTTGAGTCATCGCTGGGCTACCTAACTGCTTATACCTAATATTTTTTTAAATTGACTATTGCATAAATTGTCTTTATTGTATCATAAAGCTAAAAGTTATGTGCGTTATCTGTGTTTTGGAGTGTGGCTGTGAATTATTTGGCTATCAAAAAATCAGAACTTTCTGAGAGTGATTTTAACTATCTGTGTCAAAAGATTGCGGAGATTGAGCAGCTTGTTATGCATGGCGATGCTTGGCATGCACAAGCAATTGCAGAGATGATGGGTCAATTTGGTACACAAATGTTAATACAGACAGATCATAGCAAATCTGATATTGATTGGAGAATGATGACGATTAAGGGATATTGTATTTATCAGCGTGTCTTTGAAAATAGTGAGCTACATCGTATTGGCACTCATCCAAATTTTCAAAGACAAGGGGTCGCCACTCAGCTAATGACTGGGTTGATTGCTGAGGTGATGCATGCCAAATGCCAACAACTGTTATTGGAGGTACGCAGTGATAATACCACCGCTATTACGCTTTATCAAAGCTTAGGATTTTTACGATTTGGTGTGCGTAAAAACTATTATCGTTTTGGTAATCAAAGTATAGATGCACTGATCATGCGTTTGGGTTTTGAAGATACCAACCATCATGTTTAGCGTGATAACCAGTCTTTTAATGAGATTTAGTATCGAAGCTTCAACACTCCGATACTATGGTGATCAATTCTGTGTCTGATGGTATGCCTATTTTTTCTTGGCAGGACCTAACAGCATGCCCATTTGGCGGCCTTCTACCTTAGGAGCTTGCTCAACGATGGCAATCTCAGCGGTATCTTCGATGATGCGATCAAGTTGAGCTTTACCAATTTCTTGGTGGGCCATTTCACGGCCACGGAAGCGAATACTGATTTTGACTTTGTCTTTATTTTCTAGAAATTCAACAATTTTACGCAATTTGACTTGATAGTCAGCTTCTTCAGTACCGGGACGCAGTTTAATTTCACGGACTTGAGTCTGCTTTTGATTCTTTTTGGCTTCTTTAGCTTTTTGTTTTTGTTCGTACAAATAGCGTTTATAATCCATAATTTTGCAGACAGGCGGTTTTGCATCAGCAACAATCTCAACCAAATCCAAATTTACATCCAAAGCAGCTTTTAGGGCAGTTTGAATGTCTACCACGCCCATTTGTTCGCCATCTTCTTTGACTAAGCGAACTTCTTTGGCACGGATTTCTTCATTGATGTTTAAACGGTTTGACGGTTTAATGGGTCATACTCCAAATAAAAAGATAGACCCTTATTTTACTTAAAAATGACAGGGATTTCAAGAGATTTTTAATGTCTGACTTCAATAACTAACCTTTGTCTTGCCAATTCATTAATTAACTCATCAAGATGACTTTTGTTGATGCCATCCAAATTTGCGTCCCATTCATCAAGAATGATGACATCAACATCGCTTTTATTGTTATTAATTTGCATTAATTGAGATGATAATTTTTGACCTGTGGATTTTTTATGATTTTGATGAAAAAATAAATCATGGCTGACAGGCAAATAAAAAGCCCTGTTTGATAATAATGTTTTTAAATACAACAAAAAACTGCTTTTACCTGCCCCATTACGCCCTTTAATCGTCATTCTGCCATTTTTTGGCAAATGATTTAAATCAAAATCACTCAATGGCATGTTATTAACAAAAATCTCTTTAAAGTTAATTCTGCTTAATATGTCAATATCAGGCATATTTAACGAATTTTGCAAACCAATAAATCTGGCTTTAATGCCAGAAAAATTGGTTTGGTGGAAAACAAGTACCTGTCCCATTTGCAATAGCTGTATTTGTCTTGGTAATGTTGCAACCAACAATGATAAAAATACATAATCATTGTGGTGTTTGATAAATAAATAAACAATCAAGCCCAATACAGGAATCATAAACAAAATCATACCAAAACTAGAAATTAATTGATTGAATGATTGGCTGTGAATATGATATTTTTTTGAGCGGTTAAAATTCTTTTTATAAATACGGTTAAAAATACCCATATTATATTGATTAAAAATAATCACATTGTCCCAAATTTTATTTAAAATAGAAATAAAATATATTCTGGATTTTTGAGATATTTTTGACATCTTAGATATTTGATTTTTATGGTAAAAAATAAAAAATTCCACCAATAAAAATCCAACAGCATATGCCACTAATAAATCATAATCAAGAAAAAATCCCAAGACTAAGATGTTAATCAATAAATTTAAAATCAGTGCCACACCATCAAATGCAAAGTCCAGCATGTCATCTATCACTGATTTACTCTCTTGACTAACAAAAACGGTGCTTTGGTCTTTGAGTTCTTTATTATTCAGCAAGACAGTTTTGCCAAAAAAAGTTGTCGTAAATTTTTGCACATAATTATTTAGTAGGTCAAATTTTGATTTTTCTAAATAAATGGTGGCAAAATAAGCAGGGACATAAACAATGATTAACGATAAAACAAAACCAGATAAATTTAGCAAAAAATCATCATTTTTAGCAATGTCTATGGCAAGATTGGCAATAAAATAGGTGGATAAGCCAACAATCATTTGTTGAATGAGTAAATAAATAAAGCAAAGGTATAATGATGGTGTGATGATTTTCATGATATCAATAAAGACAAATGGGTTGTCAACAAAATAACTTCGTTAAGCGTGGTTTTAAAAAATCCATTCAATGTTTTGAATGGATTTTTCTTAATAAACTTATTCTGTTTACAAATTTAGCCGACCTTTTTTCTCAATCGCCTTATCTAAAACAGCGATAAAGTCGTCAAGGTTCATACTGCCTAAGTTATCGCCCGTGCGGGTACGCACATTGACCGTGCCAGATTCCACTTCTTTATCACCCAAAATCAGCATAAACGGAATGCGTTCTAAAGTGCGTTCACGGATTTTAAAGCCAATTTTTTCGTTACGCAAATCACTGATGGCACGATAGCCTTTGGCATTTAGCTTGCTAACCACATCGCCCACGCTGTCAGCTTGCTTGTCGGTGATGTTCATCACAACCACTTGCTGAGGGGCAAGCCACGCAGGGAAGAGACCTGCATAATGTTCAATCAAAATGCCAATGAAGCGTTCAAATGACCCCAAAATCGCACGGTGGAGCATGACAGGGCGTTCACGCTCGCCTGATTCTCCCACAAACTCAGCGTTCAAGCGTTCAGGTAGGTTAAAGTCCAACTGTAATGTGCCACATTGCCAAACCCGTCCGATGCAATCTTGTAGGCTAAACTCAATCTTAGGACCATAAAACGCCCCTTCGCCTGCTTGTAGCTCCCAGTCAAGCCCAGCGTTATCTAAGGCGTCGGCTAGGGCTTGTTCTGCCAAGTCCCACAACTCGTCCGCCCCCACCCGTTTTTCTGGGCGAGTGGACAGCTTCATTTGAATGTGGTCAAATCCAAAGTCTTTATACACATCAAGGGTAAGTTTGATAAAATTAAGGGCTTCTTGCCTGATTTGGGCATTGGTGCAAAAGATGTGGGCATCGTCTTGGGTAAAGCCACGCACACGCATGATGCCATGCAAAGACCCTGATGGCTCGTTGCGGTGGCATGAGCCAAACTCAGCCAAGCGTAGGGGCAAATCACGGTAGGATTTTAAGCCTTGATTAAATACCTGCACATGACAAGGGCAGTTCATCGGTTTGATGGCGTAATCTCGTTTTTCGCTGGCGGTGGTGAACATCATCTCGCCATAGTTATCCCAATGCCCTGATTTTTCCCATAAGCTTCTGTCCACAATTTGCGGGGTTTTGATTTCAAGATAGCCGTTGTCTTTTTGTACTTTTCGCATATATTGTTCAAGTACTTGCCAGATTGTCCAGCCATTGGGGTGCCAAAACACCATGCCGGGGGCTTGCTCTTGCATGTGAAATAAGTTCAAGGCTTTACCGATTTTGCGATGGTCTCGCTTTTCGGCTTCTTCTAGGCGTTGTAAGTAGGCTTTAAGCTGTTTTTTGTCCGCCCATGCTGTGCCATAGATGCGTTGCAATTGTTCGTTTTTGGCGTCGCCACGCCAGTACGCACCGCTCATTTTGGTGAGTTTAAACGCCTTTAAAAAGCGAGTGTTGGGCACATGTGGGCCTCGGCACATGTCAATGTATTCTTGATGGTGATACAAGCCCATGTGGGTTTCATCAGGCATGTCCTCCACCAAGCGAAGTTTATAAGTCTCACCACGCTCCAAAAAGGTTTTGATGACTTCATCTCGTGGGGTCATTTTTTTGATGACATCATAATCTTGGTTGATGAGTTGTATCATGCGAGCTTCAATCTTTGCCATGTCATCAAGGGTAAAAGGGCGTTCGCTATAAATGTCGTAATAAAAGCCATCATCAATGACAGGCCCGATGACCATTTTAACATCAGGGTAGAGCTGTTTGACCGCATGACCTAAAAGGTGGGCGGTTGAATGACGGATAATCTCCACGCCTGCATCATCTTTTGGGGTGATTATCTCTACCGTGGCATCGGTGGTGATGGGGTCGCTGGCATCGACCAACCGACCATTCACCCGACCTGCCACGGTGGCCTTGGCAAGCCCAGCACCGATACTTTGAGCCACTTGCATCACGGTGGTGTTACCGTCAAATTGTTTGATACTACCATCAGGTAGGGTAATTGCGACCATAATATTGCCTTAGTACCTTGATTAAAAATCTATTTATTAAGAATACGTTTGTTGATTGATATTCTCACCGCCAAACAAACTGATTAAAATTAATTTATAATATCTTTAAATTAATTTTTCAAAAATGATAGACATCATTTGTAAAAAACTTAAATTAAAAGAGTATAAAATACTGGATTATAACAAAGTTTTTTATTGGTGGCGATAACTAAATGAGCGTATAATATGAATTTTGAGACATCATAAGTAATTTTATAAAATATTTTGCTTCTGGCAATTATGCTGGCGTACATCCAACCATCGTGCTGGTCTAATAAAACTGGGTCAGCGTTGGAGCATTCCCAATATTGCATTACCAAAATAACCTTTAAGGAGTAATTTTATGCATCGTATTTCTCTTGGGTATTTTACAGAAACTGATACAGATAAGCTACACGCTGCTTTTGATATTGATGGAGAATTTATGAGAGTTCTTGCTAAAGATTATTTAGAAGATGGATGTGTGGAAATGTACACGAAACAAGATAGTTCTTGGTTTTTTGATAGCTACATTGCTTTACAAAATAATTTTCCCTTTGATATAAGTATGGAAATTCTTGAAAAAATAAATATAGATCAAGTCTTTGGTGTATTTTGGGTTAATTATGAAAAAGATCTTGTCTACAAAAAAGAGAAATACTAATTGTTGTTGATGATTTTTATATTGAAAAATTTCCATGGGAAGGTTAATAGGCGCTAAAAGCTTATAAATATAGCCTTGATTGCAATGAAAACCTTATATTTTTACAGTATTTTATTGGGTTTCTTATTAAAAATATTTTTATAAAAGTCTTATTTTTGATAATTTAATTTATCTCAAATATAAACTAAAATAAATAAAAATGGCAATATCTCCAAACTAAGATTACTGCTTATTATGGTTAGATATAGAAACTGCCACTTCTTTTGCTTAAATAGCCACAATAGCCACCACAAAACAGGCATTATATGAACAAGAAATAGCAATTATTCAAGGCGGAGCTCTTAGAATTGGGGGTGCGTGCTCTTCTTTGTATTCAAGTTCCCCAATGTCAAACACCTCATCCATTGGAAAAATAAATAACTATTTTAAAAAATAAAGTAAAAGACTATAAAAAAGAGCATCTAAGCGTTTTAGGTCAAGTTAATCCAGCTTATCTAGAAGACCAGGTAGCAAATGGTGGAGCTTTGATTTATATTGGTAAATTAACTGTAAAAACATTAGGTAAATTTGCAAACAAATCTCAAGCCAAGACAACATCCAAAACCACCTGAACTAAAAGCAGATCCTGCCCCACCGCAGGCACACTCATTCACACCATCCATGGTTTAAAACCCATTGAAACCATTGAACATGGTGATTTAATTTGGTCAAGACAAGAGTTTGGCACAGAATATGGCTACCGTCCTGTCATCGCTACTAAGGTCACGCCCAATCAAGAAATCTATGAAGTTGTTGTCAAACACAGCAATAACTCCACAGAAACCTTTAAAACCACTAAAGAACACCCATTTTGGGTAGAAGGCATTGGCTGGCTTAAAGCTTCTTTACTAGAACAAGGCATGATACTGCTTGATAGAAACAATCAAGAAGTAGAAGTTATAAGTCAATACCTACTACCCAACCACCCCAAACTGTCTATAACTTTGAAGTACAAGACTTCCACACCTACCATATTGGTGAGTTTGGGGTGTGGGTGCATAATGATGGGTGTTGTGGGGTAGCCCTTTCTACGCTTGAATCATATGTTGAGAAATCAGCAAGGGGTATGGGAAAGTTGCATCGTGTTAATGAAAATGAGTTAACACAGTTAATTTTAGATATTGGCTACAATAAAGATGAATTATTAAAAGCCAAATCCATATTGGAATACAGTATTAAAATCAGGAAGGCAGAAAAGGCAAGCCAACCAGGTGGGAGGATTAGATGCTGGTCATCAAAGAAGGGTTGATATGGAACAAAGAATACTTAATAAAATCAATAATATGCTAAGGGAGTTGGAATAAATGCATAAAAAAATAGATAAACACCTGATCCAGGTTCTGTCATCTGAATATGAATTTAATTCTGATTCATATGCTGATTTAATTAATAATTCAATAAGCATAGAACAATCAACAGACGCTTGTTACTTTTTAGGTGAAATGTCAAAATCTAATGTTTTTAATAACAGTTAACCAATCTAAAATATAGATATTGCTCATGAGTTGGTCAAATGGTCTAATTTTAGGCTGATTTTTTGAAAAAATGGGGGTTTTAGTAATTAATCCACCAAACCCCCAACAAAATCAATCACTTACCAACTTTCTACCATCAATCCTAAAAAACTGCTTTACAAGTCATGATATCATGCCTATAATACGCACCACTTAAGCAGTACAGCACAGTAAAAAACATTGCTAAATCAATCACTTAGTATTTAGTATACCGTTTACTGGAGCACCAAAAACTTAAAAAATAAATTTTAAATTTTTGAAAAAAGTGCTTGACTTAATAAAATTTTGGCATATAATACGCCACGCATTGAGCAACTGGATGACAGTGTTCAAAACTATTTAAAATCCAAACTA
>NZ_LWAH01000015.1 GCF_001632285.1 Moraxella catarrhalis
TGCCATGATGGTTTCCTCGATTGTTAATTAAACACCACGGTTTTGACATATATAAATAAATTCAAAACCATATCCTGACACATTATAGCATATAAGATTTTTGATTGAAATACATTTAAATTCTTTTATTTCATCATAATGTCTCAATTAAGCCATCTCAATAAAATAATCAAACCAGCGTCTTGCCTTAGTCACAATACTAAGCAAATTGTATGATCGTAAACACCCAAAAAACTCCCAATAAAAAATCCTTAGAAATATCTAAGGATTCTAAATATGGAGCTCTTGGCGAGAATTGAACTCGCGACCTCTCCCTTACCAAGGGAGTGCTCTACCCCTGAGCTACAAGAGCAAACTAATAATGTGGAGCGGGTGGCGGGAATCGAACCCGCACCATCAGCTTGGAAGGCTGAGGTTCTACCACTAAACTACACCCGCAGGGTAGTATACCTAGGTAGGGAATATGGTGGTGGGGGAAGGATTCGAACCTTCGAAGCTTTCGCGACAGAGTTACAGTCTGTTGGGTTTGACCGCTCCCCAACCCCACCGAGTGAACAGGTATGCCTTTTAATGGTCTGTTAAAAGATTAAGTCCAATAGATGGACTTGACCTGAAAGCATTCTTAGGAATGGTGCCGGCTGCCGGAATCGAACTGGCGACCTACTGATTACAAGTCAGTTGCTCTACCAACTGAGCTAAGCCGGCGGTATATTTCCTAAGTGGTGCTTATAATAACAAATTTTTGAGATTGTGCAAGCTTTTTTTTAAAATTTTAATTCAAATCACTGAAAATTTTTATAACTGATTGATTTTTATAAATTATTTATGTTCAAATAATCCGATTGTTACTTATAATTAAAATAACGCATAAAAATTGAATCATTTTATTCAAATGGACACAACCTGTCCCATTAAGCGGTTATATTGACCTTATTACATTCAAGTATGATTTGCAAACCCAGTGAAGGATTAATGCCCAAAGCTTCACAGTACCAAATGTATTCAACCACATCAAGTCTGCGATCACCCTCTTCTACTCGCTGTACAAACGAATGCGGTCTATCCATTCTGGCAGCCAAGGCACGCATGGACAGCTTTTGATTTCGTCGTTCTGCTTTCAGCCAAGCGCGCAGGGCGATCATTTGATCAGAATGAATACTTTTGGTCATAAATATCTATTTACACTATATTGACCAATTTACTCAAAATGAGTACAATATTTTACTAAATCTTCTGAGTTCTGCAAATTTTTCTTACAGGAAATTTACAATGGATAACAAACACGAAAGACTTGCAGATAGATTTGCTGATATTTTTATGCGTTTGAGCAGCCATGAAAAATTGGATACACATGAGCTGGCAGCAGAGTATCAGGTGTCTGATAAAACCATTCGGCGTGATTTATTGCGTATGGAGCGCTATTTACCATTGGTTCGTAAGCCCAAAATGGTTTATCTGGATAAGTCCAAACAATTTAATCTTAGTGAAAAAGAATTTGGTGAGTTGATTCGCTTAATTGGCGTGCATCGGTTGATTCCAAATATGGATATCCAGTTTTTGCGTGATATGCTTAAGCAAAATACTCGCCAGCTACAGATCGTCGGCTATGAGTATGAAAATATTGAGCCATTTTTTGACATCATCCCCCTGATCAAAAGTGCCATTGCCGAACAACAGATCATTCGCTTGGATTATAAGAACCAAACTCGGCTTGTTCATCCTTATAAGCTTCTCAATCATCGGGGTTGTTGGTATTTGATCGGCACTCAAAATAATGAAATCAAAACTTTTAGGCTCAGTAAAATTCTTAACTTAAGTGTCTTGCAAGGACAGTCTTTTGTGCCTGATGATGAGATCTGGCAATTGATTGATCAAGGTCAAGGAATTTGGTTCGGTCATCAGCTTACCAATGTACTCATCAAAACAGATGAATATGCACGGGGATATTTTTTACAAAAACAAATCTTGCCTAATCAAAAAATTATCAAGAGTTTGGAGGATGGCGGGCTGTTAATCCAATGCAGTGTCTATCAAAAGCAGCAGATTTTTCCAATGATTCGCTCATGGATACCACATTTAACCATCATCGAGCCTGCTGAATGGCGGGATTATTTAAACCATCAACTCAAAAAATACTTGAATTATTTAACGGAGTGTTAAACATGCCAATCAATACGAATCAGACCACGGATCTGAACAGATTCCAAAATAGACCTAAGTCATCAGCCAAGATTGCGTTTGAACTAAGTGATGCTCTCTATAAAATGGATGATTTGGTCTTGCCAATCAAAACAAAAGCCGATCTAGAGCGTACCATAGGACTGCGTCAGTATCAATCGGAAGTTTTTGAGCATTGGGGGTTTTCTGAAACCCATAAGTTTGATAATAAGATGATCATTAATTTATACGGTGAACCTGGCACAGGCAAGACTATGTCCGCCCATGCGATCGCCCATGCACTAGGTAAAAAATTAATCTTAATCAACTATGGTGACATTGAATCAAAATATGTTGGAGAAACACCTAAGAATATACAAGCGGCTTTTGAATTCGCCAAAGAAAATGATGCAATCTTATTCTTTGATGAGGCTGATGCAATTTTAAGCCGTCGTGTTACTAATATGACAAGTGCAACCGATACCAGTGTGAATCAAACACGTTCAGTGATGCTAACTTTGCTTAATGATTATAATGATACGGTCATTTTTGCCACTAATTTTATTAGCAACTATGATCCTGCCTTTATGCGGCGCATTTTAATACACATTGAATACACACTTCCTGATGAAGAAACTAGAACCTACCTATTTAATAAATACATACCAAATAAATTACCTCATTCTATTGATTTACCTACCATTGTCAAACTGTCAGAAGGCTTAAGCGGTTCGGATATTTCAAATGCGATTTTATTAGCTGCTTTTTCAGCCAAGACAGAAGGTTGCGATTTGGTCACTCATGAGAATCTACAAAACAAGATTGAGGCTATTCAAAGAAGTAAGAGCGAAAATTCTCGAAAAGAAACCAAGTTCCAAACAAGAGTTGTTTCTGAAGAGTATGTTAAATCACAATTAAATGATGGAGAAACCATATGATTCCTTTTTTACTCGCTGGTGCGCTTATCGCTGGGGTATTCGTTGCTACAGCTTTCTGGAAAGAGATCAAATCTTTTATCCAGGCCAGTATTGAGCGCATAAAAACCCACCTAATACCCAGTATGATTGTTGGTTTTAAAACTTATCTTCAAACGGGTAATGCCTTATATGCCACCGCAAAAGCTCTACAGAAGTTTTTTTCAAAAAATAAACGAGGACAATGGCAGGAAACCATCATGACGCGCAATGTGCCAGCAAATGAAATCCCAGAAGATATTCGCAGGAAGGTTAAGAATAACAGAGGACCTGTTGATATTACAGATGAAGTACAAGCAGAATTACATTTGGAGGTGTAAAATGAATAATGATTCAACAAAAATCTATGATAACTTAAAAGATTTAGAGCAAGCTGCCAAAGAAATCATTTCTAGAAATATATTACCGAAATTGATTAAACATAATCAAACTTCGGCCGCTGAATTTGTTTCATCCTTTTCCAAAGGTGCGGATGATTTCATCTTGCAAACTGAGCGTGATGAAGGTCTAAACTTTGTTGCAGGTTATGCCATCTTAAATCTTTTGGAATCCGGTACCATGCAAATTGATTTTGATTTTTATTTTCAAAATACGCAAGGTTCATGGATTAATAAAAAAAAGCAATCCAAAACTTTTAATGTCGATGAATATCTAAACCCCCAAGCTCAAGCATCATTATTAGAGCATCAATCTTTAAAATTTGATATCGACAAACCTTTGGATCGGTGATGGAAATTATCATTTTTATTGTTGTCGGATTGTTTGTTCTTGGTGCTATATTGGCAATACTAAAATTCATTTGGGGACTTTTCAAAAAAATCTGGCTTATTATTATCGGTATTGCCGTTCTTTTTGGAATCTCTTGGTTAATAAAGTACGGATTTAGCATTATCGGACTTGATATACCCATATGGATTATATTTATTTTGACGCTATTTTGTTTAGGCTATTTGAGTCACACTAACGAAAAGAAAGTTCATCGGGCAGTTGCCAAGTACTTCACCATTAAAGAGATGGGCGACCTGACAGATATTACCAATTTTTTAGATGAAAAATCCATAAAATACGATCAAGAAATACTAAGTCAAGCCATTGTGAAACTGGTAGAAGATGATCAAATTATTGAGCAATTACCAGGTCAGTTATGGCGGTCAACGCAATCAGGCAACTTTTTAGAGCCTATAGAAACTGTACATATTGAAATTTAAAATTTAGGGTCGGAATTAACCGACCCTAAATTTATAGAAATTATGCCAGACTCTAAATCTCAAGCCCTCTGCACGCCATCTCTACTGCTTTGACAAGGGCTAAAGCTTTTTTGTTGGTTTCATCCCATTCAGCCAAAGGGTCTGAATCTGCCACCACGCCCGCACCAGCTTGTACATGGATTTGACCATCTTTCATGACCGCTGTGCGTATTGCGATGGCAGTATCCATATTGCCATGCCAGCCAAGATATCCGATCGCCCCGCCAAAAACGGTGCGACGCACTGGCTCAACTTCATCAATAATTTGCATGGCACGGATTTTTGGCGCACCAGACAAAGTACCCGCTGGAAAGGTCGCACAAAACACATCTAAAGCATCGACATCTTGGCGTATACGCCCCTCAACATTACTAGCGATATGCATCACTTGCGAGTAGCGTTCAATGAACATCTGATCTGTCACTTTAACCGAACCAATCTCACAGACACGCCCAATATCATTACGCCCAAGATCAATGAGCATCAGATGTTCTGCGATCTCTTTTTGGTCATTTAACAACTCATGCTCAAGCGCCAGATCCTCATCCATATCACTGCCACGGCGGCGTGTTCCCGCCAATGGTCTGACCGTTACTGTACCATTTTCGATGCGGGATAAAATCTCAGGGGAAGCACCAATAATATCAAACGGTGATTTGGTCGTACCAAAAGTTTCACCATGCAACATAAATAGATACGGCGATGGATTTAAATAACGCAGCGCTCGATACACACTCAGTGCATCTGCTTCAGACTTGGCTGATAATCTTTGGGCGGGCACGACTTGCATGACATCACCTGCCAAAATATACTCTTTAATTTTTTGGACATCATCACAAAACTTTTGCTGGCCTGTGGCTGATACAAATTTTGGTATCGGATGCGCTTTGGTGGTCAAATCTGGCTTTTGATTTAGGATATTTTCAATATTCGTTAAGCGACCAAGTGCATCTTCATAGCCATTTTCAACATCACAATTGGCATAAACCACAATAGACAGCGTATGCTCAAGATTATCAAATATCACCACTTCTGTAGAAAGCATTAGCCACAAATCAGGCAAATTCAAAGGATTGGGCGTATCAGAATGCCCAACTGTCGGTTCAATTGTGCGTATCAAATCATAGCCAAAATACCCCACCAAACCACCGCTAAAAACTGGTAAATTTGGCACATCGTCTTTGGTGGGTATGTTAAATTGTCCCATAAAGCGTCGAATTTCATCAAATGGCTGATCGGTCTTGGTACTTGATACTGTACCGACAAGCTCTGACCCCACACGCATAACGCCATCTTGGTATTCAAAATATACGCCCTTGCCCAGACCAATCATCGAGTAGCGTGCAAAACGCTCACCGCCAACCACTGATTCAAATAGATAAGCCTTGGGATTGAGTTGTCTGATATTGGCAAAAACCGACACAGGCGTGGCATCATCCATAAGGCGTTTTTTGATTAAGGGTACATGGCTAAAGCCCTGACTTTTGAGGCGAAGATACTCGTGATGACTCAGCAAAGTTGACATGACACTTCCAAAATTTTCATAAAAATTGGTCTATCATAGCATAAAAGACCGACCCAAAACACCTAAAATTCATTCATGCTGTTATGATAAAGTTTATTATTTTTTATTTTTCATTTAATTAAAATAATAAAATCTATGTCATGATTTTATCATTTTTTGGATTATTCTGAAGTTGCTATTTTACCACTTCATCGCTTTGGCTTGTTGTTATATGCTTTCAATCCGATTGTTTGCTCATTTTTAAGATATGCTATCAGCCTAAATGAGATGAGTAAACCGTATCATAGCAATAAGCCTTTGAATATTTCCAAAGGCTTATGAAAGGATTGGCTAACTAATTTAACTTGGCAGGCTTAATCGTTATCAACATCTACCGTTTGATAGACTTCATAAGCGGGTACTTCATAAGGATGTGCATGCTTATAAGCTTCAACAACTTCATACAGCTTATTTTCAGGCACGATCATTTCCACTTTCCATTCAGAAACCTGACTGACCTGCCCGATTTTACCAATCGTTGGATTGGCACCTTCCAAGGGGCAAAACTGACCGATGCCCAAGGTCTGCCAGCTGCAACGCTCATATGGACCAAAATGACCTGCACCAGCTTCAAACATCGCAGTTTTTACCGTTTCTAAATCAGGCTCAGGGATATAGGTAACAATTTTATACATCTGAAAATATATGGCTTTATCTTCAAAATCTGTAAATAATTACAAAGGTACACCAATGCGGCGAGCAACTTCTTCATAGCCCTCAACCACATCGCCCAAACCTTGACGGAAGCGATCTTTATCAAGTTTTTTCTTGGTTTGCTTATCCCACAAGCGGCAGCCATCTGGCGAAAATTCATCGCCAAGCACCACACGACCTTGGAATAACCCAAACTCCAATTTAAAATCCACCAACATCAAATCAGCTTCATCAAATAATTTTGATAATACTTCATTGACTTTCAAAGTCAGGCTTTGCATTTGGGCAAGCTCATCAGCAGTGGCATAACCCAAAGCAATGGCGGTTGACTCACTCAACATCGGATCACCAAGGGCATCATCCTTATAAAATAGCTCATAAGTTGGTGGTAATAATGGCAAACCTTCAGATAACCCCAAACGCTTCATCAAACCGCCTGCGGCATAGTTACGCACAACAGCTTCCACAGGAATCATTTTCAGGCGTTTTACCAAAACTTCATCATCAGAAAGCTGCTTTTCAAAGTGCGTTTCAATGCCTGCATCTGCAAGTTTTTGCATGATAAACGCATTAAAACGATTATTAACGACACCTTTTCGGTCAAGACTTTCCATTTTTTCGCCATTAAATGCACTGGCATCATTACGAAAATGTAAAATCAAATAGTCAGAATGGTCAGTTTCATAAACTGATTTGGCTTTTCCAGTATAAAGTAGTGCTTGTTTTTGCATGGTAATCTCATTTGATTGATAAATTAGGAAGTCATCCAAAGCTTTAAGCGATATCACCTAACGCTCGGTGGTCTTGGCAGTTGATACTGTTTGCCTGATTCATTCGTAAAATCTGGCAACTGGCTCACCGAATTTGGTGTATGATACAGAGGTGTAAATTCTGCAGCTGGTTGTTGTGCTGGCAGCTGAATAGGCGCCAGTTTTTTTTCATTGCGATAATCCAAACTGCCATTATTACGCTTTGACAGAATATTTTTGGTTGTTGTACAGCCTGTCAACATCATGCTAGCCGTTAACACACCAGCCGTTATTTTTAAAAATTTCATAAACCTTCCACTTTTATTTTGTATTTGGTCATTACCCATATTTATCAGTATGTCAGCGAGTATTGGCTCAAACTAAATCAACCCTGCTTTTTTGAGTGAATTATCAATGGTTTCGTGATAATGTTCAGCCAGCCAAACCATAGGTAAACGAATGCCTGTGCCAATTTTGCCCATTTTGTGTAAGGCATATTTGACAGGCTGGGGGCTGGACTCAATGAATAAATCACGGTGTAGATGAACAATAGTATCATGAATTTGGTAAGCTTCCTCAAAATGACCTTCAAGTGCCAATCCAAACGCTTGACTCATCGCCTTGGGTGCAATATTAGAGGTAACAGAAATATCACCTTTTGAGCCATATTTTATCAGCTCAAGTGCTGTTGGATCATCGCCTGATAATACCACCATACGCTCACCCACTCGGCGAATTAGACTGATGCCCCGTTCAAGATTGCCTGTCGCATCCTTGATGGCAACAATGTTATCAATATCTGCCAGACGACTGACAGTATCTTCACACATATCAACCACGGTACGCCCAGGAACATTATACACTATCTGTGGTATATCAACTGCTGTGGCAACCGCCTTAAAATGCTGATACATGCCCTCTTGGGTGGGTTTATTATAATAAGGCACGACCAGTAAAGCAAAATCAGCACCAGCTGCTTTGGCGGCCATGGTTAAATCAATGGCTTCACGCGTTGAGTTTGCGCCTGTTCCTGCAATCACAGGAATGCGTCCTGCAACTTGCTTCACAAAAAAGCGAATGACATCAATATGCTCATCAATTGCAAGTGTTGCTGCCTCACCTGTGGTACCTACCGCCACCAAGGCATTAACCCCTTCATCAATCTGCCAATCTATCAGTTGAGCAAGCGTATCATAGTCCACCGAACCATCTGGCTTCATTGGAGTCACTAAAGCGGTCATGACACCTTTTAATGTTGATTTGATTTGTTGATACGCATCTGTCATAAGACACCTTGCTAAGTACTTTTGGTTATGATGAATACGATTGAACCTGCTTTAGCCAAGATTTTGATTTTAAAAAGCAGAATAATCTTTTGTAGTTTATCACATTTAAATGACATTTTTACAGTTATTTTATATGCCGATTGCAGGCTTGACTGGTTTAAGCAATCAATCATCAAACAATCAATCAAGACCCAAAGCGGTATCTATCCGTGCCGCCACTTCTGCCACAGTGCCATTGGCATCAATGCGATGAATACGATTGGAGTGCTGGCTGTGCTGATATGCCAAACCTTGATACACACGCTCAAAAAAAGCAATGTCGTTGGCTTCCAATCGATCAGCAGCACTTCGTTTGGCGGCACGCTGCATACCCATCACCACATCCAAATCAAGCCAAAGTGTTACATCTGGATAAATGGGCACAAACTGCTCAATCAAAAGCTCAATCTTAGCCAATGCCGCTTGTTTTCCATGATATCGTCCAAAACCCTGATAAGCCACCGTACTATCAAAAAAGCGGTCACTGACCACCCATTTACCCGATTTAATTGCAGGTAAAATCACCTGATGCAAATGATCACTGCGTGCAGCAAACATCAGCAAAATCTCTGTGTCAGCATTCATATTGGCATTCGGATTTAAAAATAGTTGACGCAACTGCTCGGCCAGCTCACTACCACCTGGCTCTCGTGTGCGTACGACTTGTATGCCACGATCCACCAAACGAGTAATGAGTGCTTCAATTGCCGTGGTTTTACCCACGCCCTCAGTACCCTCAAAACTGATAAATTTCCCTTGCATGCACTTACCCTTTTATTGATTGCGATCACGCATAAAAGCACGATATTCTGCCACAGCTTTTTGATGCTCTTGATAGGTGCGGCTAAAAGTATGCCCCCCACTGCCTGTTGCCACAAAATAAATCACATCGGTATCAGCAGGGTGCATGGCTGCTTTGATGGAAGCTGCCGAAGGTAATGCGATGGGCGTTGGTGGCAGACCATCAATTTGATAGGTATTATAATCTGTTTTTTCGGCAATATTACTTCGATAAATCTTACCATCATAACGGTCAAACATTCCATAAATGATTGTCGGATCTGTTTGCAGTCTCATGCCCTGACGCAGACGATTGACAAACACCGCTGAAACCATTTGTCGTTCTTGTTTAACGCCCGTTTCTTTTTCGATGATGCTTGCCATGATCAGCGCGTCATATGGTGTCTGATAAGGCAAAGTTTCATCACGAGATTCCCAAGCTTTATTCAAAATTTTTATCTGATCTTGATATAAGCGTCTTAAAATTTCTAAATCAGTTGTGCCATGTGAAAATTGGTAAGTATTTGGTGCAAACATACCCTCCAAATTGCCATTGGGCGATTCAATCTCAAGTGCTTGTGCCACCGCTTTATTATCACGCGCTACATCTGTCCAACTATAACCATCTGCAGGCGGGGTAAGAACTTTCAAAACCACACCATCGGTCGTCTTAAGCGTATGATACAACTCTTTAACCGTCTTACCCTCAATGATACGCAAACTAAATTCAGTCGCCATCCCACCCTTATTTAAAATACGAATCATCTGAGCAAGGCTAGCACCTGCTGGCACTTGATAATTTCCAGCTTGTAGCGACTTATCTGTGGCAAGTGCCACATATGCCTTGGTTACAAACGCCGAACTCAAAAATGCATCTGACCAAGGTTTTTTACTCAAAAGACTGTGATAAGTCTCGCCCTTATCCACCGTAAGTATATGCTCTGAATGACCAGTCGTTGCATAAATTGACTGATACACAACAAAAAGCACGACCAATGTAGCAACCAAAGCCATCATTAAAAGTACAGATCTAAAAGGCGAATTAGATGACGCTTGGGTTTTTAGGTGTCTTGATGAACGCCTATGCTTTGGTGTTTGATGTGGTTTTTTGGAAGCTGTCATAATCGGTCATTGCCATAGATATTTTATTTATTGTAGCAAAAATTTATGACCAATGACCATAAATTTAGCACATGTCACAAATTCACTTCATGATAGATGGATAAATTAACCAAAAAGATGCGTCAATTGACGCCCATTAAGCATTGACATGGCGGTTATACCACGAACTGCGTTGGTTGTGATTAAGCCATTGACGAAATCAAGATCTGCATTGGTAAATAAACGCTCTTTAACATCACCAAGCAGCCCACTTTGAATAACGGCACATCGCATAACCCCCAAAACACCTGATTTATCAACCAACGGCGTGTACCAATTCTGCCCAAGACGATAAAACACATTCCCCATCGTCGCACAAATCCATTCACCATGCACATTGCCAACCAAACCATCTAAAATGCCATCATCCATGCTCTGATGATAAAGTAGCTCTGCGTGTGCAAAAATCTGTTCTGTTGCACCAATCAGCTTAATTCCTGCTAAGTGTGGTGGGCGATGAGATAGCTTGTGTGTCAAGCAGACCATTTGGCGTGGTATGGTTGGCTGGATAGGTACACCTTTGATAAACGATACGCCTTGATAAATGGCTAATGGCATCACTTTAATCAACACTTGGGCGGGCTGTACTGACAAAAAACCATAGCCACGCATGCTCTGTCTTGGTCGAGTGATGATAATTTTTATGATGCCTTCTGTCATTTGATGGGCAAGCTTACTTAAGCAAGTCATCATCTCATCAACATCCAAATTAAGCTTAAAAATAGTTAAGCCATGCGTGATTCTGATGTGATGCAGTTGAGCAAAAAGTATCTGACCTTGGCGTACGCCGATGGTGCTAAAAAATCCATCACCAAAAGCAAATGCTCGATCATCCATACGATCATCTGATGCCACCAAGGTGCGATTGAAATACTGATAAAACTTTGCCATAGCCATTTATTTATGCAAGATAATTTGGCAACGGTAATCTTGACAATCTGCCTGCTCAAGATTCAGCATACCAACACGCTGAGATCCCATAGCGATACCTTGAAGTATTTGATGCACGACATGTGTGCCTGTATTTTGGTCAAGCATGCTCATCATACGATAAGCACGCTTGGCAAAATCTAAAGACTGTGCTTTGGTTGCCTCATCGTCAGTGGACGCAGCATAATACCAAACCACCTCCAAGAAATTCTCTGACTCAATGAGATAAAACGGTGGCTCATACGGCGTACTAAAGCGATAACGAGTCGCACGCCTACCATAAAAATCAAGCGCCTCTTCTGTTGTTGCAGTGCTGCCAAGCTGTGCTTTTAGTGATTCAATCTCATTGCTTGTCTTGGTGGCTTTTTGCCATGTGGCAGTATCATACACCACAGGCTGATATACCTTAACTTCGCCATCATCTTTGACCAATGCGTCATCTTTGGTCATGGGGCGAAAAGTTAAAAACAATATCACAAACACCGCCAAGATGATTGCCCAGATCAGCCAAGTTTTACGAATTTTTTTGAAGAAGATGTTGGCGTTGTTCGTAGATTGGTCGCTTGTCATGATATTGCCATCAATAAAATTTTACTAATTTTAACATAAAAGCCCATAGACTCCACCCCATTAGCAACGAATTTTGATAAAATTAGCCTTTAACCATTTTAGTCGACCAAAAATCCAAATGATGCAACATTTTATCGTTATTGGTAATCCTATCGATCACTCAAAAAGTCCACAAATCCATACCGCCTTTGCACGCAGTGTCGGGCTGCCTGTGAGCTATCAAAAACAATATTGTCCCAATGATGCAGACAGCTTTACCGCCGTTGTGTCTGCTTTTTTTGCTGGGGGCGGTGTGGGAGCAAATATTACCCTGCCCTTTAAAGAAATGGCATTTGATATGATTAAATCAAACGGACGCCTAAGTATGCATGCCCTTGCTGCAGGTGCGGTAAATACCATTTTACAAGACCAACAAGGTCTGTATGGTGATAACACTGACGGTCGTGGGTTGGTTGCAGATTTGTACGCACAGGCAATCGAGCTGGATAATAAAAAAATTGCCCTTATCGGTGCAGGTGGTGCGGCACGGGGCGTCATTTTACCACTACTAGAGGCGGGTGCACACATCAGTATTTTTAATCGCACTTCCTTAAAAGCAATAAATTTGGTGAATGAATTTCAGTCCGATAAACTCAGCGCTCATTCACTTGATGAGCTAAAGACTGGTGGAGAATTTGATGTGATTATTAATGCCACTTCTGCCACAACAACAGGACAAATACTTGATTTGGGCGGCTGCTCGGCAAGTTTTGCCTATGACATGATGTATGGCAAACCATCGGCATTTTTAACACATTTTAAACAACAAGGTGCTGATATCTCTGATGGTTTTGGTATGCTAATCCAGCAAGCAAAACTGTCTTTTGAACAATGGACAGGCAAAACAATCGACTTATCCCAAGTGCAATTTTGATTTTACCGTTTTAATTTTACTTTGATTGGAGAAATAATATGACCGAACAACTTCAAACCCAAGCCGATGAGCTATTTGATGATTTAGATGACCTATTTGATGACTTTGATGGCATAGCGGTTGAAGGCGGCATTGATAGCATCAATGATGAAGGTTGTGAAGGTGGAGCTTGTAAATTATGAGATAAACCAAAAACTCATTGCATGACTTATGGGCAGTTATGGCTGATTTGGCATCATATTTTTATATTCTAATTAAAAATAATTATAATAAATACTATTTATTATGAAAATAAGTTATATATATCATTTTAGCCCTTTAATAAACATTAAAATCTCTGTATAGTAAAAGCATCTCAAGTGGTTTTTGAGTACTCACACGCCCGATAAATCGAACATAAAAGGATATTTCATGTTAACTTACAAAGCCCCTTTGCGTGATATTAAATTTTTAATAAATGAGATGCTTGACTATCAAGCACATTATAAAACACTGGATAATGGTGCTGCCGCAGATCCTGAGTCGGTGGATATGATCCTAGAAGGCTTTGCAGATTTTGCTGAAAATATCTTAGCACCGCTATATCAGCCTGCCGATGCCGAAGGCTGTACTTTTAAAGATGGAGAGGTGACGACACCAACTGGCTTTAAAGAAGCTTATCAGCAATTTGTTGAAGGTGGCTGGCAAGCAATCAGCTACCCAGAAAAATTTGGTGGCATGAACCTACCTATGTCTTTAAATCTGATTAAATCAGAAATGATGGGTACTGCCAACTGGCCATGGGCAATGTATCCTGGTTTAACGACAGGTTCTATCAATACCATCTTGCAATATGGTGATGATGAACAAAAATCCGTTTATCTGCCAAAACTTATCTCAGGTGAGTGGTCTGGTACCATGTGTTTGACAGAAGCACAGTGTGGTACTGATTTAAATCAGATGAAAACTCGTGCGGTACCAAATGCAGATGGCAGTTATGCAATCACAGGCAGTAAAATTTTCATTTCTGCAGGCGAGCATGATTTGACCGAGAATATTGTTCATATCGTTTTAGCAAGACTGCCTGATGCACCTGCAGGCACTAAAGGTATTTCATTGTTTATCGTACCCAAATTCCTACCAAATGCTGACGGTGAAGCGGATAAGAGAAATGCTGTTGCCTGCGGGTCTATTGAACACAAAATGGGTATCACATCTTCTGCTACTTGTGTTATCAACTTTGATGGTGCGACTGGATTTTTGATTGGCGAAGCAAATAAAGGGCTTAAAGCCATGTTCACTTATATGAATACTGCTCGTATTGGTACAGGTATCCAAGGTCTGGCACATATAGAGCTGTCATTTCAAAACTCCCTACCCTATGCCAAAGAGCGTCGCTCAATGCGTGCTTTATCAGGTGTCAAAGAGCCAAATCAACCAGCTGATGCCATCATTCATCATGCTGATGTTCGCCGTATGCTACTTACCCAAAAAGCGTTTGCCGAAGGTGCTCGCTCCATGATTTATCATACCGCACGATATGCAGATAAGTTGGCAGAAGCGGTTGCTAAAGGCGATGAGACCGCCATCAAAAAGTGGGATGATAAAATGGGGTTTTTTACACCCATCCTAAAAGGGTTTTTAACTGAACTTGGTATTGAAGCTGCCAAGCATGGTCAACAAATCTATGGCGGACACGGCTATATCAAAGAATCAGGCATGGAACTCATCGCTCGTGATGCCCGCATTGCAACACTGTATGAAGGTACGACAGGCGTACAGGCACTTGATTTATTAGGTCGCAAGGTATTATTACATGGTGGTGGTAAAGCCATACGAGATTATACCGCTGGCATTATGAAATGGTGTGGTGAATATGCACTTGACAAAGAAATGCGAAAATATGTTTGGGTACTGACCAAACTGTGTGCTGAATGGAATATGCTGACTGCTCGCTTGTTGCTGACTGCTCGTAAAGACCGTGATATTGTTTCGGCAGCTTCTGATGACTTTTTGATGTATTCAGGCTATGTGATGATGGCATATCATTGGGCACGCATGGCAGCCGTTTCATTTGATAAAATCAAAAACGGCGGAGAACAGCCCAAAGAATTTTATATTGCTAAAACTCAAACGGCTGAATTCTACTTTGAAAAAATTCTACCACGCAGTTCAGCCCATGCTGAGAGCATGACCGTGCCAAGTGAAACCATGATGCAGATGGATATTGATCATTTTGCATTTTTAGACTAATGTTTGCTTTATCTAAAGCAACTATCTTTTAAGTAAAAAGCCCAAAACAGCTTGATTTGGGCTTTTTACTTGCAATTATTTTAATCGGTCTTATATACTAAGGCACAAATCAATTACTTAAATTAGGAGTGCCTCTATGTCACAGCACCATCGCCTTATCATTCTTGGCTCAGGTCCTGCAGGATATTCTGCAGCCGTTTATGCCGCCCGAGCTAATCTAAACCCCGTCATTATTACAGGCTTACAAGTTGGTGGACAGCTAACCACCACCACCGAAGTTGATAACTGGCCAGGTGATGCACATGGTCTGACGGGTAACGGTTTGATGGAGCGAATGAAATCCCATGCCGAACGCTTTGGCACCAAGCTTATTTATGACAGTATTACCCAAGTTGATTTACACAATCGCCCTTTTACGCTAGTGGGCGATAAAGGTGTCTATACCTGCGATGCCCTTATTATTGCTACAGGTGCAACCGCACAGTACCTAGGGCTTGAATCTGAACAAAAGTTCATGGGTCAAGGTGTTTCAGCATGTGCAACTTGTGATGGCTTTTTTTATAAAAATCAAAAAGTCGCTGTTGTCGGTGGTGGTAATACCGCTGTTGAAGAGGCTTTATATTTATCAAATATTGCCAGCGAGGTTACTTTGATACACCGCCGAGATACTTTGCGTGCCGAAAAAATACTACAAGACCAGTTATTTGAAAAAGTTAAAGATGGTAATATTAAAATCGAATGGAATCATCAAATCAAAGAAGTCGTTGGTGATGACATGGGCGTAACGGGGGTTATGATTGAGTCCACTCAAGATGGCTCAATCAAACAGTTAGATATTATGGGTCTGTTTGTTGCCATTGGTCATAAACCAAATACCAAGTTATTTGATGGTCAATTAAATATGCAAGATGGATATATCGTTGTCAACAGCGGATTAAACGGCAATGCAACAGCAACCAATATCAATGGTGTTTTTGCCGCTGGTGATGTTGCTGATCACACCTATCGACAAGCCATCACTTCGGCAGGTACTGGCTGTATGGCTGCACTTGATGCCGAAAAGTATTTAGATTCACTTACTATCTAGCCTTTCAAGTTAAAATACAAATGTGTTGGTCAATCCAGCACATTTTTTTACACCCTTTGTCCAACAAAAAACCAAACCCT
>NZ_LWAH01000016.1:0-451324 GCF_001632285.1 Moraxella catarrhalis
GCATTGTTAAATTAAAATACATATCTTAAGCTACCATTCCACTTAGCAAATAATAAATTCAACGTGTTTTCTATCATTTTTTCGGATTTAGAATAACACTTTGACTTTCTTGTAAATCTTGCTATGAAATGCCTAATGAGACTATTATAGCCCTCTATGGTAAAAGTTTGAGCTTTGCTTGTTATATGTTTTGGCTTTAAAATGACTTGACGATAAGATTTCCAGTAGTCACTAAAAAACAGTTGAATGTTATGGGTATTTAACTGCTGATAAAGTCGTTTAAAGGTGTTAGTGTCTGTTTTACCACAGACAAAGCCTAAGATTTGTTTACTGTTTGTATCAATGGCTTGTTTTTTTAATGTCATTACTTTTTTGGTTGCTTCGTTGCTTCACAGAAAAATAGTGATTGCAACCTTTGCATTTGTATCGTTGTTTGCCATTGCCCAAACCTGCTTTTACAAAGTGTGTGCAGTAACATTTTGGGCAATTATTAAATGTTTCGTTCACAAGTTTCTTTGTGCTATGGTAAAGTATTGAGCTATTTTAACTTGGGTATTGTTTTTTAACAATACCTAATATTTAAACCTTGGCAAATCTAGCTTGCCAAGGTTTTTATTGAAATAACCAAACATGCCGCATTAAGTTTTTAGTTTTCACGGTTGGGTGGGTATGCTAAAATAGCCTATTATCTGATTTTTATAGCCGATTTATGCACCATTTGATCACATTGATTCGCCAATACAGCTTAGTGCTGATTATTTTGGTCATTTGGCAATTTGTGGTGGCAGTAGGTATACTGCCAGATTATCTTTTGCCAAGTCCTTGGCAAATTCTACACGCACTCATTGATGATGCCAAACTTTTGGCACATCATGCCAAATACACTTTAGCCACCGCCTTTATTGGCACTGTTATTGGCCTAGCGTTAAGTTTTGTGTTATCAATTTTGATGGATCTATCACGCAATTTTCGCCAAAGTGTGTACCCACTGATACTACTGAATCAGACCATTCCAACCATTGCTATCGCACCACTTTTGGTCATTTGGCTTGGCTATGGTATTTTACCTAAAGTGGTTTTGGTCGTGTTATCCGTGTTTTTTCCGATGACTATTGCACTGCTTGATGGCTATCGTTCTGTTAGTACGGATGAGTTAAATTTATTTTACTCCATGAAAGCCAACATTTATCAGACTTATCGGCATCTTAAGATTCCCTTGGCAATGGGGTATTTTTTTACAGGTCTTAAAGTTGCACTCAGCTATGCACTGATTTCAGCGGTGGTGGCAGAATGGCTTGGGGGATATTATGGTTTGGGTGTGTATATGACCCGAGTGCGTAAATCCTATGAGCTTGATAACATGTTTGCGGTCATTTTTTTGATCAGTTTTTTGACATTGGCGTTAATCGCATTGGTGAAATGGCTGGAGCGTCATGTGCTTGATTATCAATATAAGGAATAATGATGAAAATATTTTGTTTTCGACCACTGGTTGGCGTTGCCTTGGTAGCCGTATTAGCCTCATTAATGACTGCTTGCTCAAATGGGCAATCAGGCAATGAGCCAAAACTTCAAGAGTTGATTATTGCACTAGACTGGGTGCCAAACACGAATCACACAGGGCTATATGTCGCACTTGATCAAGGTTATTTTAAAGAAGCGGGTTTTGATGCTAAGATTGTGCAACCAAGTGAGGACAGTACTTCAACTTTGGTTGCAAATAAGCGTGCAGATTTTGGTGTTTATTTTCAGCCAAATATGGTTAAGCGTCTAAATAAAGGAGAACCAATTACTGCCGTGGCGGCGATTACACAGCACAGCAGTGCAGGACTGTTATCGTTAGCCAAGCTTGGTGCAGATAAGCCCCAAGACTTGCAGGGCGAGCGTTACTCAACATGGGAAGATCCTGTTGATGATGCCGTGGTTGAACAGATTGTTGGTACGCCCCTTAAGAAAATCCCCGGTGAATCTACTGATGCAACGACCGCACTACGCATGAATCAGTTTGATTATATTATGGCGTACTACAGCTGGGATGGTATCCATGCAGATATTAAAGGCGTGGATACAAACTTTTTTTATTTAAAAGATGCTGATCCAATTTTTGACTATTATGCCCCTTTATTAATTGCAAATAATGATGAGCTAAAAAATCACCCTGAAAAATATAAAAAGGCACTGGCGGCAATCAAACAAGGCTATCTATACGCCGCTCACCATCCAAATGAAAGTGCTGAAATCTTAGTTAAGTATGCACCAGAGATTAATGTAGAGCTTGCCAAACAAAGCCAAGCATATATCTCGCCGCAGTACCTTGATGAACAAGGTGATTGGGGACGATTTGACTATGATCGTTGGGATCGGTTTTTTAATTGGGTTTATCGCAAGGGTTTGATGAATGAATTTACGCCAAAATCAGGTGTGACCAATGATTATTTAACTCAATAATCTATCGCTTATGCACCCAAAGCTTGAATTTAAAAATATCAGTCATGCGTTCACCACGAATGCAAAGACGCCATTATTTGATGGTCTGAATCTTAAAGTCGCCCAAGGTAGCGTGGTTAGCATCGTTGGGGCAAGTGGCGTCGGTAAAAGCACGCTATTTAATATCGCTGCTGGTCTGATTTATCCTAGCCATGGGCAAGTAATGATCGATGGTAAGAATGTTACAGGCACATCTGGGTATGTGGGCTATATGCTCCAAAAAGACTTATTACTGCCCTATAAAACGGTTTATGATAATATCGCTTTGCCATTGATGTTGTCGCATAAAACCAAGCAAGAGATTGCAGCACAAATTCAGCCTAATTTGACAATTTTTGGGCTAGATGGGCTCACTAAAAAATATCCCAATCAGCTATCTGGTGGTCAGCGTCAACGAGTCGCATTACTTCGCACCTATTTATCCAATCGTGAACTGATGCTACTTGATGAGCCATTTTCTGCTTTGGATTTTGTGACTAAGGCGGATATGCATGAGTGGTTTGGACAGTTTCGCCAAGCCAATCAGCTGACTTGTTTGATTATCACACATGATATTGATGAAGCCATTTATTTATCTGATGAAGTTTATGTATTAAAAGGCATGCCAGCGATGTTTACGCATCATTTTTGGGTACCTAAACAGCGGGATTTTTATCAATCTACTGAATATTTAACCCTAAAGCAGCAAATTTTAACCGCCATTCGATATTAAGCATGCGTTTGGGAAAAATTTAACTTCAGGTTTTTCTAAAATTGTTTTTCTAAAATTAATACAAAAAAACCAGCTTTAGCAGCTGGTTTTGGATATCTTGATAAATAATCAAAATGATTAATATAAATAATCAAGATGATTAATCAATACGCTCAATGGTTACATTACCAACATTACCAGTCATACCAATGGCTTGGGCAGCACCATAAGACAAATCAAGCACACGATTGGTTTTGGGTCGATCGTTGATTTTGACGACCACAGATTTACCATTATCACGATTGGTCACTCTGACATGGCAATTCATTGGTAAGCTACTGTGTGCTGCCGTTAAGGCATTCATATCAAAGGTTTCGCCACTGGCAGTTTTACGACCATGAAACTGACGACCATACCATGAAGCGATGCCATTTTGTTTGAACTTATTGACAGTGCTTGAAGCGACTGCGGTCAGACGGTCAAGCACAGGAATATCTTCATCGGTTTTTTTGGATTTGGTGGATTGAGCAATCATTGGACTGTTAAGCGCCAAAGAGGCAGGTTGACGCGCTGATTTGACCAAGCTTGACGCATTATTATGCTGCGTGGTAAGCTGCTGTAGTACATTGTCGATATTGGCAGGGCTATTGCCAGCTTGTGCATTCATGCTTAAACTTGCGGTTAAAGTAATGCTCGCTAATCCAAGTAAAGATTTGCTCACTGTTTTCATGGTTACACCTTTAGTATTGCATACTCTGACAATAATTGAGAAAATCTCAACATACTGACCAAAATATGTACACAAAAATGTACAAATAGGCACAAATCAGAGTCAAAACATTATGTAAAATACCACTTTAAAAGATCAATGCAGTATCAATAAAAATTAATAAAATAAAAGGCTCATTGATGTTGTGTGCATCAAATACCTTATCTTAGCACTATTTTTTGAAATTACAAGGCTAATTATTCACCGTTTTGGCTGATATTGATCAAATTTTGTACAAAATATGGGCAAATGTTCAAAAACAACTGCTTGGAGAAATCATCATCTGATTTCATTTAATACAAAATCTAAATACCAAAACAGGTATTTATAATTGATATTATTAATAATATCTTTATAATATTGGGCTGACTGACCAAATTTAAAGTAATTAGGTATTGTTTTGACGATAAATCAAATAATTTGGTGATAAATTGATGAAAAATTTTAATCAATACTTTATAACTACACTTATCAGCAGTATGCTGGTTGCATGCAGTGCACCCATACCAACCAACCCACAAGTATCCCCAATAAAAACGCCATCGGTACTGATTACTAAAGATAAAATCGGTGATCATCATACACATGAGCACGATGAATCTGTAAGCCATGTCGGTTTGCAGGCACATTTTGAGACTTGGCTACAGACGCACCATGCCACCAAACAAGAGGTAGTTAGGTATCAGGCGTATTTACAATCAAGACTTGGTAATTATCTGCCACCAATGAGTCAACTACTAACGACTGCACGGTCATGGCAGGCATGTGGTCATGAACCTTATCAGCTGCCACCAGAACATCTTTGGGGTCAGATTGTACCAACATTGCACTTGTATCAAGATCTCAAAAGTAGGGGCATATTGCCAGCAAATACCCAAATTCGCTCAGTTTATCGCAATCCTGAACTCAACCAATGTGCTGGTGGTGCAGCTATGAGTAAGCATTTGACCAATAGTGCCATTGATATTTGGGTGCCTGACCTTGAAATAAAAAGCCAGGCACTGTATGAGCTTCAAAACCGCCTATGCCAATATTGGCTAGAGCATGGCGAAAACCAAAATTTTGGGCTGGGTTTATACGCCACAGGGGCGATTCATCTGGATACCCAAGGGTTTAGAAAATGGGGTGCTCAATTTTCTGAAACAAACTCTATTTGTCGTCATGTCTTACCAAAAAATAAGCTATAATTATTGGCTAATTTTGAGCGGTATATCGTATGTTGCCAACACGCCTTATTCAAAATCGTCATATCTTAACGAAACTTGGTATCACCATATGGGCATCAAAATATGCTGATGTGACGACGCTACCATCTGCCCATCAGCCACCACCGCAGAAGGGGGTGCCGAAAGCACTGGCCCAACAAATTCCAACCCAGCAAAATCCAAATGCCCAAACGCAGTTAGCATCAACACCCGTCACACATCGCCCAAAGCAGGTCATTGATACACCGCCAAAAACTCAGCAAACCAAAACATCTCATCTAACATTACCGCCACATCATGAAGTTTTGGAGATTAATCAGTCGTCTTTTGCAGCCAAGTCAATTGAATATCATTTGAAAGTGATGATATATCGCAACTGGATAATGATGGCTGATGTCGATGCTTTGGACGCAGCAGGGCATGAACTTTGGCTGTCGTTACATCGGTCGCTGACTCGGCAGGCAAAACAGCAGCAGCTGACATTGGTCAGCAGGCAATTTGACTACCCATTATTTGAAGATGACCTGACAGGTGATTCTGTTTTTTTGGCAAATATCAGCCTAAGAGGGTTTATATTTGGGTGCATGCGTGAATCTGGTCAGATAAAATACCTTGCACCATTGACAGCTTTACCTGATTATCTGAATTTGCAAAGTATTCAAAATTTAACACTTATTAGCGATTATCACATTGACCAAATGTTGCTAGATGGCACGACAAAAAAAGCATTTTGGCAAGCGTTGCACCGTTGAATGATGATTTTCATTGATGAAATTTTAAATACAACCAAATGCCATAAAGTTTCATGCTATACTATGATAAAAATTTAGGCATTTTTTAAGGATAATCATATGACTCGTTTTGCCAATTTTTGTGCAGGTCCCGCCAGTATGCCGACCGCCGTCCTTGAGCGTGCTCAAGCTGAAATGCTTGACTGGCAAGGTCTTGGCACATCGGTGATGGAGATTAGCCATCGCAGTACAGATTATATTGAGATGGCTCAAAAAGCCGAGGCAAATTTACGCAAGCTCATGGGTATCAGCGATGAGTACGCTGTGCTGTTTTTGCAAGGCGGTGCAACGCTACAATTTTCAGCAATTCCGCTAAATCTGATGAATGGTGGCGTGGCGGATTATCTTGAGACAGGTACATGGTCAAATAAAGCCTATAAAGAAGCTAAGCGTTATGAAGCGTTGGGTCTTGGTCAAGTCAATTTGGTGGCGGCGGGCAGTCAGACACAGTTTAGCGACATACCAGACCCAAGCACTTGGCAGCTCACCAAGGGGGCAAGTTATTTTCATTATTGCCCAAATGAGACCATTCATGGTGTTCAGATGTTTGATGTGCCGAAGGTTGATACGCCCATCGTGGCAGATATGTCATCGTGCATTTTATCTGAGCCGATTTCGGTGGATAAATTTGGTCTCATCTATGCAGGTGCTCAAAAAAATATCGGTCCAGCAGGATTGACTTTGGTCATCATTCGTAAAGATCTGTTGGAGCAAGCCAGCGAATACTGTCCGATGGTGATGAATTATAACAATCAGCATACCAATGATTCTATGCTCAATACGCCATCAACTTATGCGTGGTATTTATCAGGCCTTGTGTTTGAGTGGCTGCTTGAGCAAGGTGGCGTTGAGGCGATTGCAAAAGTCAATCACGCTAAGGCAAAAACGCTGTATGCCGCCATTGACGGTAGTGATTTTTATCATAATACAGTCAATCCAAACCATCGTTCAATCATGAATGTACCGTTTCATTTGGCAGATGACAGTTTGGATAAGCGATTTTTGGAAGAATCCAAAAAAGCAGGTTTGCTAAACTTAAAAGGTCATCGTGCGGTAGGTGGTATGCGTGCCAGCATTTATAATGCCATCACACTTGAGCAAGTTCAGGCACTGACGGCATTTATGGCGGAATTTGAACGCAGATACGGCTAAGCATACCCAAATTTTTATGGTGATTTGGTTATTAAGTCCAACGATGCTATCAATATTTAGCACACCCTAATATTATCCAAATTTTAAGGTAAGAGATGAGTGATTGTCGCATTCAAGCAGTTTTGGCATTTGAAGATAATTATATTTGGCTCATTGAAAATCAAATGACCACAATTATCATTGACCCAGGCAGCAGTCAAGAGGTGCTGGCGTACTTACAAAAAAATCAGCTGACGCCCAGTGCAATTTTGGTGACGCATCATCATGACGACCACACAGGCGGTGTCAGAGACTTACTTATTCAATATAAAAACTGTGCCTTATACGCACATGCCAATCATGGTTTTGATGATATACCCAAAGTCAATTTGGTCGATGAAGGCGATCATTTTGCGGTTGGGGACATCTGCTTTCAAGTATGGCGTACCGCAGGTCATACCGATAGCCACTTAAGCTATGTGACGGAGATTGACCAAAAAACGCGCGTATTTTGTGGCGATACGCTGTTTAGTGCAGGCTGTGGGCGAGTATTTACAGGCACGATATCGCAGTTATTTGCCAGTATGAAGCGTTTTAATGACATGGATGAGCAGACCGTTTTTTATCCTGCCCATGAATATACCGTATCAAATTTAAAATTTGCCAAAAGTGTGGCTTTGGACGAACATCAAGATGCCATCAAGCACGCCACTCACATCGCAATCACACAGCGACAAAATAACCAAATGACACTGCCTGTTAGCTTAGCACACGAACGCCAAATTAATGTCTTTTTACATGCTTGTGATGATAATAAAGCCAAAAAGCTTGCCAATCAGCATGGATTAAATGATAATTCGGCGTTGGCGGTATTTAGATGGTTGCGTGAACAAAAAAATCATTTTTAAACTTAAAGCGTGCCTGCCTTTGGTTTTTTGGATAAAAAGCGTTGACCGATTTTTATACAAATTTCATGCAGCAATAGACAAAAATCTAGGCTCTAGGCATGCCTTAATACTCTTATAAACCCATCATTTAGAATGGATATGCCCAAACTCTTAAGCGTCAAATGGCAGAACGATGAAACACCTCTCTTAAAACAAAACTGGTATGTAGCTGGCTTACGCCCTCAATTTTACTGAGCCGATGTAATAAAAACTCTTCATAATGACGCATGTCTTTGACCAATACTTTCAGTAAATAATCTTCACTGCGTCCTGTCACAACGCTACAACTGACCACCTCGTCAAAATTTTGGATTTGGCTTTCAAATTCATAAAATCGCTCAGCGGTATGCTTGTCCATACTCACCGCAACATAGACCGATAAAGCGTAGCCAAGTGCCGTAGGATTGGTAGCAGCGTGATAGCCTGTGATAACGCCAATATCCTCAAGGCGTTTGATTCGGCGGATGGTGGGGGTGGGCGACAGATGAATCTGTTCGCTAATCTCTGCTATGGATAATCGGGCGTCATCGGTCAGTATACGCAGTATTTTTTGATCGGTTGTATCTAAGTCGGTCTGTTTGGCGACATGGCTCATATGGATTATCCAAAGAATAGCGATAAAATTAGTTATTTTTACTATATATTAGCATATTTTTAGCAAAATCCTCTAAAATATCTTATAATGACTATCAAAATAAGTAAAAATTACCATACGATATTTGATACAATTGAACCATCAAAATCGTTACCATTCAATATCTAAAAGTCAATGAACTTTTTGGAGCTTTTATGCCACACATTACCCCAAAAAACCCTGCGTTTGATTTTAATAAATACCAGCCGTTTGCGTTTGCCCCTAAGCTTGAAAACCGTACTTGGCCTGATAAGACCATCACCAAAGCCCCAATTTGGGCAAGTGTTGATTTGCGTGATGGCAACCAAGCCTTGATTGATCCGATGAGCATCGAACAAAAATTAAAATTTTTTAAACTGCTTGTAGAGATTGGCTTTAAAGAAATTGAAATCGGTTTTCCGTCAGCGGCACAAGTTGAGTTTGATTTTACACGCCGCTTGATTGAAGAGGGTCTTGTACCTGATGATGTCACCTTACAAGTCTTGGTGCAGGCGCGTGAGCATTTGATTGATCGAACCTTTGAGGCGCTTAAAGGCGCACGCCGTGCGATTGTACATGTGTATAACTCCACCTCAAAAGTGCAGAGAGATAAAGTTTATCAGATGGATAAAGCACAAATTAAACAAATCGCTATCGATGGTGCGACCATGCTGCGTGATAAAGCAAAGCATTATCCAGACACGCAGTGGGTGTTTGAATATTCACCAGAAAGCTTCAGCCAAACCGAAACCGATTATGCCGTTGAGGTGTGTGATGCGGTCTGTGAGATTTGGCGGCCTGACACTGGGCAAGCAGTGATTTTAAACTTACCTGCCACTGTCGAGGCATCGACGCCAAATGTCTATGCCGACCAAGTGGAATATTTTTGCCGACATCTAAAAGCACGCCCACATGTTACCATCAGTCTACATACGCACAATGACCGTGGCTGTGCTGTGGCGGCCTCTGAGCTGGGATTAATGGCTGGGGCTGATCGCATCGAGGGTACGCTTTTGGGTAATGGCGAGCGTACGGGCAATATGGATATTTTGGTTATGGCGATGAATCTGTACACCCAAGGCATTGACCCAGAGCTTGATTTTAGTCAGGTGAGCGACATTGTACAAATTGTCAGCGAATGCAACAATCTGCCAGTACATCCACGCCATCCTTATGTTGGCGAACTTGTCTTTACGGCATTTAGTGGCTCACATCAAGATGCCATCAAAAAATCTTTAGATTATAATGAAAAACACCCCGAGACCCAGCAGCATTGGGATGTGGCATATCTGCCCATCGACCCAATACACATCGGTCGAGGCTATCAAGATGTGGTACGGATTAATAGCCAGTCAGGTAAGGGCGGTGCTGCGTATATCTTGCAGCGGCATTTTGGTTTTAATTTACCACGCTGGACACAGATTGATTTTGCCCGTGTGGTACAGGCTTATGCAGAAAGTATGGCGCGTGAGCTAAAAACTGATGAGCTGCTTGAAATTTTTACCCAAGCGTATCTTAAGCAAGATAAATTCCGCCTAAGCGACTACACCATCAGCAATAAAGGCGATGCTGTCAGCTTCCAAGGCCAAGTGGCGACACCCAAAGCGGTGTTTGAGGTGATTGGTCAAGGCAATGGTGCGTTATCTGCGTTCATTGATGGCTTGGTGAAATCCACAGGCAGACAGATTCATGTCACCAATTACGCCGAACACGCCATCGATAACAAAACCCATCAAAAAACCGATACAGATAACCAAACCGATGCCGCCGCCGCCGCTTATATCCAGCTGTCGGTAGAGGGGCAGATTTATTCAGGCATCGCCACTTGCCATAGCACCGTATCAGCCATGCTAAAAGGTGCATTATCCGCTTTGGCACAGGCGTGGTAATCTGACCCAATCAAAATCCTGCATGATGGCAGGATTTTTTTATTTAGTGGGCTGCCTAACAATGATGATCATCAGCATGTGAGCAAATGACTGGCGTAAATGACTGATGAGTGTCTATTTAATGAAAGATATCAATATATAAAAGTTGACTATAGCGATGCAATACAGTAAAATTTGTTACGGCTAAACATAACGACGGTCCAAGATGGCGGATATCGCCATTTACCAACCTGATAATCAGTTTGATAGCCATTAGCGATGGCATCAAGTTGTGTTGTTGTATTGTCATATAAACGGTAAATTTGGTTTGGTGGATGCCCCATCTGATTTACCGTCCCCCTAATAAGTAATAAGTGAGGGGGGAGACCCCAGTCATTTATTAGGAGACTAAGATGAACAAAATTTATAAAGTGAAGAAAAATGCCGCAGGTCACTTGGTGGCATGTTCTGAATTTGCCAAAGGTCATACCAAAAAGGCAGTTTTGGGCAGTTTATTGATTGTTGGAATATTGGGTATGGCAACGACGGCGTCTGCACAAAAAGTAGGCAAGGCAACCAATAAAATCAGCGGTGGCGATAACAACACAGCCAACGGCACATACCTTACCATCGGTGGTGGCGATTATAACAAAACCAAAGGCAGATACTCTACCATCGGTGGTGGCCTTTTTAACGAAGCCACAAACGAGTACTCTACCATCGGTAGTGGCGGTTATAACAAAGCCAAAGGCAGATACTCTACCATCGGTGGTGGCGGTTATAACGAAGCCACAAACCAGTACTCTACCATCGGTGGTGGCGATAACAACACAGCCAAAGGCAGATACTCTACCATCGGTGGTGGCGGTTATAACGAAGCTACAATCGAGAATTCTACCGTTGGTGGTGGCGGTTATAACCAAGCTAAAGGTCGTAACTCAACGGTTGCAGGGGGCTATAACAACGAAGCCACAGGCACAGACTCTACCATCGCAGGGGGCAGGAAGAACCAAGCCACAGGTAAAGGTTCATTTGCAGCAGGTATAGATAACAAAGCCAATGCCGACAACGCCGTCGCTCTAGGTAACAAGAACACCATCGAAGGTGAAAACTCAGTAGCCATCGGCTCTAATAATACCGTTAAAAAAGGTCAACAAAATGTCTTTATTCTTGGCTCTAACACAGACACAACAAATGCACAAAATGGCTCCGTGCTGCTGGGTCATAATACCGCTGGTAAAGCAGCGACCATTGTTAATAGTGCCGAAGTGGGTGGTCTAAGCCTAACAGGATTTGCAGGTGCATCAAAAACTGGTAATGGTACTGTATCTGTTGGTAAGAAGGGTAAAGAGCGTCAAATCGTTCATGTTGGTGCAGGTGAGATCAGTGACACCTCAACAGATGCTGTTAATGGCTCACAGCTACATGCTTTGGCCACAGTTGTTGCTCAAAACAAGGCTGATATCAAAGATCTTGATGATGAGGTGGGTTTATTAGGCGAAGAGATTAACTCACTTGAGGGTGAAATTTTTAACAACCAAGATGCCATTGCTAAAAACCAAGCGGATATCAAAACACTTGAAAGCAATGTCGAAGAAGGTTTATTGGATCTAAGCGGTCGCCTGCTTGATCAGAAAGCGGATATTGATAATAACATCAACAATATCTATGAGCTGGCACAACAGCAAGATCAGCATAGCTCTGATATCAAAACACTTAAAAACAATGTCGAAGAAGGTTTGTTGGATCTAAGCGGTCGCCTCATTGATCAAAAAGCAGATCTTACAAAAGACATCAAAGCACTTGAAAGCAATGTCGAAGAAGGTTTATTGGATCTAAGTGGTCGCCTCATTGATCAAAAAGCAGATATCGCTAAAAACCAAGCTGACATTGCTCAAAACCAAACAGACATCCAAGATCTGGCCGCTTACAACGAGCTACAAGATGCCTATGCCAAACAGCAAACCGAAGCGATTGACGCTCTAAATAAAGCAAGCTCTGCAAATACTGATCGTATTGCTACTGCTGAATTGGGTATCGCTGAGAACAAAAAAGACGCTCAGATCGCCAAAGCACAAGCCAATGAAAATAAAGACGGCATTGCTAAAAACCAAGCTGATATCCAGTTGCACGATAAAAAAATCACCAATCTAGGTATCCTTCACAGCATGGTTGCAAGAGCGGTAGGAAATAACACACAAGGTGTTGCTACCAACAAAGCTGACATTGCTAAAAACCAAGCAGATATTGCTAATAACATCAAAAATATCTATGAGCTGGCACAACAGCAAGATCAGCATAGCTCTGATATCAAAACCTTGGCAAAAGTAAGTGCTGCCAATACTGATCGTATTGCTAAAAACAAAGCTGAAGCTGATGCAAGTTTTGAAACGCTCACCAAAAATCAAAATACTTTGATTGAGCAAGGTGAAGCATTGGTTGAGCAAAATAAAGCCATCAATCAAGAGCTTGAAGGGTTTGCGGCTCATGCAGATGTTCAAGATAAGCAAATTTTACAAAACCAAGCTGATATCACTACCAATAAGACCGCTATTGAACAAAATATCAATAGAACTGTTGCCAATGGGTTTGAGATTGAGAAAAATAAAGCTGGTATTGCTACCAATAAGCAAGAGCTTATTCTTCAAAATGATCGATTAAATCGAATTAATGAGACAAATAATCATCAGGATCAGAAGATTGATCAATTAGGTTATGCACTAAAAGAGCAGGGTCAGCATTTTAATAATCGTATTAGTGCTGTTGAGCGTCAAACAGCTGGAGGTATTGCAAATGCTATCGCAATTGCAACTTTACCATCGCCCAGTAGAGCAGGTGAGCATCATGTCTTATTTGGTTCAGGTTATCACAATGGTCAAGCTGCGGTATCATTGGGCGCGGCTGGGTTAAGTGATACAGGAAAATCAACTTATAAGATTGGTCTAAGCTGGTCAGATGCAGGTGGATTATCTGGTGGTGTTGGTGGCAGTTACCGCTGGAAATAGAGCCTAAATTTAACTGCTGTATCAAAAAATATGGTCTGTATAAACAGACCATATTTTTATCTAAAAACTTATCTTAACTTTTATGAAGCATCATAAGCCAAAGCTGAGTAATAATAAGAGATGTTAAAATAAGAGATGTTAAAACTGCTAAACAATCGGCTTACGACGATAAAATAAAATACCTGGAATGGACAGCCCCAAAACCAATGCTGAGATGATAAAAATCGCCTCAAAAAAATGACGCATCATAACGATAAATAAATCCATATCAAATCCAAAATAGCCAATTTGTACCATGCTAACCATGGCTTTATAGGCAGCGATTCCCGGCATCATACAAATCAAGCTAGGTACAATCAAGGCTTTGGGTGGCAGGCCATGACGCTGAGCAAAATGTACACCCAAAAAGCTACCCGCCATCGCCCCAAAGAATGTTGCCACAACCAAATGCACACCAAAAGTTACCATCACTTGTTTTAAACCAAAACCAAGTGCTGTTACCATCATGCAATGCATGATGTATTGCTTTGGCAATGTAAACATTAAACACCAGCCCACAGTAATGATACATGACAATACAATTGTTTGGATAATCTCGATAATGCCCATCATAGTCCCCAATGTGGAATTCTAAGAAAAATCAAGGTCATCACAATCCCAACACAGGCTGATAGGGTCAGCATGGTTGCAAACATCCATCGACCTACGCCCATATTCATATAGCCTTTTAAGATATCAGATAACGCATTAATAATAGGAAAGCTTGGTACAAGTAATAGCACACTGGCGGCGACAGCAATGTCAGCATTAGTACCTAAATTTAAAAAATATGCCAAAGCTGCCAATAAAGTTGCGGTAAATGCCGTTATCATAGCGACGACAAAAGGATTAAAATGTTGCTTTAAAAGATACATACGCAATCGCATCGCAACAAAACTGGCAATAAAAGTAATCAGAGCAATCACCAATGTTGCACCGTTTAAATAGGCAAAACTGGCACATGATACGCCCACAAAAAATGATACCAAATGATTGGAATAGACCGTTTGGTAGATGGCATCAAACCCTTGTTCTACGCTACTGATACATGCGTCATGGCTTTGGGTGTTTAAACAATGGGATTGATTGGCTTGATGATTTTCGGCACTTAAGATAATTTGTTGAATTTGGACTAAAATACTGACATTAATGCCTTGATGAACTGTATTTCTCACCGTTGTGATACAGCGACCTTGATATAAAGTGGTTAAGGTGACCGCATTAAATGACAAACCGCACTCAACACCATCAATCCCAAGTGCCGCCCCAAGCCGCTTTGTTAAATCAACCACCACCACAGACTCTGCACCATATTGCATGAGTAGTAAAGCACAGCGGATACATAAACGAGTGATTCGTTGTTGCTGAGCATAGTTTAGGCGGCTGGTATGCGTATCAAATAAAATACTGGGCATCTCGTCGGTCAAATTAGTCATTGGGTGACTTTTGGTGGCTTGAATGGTTGGCATAAAATCACTTAAATTCTAAATTCAATGAAGCCGATGAAATAGCCAATTTTAGGACGCATTCATTGGCTTTAGCACCCGAATTGGCAAAAAAATACTTGCACCATGCCAGCGGCTTGACACAGCACAGTCGCCGCCTTTTCCTGCCAATCAATGCCAAATAAGCCGTACCATCTTTGGTGTACAGGTATGAACCTTCGCCACGCACAAAACTGATGGGTTGGCGGACATAAGTGGGTATGATGTGACTGTTCATGGCATATCCTTATGTTGACTTGAATGATTAATTAATAGTCTGTAACTTCATGATGTTCAGGCGATGGCAGTTCATCGCCTGCAATCAAATACTCATCAGACGCCCATGCACCCAAATCAATGAGCTTGCAGCGTTTTGAACAAAATGGACGGTTTGGGTTGTCAGACCATGTGGTTACTGCTTGACATAGTGGGCAAGGGTGGGTTATTTGGTTCATTTAATAGGTATAAGATAAAAATAAATTGTATTTTATCATAATTTGGCAAAACTAAGCAGCCAAATACTCAAGTAACTGATATGATGAGATAAAATGTGTACAAAAGTGTCGCCAAATACCAGTGGTAACCAGACTTGACGCCACTTTTACCATGGATTGTTCTTTTTATATGATAAAGTTCGTAAATAAGACATGACAGAAGTATTAAAGCAAGCTATAATCCCATGTGATTATTTTAAAATAAGACTTAAAATAAGACTAAAAACTGCAACAGCAGGTGAATTATCAATAGCAATAATAAGGAGGATATTGTGAGTGATTCAAATCTGGTCACCGATGATAATCATAGTTTGAACAAATCATACCGTGAACTGCATCGTCCTAGCTCAAGTTTTGAAAAACGAGAGGATTATTTAAAGCACGAACTACAAATTATGCAGCCTCGTCGCTGGCGTATCAATTTACCGTTTCGTGATTACCGTTTTGAATTAGAAGATACTATCCCTGCAATGGCAGGCACCATTGGTAAGATTGTGATGGTGGGTGCGATGGCAGCTGCTTTTGCTGCACCGCTAGGGCTTGGCGAGGCATTTGTTTTAGAAAATGTCCGCTATGAGATGATTATTGCTGCATTTTTTGTACTTATTTTCTCATCATTTATCCTACCGACATCTAATTTACCAGGCACGCATGGCCCTCTTCTTCCACTCATTCCCATCGTGGTAGCGGCAGGAGGGCATCCACTTGCCTTTGGTGTGCTCATTGGCGTGTTTGGGCTGATTTTGGCATTGGTAAAGGGTGGCAGTCTCATGACTCGGCTTACCAGTAATGGGGTGGCAGGAGGATTGTTGCTCTATTTGGGTTTTGTTGGGCTAATAGGTCAGGTCAAAAAGCTGATAACATGGGCAGATGCCATTGGTCTGCCACACATCGCCTTTATCATTATTTTATCTACCATCATCATGTATGCCCTATTGGAGCATTGGCAAAAACGTTGGCTTGCTGTGCCTATTGGCTGTATGTTGGCGGGTTTTTTGGCATTTATCCTAGGAGCACCGTTTGAGTTTAAGACCGAACCGGGATTGCCTCCGCTTAGCCCAATGTACTGGTGGGGGGAGAATACAGGTTGGACGCTTGGTCTGCCAGATTTGAAGGCGTTTATCGTGGTATTCCCTTTTGCAGTATTGGCGGTTGCCATGTGGACACCTGACTTTTTGGGACATCAGGTTTTCCAAAAAATCAGTTATCCCAAACACTCAGAACGTACGCATATGAGTATTGATGATACGACCATCACCTGTTCATTGCGTCAGATGGTAGGCTCTGTCCTTGGAGGGGCAAACTTTACATCATCGTGGGGAACATATATCGTACCTGCATCTATTGCCAAGCGTCCGATTCCCGCTGGTGCTGCCTTGACTGCGATTTTTTGTATTGTGGTGGCGGTGTGGGGTTATCCCATGGATTTGGCGGTGTGGCAACCTGTGTTATCAACAGCACTTATCGTGGCGGTATATGTGCCACTGCTCGAAGCAGGCATGGAGATGACTCGTAAGGGTAAGACTACACAGTCTGCCAGCATTGTGGTATTCTCATCAGCACTGGTAAATCCTGTGTTTGGTTGGTCTCTGACCATGATGCTTGATAACTTAGGCTTGATTGGGGATAAAGAACGCAGCCGTCAGTTGGGGCTGTCAGGCAGAGTAATCATTCCTGTCATTGGATTTGTGGTACTTTGCCTTGCCATGGCTTCGGTAGGTATGTTCCCTGGTGTGCCAGCGTTGATACCACAGTTTAGGGTCTAATTTAAATTGGTTTAATCAATCGCTCCACTGGTTTGGGGCGATTGTCATGACTAACAAAAGATAATGTATCGCCATAGTCATTGCAAAATGTAGACAGCTATGCTAAATTGTGCAATTTAAACTACTGACAATTAATCTATTGATAATCAAAGCCTTGGAGATTTTTATGAAACAAAGTGAGCAGACGACTTTTAATATGCGTGTAGATAAGCATTTGGTGGAGCAATTTAAGCAAGCGGCACGAGATAATAACCGTACTGCCAGTCAATTATTGCGTGATTGTATGATTGATTATGTGAAAAAAAACCGCCAAGCAGATATGTTTAAGCGTTAATTTCGTCTGAATTTAAGATGGTGTTTGATGATTGTGGTTGACAGTTACACAGTTTTAGGAGAAATTGATGGAATTTAAACAGGCTGTTGAGTATCGCCGTGCGGTGCGTGATTATGACTCAAATAGACCGCTAGATCCGACATTGGTGATCGATTGCCTAAAGCTTGCACAGCTATCACCCAGCAGCTCAAATATGCAGTTGTATGAATTTTATCATATCACAAACCCCGATATGCTCAAAAAACTTACCAAAGCTTGCCTGTCGCAACAAGCAGCTGCCAGTGCATCACAAATGGTTGTTTTTGTGACACGCCAAGATTTATATCGCCAAAGAGCCAAATCAGCGTTATTATTTGAGCGTGATAATATCAAAACCTACAGCCCACCCAAGCGGCAAGGAGCCAGAATTCAGCGTATGCAAAAATATTATGGTGTACTAATGCCGACAATTTATCGTACAACTTTTGGTGTACCAAGTTTACGCAGTGCGGCATTTTTAGCAATCCAAAAATTTAAACCAACCTATGATCGTGTATCTGTGGCTGATGTGCGTATTATGGTGCATAAAAGCTGTGCTTTAGCTGCTCAAACTTTTATGCTGGCAATGAGTGCAGCAGGTGCTGATACCTGTCCGATGGAAGGCTTTGACAGTAAGTTGGTTAAAAATCTACTCAATTTACCCAAAGAGGCTGAAGTTAATATGATTATCTCATGTGGCTATCGCACCGAAAAAGGGGTTTGGGGTGAGCGATTTCGTGTGCCTTTTGATGAGGTTTATCGGCAGATTTAATCAACCAAATCAAAATCGTTTGTTTGGTAGAGGGTTTTTAATTGAATACTTTTATCAATTGTATTGGCTGATTTATTTGCTTTGTGTTTACAAAGGCTGGTGTCAAAATCTGATTGCCATGACTGATTATAAGACAAAATGATTAATACATCATAACAGCTGTGTGATATGATGTCATCATTGCCATGCATCCTTAATCCATTTGCTTGGCAATACATGACGATACCATTTGCCACCACCGCCAGCGATGGCATCAGGCGGGTTAATCTCACCATGAAAGATGACAATTTTGGCATTGATGGGCTTTTTGGGTGGTACAAAATACGCCATAGGAATCTTTTGTAGACAGTGGTATTTAAAGCTTACGCACCAAGATGAATCCCAATATTCTAAATGGTGATGTTCTCTGAGATAATTTGATAAAAAGGCTTGTTCATGGCGAACCTCTTTACGGATTTTCTCAAAATTTTGTTCAAAATATTCCAATAAATGCGGATAAGTCTGATATCCGACATTGAAGCGATACACAGAACTATTACCCACCATTCGCCATGGTTTCTTCCAATCACGAATAATCATCACACTGTCATCATGTTGGGCTTTATGAGTAAAAAAAGCATCAATATTATCAATGATTACAATATCAATATCCAAAAATAGTGCAGTTCCTTTTAGCCCATATAAGTCAGGCTTAAAAGTGGTGAGTTTTTTCCAGCCACGCTCTGGGATATCACTTGGTAAATTTAGCTCTGGGATGGGGTAGCAGGTGATTTCATCACGAATGCCTGTGCTGTTGTCGGTTAGACACACCATCGTAAATGGTAAAGTCAGATTACGCTTGACCATATTATATAAGCGATTGACATATTCGGCACCGTATTTGGTGCCCCATTTCATACAGATGATGTAGTTGGTATCACTCATAACTATCCTTTGACATGGCTTGAAGCTTTATGGCTATTTTTTTTAGCTCATTTTCATTGAGTAAATAAGGATTATTTAATAGTGGTGTATGCTTGAACCGACGATAGCTCCACATATAATGCAAAAAATGTGGATAAATCATTTGTTCCATCGCACCATTTAAAGCAGTGGTTGCAATTTTGGTATTTTTTGAATAAAGTTGTTCATCATTTAATTCATAACAAAAAATTTCAAAACCATCGCCATCTTCACGCCGAATACAGCTTAAGCCAACAAGAGCACAACCAGTTTTTGCAGCAAGCTTTGACGCCAGCGTACTGGTTAGGGTTTTAATACCAAAAAAAGGAGCAATCTCACCACCTGATGGATCAGGTACATGGTCGGGCAGTATGATACTAAATCCACCTGCTTTGAGTGTTTTAAAAATTGCCTTAACACCACTAGCATCTGTGGGTACAAGGCTGGCATTTAGTCTTTCACGCCCCTGTAAAACAAAGCGATCTACCGCCGCATTTTTGATGGGCTTATACATGATAGTAGGGGAGCCAAAGGTATTGAGCCAAGCATTCATCATCTCCCAAGTGCCGATATGAGGCACAATGGCAAGCATACCACTTGGATTGGCAAGTGCTTTGATTAGGATATCTTCATGATGAACCGTTTTAATTTGTGCGATAGACCATTTTGGTGGCATTGCCCAAGTTTTAAGACTGTCGACTGCACTGATGAGCTGATTTTTTAGGATTTGTTTGGCGAGTTTTTGCCGCTGTGCGTCTGGCATCTTGGGGTGAACCAAGATTAAATTGGCTTGGATGCTGCGATAAATACTAAGCCTGCAATGATAGGAAATATAAGACGCACACGCCGCCAATCCATGCAGGACTGACAGCGGTACATATCTTAAAAAACCAAGCACTGACTATTCTGCTTTTTGTTTTTCACGAATGCGAATGCCCAACTCACGCAACTGGCGATTATCAACTTCAGCAGGTGCTTCGGTCAATGGGCAATCTGCCGTCTTGGTTTTTGGGAAGGCGATCACATCACGGATTGAGCTGGCACCAACCATCAGCATAATCAGGCGATCTAGACCAAATGCCAAACCACCGTGCGGCGGTGCACCAAAACGCAATGCATCCATCAAAAACTTAAACTTAAGCTCTGCTTCTTCTTTAGAAATACCCAAGGCATCAAATACCGCCTCTTGCATGTCAACCGTATTAATACGCAGCGAACCGCCACCAATTTCTGTGCCATTTAGTACCATGTCATAGGCAATGGATAGGGCGGTTTCGGGACTTTGTTTGAGTTCCTCAACCGAGCCTTTTGGGCGTGTAAAAGGATGATGAACTGATGTCCACTTACCATCATCAGTTTCCTCAAACATTGGAAAATCAACGACCCAAAGCGGTGCCCATTCACAGGTAAATAAATTTAAATCAGTACCGATTTTAACACGCAATGCACCCATAGCATCATTGACGATTTTGGCTTTATCGGCACCAAAGAAAATGATATCGCCAGTTTGGGCATCGGTACGCTCAATCAGCTCAATCAAAACCTCATCGGTCATATTTTTAATGATGGGTGATTGTAATCCTGATTCTTTTTCAACGCCATTATTGATATTGCTTGCGTCATTGACCTTAATATATGCCAATCCACGAGCGCCATAAATACCAACAAATTTGGTGTACTCATCAATCTGCTTGCGACTCATGTTACCGCCATTTGGAATGCGTAAGGCAACAACACGGCCTTTAGGATCTTGGGCGGGCCCTGAAAATACTTTAAATTCAACATGTTGCATGATGTCAGCAACATCAATAAGTTTTAAGGGAATGCGTAAATCAGGCTTATCTGAGGCATAATCACGCATGGCATCTGCGTAAGTCATGCGGGGGAAGGTATCAAACTCAACATCCAGCATGGTTTTAAATAAATTTTTGGTTAAGCCCTCGGTGATGTCCATAATCTCTTCATCTGATAAAAATGAAGTTTCGATATCAACTTGGGTAAATTCTGGCTGGCGGTCAGCACGCAAATCTTCATCACGGAAGCATTTGGCGATTTGGTAATAACGGTCAAAACCTGCCACCATCAAAAGCTGTTTAAATAGCTGTGGTGACTGTGGCAATGCAAAAAAGTTGCCTTGGCGAGTGCGTGATGGTACCAAATAATCACGGGCACCCTCAGGTGTGGCACGGGTTAAAACGGGTGTTTCAACATCCAAAAAGCCATGGTCGTCCAAATAGCGGCGAATGGTTGAGGTTGCTTTGGCACGAAATTTCATCCGCTCCTGCATTTCTGGGCGACGCATATCCAAAAAACGATACTTTAATCGCAGCTCTTCTGAGACTGTGATGTTGTCATCATTCAAAGGAAATGGTGGCGTGTCTGATTTGGCAAGCAGTTCAATCTCTTTACCCAAAAGCTCAACTTGACCGCTGACCATATTTGGATTTTCGGTACCTTCATAGCGACGACGCACACGCCCCGTAATCTTAAGCAAATATTCTGAGCGAGCAGCATCGGCGGTCGCAAATGCTTCGGGCGTATCAGGGTCAATCACAACCTGTAACAAACCTTCACGATCACGCATATCCAAAAAGATCACACCGCCATGGTCACGGCGACGATGTACCCAGCCTGCGATGGTAATGGTTTGGTCAATTAGCTCTTCGGTCACTTGACCGCAATAGGTGCTACGCATCATAATTTTGCCCCAAAAATTGCAACCAAATAAAAACAGTTGCAAGAATGATTACATAAAAAAGAATGTTAAATTAAAAGGTTTTAAACGCTACATTATGCCTTTTAATTGAATTTCGTGCAAGTATTGCCGTGATAAATTTATGATTTTTGGCAATGATTAGCTTGCTATACTTGATTGATGAAATTGACAAAAATTAGCAAGAAAGTTTTTCTCTATCTATAAAAATAAAGTTACAATTGAATACGGATAAAATTTTTAACGCTTAATCATGGATAAATTGCATAAAAATGGTGATTTTTCAAGATTTTTGATGGTATCTAAAAGGTGGCTATGATAGGATTTGATTAATTTGATGGTGTGAGTTTGAATGGATTTAACATTTAAGTCAATCACTGATACTTAACTTTGTTGTATTTGCGGTAAAATAAATCGCCTTATTTAGGATTGTAAATTATCGATGGTCACCTTAAATATTTTGTATGTTGTTGCTTCATTATTGATATTTGCCAGTATCATGACAAGCACGCTTTCAGCACGCTTAGGCGTACCTTTGCTGTTGTTTTTTTTGGGCGTGGGTATGCTGGCGGGTGAAGAGGGTATTTTAGGCATCGAATTTGCTGAATATAATTTGGCAAACTTTATCGGTCAGGCGGCACTTGCGTGTATCTTATTGGATGGCGGTCTTCGTACTTCAATGCGTTCGTTCCGTGTGGGGCTTAAGCCCGCGGTAACTTTGGCAAGCTTAGGTGTCTTGGTAACGGTGTTAGTGGCAGGTATTTTTACCACTTGGCTTTTGGATGTTGATTGGCGGCTGGGCGTCTTGATGGCGGCGATTGTGGGTTCAACCGATGCAGCAGCGGTATTTAGTCTGCTAAGAAATGGTGGTGTCAAGCTAAACGACCGTGTACAAGCCACGCTTGAGATTGAGTCAGGTGCAAACGACCCATTGGCAATTTTATTGGTTACGGTGATGATTACCTTGAATCTTGATCCGACAAGCCAAGGGATTGGTGACATTATTTTTATGCTCATCAGCCAAATCGGTATTGGTTTGGTACTTGGGTTATTGTCAGGTTGGGCATTATCTAAGATGTTGCCAAAAGTTTACTTGGCAGATGGTATGTATGCCATTTTAATTTTATCTGCTGGCTTGATTGTTTTTGGTATCACAAACCTTTTGGGCGGTTCTGGATTTTTGGCGGTATATTTGGCAGGCGTCGTGATTGGCAATACCAAAGTGCGTGCCACAGAGCATGTACTGCGTGTGATGGATAGTTTTGCTTGGTTATCTCAAGCGGTGTTATTTGTGGTGCTTGGGTTATTGGTACAGCCATCAGGCATCTTAGAGGTGATTCATTACTCATTACTGATTTTTATCTTTTTATTATTCGTCGCCCGCCCAATTGCGGTATTTAGTTCATTGTTGCCGTTTCGTTTTGGCATTCGTGAGATCGGTTTTATTTCTTGGGTTGGTTTGCGAGGGGCGGTGCCGATCACGCTTGCCATTATCCCAGTGACGATGGCGGTACCTGGTGCTGACTTGGCATTTAACATTACTTTTGGCATGGTAATTTTATCCTTATTGGTACAAGGTGCAACCATTCCACTGATGTCTCGTTTATTTCGGGTGTGGGTACCAACCAATAATGAACCAAAAGCTGAGCATGAAATTTGGGTGGCAGATCAGGCGAATATTACTTTATATGAATTTGAAGTCAAACAGGGTGCATTTGCCATCGGTCGCCATCCTCAATCCATCTCGAGTAAATTTGACGCCCAAGCCTTATCCTTATTTGCATTGGTGCGTCATAATAAGCTTGTTAATGTGAATGAAGATACCATCTTAAAGATGGGCGATGTGGTTTGGTATGCCATGCGTGGCGATGATGCACCAAGTATTGCCAAAATTTTTAATAATTCCGCCACCCAATACCAAAAAAATAGTGAGTTTTATGGCGATTGGCTACTGTCTCCTCATGCACGCATTGCAGATTTGCCATTTTATAATTTGGCAGCACGCTCACTTGCCACCAACGCATCTAGCCGCCTACCAAAGCCTGTTGCCAGTGCGCTTGATATATTCACCGTTCCGCCACAGGTTGGGGTAATGACTGGTATTGATGAAGATTTGGTGAATAAATTGACCGAAGCTAAAAATCAAACTGTCGAAGAATTTATGATGCAGTATTTTAAGACAGAACCTGTCAAAGGAGATGAGGTATATCTGAATGAAACTTGGTCGCTCATCGTGCGTGATGTGGACGGACGAGGTCGCTTGCGTGGCGTGGGTCTAAAAAATAAAATTAAAAAAGAGGTTTGATTGAGTAATGATAAACTTTCGTTTTTGATTTGTGCGATTTTTGTAATCAAGTTATGTTGGGCATTTAAATCATGTATTTTTTCCCCATTTACCACCAAATACGCTTTTATTGATTGATATTTTAAGGCAAAATTATGTTACACACTTCAAAAAAACCCATTGAGCTACACATTACCCATCTAAATAACGCTCAAAAAGATACCAAAAACAAAATCAAAACCATCCAATCTGAGCATCATGGTGCATCACACAAATTCAAAGATAAATTGTGTCAATTATTCAAAGATATTAAAACATTAGACAAAAAATGCCAGCAGTCTACCGACGATCATACACAAAAAGCAGCAATTTATGTCCTTGATTTTGATGGAGATATTAAGGCAAGTGCGGTCGCTCATTTGCGTGAAGAGATCAGTGCCATCATCAGTGTGGCAAATCGTGGTGATGAAGTGGTGCTTCGCCTCGAAAGTGGCGGCGGTCAAGTGCATGCCTATGGGCTGGCTGCCGCACAGCTTGTGCGTATCAAAGAAGCAGGGTTAAAGCTGACCATCTGTGTTGATAAGATTGCTGCCAGTGGTGGCTATATGATGGCATGTACTGCCGATAAAATTATTGCCAGTGATTTTGCGGTCATTGGTTCGATTGGTGTTGTCAGTCAGCTGCCTAACTTTCACGAGTTTTTGAAAAAGCATGATGTGCAATTTGAGCAGTTTACAGCAGGCGAGTATAAGCGTACTGTCACGATTTTTGGAGAAAATGACGATGAAGATCGTGCCAAGCACCAAGCTGATATTGAGCGTATTCACGAGTTATTTAAAGGTTTTATTCATAAATATCGCCCCCAACTGGATCTTGAGCGTGTCGCTACAGGTGAAGTGTGGTTTGGTGAAGATGCTCTAGAGCTTGGGTTGATTGATGAGATTGGTACTTCAGATGCGTATTTGCTCGATCAGCTAAAAGCTTGTGAAGCGTATTTGTTACATTCTCGTAGCAAGCCAACTTTGGCAGAGAAAATTGGCTTGGCTGAGCAACTTGGTAGCAGCGTCACAGATGTGATTGGACAAACAGGCAATTTACTTGGGCAAGCTTTGGCTAAATTTAGCAGACCTTAAGTGATGACCAAGCGTCTTTAGAAAACTTAAGCTAAATAAATTAATACTGTGATTTTTGGCTTGGCTGCGTTAAAATATGCGATTTAGTCATTTGATGATGCAGATTAGCTTGGTTGTAATTTCTATGAAAAAACTTGAAGAATTGTTTAGTAAAGCCGATAGATTTGGACGCATTGTCGCCAACCGTTTTAATAAAATTAAAGACTTAAATGACATTCGTGGCATTGGGGCGGGTAAGACAGTGCTGATTACAGGGGCAAGCTCGGGTTTGGGTGCGATGATGGCGCGTAAGTTTGCTTTTTTGGGCTATGATTTGGCGATTTGTGCACGCCGCCTAGAAAGGCTTGAGGCAATCAAGGCTGAGCTTGAGGGCGATTATGGCATTACGGTACATATCACACGCTTGGATGTGACGGATTACGAGCAGATTTTTGAAGTCTTTGGCGAATTTACCAAGCAAATTGGTCAAATTGATAAAATCATCGTCAATGCAGGCGTAGGCGACAGTCGTGTGATTGGGCATGGTCGATTTAATATTAACCGTGCGACCGCCGAAATAAACTTTATTGCCGCCATTGCCCAGTGTGAAGCGGCAATGCAGATTTTTCGCCGTCAAAATAGCGGTCAATTGGTGGTTATCTCAAGTATGTCTGCGGTGCGAGGGTTACCGCGTCATTTGACAACTTACGCCGCCGCTAAGGCTGGTCTCGCTAGACTTGCTGAGGGCATTCGCGCCGATATGATCAAAGAAAAGTTACCGATTACGGTATCGACCATTTACCCAGGTTATGTACGCACAGATTTAAATATTGGGGCGAAATATCTGCCTTTTGAAGTTGAAGAAGATGAAGGTGCTGATGTCATTATCAAGGCCATTGAAGCCAAAGTTGATGAAGCTTATGTGCCACTATGGCCATGGTTACCTATTGGACTTGGTATGAAATATTTGCCATTAAGACTAATTACTAAGTTTATGTAATTAATTGATATAATAAATAATAAAATTATTTGTTAGGTTTTTGCCATAGGTAAGATAAGTATCTAGACTTGGCAAATAGACTTAAAGGTTATAAAAATAGAATTGATGGAAAAGTCATGAGTCAAAGTAATAAAGTAGCCAACAGCGAGTCTAATACCGTTGTTCGTACAGTCGCTGATACCGCTGAAACAGCCAAAGAGGTTGTGACAGATGCAGCAAGGCTGACGAAAGATACCCTTGAGCATGGTGCCAATGATACTTTACAATTTTTGGGCGTACCAATTGATATCAATACACTAACCCAGCTGGCAATTGACTTTTCGGGGCGTTTGGTATTGGCATTGCTGATTTTCTTTGTAGGTCAATGGATTGGTAAACGCATCGTTGGCGTTGCCAAACACATTATGGTAAAAAGCCGACTGGATCGCACGGCTGCCAACTTTTTGGGTAATTTGTTATATGGTTTGATGTTGGTCACGGTCATTTTGGCATCCTTGAATAAATTGGGCGTCAATACCAATTCATTTGTTGCTGTCTTGGGTGCGGCAGGTGTTGCAATTGGTGTATCGCTCAAAGACCAGTTATCAAACTTAGCAGCAGGTGTTTTGATTGTGATTTTTAGACCATTTGGGCGTGGTGATTTGGTTGAGATTGGCGGTAAACTTGGCACAGTACTTGATATTAGCTTAGTCAATACCCGTATTCGTACCGCCCATAATCACGAGATTATTATCCCAAATGGTGATATTATGACCTCTGCTAGTATCAACTATTCCTCCTTGCCAAATCGCCGTGTAGATGTTGAGGTGGGTATCGGTTATAATGCAGATATTCGAGAGGCACGCAAGGTAATGATTGGTCTTGCCGAAGCCCATCCAAATGTTTTGGATGACCCAAAACCAACTGTCATTGTCACAGCATTGGCCGATAGCTCTGTGGATTTGGTGCTGAGAGTATGGACCAATAATGACGATTGGTTTATGACGCAAGCAGATTTGCTTGAGCAGGTGAAATATGCGTTTGATGAAGCGGGCATTGATATTCCCTTTCCGAATCGTACGGTACAGATTGAAGGGCTGCAGATGGATAAATTTAAAACAATTTTTGAATCAAATGCCAAGCATCCTGAGCCTAATTCATCCAATCTATAAACAGCCTAAGTAAATTTAATCAATCCATATATTTAAGCCCTGCGTATCTATGATGATACAAGGGCTTTTTTGCGAAAATCACAATCAATCAAATGATCATTTACCATGCCAACTGCTTGCATAAAGGCATAGCAGGTCGTTGAACCGATGAACTTAAATCCTTGCTGTTTTAGGGCTTTTGCCAATCTTGCCGAGACTTCATTTTGGGTGGGTATGTCGGCAAGTGTTTTGGGGTAGTTGATGACGGGTTTGCCATCTGGTGTTGTAATCCCCCACAGATAGTCACTAAAACTTTGATGCTCTGTGATGGCAAGGTAGGCTTTGGCGTTATTGATGATGGCGTTGATTTTACCAAGGTGGCGGATAATACCCGTATTTTGCATTAATGCTTCAATCTTAGCTTGATCATACTGAGTAATTTTTATGGCATCGAACTCATCAAAGGCATGATAATAATTATCACGCTTTTTTAAAATCGTAATCCAGCTTAAGCCTGATTGCATTGACTCTAGGCAAAGTTGAGCAAATAGCCTCTGGTCATCATAAATGGGCTTGCCCCACTCATGATCGTGGTAGTGAATGTAAAGTGGATCGGACAAGCACCAACTGCAGCGATTGACTGTTTTTGCGATTGGATTGTTCATATCAAATGTGATAATCAAGCTCTAAGCCTTCGCCATCAAAAACATCCAAATCATCTTTGCACAGTGATTTTATGCTTTGGGGATTAAAATTTGGATCTAGTTTTTTGACTGCGGCGGTGAGTTCACAGATTTGCTTATCACGCTCTTGGATATGTGCCAATAAAGCTGCAATACTTGATGCAACAGGGTCTTTGGAATCAGGTTTTAAGCCATAAGCGTTAAACAGCTCCTTAGATTGTGCGTGATGTTTGGTGGATATTTGTTCTTGTTTGTGCTTGACGACCATGCGGGCGGCACTACCGACCATCGTGGCACCAGCTGGCACTGCCTTTACGACAACAGCATTTGAGCCAATCTTGGCATCATCACCAACACGAAAGCCGCCCAAAATCTTAGCACCTGCACCAACAACCACATTGTTGCCAAGGGTCGGATGGCGTTTGGCACCTTTTTCCCAAGAGACACCACCTAAAGTGACACCATGATACAAAGTAACATCATCACCAATTTCGGCAGTCTCGCCAATAACGACGCCCATGCCGTGATCAATAAAAAAACGCTTACCGATCTTAGCGGCAGGGTGAATTTCAATGCCTGTTGTGCAGCGACTAAAATGAGAAAGCGCTCTGGCCATAAACTTATGGTCCAAATTCCACAAGTAGTGTGCCCCTCGGTGCATGATACGCGCATGAATGCCAGGATAGGTTAACAGTACTTCCATTTGGCTGCGTGCAGCAGGGTCTCGTGCAAGCACAGCTTTCACATCATCTGTGATGGTGTTTTTTAATTTCAACAGTTTTTTTAGCATGTATTTTTCCTAAAATTTCTCTCATCATATGGCTGAATGTGAGATTTATCAAATCAAGCCTAGTATACCGATATGATTGAATGAACGGCGATGCCACCCAAGCTAAGGCAAATTCTGATTAATCTTAGCAATCAAAGCACGGACTAAGGCGTATTCTTTTTGGTCTAGCTGCAAGCGACGATTCAAGCGAGATAAGCGATTTGGTAGGTGCTTAAGATCATCGTCGTGTGCAAGATTGAGCCGTTGCATCAATGTGATGATGGCACTTTCAAGATTGGCTGACTGTGCTTGAGTGATCGCAGGCTCATCCCAGTCGCTGCGTATGTGTATGGGCAGCGAGTATTCCTCTTTTGGCATGCCTTGTATCTGCTTGGTACTAACAAGAGAAGATGGTGTAAGCGTACTGGCAAATTGATCAAAAAAGGTAGCTGTGATGACTTGTATGGCACTGGCAACATTGAGTACAGGATAATTCAAATTGGCAGGAATCTGGATATGATAATCAGCCAATGACAGCTCTTCATTGGTCAAACCTCGGTCTTCACGCCCAAATAAAATGGCAATTTTAGGTAAGGCATTGACCGAATCATCAGCTGATTGATTCATATGATCCAAAGATGTCGCCAAAGTATTTTTTGAGACAGTCTGTGATAATTGCTTAAGTGCAACTTGTGCAGCCATGCTTGGCGTCAGCACAGGCCTAGGCATTTGGCGTGATCGGGCGCTGGCTGCAAAAATGAGTGTACAATCACCAATGGCATTTTTGATATCTTTTGTGATGCAAGCTTTGTCCAGTAATATGCCTGCACCTGCTGCATTGGCATAACTGCTGTCATCAATCGGTAAGCGTGGATTGACGACCACCAAATCATCTAAGCCCATGGTATGCAGTGCACGCGCCGCCGAGCCGATATTGGCAGGTAGGGTAGTACCAACCATCACGATGCGAATGTGTGATAGCCAAGATTTGAGTAAATCGTTCATCATTATCGAAACACCAAATGATCATCAGTGATATGATTTTTTAATTGAGCAATATTGTGGTCGCTGGGGTATAGCCGTAATCGGTCATTGGTTTGGATGCGTGCAACACTGCATTCATCATATAAGTATAATGATAAAGGTACACATAAATCGCCCACTTGACTGATGTCTATATCATCATGCTCTGAAGTTGGGTGAGAGCCTCGTTTGATTAGCTCAGGCGGTGGGCTATTTTCTTTTATCACACTTAAAATCCCCTCAAGTGCTTGAGTGTCATCACAAGCAAGCTTTAGATGAATTTCCTTTAGTCGGCGAATCCGAGCATTTTCGATAGACTCAATGTGATGTAGGCGAGTAAAAATCCGACCATCATCATTTTCTCGGACGCTGATTTTGGCGATGACGATATTTGCAATGGTCATATTTGCACGCTCACCTTTGGTGTATAACGGTTTGTATTCTTCATCAATACCAAGCACACGCTTACCTGCGGTCAAAACTTCTTTAAATTGATTAAAAGTCTCACCATAGCAGCTCATTTCAATGCGACCTTTGCCATCGTCAAGCTTGACGACAATACGCTCCCCAAAAAATGCCACATCATAAATCAAGCCTGCAATCCATGCAAAGCCTTTGGCGGTATCTTTTAAATCAACGACACTTTTAACAGTAGTATATAAGGGTAGCTCACTGCGATATTCATCCAAAGGATGACCAGTTAAATACAGCCCAAGCGTCGCTTGTTCATAGCGTAAGCGATCTTGTGGCTGCCAGTAGACATCTTCAAGTGGCGGTGCGACAAATAGTGAATCATCGACATCTGTAAATAAATCCATCGTCCCAATTAATTGGTTTTGGCGGTTTTGGTCGGCAGCTGCCATTGCTTCGGGGAGCTGCCGCCACAAGCCACGGCGAATTTGGTAACTGCAATCTGAGTGATCGGTGATATAATGTGGTTTTAAGGTTTCGGCTAAAATATCAAAACAGCCTGCTTTAATGAGTGCTTCTAGTGAGCGTTTACCCACTTTTTTGATGTCAACACGATTACAAAAATCGTATAAATCCTTAAAAGCACCGTCCTTGCGTGCAGCGACAATGCTATTAACCGCCTCTTCACCGACGCCCTTGACAGCACCAAGCCCATAAACAATTGTCTTGGCATCTCTGACCACAAATTTCCATTGGCTATGATTGACACTGGGTGGGATGATAGTTAACCCAAAATTATCACGGCAATCAGACAGTAAAAAAACCACCTGGTCGGTATCATCCATTTCAGATGTTAAGACCGCTGCCATAAATTCAGCTGGATAATAATGTTTTAGGTAAGCAGTCTGATAAGCAAGCACACCATAGGCTGCCGAATGTGATTTATTAAAACCGTAGCCTGCAAATTTTTCAACCAAATCAAAAATTTGTGCCGCCAAACCGCCATCGATATTTTGCTCAATCGCACCATCCACAAAAGTACTACGCTGCTTGGCCATCTCTTCGGGTTTTTTCTTGCCCATGGCACGCCTTAGCATATCTGCACCACCTAAGGTATAACCTGCTAAGACCTGTGCAATCTGCATGACTTGCTCTTGATAGACGATGACCCCATAGGTTGATTCAAGAGGTGGTTGCAGCAGTTCATGCTGAAACTGAGGATGGGGATAAGCCACTTCTTGAATACCATGCTTTCTGTCGATAAAATCAGACACCATACCAGACTCAAGCGGGCCGGGTCGATATAAAGCACACATCGCAATGACATCTTCGATATTTGAGGGCTTAAGCTGTGCTAAGTATTTTTTCATGCCGCTACTTTCTAGCTGAAATACCGCACTGGTTTTGGCCTCTTGAAGTACTGAAGTGTATACATCGGCGTCATCGAGTGGCAAGGTTTCTAAATCAATTGAGGATTGACCTTGAGCTTGACGAGTTTGGTTAATGTTATCAACAGCGGCTTGAAGTACGGTCAAATTTCGAAGTCCTAAGAAATCAAATTTTACCAAGCCGACAGCTTCAACATCGTCCTTATCATATTGGCTGACAGGATGACCTTCACCATCACAATAGATGGCCGAAAAATCACTGATGCGATTGGGTGCGATGAGTACGCCGCCTGCATGTTTGCCGACATTACGGGTGAGACCTTCAAGCTTTTTGGCCATCTCCCATATCTCAAGAGCCAATTCATGGTCTGGTGCATCTGGATTGGTCAGCAGCTCTTTGAGTTGAGGTTCTTGATCAAAGGCATCTTCAAGCTTAATACCAGGTGTTTTTGGAATCATCTTTGAGATGCGATCACCCAGACCAAAAGGCTTACCCTGAACACGGGTGACATCACGAACCACCGCACGCGCCGCCATCGTACCAAAGGTGATGATTTGGCTGACTGCTTGGCGACCATATGTTTGTGCCACATAGTCAATCACACGGTCACGCCCTTCGATACAAAAATCGATATCAAAGTCAGGCATTGAGACACGCTCAGGGTTTAAGAATCGCTCAAATAACAAATCATAGCTCAAAGGGTCAAGATCAGTAATATTAAGCGAATAAGCAACCAAAGAGCCTGCACCTGAGCCACGACCAGGACCGACAGGTACGCCATTGGCTTTTGCCCAGCGGATAAAGTCCATGACAATTAAAAAATAGCCAGGAAAACCCATCTTAAGAATGATATCAAGCTCATAGTCAAGCCTTTCATCATAAGGTTTGCGTACTTTATCCCAATCATCATCTCGCTGATCAACAGGATAAAGTTTCTCAAGCCGTCTGTTTAAGCCATCAGCGGATACTTTTTTAAAAAAAGTCTCAATGGTCTCACCTTTTGGGATGGGAAAATCGGGCAGAACATTAATCCCAAGTGTGATAGTTATATTGCATCGGCTGGCGAGTAGGCGCGTATTTTTAATTGCTTGGGGCAGATCGGCAAACAGCTCGGCCATCTGCTTTTGGCTTTTGAAATATTGAAGTTCGGTGTATTCTCTTGGGCGTCTGTCATCTGCTAAGGTATAGCCATTTGCGATACACACACGAGCTTCATGTGCATCAAAGTCTGTACTGACGGTATTATTTTTGTCATTTGTCTCAGTTGGGCTTGCGTGAATAAAGCGTACATCATTATGTGCAATGATAGCAATGCCAAGCTTAGCAGCTTGAATGATGGCACTTTCATTAAACTTATCATCGCTGGCTTTGACTCGGCGAATGCCAATGTAGAGCCTATCGCCAAAAATATCTTGCCATGTTTGTAAAATAGGCAGGGCATTGTCAGGGTTATTGCCAAGTAAAGGCTGAGCAATCTCTGAGCGATGTGTTAAGATGGCGATTAATTCATCGGAATATTCAGCCAAAGCCGCTTTGGTGATGACGGGTGTTTCAAACTCTACCGAACCATGATTATTCATTGGGCGGTTGGTATAAGCATCTGAAATCAAACGCATCAGGTTTTGGTAGCCATGATGGCTCATCGCATAAAGGATGACGCTGTGGCGTGCATCAGCTGCATCTTTATCACTATGCTCACCAACCACCACCTCAGCCCCAATGATTGGCTTAATACCAGCGCCGATACACGCTTTATAAAACTTGACTGCTGCAAACATATTATTCCAGTCAGCCAAAGCAAGTGTATCTTGACCATCAGCGACGGCGGCTTTGACCAAATCTTTGATACGGACAATTGAGTCTATAATGGCGTATTCGCTACGAATACCTAAATGTACAAAGGACATAATCTTCTAATTTTGAGTTAAGCTGACTGTGCCTAAAACACAGAAAACCACAGGAATGGGATTGACATTGTCTGAATGATGATTTTGGAATTGACCAAACACATATGCACCAATCAACAAAAGGATCATAAATAGCATCAGCATACGAATGACGCTTAACATAATATTAAACCAAAATCATATTAAACCAAAATCAGCCAATTATCATTCAGCCACTGGCTAAGCCAAGGCAGATTTTGTAAATTGGCGTCTTCGGCAGTAATGGCATCACCGTGAATCAAATGCTTAAGATATGCTCGTTCATCATCTGACAAGTCAACTTTTTCGCCATTGATATACCACACATCACGCACATGGACAAAGCGGCAGGCAGGGTTTAATACCAAGCACTCACCATCTTCAAGGCGAGTTTTGAGTGTATCAGCATCAAGCTCATCTTCAAACGCAAGTAATTCATACTGGCGTTGACTGACCAGCTCGCCGATGGCATCTGTCAATAACGCATCGCCTTCTTTGGAATTTAGCAGGTTAATTAGCTTATCTTTGAGTGCTTGAATGCTATCTTGGCTAAGCTCATAGGCATCTGGCTGGTCAGCTTGCGGTAAGGTTAGGACATGAAACAGATTGGCGTGATTGGTGGCGACATCTGCCAGCTCGTCCATAATTTGTACAAGATTGGGTCTGCGAAAACCAAATGAAAATGTCAAGCAATCATTCATCGCAATCCCATGATGGCTAAGCCTTGGCGGTACATAAAGCACATCACCTGCTTGCAAGACTTCATCAAAAATAATCTTACCCATGTCATCTAAAAGGCGTATTGGTTGATTAGGCACAAAAGGGGTATCAGAAGTACACATCTTGCCCAACTGCCATCGACGCGCACCATAACCTTGGGCAAGAAATACATCATATTCATCATAATGTGCACCCACCGAACCGCCTTTTGGAGCAACAGATACCATGATATCATCTTGTTGCCATTTGGGAATAAAATCAAAATGCGACCAAAGCTCACCAAGCTCAGGCGACCATTGCTCAAGATTTTGTACCAAGATTGTCCAAAGCTTGGGGGTTTGATAGATATCGTCTTCATCAAGCGGAGCAGATTTTAGCGACCATTGATTGATATTTTTATCACTTTGGCTGATCAATCGAGCAGACACGCCTTCTTCAAGTGCCAAACCAAGTATATCTTCAGGCTCAAACATCCCTATCAAGTCAGGCAAACCCCCCTTAATTAGCAGCGGCTTTTTTTGCCAATATTCTGCCAAAAAAGTCTTATGGCTCATGCCTTTGGGTAGGCAAAATCTTATATTATCGGTCATGATGGTCTCAAAATTAATCAAAAATGCGATAAAATTTGGCATACTTTATGCTTAATATAAACCTTTAGTTTAACAATTTTTTGGTTTAAAACCAATCACATTCACCAAATTTTAGTATTTTTGTGGTTTTTATTGAATAAGATTGTACCAAGATTTTGGTTGGCATGATGAAAACAGTGGCAAATTTGTGCTAAGTTGATTATAATAAAAATTATTTAAATAGCACTGTGACAGGGCATGACGAAAAGGCAGCTTGATGACAATTGATACCCACTTTGACGCTGACGATTTGGCGGAATATGACTTTGATTATACGATGAATGAAAATGGTCAGCTCACCCAAGCGGAGATTGCTACATTATATACCGAGCTTGGTGAAGCTGAGCAGGCATTGGTAACCATTCGTGATTTTATCCGCTTTGTGGTGACCAAGCTTCGCCAGTATGATGTCGTTGTGGCACAAGGGACGACAGATGAGTTTGCTGAAGCGGCGGCAATTGTTTTGCATTCTTTATCGCTTGAATGGTCGGCAGATGAGCAGATTTTGGCGTGTAAGCTGACTCCCAGCGAAAAGCAAGAAGTCTTGACTTTATTATCTGAGCGTATCATTCAGCGTAAGCCTTTGTCTTATTTGATTAATTTGGCGTATTTTTGTGGGCTGCCTTTTTATGTTGATGAGCGTGTTTTGATTCCACGCTCTCCGATTGCCGAGCTGATTAATCAGCAGTTTTATCCATATTTTGATGTCGATGATGTACGCAAAAACTCATTTTTTAGCCACGGTTTAGAAGAGTCGCAGTTGGCAGCACCTGAGCGTATTTTGGATTTATGCACAGGTTCTGGTTGTATTGCCATTGCACTTGCTAAGGCATTTCCTGATGCCAATATTGATGCCACAGATATTGATAAAGATGCCCTAGAAGTGGCATGGACAAATGTTGAGCATCATGAGCTTGCTCATCAAGTCAATCTACTTGAATCAAATTTATTTGCCAAACTGCCCGCTGAAAATCAGTACGAGCTTATTGTGACTAATCCGCCTTATGTGGATGCAGCGGTAATGGCAGAGCTGCCACCTGAGTTTTTGCATGAGCCTGAACATGCACTTGCAGCAGGTCAAGATGGCTTAGATTTGGTACATCAAATTTTATACCACGCACCTGATTATTTGACCAAAGATGGCTTGTTGGTTTGTGAAGTTGGTGATAGCGAGTGGGCGCTACGCCAAGCTTATCCTGAAATTCAGTTTGATTGGCTGACCTTTGAAAAAGGCGGTAGTGGTGTTTTTGCCATCACATGCGAAGAGCTTTTGGAATACCGAGAAGATTTTGCCAAACAAGTTGAGCGTGTGCAAGGTTTGACCCACTGATACCGTTTTATGATATGTTTAATAAAAAGCAAATGGAACATCCGTTTGCTTTTTATTATCTGTATCTGATTATTATCTATATCTGAGTGCATTAGCATGACTTTGATGCAAAATTTTAGTATAATAATGGGTTTAATTAAATACTTGTATAGAGTGTACCGTGAATAAAATTCCTGTCATCACCTCCGCTGAGCAGTCCGACCAAGCAGCCAAGAAAGTTAATCTTTTAGGTATGTCAAAAGATGAATTATCGGCATTTTTTGTGTCTTTGGGCGAAAAGTCGTTTCGTGCAACGCAGGTGATGAAGTGGATTTATCAATTTGGTGTGACAGATTTTTTTGAGATGACAAATATTTCAAAAAAACTTCAGCATAAGCTACATGAGGTAGCTTGCGTCGTGCCGCCGACTGTGAAATATAAAGAATTTAGCCAAGATGGTACACGCAAATGGGTCTTTGAGGTGGCGGGTGGTTCGTTGGTTGAGACAGTCTTGATTCCTGCCGATGATGGTAAGCAATTTGGGCGTAAGACTTTATGCATTTCATCGCAAGTGGGCTGTGCGTTGGATTGTTCGTTTTGTAGTACAGGTAAGCAGGGTTTTGAGCGAGATTTAACGCCAAGCGAAATCATTGGGCAGCTTTGGGTCGCCAATCAGTCTTATATGGAAAATGTGCCGCCAACCGAGCGAGAAAACCGTGTGACCAATGTCGTCATGATGGGCATGGGTGAACCGTTATTAAACTATGATCCTGTGGTGGCGTCCATGTCACTTATGCTTGATGATCATGCATTTGGCTTATCCAAACGCCGTGTCACACTTTCAACCTCAGGCGTTGTTCCAAAAATGTATGATTTGGCCAAAGATATTGATGTGGCACTTGCCATTAGCTTACATGCACCCAATGATGAGCTTCGTAATGAACTTGTGCCGATTAATAAAAAATATCCTTTAAAAGATCTTATTAAGGCTGCCAAATCTTATGTGTACGATGAAAATCCTCGCCACAAAAAACACATTACCATCGAATATGTTATGCTGGCAGGTGTTAACGATTCTGATGAACACGCACATCAGCTGGTTGATTTGCTAAAAGATTTGCCGAGCAAAATTAATTTAATTCCGTTCAATCCATTTCCGCACGCACCTTATGGGCGTTCAAGCAATAATCGGATACATGCTTTTAGTCATATTTTAAACCAAGCAGGATTTGTTTGTACAATTCGCCAGACTCGTGGTGATGATATTGATGCTGCTTGTGGGCAGCTGGTCGGTCAGGTCGCTGATCGTACACGCCGTGCCAAAAAATGGCAAGAAAGTATCCAAAAACGCCAAAGCCATCATGAATGAATTGATACATCTATTTACTAATGATATCAAAGCCTGATAGAATGGACGCTACATGAAAATCCGAGTAAAGTGGCCTATGGTAATGGCGATGGGGTTGGTTTTAAGTGCCTGTCAAAGTACACCAATACCGCCTAAAAATAATCCGCAATTGGCACAAATCCGAACCCAAATTGCAATCTCGCTACTGGACATGGGTAAGCTTGATCAAGCCAAACAGCAGTTGGATGCTGCTTTATCGGCTGATCGGCAGTTTGCACCTGCCTATCGCACCTTGGCAAAGGTTTATCAAGCTTCGGAGGATGCCACTCACCAAACCAAAGCTCAACGCTTGTTTGAAAAGGCGATTGAACTAAATCCTAAAGATATGCAAAGTTATATGGATTATGGATTTTATTTGGTGCAGATGGGAGACTTGTCAGGTGCGTTGATTTATTTTGATAAACCTAGCCGAGCCATCGGTTATGAAGGGCGTGTGGTAGCCATCGAAAATATGGCATATATTTATTATCATCAATATGAAGCTGCCAAATCACCAACAAAAGATGACTATAATAACGCCAAATCAGCACTTGAGCGTGCGTTAACTTCAGGCACTCAACATGATGAAATCAAAAAGTCTTATGACAAATTATTAAGTGATTATAAATAGTTTATGATGATTATCACGCCATGTATTTGGTCAATTGAACAAGAATAACGGTAACACCATGTCAATACACAATCCGATTAAACGCCGCCCTACCAAAAAAATCTATGTTGGCAATGTCGCCATCGGCGGCGATGCACCCATCAGCGTGCAAAGTATGACAAATACAAACACCTGTGATATTGATGCAACAGTTGCACAAATTCAGCGATGCGTGGACGCAGGTGCGGACTTGATGCGTGTATCGACACCAACGATGGAGAGCGTCGCTGCCTTTGCTGAGATAAAAAAACGCGTATCCATTCCACTCATTGCCGATATTCATTTTGATCACAAAATCGCCATTGCAGTGGCGGATGTGGGTGCAGACTGCCTGCGTATCAATCCAGGTAATATTGGCAATGATCAAAAAGTCAAAGAAGTGGTTGCAGCGGCACGCCATCATAATGTGCCGATTCGTATCGGTGTGAATGCAGGCTCACTTGAAAAGGATTTACAAAAAAAATATCGAGAACCGACAGGTGAGGCGATGCTAGAATCGGCGTTACGCCACATTGATATTTTAGAAAATCTTAATTTTCAGAATTATAAAATCTCAGTCAAAGCCTCCAATGTATTTTTAACCCTTGATGCGTATCGATTGATTTCAGCACAAATTGATAATCCATTGCATCTTGGCGTTACCGAAGCGGGTGTATATCGCACTGGCACGGTCAAATCTGCCATTGCTTTGGGCGGTTTGCTACTTGATGGCATTGGCGATACCATGCGTATCTCTTTGGCGGCAGCACCAGAAGAAGAGATTAAAATCGGCTTTGACATTCTAAAATCACTGGGTATTCGTAGTAATGGTGTCAATTTTATTGCTTGTCCAAGTTGTAGCCGTCAAGAGTTTGATGTCATCAAAGTGATGAATGAGCTTGAAGCTCGCTTAGAGGATATTCGTGAGCCACTGGATCTGTCAGTTATTGGCTGTAAAGTCAATGGGCCAGGTGAAGCCAAAGAAGCGACGATCGGTGTCGTGGGAGCAAGCCCCAATAGTTTAGTTTATAAACATGGTACAAAAAGCCATCTGATTGATACCAAAAAATTGGTAGATGAGATTGAGGCGATGGTGCGTGCTCAAGTCAAAGACATTCAAGATAAACGGGCAAATGAGATCATTCGCATAGGCTAAATGTATGAGCGATCAGGATAAATTGGGCTTTTTAGATTTGGCGGTGCATGCGATGAAAATGGTCAATCGACCAATGACAACGATGCAGCTGTGGGAGTTTGTTCTTAAAAATAAATTGCATCGTCGGTTAAGATCTTATGATGTTTCCACCGAATCTTTCATTGGCAAATCACCAGAAAGAACATTTGGTAGTTCAATTACTCGCAATAAACATATCTTCAAGGAAGTTCCAAATACAAATACCAAGCCAAAACAATATATTTTAAAATCTCAGCAAACAAAGTTAGAGGTGATAAAAAATCTTGATCAAACCACTCATCGCTTAGCAAAATATCATGAGCGAGAGTTGCACCCTGTCTTGACTTATTTTTTGAAATTTGATAAATATTTTCAAGCTTATTCAAAAACCATTTTTCATGAAATCAGTCCAAAAGGAGCAAAAGGCGAGGATAAATGGCTGTATCCAGATATGGTGGCGGTGCATTTTGAATACGCCAACTATCAAAAAAACCATGTACTTGGTTTTATTACGAAATTTAATAAGCCACCAATAAAAATCTATTCATTTGAGATTAAAAAAGAGCTAAATTTTAGTAATTATAAAGAAAGCTTTTTTCAGGCAGTCAGTAACTCAAGTTGGGCAAATGAAGGTTATTTGGTGGCGGCACAAATCCTGCCTGACGGTCAATTTATTGAGTCGCTCAAAAAACTTAGCCAAAGCTTTGGGATTGGTATCATTGAGCTTAATAGACACAATGTGAAACAAAGTAAGATTTTATCACCTGCCAAATTTAAAGAGATGATGGATTATTCGGTGGTTGATGAATTGGCGAATAAAAATGACAATTTCTCACAATTTTTAAAAACCATTATCGATTTTGATGTTAATCATCCTCATCGATATGACAGCGAGTTTGACAAAATCTTAAACCTATATGAACCGAATGACAGCAATCATTGATTGTATATAATTAAGGAATATTTATGAATAAAATTACCGCTATCCGTGGCTTTAATGATGTGTTGCCCGAGCAAACACCAGCATGGCGTGCAATGGAACGAACATTAATTGAGGTGATGGATAGCTATGGCTATAGCCAAATCCGTTTGCCTTTGGTTGAAGAAACTCAGCTATTTGCACGAGGTGTCGGTGAAGCGACAGATATTGTTGAAAAAGAAATGTTTGGCGTTGTACATGGCGGAAATAAGGGCGATGAAGGATCTTCTTTTACTTTACGCCCCGAAGGTACTGCAGGATGTGTACGGGCAATTGTTGAGCATAACTTAACTCGTGGCGATACACCAAAATTATGGTACTTAGGCCCGATGTTTCGTTATGAACGCCCCCAAAAAGGTCGCTATCGCCAATTTCATCAATTGGGCGTAGAGTATTTTGGCGCTGAGTTGCCTGATGCTGATGCTGAGTTGATCGCTATGACTTATCATATGTGGCAAAAACTGGGTATCGGTGAGCATGTGACACTCCAGCTAAATACTTTGGGCGAGACCGATGAGCGTGTTGCATACAAATCAGCACTGGTTGAATATTTGACAACACACCAAGAGGCTTTGGATGATGATTCAAAACGCCGTTTAAATACCAATCCACTGCGTATTTTGGATTCCAAAGATGAAAACACTCAACAAATCCTAAAAAATGCACCTAAGCTTGGTGAGTTTTTGGGTGAGGCATCGTTGGCTCATTTTGAAAAAGTACAAAACTATTTGTCCGCATTGGGTATTTCGTTTGAGATAAACGATAAATTGGTGCGTGGCTTGGATTATTATAACAAAACCGTTTTTGAATGGGTAACTGACAAATTAGGTTCACAAGCGACCGTCTGTGGCGGCGGTCGTTATGATGGCTTGGTGGGTATTATCAAAGGTAACGCTGAGCAGTCAGAGCCTGCGGTTGGGTTCGCTATGGGTCTTGAACGCTTAATGCTATTGATTGATGCCGTTAATCCTTATCAGGTCGCATCTTGGTGTGATGTTTTTGTGATTGCTCACCCTGATTATTATATTGATGGCTTAAAGTACGCCGAATCACTTCGCTTGCGTCAGGATAATTTACGCGTCAAAATGGCAAGTGCAACAGGCTTAAAATCACAAATGAAAAAAGCCGATAAATCAGGTGCAGCTTATACGGTCATCATCGCAGAAGATGAGGTAAATGCCAACCAAATCACCATTAAGACAATGGCAACTGGTGAACAACGCCGTGCACCCATTGATTATCAATTTATACGATAAAATATGCATGACTTATGCGATAAAATCTATATGGATAAAAACCGCATGAAAATGGTTGTGTGTGATATAATGCATGCAATTTTCAATTAGAGTTTGATTATGATTGACACTCCGAAGAATGATAATAATTTTACTGATCAAAAATCTTTAAATGCCTTAAAACTGCATGGCGAAAAGATTATTTATGCCGTACTTTTGGTATTGGCTGTCTTTTTTGGTTGGCAGTATTATCAAAAAAATTATGCCAAGATAGATACGGTCGCTGCAGATACTTATACTTCAATTTCGGTGCGTGATGAGCGACTGGTGCAAGCGTATTTAAATCCACAATTAGATGAAGTGGCTAAGCAGGCATTGGCGGAAGAAGAAAAGCAGTTATTTGGTGATATTGATGCACTTGTTGCAGCACATGGTAACACTGTTTACGCTTGGCAAGCATTGATGATCAAGGCACGCCACCAGACCAATAATAACGATCTTGACGGTGCGGTCGCAACGCTCAGCCAAGCCACTTCAATCAATCTTGATGACGACGGTTTGACAGCAATAGCCAAAATACGCCATGCACGAGCCATGTTGGCAAATGGTGATACAAACGGTGCGTTATCGATTGCCAATGAAGCCATGCCGACAGCTTTTGAAGCATCACGCCAAGAGCTTTTGGGTGATATTTATCATGCCAAAAATGAAATTGACAATGCCAAATCTGCTTATACTAATGCATGGGAGGTGCTCCGTGAGCGTCAAGAAAACCGTGCGGTATTGGCTTTAAAATTACAGTCACTTGGGGTGAATGTTGAACCAATCGAACCTACGCCATCAGTGGTATCGATACCAAATACTCAGCCAGTCATTGAAGGTGGCGAGATATTTGAGATGATTGAGCATGATTCGGCAGTGGCAGACACACAAAACCCACACACTGGCAATTAGTGCTTACAAAAGATTCGTTAATCATGGTCAAATAAACTTAATTAAAAATAGCAAAGTAAGGATATTTTTATGTATCAGCGCTTTATCAATACCGCATTGGTTGCAGCTTTGGCGGTAACTATGGCAGGTTGTGGCACCAAAGCCATCAAGCCAACCGAACGCAAGCCTGCCAAATTGGTTAATATTCAGACGCCAGTCGCTGTATTAACACAGGTATCAAGTATCCGCTTGGATCAAGGTCGATCTGGCTTTAGTCGTCGTAATACCAACCTAAGAAAGGATGTTATTGATTTACAAATTGCACCGTTGGCAGATGGTATGATTGCAGCAAGTCGCAGTGGTATCGTCAGTGGTTACATGGGTGAATCGATTGCTTGGCAATATAATGCTGAAGATGTGATCACTGGCGGTGTCGGTATTGATGATCAAGGCAGTGTGGCGGTCATTGGTACGCGTTCAGGGAAATTAATTGCATTAGATGCTCGCACAGGTGCAGCACGCTGGGTGGTAGAATTGGCTTCTTCTAGTTTGGCACCAGCATTGATTAGTGGTGATAAAGTGATTGTCATCACTAACAGTGGCACGATTTTTGGATTGGATATTAATAGTGGTGCGACAGTTTGGCAGTATGCCACTCAGGTACCAAATACCAGTGTGCGTGGTATGGCAAAGCCTTTGGCACTGGATGCTCGCACGGTATTGATTGGTGGTGCTGATGGGCGTATTCATGCACTAGATACCATGACAGGTGCACCAGTGTGGACTCGCCGTGTGGGACTGGCGATGGGTTCTGGAGAAATTGATCAGCTGCGTGATATTGATGGGACACCGACCGTCGTAGATCATTATCTATACGCTGCCAGCTACAGCGGACAATTAGCTGGGTTTGATATGACAACAGGGCGTACCATGTTTGTCAGCGAGCTATCTAGCACCAAAAAGCTGACCACTTTGGCTGATGCTGTCATCGGTAGTAGCACTGATGGTGATGTGGTTGCCTTTAACCGAATGACTGGCGAGAAGCTTTGGGAAAATCATGATCTAAAATATCGTGGATTGACCAATCCTGTAACCATCGGCACTTATATTGCTGTTGGGGATGCAGATGGTGTGGTACATATTTTAAATCATCAAGGTCAAATTATCAGCCGAGTCAATACCAAAGGTGCTTTGACCAACTTAACTGTGATCAATAATCGCTTATATGCCCAATCAGCAGATGGCGTTGTGACTGTTTGGCAATTTTAAATAATCAATAAAATCAGCATCCTTTGTCATGATATCGGTGGCAAAGGTTTTGCTGTTTTGGTTGAATGATGATTGATGCCTGATCATCCAAATCCTCATTGCGACAGATTCAATTTTAACGATATTAAGAGTAAAACATGAGTATAAAACCTGTGGTCGCCTTGATTGGTCGCCCTAATGTCGGTAAATCGACTTTATTTAATCAGTTAACAAAGAGTCGTCAAGCATTGGTGGCGGATTTGGCGGGTCTAACCCGTGATCGTCAGTATGGTGATGCACATTTTGAAAACAAGTCATTCATTGTCGTTGACACTGGCGGTATCGGTGAGATGGATGATGGTTCGGGCAATATTGATGATTATATGGCGACTCAGTCATATACGGCGATTCATGAAGCGGATATTGTTGTTTTTGTCGTAGATGCTCGTGCAGGATTGATTGGTGCAGATAGTGAGATTGCACATTTTTTACACACCTTGGGTAAGCCTGTATTTTTGGTAGCAAACAAGATGGATGGCGTTCATGAAGCGGCATATGCAGAGTTTTTTGCTTTAGGTTTTGGTGAACCGTATGCTACCGCAGCCAGTCATGGTAGAGGCGTTACCAATTTGCTTGAGTCTTTGACGGCGGATATGCCTGAAGATATGCCCAAAGATGAGCTTGATAGCAAAACCTTAAAGCTTGCCATCATTGGTCGCCCCAATGTCGGCAAATCAACCCTAGTCAATCGCTTGCTGGGCGAAGATCGTGTGGTGGTCTTTGATATGCCAGGCACAACGCGTGACAGTATTTATATTCCTTTTGAGCGAGAAGGGCGTAGCTATGTCCTCATCGATACAGCGGGCGTGCGTCGCCGTGGTCGCATTGATGAGAAAGTGGAAAAATTTTCTGTCGTCAAGACGCTACAAGCCATTAAAGATGCCAATGTTGTGGTGGTGGTCATTGATGCCAAAGAAGGTATTGTTGATCAAGATTTGCATATGCTTGGATATGCACTAGACGCAGGGCGTGCCATTGTCGTGGCAATCAATAAATGGGATGGCTTAAGCCAAGACCAAAAAGACTTTGTCAAAATTGAAATTGACCGCCGTTTTAATTTTGTGCCTTGGGTAAAAATTCATTTAATTTCTGCTTTATATGGTAATGGTGTGGGTAAACTTTATCCTTCTATTCATAAAGCCTATGAAGCATCAATGTTTAAGGTTTCAACCAATCAGCTGACACGAATTTTAGAAGATGCTGTTGCCAGCCATCCACCACCAATGGTGGGTGGTCGTAGAATTAAGCTAAGATATGCACATTTGGGTGGGCATAATCCTCCTGTCATCGTCATTCATGGCAATCAAACGAGCAGTCTGCCAAAAAGCTATCAGCGTTATCTTGAAAATGTTTTTCGCAATGTCTATAAACTCGAAGGGACACCACTACAGGTAGAATTTAAGCAAAATGCCAACCCATATGAAGGCAAGAAAAATCCTGTCGTTAAAAACAAAGCCAAGTTGATGCGTGAGAAAAAACGCATTCAGCGGTTTAAGCGTGCCGAGAAAAAACGATAAAAGCAGGTAATATGCACTTTATTAATTGGCAGTCACTGAGCTGTTATGTGCTTAATTATCTTTATTGCTATGAATGCCAATAGTTAGAATTAATAAATCCTTGATTGTATAATTCACGAATCGGTGAGAAGCTACGCCGATGCTCAGGTAAAATACCATATTCTAAGATGGCAGCTTTATGCTTGGCGGTCAGATAGCCTTTATGTTTATCAAGCAGATATTCAGGATAAGATTTGGCATGCTGAATCATCAAACGATCACGATGCACTTTAGCCAATATGCTGGCACAAGCAATACTGCTATGAGTAGCATCTCCTTTGATCATGGCATAAATCTGATGAAAGTGTTCGCCCAAACTGCCATCCATTGAAGGTAGCTGATTGCCATCTATCAAAATAGTTGTGTTTTTTTCATTTAAATTATTCTTAATAATAATTGTCTCAATGGCAATTTTCATCCCAAGCATCGTTGCTTGATAAATATTAATCTGATCAATAATAGTGCTTGGTACATCAACAATCGCATAATCAAGTGCCAAATCTGTGATGATGTCAAACAGTTGTTCTCGCCGTTTTTCGCTCAGCTTTTTACTGTCATTTAATAAAGAAATTTTAGTATTTGTTAAATCTATCTCATCAAAGCGGCCGCTGAGTTCATTGGGCAAGATAACCGCACCGACAGTCATATTGCCAAATAAAGTGCCCCGTCCAACCTCATCGATACCGACGATTGGGGCATGACTTGATAAAACCGCATTGGGTTTAGTGAAGATGGTACAATCATTCATAAGCTTTGGTGATATGGTGTGTGTCATATGATTTTTTAGTACTCATAAAATAATGATCCAGCACGGCTTTGGCGGAGTTTTGGTGACTTTGGCTGCGTAGCCACGCTGAAATATTGCTAAGCTGTTTGGTTTGTTTGTTTGGGTGGTGAATAATCCCTAATGCTTTGGTGCTGACTTTTTCGGCGGTGGCGTCAGATTGTAGTAGTTCAGGTACGATTGGATGACCAAGATACTGCTTGGCCAAGATATTGGGCAATGACACATAAGGAATTTTAACCAAACGCTTGGCAATCATAAAAGTAAGCGGATTGACTTGATAGACGACAACCATAGGACGCTCAAGTAGTAAGCATTCTAGCGTTGCTGTACCTGATGCCAAAAGTACCACATCACTGATGGTCATACACGCATGACTGATCGCAGGTTGGTTTTGTTTTTGAGACCGATTGTGATCATCCAAAATATGGACACAGTTGACCAAATTGGCATGATGAGTGTGCAAAATTTCATGCACTAATCGTGCATGCTCAGCACTCACGACTGGCAGCACAAACTGCACGGTTGGTATTTGCTGATGAATGTTTTGTGCACTTGTTAATAATAGCGGTAACATGGCTCGGATTTCAGAGGTGCGTGAACCTGCCATCAGACAAATAATATGACTTGCTTTTGTGAGTGATGTTACACTATGATGGTGATTATGATATTGGTGAATAAAATTTTCCAAACGCACCTTTGGGCTATCCTGATGGGCGTGAAGTTTATTTAAAAGTGGATGTCCAACGCAAACAGCAGGATGGGCATATTTTTGATAAACACCCAGTTCAAACGGAAACAAGCACAATACCAAGTCTGTCGCTGCTTTGATGTGATGAATGCGACCTTCTCGCCATGCCCAAATCGAGGGGCTGACATATTGGACACAAAAAACACCTTGGGGCTTTAATATTTTACCGATTCGAAGGTTAAAATCGGGTGCATCAATACCAATAAACAGATCAATCTGATGCGTTTTAAACGCTGTGATGATTTGCTTTTTGGCTTTTAACAAATCAGGTAAATGCATCATCACCTCTGCCAAACCCATCACCGATAAGCGCCCCATATCAATCACTGAGCTTAGCCCCTGTGCTGCCATTGACCGCCCACCGACGCCGACCCATCGAATATTTGGGTGTAGGGCGTTCATTTTCTGCATAAAATCACCGCCAAGTGCATCTCCTGAGACTTCACCTGCCACGATGCCGATCGTAAGTGACGATGTATTTGTCATAATTTTCTCAATACTAATCAGTAAATTTATTAAAAGATTGGCTGTATTGTCATGCCAGATTCAAATACTTGCCATAAAAGTCATAAAAATAGGTCAAAAAATTGACCTTTTAAAGATGCGATTGATGTTAAGTAATTCGGGGTAAAATAATAAACATATATTTTGTGATAACACTATTTTATTGTTAAGTGATCACAATCGCATATACAACCATCACGACTGGACGACTTTTTTGAGTAATACCAATACTGAACCATTGCCCCCGTCTTTAGCAGGTGCAGAAACAAACGCCATGACCTCTGGCATTTGGCGTAACCAGCCATTAACGCAGGTTTTAAGAATGGCATCTTTACCTTTGCCGTGTACAATTTTGACCACAGTTTCACCATGATTGATGGCTTGGCTGATGAGTAATAAGACAGCCTTGCGTGCGTCATCAATGCTTGAGCCGTGTAAATCTACCGCATCATACCACCGTAGTTTGCCTTGTTTTAACTGCTCAAAGACTTTATTTTGTAAGGTGGGATTTTTGTAAGATAAAAAAGCCTCACTTGCCACAGGATTTAATAACGCTTGCATATCAGACAAAACGCCTTTAATTGGCTCATCGCCTTCAGCTGACGCACGGCGACGCAACATATTTTCATCGGTTTGGGTGGGTTTGGTATGGCTGACGACAGCATCGGTTTTTAACGGTATGACGCCACTCATCGCCTGCATAAATAGCACGGTATCATCATTGATGGCATCATGATTAAAACGTTTCACTTCATGTAAAATTGCCTTTGAGCTGGGCAAATTGACCGTCTCGTTAGGTTTATCACTTGCCATTTCAGGTTTGGTAGAAGCCTTGGTCATTTGCTTTAAATCTTCTTGTAGAGATTTTGATAACAAATCTTTAAAACTTGGATTACTCATAACAGTATTGCTCTTATATATGTTGTTATCTGTGATTGCTGTCTTTGATGCTTGGGGGTTAACACTTGTTGGTTTTGTGCCATCATATATCCAAACTTAAAAAACAGATGGCATAAAAACCAACAAAAATCAACCTATTTTAAAAACCATCAGCGATTTTGTAGATGTGCTTTCACTGTTTTAGCGAAGGTGCGTAAGGTTTCAACGGTTGCCTCCCAGTCCAGACAGCCATCAGTAACGGATTTACCATATTCTAAATCATCTAAATTGACAGGAATATTTTGGCGACCACCTTTCAGATGGCTTTCAATCATGAGTCCCATAATAGATGAATTGCCATTTTGGATTTGGCTTGCAACATTTTGGATAACCATGGGCTGAAGATAGGGGTCTTTGCCACTGTTGGCATGACTGGCATCAATCATGATTTTACCGTTTGTTTTACCTTTAGCAAGCTCATTTTCAGCGGCAGCAACAGCGGTTTCATCGTAGTTTGGCTTATCATTACCACCCCGTAGGACAACATGAGCGTAGCGGTTGCCTTTGGATTTGATGATAGATACTTGACCATCGCCAGACAATCCCAAAAAGCTATGACCTGACTGTACTGCTTGCATGGCATTGACGGCAACAGTCATACTGCCATCGGTACCGTTTTTAAAGCCAACGGGGCAAGATAAGCCAGAACTCATTTCACGATGTGTTTGGCTTTCGGTTGTGCGTGCACCAATGGCAGACCAGCTGATTAAATCTTGCATGTATTGAGGCGTATTGGGATCAAGTGCTTCGGTGGCGCAAGGCAGACCCTTTTCGTTTAATTCAAGCAAAAGCTTTCTTGCGATATGTAGGCCTTTTTCGATATCAAAGCTGTCATTCATATCAGGGTCATTGATTAAGCCTTTCCAGCCTGTTGTGGTACGAGGTTTTTCAAAGTAAACACGCATCACAATAAAAAGCTCATTTTTAAGCTCTTCTGACAGTACTTTAAGTTTGTCAGCGTATTCATGTGCTGCCACAGGATCATGGATAGAGCATGGTCCAACAACAATCAAGATTCGCTTATCAATACCATCTAAAATATTTTGAATGGTTTTTCGTCCATTTAGAACGGTATGATAAGCCAACTCCGACAGTGGCAGCTCGCTTTTTAGGCAATTTGGGGTAATTAGCGGAATGAATTTTTCGATATTCACGTCATCAATTTCTTTATGTTGCGTAATGGGATTGTGCGTCATTGGGTGGCTCATAATTGCTCCCTGTTTTATTTTAGATGTGCCAATAAGCTTATCAAGATAAGCACAAATCAGAACCCACATTATGCCTATAGTTGGTTTGATTTACAAGCGTAAAAAGTCATTTATCCGCCAAATTTGTCTTTATAATGATGAAAATTTGTTTTAACCAAAGCAACCGATTGAAGGGAAAAAATTCAGATTAAGTGATTAAAAAAGCCAAACGCTGTTTTAAGTTGCTTTGATTTTATGCTATGATAGCGTTTTTGATTTTAAGACAGATTTATCAATCATGAATAACGCTCAGCTGACTTATGCCGATATCCAAGCCATTGTTTCTGAAGATTTTGCTATTATGGATAAGCAAGTTTTTGGCAGTTTAAATTCCAAAGTGCAGTTGGTGATGAGTGTGTCTAAGCATGTCATTGACGCTGGTGGTAAAAGAATGCGTCCTTTAATCACGCTACTGACCGCACGCATGTTACATGATGAACAAAGCCAGCAAGCCATGCAACTGGCAGCCATTACAGAGATGCTTCATACCGCAACTTTGGTGCATGATGATGTGATTGATGCATCTGGTTTAAGACGAGGCAAGCCAACTGCGAACGCCACTTGGGATAATCCGACAGCGGTTTTGGTGGGGGATTATTTGATTGCTCGTTCATTTAATTTGTTGGTAGGATTTAATCATTTGCCCTTATTAAAGCTATTTAGTGATGGCACTTGTGATATTGCTGAAGGGGAGGTATTACAGCTACAGCATCAACACAACCCAAAAACTTTAGAATCTGATTATTTGCAGATTATTGATGGCAAAACCTCCAGATTATTTATGATGGCGACAAAAGGCGCTGCACTGCTACAAGGGCGTGAGGAGTTTTTGGATGATTTGGGTGCATTTGCGTATCATTTTGGTAATGCATTTCAAATGATTGATGATGTGCTTGATTTTAGTGGCGATGCTGCCATCATGGGCAAGAACTTAGGCGATGATTTGGCGGAAGGTAAACCGACTTTACCCATTATCAAGACTTTGGAGTTTTTAGAACATAGCAATCCAGCCATGTATGATAAATTGCGTATTGCGGTGCAAACGGGCAAAGTAGTAGATGATGTGCAAATGCTTATCAAGCTTGTTCAGTCTTCAGGTGCACTTGATTATTGTAAGGCACGCGCGCTTGAAGAAACTAAAAACGCTCAACACGCCCTTAATAATCTACCCAACAACCGTTATCGTGAGGGGCTATATCTACTTACCGAGCTTGCCAGTTCTCGTCTTGTATAGATTTTAATCTAACCAAGATGCGATCAATGATGATGACATTTTTATAACAAGTTAAATCCCACAAAATGATGTCATCATGCCCTTATGGCGTATTTAATGAAGCCTAGAAAACCCCCTGGATTGCCTGCATGTCGGCACATGATTTAGCTTGCCAAGCCTTTGGTGCGGATAAAAGCCCGTATGTGCTTGGCTTAAAAAATCAGACAATCCATGGTTTAACAGCGGATGATTTAAGTAAATTCATCACATCCATCAGCCCAAATGGGTACAGCATCATTTGATCTTGGGTAAGTAAGATGGGAATGTATACGCCAAGTGCGTCAATCAATGCTTCATCTTGACTATCTGCTAAATCCAAAACACGAAAAACAATCGGCACGGCAGTCATTGCCAAAGCATGCTCAATGATCGCTTGGATGTTGTGGCATAAATGACAGCCTTCTGTACCAAGCAAATACCAACCCGTATTTGTTACACCCAAGGTCGCCAAAATTTGTGCGTAAATGTGCTGATAAGTTTCTTTGGGTAATCTTGATAGAGCATGGCGATCATCCAAAAGCTGATCGAGTGCCTTAAGTGTCTGTGAGCTAAGATAATTTGACATAAATTTGCAAGGCTATACAACCAAGTGCTGATAAGGTATGATAAGCGTATTAATTAACAGATGAGTATTTTAGCGTGTTTCGCACATTTTTTAAATGGATTCTGACACCTTTATTGATGCTATTTTTTAGTTTTCATATGATGGTGATGGGGCTGTTGGTGGTGTGGGGGAATTTGCCTGTTCAAAATTCTGCTTTTATGCTTTGGCATAGGTTATCAGGCGGTCGTGTTACCCAAATTTGGGTAGATTATGATCACATTGCCAAGTCTGCCAAGCAAGCTGCCATTGCCAGCGAAGATGGTAAATTTGTTGCCCATTATGGATTTGATTTTGACAGTATGCAAAAAGCCATGCACCGTAACGAGAGTCAGGGTGCGGTATCGGTAGGCGGCTCAACCATCAGTCAGCAGCTGGCAAAAAACTTATTTTTGACATCGCATCGCTCTTATGTCAGAAAAGCAGAAGAAGCCATCATTGTTGTGATGATGGAAACCTTATGGTCAAAGCAGCGTATTTTGGAGGTATATCTCAATGTTGCTGAATTTGGCGAAGGGATTTATGGTATTGAAGCTGCGTCACGGCATTATTTTGGGCGTTCGGCAGTAAATTTAAGCCGTGATCAGGCGGCTTTATTAATCAGTTTGTTACCAAATCCTAAATATTATGGTAAAAGACCCAATGCCAAGCGTCTTAAAAATAAGCAAAGGATTATCATGCGGCGGATGAATGGTGTGCAGATTCCTTGAGACTGTTTGGCTATATATTTGCTTCATGTGTCATGCAATTATCATTAATTTTTGGTATTTTAATAAAGATGCTTAAGCACTCACATGGCAGTAGGGCAGCCAGTTATGAGTTAGTTAAGATAAATAATAACTTAATTTTAATCATTAAAATTTAACATGAATCATCAATTTCGCCTTCAGGCATTATACACATCTATCCGCCAAATTTTAGCAACTTTTAGGGAATATGCCATGATTAACACTATGAATGATGTCAATCAAGCCAATCACGCTGATCATACCAACCCAATGACGCAGATTGATCATTTATTTGACGAAAAAGGTGCTTTTACGCCTAAATGCTATATTAACCGTGATTTATCAGCGTTAAGATTTCAGCTTAGAGTATTGGCACAAGCTGCCAACCCAAATCATCCTTTGCTGGAGCGTATGTTCTTTTTGACCATTTTTTCCTCAAATTTAGATGAGTTTTTTGAGATTCGTGTTGCAGGCTTATTGCAAAAAATGAAACAAGGCGATCAGGTGAGTAGCTTAGATGGTCGAAAGCCCAGTGAAATCTTACAAATCATCAGCGATATCGCTCATGGTGCTGTTACGCAGCAGTATCAGATTTTAAATGATGAAATCCTGCCGCAGCTTGCCGAACATGAAATCCGCTATTTGCGTCGTGATGAGTTGAATGCCAAGCAGCGTGCATGGCTAAAAGACTATTTTGTCAGCCAAGTCAAGCCAGTATTGACACCCATCAGTATTGACCCTGCGCACCCATTTCCAAGACTGGTGAATAAATCTTTGAACTTTATCATCAGCCTAGAAGGCAAAGATGCCTTTGGGCGAGATATCAATCGTGCGATTGTGCCAGCACCTCGTTCATTACCTCGTGTTATTCGCTTGCCTGATGAGATTACTGACGGCAAGGAGCATCATGTGATGCTCTCAGCGGTCATTCATGAGCATGTCAATGAGTTATTTTTGGGCATGAAAGTAACGGGTTGCTATCAGTTTCGCCTGACACGCAACGCAGATTTGGCACTGGCTGACGATGTTGATGATATCGCCAAAGCGTTAGAAGGTGAGCTTGATAATCGCCGCTTTGGTCATGAAGTGCGATTAGAGGTTACCACAAATTGCCCTCAAGACATTTGTGATTTTTTATTAGATGAATTTGAGCTTGATAAATCTCAGCTGTATCGTGTCAATGGTCCTGTGAATTTAACACGGCTTTTGACCAGCTTTGATAGACCTGAATTAAAATTTAAGCCCTTTACGCCCGCCATGCCAAAGGCATTTCGTGATATAGATATGAGTAGTGCAGGCTCTATGTTTTTGGCAATATCACGCCAAGATGTGCTTGTTCATCATCCATTTCATACCTTCAATCCAGTGATTAACTTACTGTGGCAAGCAGCAAGCGATCCCAATGTTCTTGCCATTAAGCAGACCATTTATCGCTCAGGGGTAAACTCTGAGATTGTACAAGCACTTGCCGCCGCCGCTCGAAGTGGTAAAGAGGTGACTGCGGTCATTGAGCTGCGTGCTCGGTTTGATGAAGCGTCAAATATCGCTGTCGCCAATATGCTCCAAGAAGCGGGTGCTGTGGTTGTTTATGGTATCGTAGGCTACAAGACACATGCCAAGATGATGCTGATTGTACGCCGTGAAAATGGCAAAATTCGCCGCTATGTGCATTTGGGTACGGGTAACTATCATGCAGGCAATGCCAAGGCGTATACAGATTATGGGCTGTTTACCGCTAATGCTGAGGTTACCGAAGATGTGGCAGGCGTGTTCCAGCAGCTGACAGGTATGGGTAGACCACTGCCATCAAAACAAATTTTACATGCACCATTTACGCTCCATGATACCTTGATGCGTTTGATTGATCATGAGATTGCCCATGTCAAAGCTGGCAAAAAAGGGCGTATCATCATGAAATTTAATGCACTCACCGAATGCAAAATCATTAATAAATTATATGAAGCAAGTATCGCAGGCGTTCAAATTGATTTGATCGTGCGTTCTATTTGCTGCCTTCGTCCGCAAGTGGTCGGCCTGTCTGAGAATATCCGTGTTCGCTCAATTGTCGGGCGTTTTCTTGAACATACCCGAGTATATTATTTTGCCAATGGTGGGGAAGAGCGTCTGTACTGTAGCTCAGCGGACTTAATGGATCGAAATTTATTGCATCGTGTTGAAGTGGCATTTCCTATACTTGATAAAAAGATATTTAAGAAAATCTATGAAGATGGCTTGATGAATTATCTAAAAGATGATGTACAGGCTTGGGAGCTGTTGGGTGATGGGAAGTGGCAACCGCTTTTAGTATCAGGTGGCACACACGATGCCCAAAAAACCTTACTTGAGAAAATCACCTTGTGAAAGTAGATGATAACTGCCCGTGTGGCTCACTAAAATGCTATACTCACTGCTGCCATCGATATCATGGCGGTGATGAGTTTGCACCCACTGCCGAATGTTTGATGCGATCTCGCTACAGTGCGTTTGTCATTCAAAATATTGATTACATCGTACAAACCACTCTACCAGCTTTGCAACCGCTTTTGGATGTCGCTGCACTAAAGGCATGGGCAGAGCAAACTTGGTGGACTTATCTTAAGATAATATCTACTACGCCTAAAATTGGTAAGCGTCATGCCCAAGTGCATTTTTGTGCGTATTTTGAAGAGTTGGGCGTTCAAGGGTGTCATAATGAGCGTTCGGCATTTGTTAAAATCAATGAAAATGGACAAAATCGGTGGTATTTTCTTGATCCGACATTGCCAATCACTTTGAGTGGCAAGCAGCCATGTTTATGCGGTTCTGGCGAAAAATTCAAGGCATGTTGCGGTAAATTTTTATAAATCATTGTTTATTAATCATCATGATATCTAAAAGGCAAGGTATCAATATCTTGCTTTTTAATTACCCAAAATATGCTAAAATAACGCATTTATATTAATCCGATAAAGGCAGTATCATGGCAGGTAATACCATTGGGCAACTATTTACTGTAACAACCTGTGGAGAGTCGCATGGCACAGGTTTGATGGCGATTGTGGACGGCGTGCCACCAGGGCTTAAGCTTGATGCTAAAGATTTACAATGTGAGCTCGATCGCCGAAAGCCTGGCACATCCAAATTTGCCACCCAGCGTAAAGAAGAAGATAAGGTTGAGATTATCTCTGGTGTCTTTGAGGGACATACAACAGGCACACCGATTGGGCTTTTGATTTATAATACCGATCAAAAATCCAAAGATTATGGCAATATTGCCAATACATTTCGCCCAAATCACGCCGATTATACTTATACCATGAAATATGGTTTTCGAGATTATCGTGGTGGCGGTCGTTCATCAGCTCGTGAAACAGCCATGCGTGTGGCAGCAGGTGCAATTGCCAAAAAGTACCTCAAAGAGCGTTTGGGCATCGTGATACGAGGGCATGTTACCCAAATTGGTACACAAAAAGCCCATGCACTTGATTGGGACTTGGTGAATACCAATCCGTTTTTTTGTGGTGATAAAGATGCCATTCCCAGATTTGAAGCACTGGTGACATCGCTGCGTGAACAAGGCACCAGTTGCGGTGCTAAGCTTGAGATATTTGCCGAAAATGTCCCTGTCGGGCTTGGTGAGCCTGTTTTTGATCGTCTGGATGCCGATATTGCTCATGCCATGATGTCAATCAATGCCGTTAAGGCGGTAGAAATTGGCGATGGTTTTGATGTGGCAGCTCAATTTGGGCATGAAAGCCGAGATGAGCTAACGCCTGATGGATTTACTGGCAATCATGCTGGCGGCATTTTGGGCGGTATCTCAAGCGGTCAACGCATTCGTGTTGCCATCGCTCTAAAGCCGACCGCCAGTATCACCACACCTGGTAAAACAATCAATTTGGCTGGTGAAGCGGTTGATGTGATTACCAAAGGTCGCCATGATCCTTGTGTGGGTGTGCGTGCCACACCAATTGCTGAGGCGATGCTTGCAATGGTGATTTTAGATCATTATTTGCGTCATCGTGCTCAAAATGCTGATGTTGTGCCACCAATTGAACCGATCAATAAGCCAGCAACATCCTATTAGTCAAACTTTGTAATATCAATGGGTAACAAATCAATAAAATGGCTAAAAACTCATCTTTTTTAGCCATTTTATTTATAATGATATTATTTAAAGAACAGTAATTTTTTTTAATGTATGACTTATTGCTCTGTCCAGCGTTTTTGGCTTTCTTTGATGACCTCTTTGGCAGTGTTGGCATCAAAAAAGCCCTCAACCACAGTTGAGCCTGGTTTTTTTAAGTCTTTATAATGACTAAAATGAAATTCAAGTTGCTTTATTAACTGTGGTGGTAGGTCGTCAAGACTATTATAGGCGTTGCCATTATTACGATCATCGGCAGGAACAACGATGACTTTATCGTCGACCTCGCCATCATCCACAAATTTCATTACCCCGATGACTTTGGCTTTAAGAAAAATACCCGTCGTCAAAGGCTGTTCTGTGATGATTAAGGCGTCTAATTCATCACCATCTTCGTCTAAGGTTTGGGGAATAAAGCCATAGTTGCATGGTTTGGCAAAGGCAATTGGCTCAACACGATCAAGCTCAAAGCATGCCAAATGACGATTCCACTCAATTTTATGATTTGAGCCAGTCGGAATTTCAACAACCACATTGATGATACCATCATCAACATTGCCAGCATCTAGAATTTTATTAAAGTCAGCCATGATTTGCTCCATAAAGTAAATAAGATAATAAAAACCAAGCTTATTTTAGCGTATCTTGGGTTCGTAATTCAACCAAACCAGCGTGCCGACGAGCAATATTTTTAATCAACTGGGTGATAAATACCCCCATATCATCTGCTGTAAATTGCCCAAAACTTGATAATTTCGCCATTGGCATCCCTGCATAGCCACAAGGATTGATGGCATGAAAGGCACTTAAATCATTGATAAGATTAATGGCGATACCATGATAGCTAAAACCTTGCTTAATCTTAAATCCTAAACTTGCAATCTTACCAAGCATATCGCCTGTATGATTATAAATATACACACCGGGTGCATCACGGCGTGCTTTGACGGTGAGTGTTTTGGGTAAATAGTGTGCCACAATATCAATGATGGCTTGTTCGGCATGGCTGACTAAGTCTCTTACGCCAAAATTTAAACGATGTAAATCAAATAGCCAATACACGACCAATTGACCATCTCCATGCCAAGTGACCTGACCGCCTCGATCTGTTTGAATGATGGGCGTGTCTGTACGATATAAGATATGCTCAGGTTTGCTTGCTTGCCCAAGTGTATAGACATTTTGATGCTCAACAATCCATAGCTCATCAGCATGATGCTGATTAATTTTCTTATTCTCAATGCGTTTTAATGTGTGGTTTAGCATGGATTCATGCACGGTCTGATAATCGGCATTATCCAAAAGACGCACCGTCAGCGTATCGGTGGACAAAGCAAGTAAATCAAGGTGTGAAGATGGAATGATTTTATTCATAATAAAGCGGTTTGGTTTGTTAAATGGTTGATGTTATATTGCTTTTATTGATGATATTAGATTGGTGTCAAAGTTTGTGATAATATGCTAAAAACGAATGTAATTATGATAAGGTGTTTGGGATAAGAATGCAAGATGATTGATAAACTGATGCACAATCAATAGTTTTTGTGTATGATAGGCTGACATTTACCTAAACTTGGATAAAACTTATGAGCGTGATTTTAAATGATAATCAGCCCATCATCACCTCGCTGCTTGATAATGATTTGTATAAATTTACCATGCTACAAGCCATGTTACACCAATTCCCACAAACGCATGGCGTATATCGATTTCGTTGTCGTAATAATCATGAAACCGCCTTTGCTTTGGGTGAGATTAAAGCAGATCTTGAGCAGCAGCTGGATTATTTGTGTCAGCTAAAATTTACTCAAGACGAGCTTGATTATCTGCGTGGCTTAAGATTTATCAAATCAGATTTTGTGGATTATTTAGAATTATTTTCACTCAAACGCCGCTTTATCACCGTTTCAACTGATGAAAATCATTTTTTAAATATTGACATTGAAGGTCCGATGATCCAAGCGATGTTTTTTGAGATTTTTGTACTTTGTCTTGTTAGTGAGCTGTATTATCGCCGCTTGGCAACTGATGATATCATGGCAGAAGGTCAAAAACGACTGGATGCTAAGATTGCCTTATTGCATGAGTATCACGCCAAACAAATCACGCAGCCAATGCCTGCCGATAACGCTTTTACGGTGGCTGATTTTGGGACACGCCGCCGATTTAGTAAAGCTTGGCAATATCATGTGGTCAAATCGCTTCATGAGGCTTGCCCTTTTATTGTTCGTGGGACTTCTAATGTTTATTTGGCAAAACAGCTTGGTATTACCCCAATTGGCACCATGGCACATGAATTTTTACAGGCATTTCAGGCATTGGATGTCCGCCTAAGAAATTCTCAAAAAGCCGCTCTTGAAAGTTGGGTGAGAGAATATCGAGGTGACTTGGGTATTGCATTGACCGATGTGGTTGGTATGGATGCGTTTTTGCGTGATTTTGATTTGTATTTTGCCAAGTTATTTGACGGTCTTCGCCATGATAGTGGCGACCCATACGAATGGGGTGATAAGGCGATCGCCCATTATCACCAACTAAAAATTGACCCAAAAACCAAAATCTTGACTTTTAGTGATGGTCTAACCCTACAAAAAGCATGGGATTTACATCAGTATTTTAAAGATAAAATCAAAACGGGATTTGGAATTGGTACAAATTTAACGAATGATTTGGGTGAAGTGCAGTTAAACATTGTTCTAAAACTGGTTGCTTGTAATGGCCAGCCTGTTGCCAAGTTGTCAGACAGCCCTGGTAAGACAATGATTGATGACGATACTTATTTGGCATATCTTAAGCAGGTCTTTGAAATCAAAGCATAAATATAAACATTAAACAGCCAAATACTGACTCAGTTTGCCATTTGGCTGTTTAAATTTTATGTATTGTTCAGTCAATCTATGAAATATGTATAAAAAATTATTCAGATGATTTATCTTGCGTGGCGACTTCTGCTTGTTCAAACGCTGATTGCAGTGCCTGCTCTACCGCTTCAATACGAGATTGACAAACACGGTATGCCGCCAAAGACTCCTCAACCAGTGTTACTAAGTTATCAATATCTAAATTATCATAGTGTTCAAGTTTATCGGCATTAGATTGTAAGATTTGGTAAGCGTCTTTAAAGTTTTTGGGGGTCGTGTGGCTCATAGTTTTTATCATTTGGTCAAAGTATTTTGGTTATTGTAACGAATTTTTGGGTTGATGTTAAGTTGTTTGTTCATTTAAACCAAAAAGATAAGGTTTATCAAAAAGATGGATAAACCTTATCTATTATTATCACAAAATAATTGCAAATTATAGTATTTTTGTTATTATATTTTTATTGGTAATTATTGAATTTTAAATTGATAAAAAATTATGGTCAAGGACTTGGTATGGCACAATCAGATCAATCAAAACAAACAGACTTTACGCTAAGAACGGATTTTCAGCATGATGATGATGGCGTACCACCATCAGGTGAGGTGCGACCCGATGCCATCAAAGGCATCGTGATTACCGTTATTGCAGCCATCATCGCTTATGTGCTGTATGCTTTTTTACCATTTGAGCCTTTGGCAAATAAAGGCTTGGCACTACTTTCATTCATTGGTATTTTATGGCTTACCGAAGCGATCCATGTGACCGCAACAGCGATTTTGGTGCCGCTGCTTGCGTTGTTTATTGGTATTCCTGATTTTAATACCAAAGCGGCATTAACCAGTTTTGCCAATCCCATTATCTTTGTCTTTTTTGGGGGATTTGCATTAGCAGCCACCTTACATGTCCAAAAGCTGGATAAAAAAATTGCCTATGGCTTGATTGGGCTGGCTGGTGGTCATTTGGGGCGTGCTGTGATGATGATGTTTGGTGTTACAGCAGCGTTGTCCATGTGGATTAGTAACACGGCGACAGCTGCCATGATGTTGCCTTTGGCAATTGGTTTGCTGGCCCAAGTAGATGCCAACAAAGATCGTAATACCTTTTTATTTGTACTTTTGGGCATTGCTTATTCTGCCTCTATCGGTGGTTTGGGTACATTGGTTGGCTCGCCGCCTAATACAATTGCCGCCAAAGAGCTTGGTATTGATTTTCGTGAATGGATGAGTTTTGGTTTACCAATGGCAATTGTGCTGATGCCGTTTTTGATTGGTGCGATGTATGCCATCTTACGCCCAAATTTAGGTCAGCGTGTTGAGCTGGGTACTCAAGAAGCCATTCCGATGACTTTGCCACGCATTTTAACAACGATTATCTTTATTGCCACAGCAGCTTGCTGGATTTTTGGTAAGCAGTTGGGTGCTGTTTTAGGCTTTAGTAATCCTGATACGGTCATCGCTTTATTTGCTGCAGTGGCGGTATTGCTGCTTGGTTTGGTCAGCTGGAAGCAAATCTCGGATAATACTGACTGGGGCGTATTAATGCTCTTTGGCGGTGGTATTGCTTTATCAGATGTGATGAAAGATACGGGTGCATCTGCTGTCTTGGGTGAAAGTATTGCGACATTCTTGGGCAATTCATCAACTTTATTGGTTATTTTTGTGATTGCAGCATTCATCATCTTTTTGACGGAATTTACCAGCAATACCGCATCTGCTGCCTTACTTGTGCCACTGTTTGCACCAATTGGCGTTCAGCTTGGGCTGCCGCCTGAAGTTTTGATTATGGTTATCGGTATTGGTGCATCTTGTGCATTTATGATGCCAGTTGCCACACCGCCGAATGCCATCATTATGGGTTCGGGTCATGTCAAACAAAAAGATATGATGAAAGTTGGCTTTTGGCTAAACTTAGTTGCCATCGTGATTGTAACCGCATGGGCGTATCTATTCTTGGCTTAATGTGATTGTAACAACAAATCCCCAAATGAGATTTTGGGGATTTTAATCTTTTTGATTTTTTGTAAATTCTCATTGACCCTTAAAATCAAACAACCATCACTCAAAGGTGGCTTAAAAAGGTTTTTTGGGGCTTGAATTAGTTTTGGTCAAACTGTGCTTGGCATAATTTGATAAACTCATGACCAAATTTACGAATTTCGCTATCGTCACGCACCGCAATCCAGCTGGTAAATCGCCCAAAATGGTTCACAGGAATGGCAACCAAATCAGGATAATGCTTAGGCTGATATGCCATCTCGGCAATAATACCAACACCAAGCCCTGATGATACATAAGTGCTGATGACATCTGAATCAAGTGCTGCCAAAACAATGTCAGGATAAAATCCTGCTTTTTCAAAGACCTTATCAATCGTGCCACGACCCGTAAAGCCGCCATGATAAGTGACAATCGGATAACTGGCTAAGGTCGGTAAATCAACACCATCAGGCACATCGGCAAATTCTGCCAGTTCATGTGTTTTTGGAACAATCACCACATGCGACCAATCATAATAGCGATGACAACGAAGCACGGCATTATTAAGTAGCGACTCGGTGGCAATACCAATATCGGCTTGACCACGAATCACCATTTGAGCAATCGTTTCAGGATCAGCCTGCTGTAATACTAAGTTGACTTTATCAAATTTTTCACGAAATTCTTTGACAATTTGGGGTAAGACATAGCGGGCTTGGGTGTGTGTGGTGGCAACAGTCAAAGTGCCTGCTTGAGCATTATTAAAATCAAGGCTTAAATTCTCAATGGTACGAATTTCAGCAAAAATCGCTTCAATGTGTGGCAAAAGTGCCCGACCGATAGGGGTTAGACCTGTTAAACGCTTACCTTGACGCGTAAATACATCTGCTTTTAGCTGATTTTCAAGTGCAGCGATTTGCTTAGATAGGCTGGATTGACTGGTGTGCAAAAGCTCAGCTGCTTGGCTAAGATTATAGCCATTCACCACAGTATGCCAAACAGTCTCAAGCTGTTTGAGCTGAATTTGTAGATGACGCTGGTTGATGACAATGTCGATAGCCATAAAATTCCTTGAGTAAATAAGTTGTCAAGATAAATTGGCTCATCATACCGAATTTTTACCCAAAAAGGTAAAAAAATTTACTAAAAAAACAAGAAAAGTATACAAAATTCAGCTAATTCAGGTAAAATGCAAAGAAAGATATCTCCTATTTTTACGCCATTTTGGCATTATTATTTGATACCATTAAAATTGGATGACATGATTATGAGCAGGATAACTCAATCTTACACAAAACCAAGTGCATGGCAAGCATTTTATCACGCATATTTTAATAAACAGTCAGTTGCACTGTTATTTTTAGGATTTTCAGCAGGCATACCCATTTTATTAATTTTCTCAAGTTTGGGGCTTTGGCTTCGTGAAGCAGGCATTGACCGTGCGACAGTGACGATGTTTAGCTGGGCAGCACTGGGCTATTCATTTAAATTCATTTGGGCACCGCTGGTAGATGCACTGCCGCTGCCGATATTAACTGGGCTGCTTGGCAGACGCCGCAGCTGGTTGCTGTTCACCCAAATTTTGGTAATTACTGCTTTGGTTTTGATGGCGATGACCAACCCTCAAAGTGGTGAGGCGATGTTAAGCATCATGGCGGCAGGTGCAGTTTTGCTTGGATTTTCTTCAGCCTCCCAAGATATCGTGATTGATGCGTATCGTATTGAGAGTGCACCTGCTGATATGCAGCCTGCTTTATCGGCAACCTATGTTATGGGTTATCGCATTGGGATGATTGTATCGGGTGCAGGTGCGTTGTATTTGGCAGATTTTTTTGGTTCAATGATGGAGGCTTACTCTTATCTGGCATGGCAAAAAACCTATTTGATTATGGCAGCTGTCATGGGTATTGGTATTTTGACCACGCTGGTGATTTCAGAACCAAAAACAGTGGTTAAGCCCATCACCCAAACCTCAAAAAACGACCTGAGACTTGTTGTTGTCTTTATATTGTCTGTATTGGCATTCATCTTGGTATTTCGTGGCATGGGTAGTATCCTACCTGAGACTGATGATGTTTTACTGCAATTTGTCTATGGAACAGTGAGATTTATGCTTAGTATCATCGCTTTTGGTTTGGCAAGTTTTGGATTGGTCCAAGCCAAAATCGCCCCCAAAGAGATGGTTATAAAAACTTGGGTTGATCCTATGGTGGATTTTTTTCATCGTTATGGTCAAAAGGCAGTGCTTTTATTGGTATTGATTGGCTTGTATCGCATCAGTGATATTATTGCTGGTAATATCTCAAACATTTTTTATCAAGATTTGGGCTTTAGTAAAACCCAAATTGCCGATGCTGTCAAAGTTGTGGGTGTGGTTGCTTCGATTGCTGGCGGATTTGTTGGTGGCTGGCTTGCCCAAAAGATAAATATCATCAAAGCGATGAGTCTTGGTGCGATTTTGGCTTGCACAACCAATCTGTTATTTATTTTTTTATTTTATACGCCAACTGTGCCGATGATGTACTTTGCTGTCATTACAGATAATTTGGCAGCAGGTTTGGCCAGTACCGTATTCATTGCGTTTTTATCAGCATTAACCTCCATTCGGTTTACTGCGGTGCAATATGCATTATTTTCATCATTAATGACTTTGTTGCCCAAATTAATTGGTGGCTATTCAGGTAGTATCGTTGATGCAACAAACTACGCATTTTTCTTTGGATTTACCTTTGTGATCGGTATTCCTGTGTTATTATTGATTTATTTGGTTAATAAGCATATTGATATCAACCAACCGCAAATTGATGAATGAGCGATGCAAGTATCCAATCGGTTAGCCCTAACAGGTCTAACCATTAAACAAATTCGTGCAATCTTTAAGCAGCTTCAGTCTGATGTATTACCAATGCATTGGCTTGATGGTTGGTTGATGCATGTGCTTGATAAACCCTTTATATTTCTGATGACGGATGAAGATTATCAGCCAACTTTGGAGGAATCATCAAAAATTACCGCAGGTATTATGCAGCTGTCAGCAGGTAAGCCTTTGGCATATCTGACTGGGCAACAAAGCTTTTGGGGGCGTCATTTTTTGGTGAATGCCCATACGCTGATACCCAGAGCTGATACTGAAATTTTGGTTGAGACAATCTTAAATTATGCCAAAGCTCAACAAAAAATCCGCCAAACAGACAACAAAAATTTGGTTAATATTTTGGATTTGGGTACGGGTACAGGTTGCATTGGTATTACGCTGGCACTGGAGTTGGAATTTGCTCAAGTAGTTTTGGTAGATATCTCTTCTGAAGCACTTAAAGTTGCTGAGCAAAATAACCATCGCCTGAATGCACGGTGTCAACTTTTGCAATCACATTGGTTGCAGAAAGTCAGTGGTCAATTTGATATTATCGTCAGTAACCCCCCTTACATCAAAGAAAATGACGAGCATTTGGTGAATCTTAAGCATGAGCCAATCACGGCACTTGTGGCAGCTGAAGATGGTTTGACAGATATTCGCCATATTATTGAAACAGGTAGGGCGTATCTCAAAGATGGCGGATTGATGGCAATTGAGCATGGTTTTGATCAAGCGGAGGCAGTGCGTAACTTATATTTGTCATCTGGTTATCTTGATGTATATACTATCCAAGATTATGGGGGTAATGACAGAGTAACGCTTGGGAGATATAAAAACTGTGGATAAACTGCGGATCAATAAGGTGTGTTATGGACAGTCATACAGTTGATGGTCATCTTACTGATGATGAAATGATGCGATATGCTCGTCAAATCTTGCTAGATGATTGGGATATCACATCACAAATTCGCCTAAAAAATAGCCATGCGATTATTGTGGGTATGGGCGGCTTAGGCTGTCCTATCGCACAAATCTTGGTGCGAGCAGGGATTGGCTCAATAGATATCATTGATCATGATGTTGTTGATTTCAGTAATTTGCAGCGACAGATTTTATACACTGCGTTGGATGTCGGTAAATCTAAAGCGATGGCTGCCAAAGATGCACTACAAAAGCAAAACGAATGGGTGAGTATCACCGCCATCACTGATAAAATCACCCAAACCAATGCTGATCAATTCATCAAACATACTGATCTTGTGATTGATTGTACGGATAATTTTTTGATTCGTGATATATTAAATCGCACTTGTCATCAGCACAAGCTTGCACTGTTATCAACATCTGCCATCGCTCAGACAGGTCAGATTGCGCTTTATACGACTGATACGGCGTGTTATCAGTGCGTCTTTGGTGATGCGTTAGGCGATGAGATGAACTGTAGTACCTCTGGTGTGTTGGCAAGTACCGTATCTGTGATTGGTGCTTTGGCATCACAGGTTGCACTTAGTTTTTTGGGCAAGCATATCAATCCGATTGCCAATGAATTGCTGATTTGGCAAGGTGAGCAATTTCAATTAAAAAAACTAAACATTTGCCGTGATGAGCATTGTTCGGTTTGTGGCGCATGACCGCCAAAGCAGTTTAAGTATTTTTGTGGTACTCTTGAATTTACGGTCTTTGATGACCATTTCAATTATTTCATAAAAAAACGATGATTATGCCAACATTTTTACCAAAAAATCCAGTATCTACCGCCAAAAAAGCACTGAACCAAAGTGTGCATGTTTTAGGTCGTATTCAAAAAACTGCCAGTGTTGCAGGCTTGTCAGCACTTAGAATGGCTAAGGGTGATAAAATGGATGCGTACCTTTTGCGTGAAGCGTTTGAGCAGATGGGCGTAACTTATATCAAACTTGGGCAGTTTATCGCAAGCACGCCTTCTATTTTCCCTAAAGCGTATGTTTTGGCTTTTCAAGGGTGTTTAGACCAGACAGCGCCAGTACGATTTGAACAAATCCGCCAAGTGTTGATTGATGAACTTGAAACGCCTGAGCGTGGATTGGGTGATATTTTTTCTTATATTGACCCTAAGCCTCTGGCATCTGCCAGTATCGCCCAAGTGCATAAAGCGGTACTTGCTGATGGCAGACAAGTGGCACTAAAAATCCAAAAACCAGGTGTAGATACGGTCATGCAAACCGATTTGGGGGTGCTGCATAGTGTATTTTGGGTGTTAGAAAAAGCAGTGCCTAGCCTAAAAGCGGCAAATCTTGCACCAATTATTGATGAAATGCGTGCCAGAATGTTGGCAGAAACTGACTTTTTGGCGGAGAGCCATCATATTGATAAATTCTTAGCACATCTACATCAATTGGGTAATACCCAAGTGACTGCCCCCAAGGTACATCATAGATTATCCACCAAAAAGGTGCTGGTCATGGACTTATTAGTCGGTAAGTCATTGGTCGATGAGTCGCTTGTTTGGGATGGTACAGTAGGCAAAGACAGTAAAAAAATCATGAATGATGTTTTGGATACATGGTTTTTATCCTTGATGATGACGGGTGAATTTCATGCTGACTTGCATGCAGGCAATCTGATGCTACTTGATGATGGACGAATTGCTTTTTTAGACTTTGGCTTAATGGGGCAAATTCAACCAAGTAGCCTGCAGGCATGTTTTAATTTGGTACAAAGCCTACAAATGAACGATTATCATGGTATGGCACAAGCGATGGTCAATATTGGTATGACGCACGCACCTAATAAGATGAATATTGATCATCTGGCAAATGACTTACGGCGGATGCTTGGTAAAATCATGCCTGAGTCCACGCCTGCACCAGCCAATAACGACAGCCTAAATGTCATGATGCTAGAAATGGTCGATATTGGTAAGCGTCATGGTATCCATTTCCCTAGAGATTTTGCATTATTAACCAAGCAGCTTTTATATTTTGACCGCTTTATGGTAACTTTGGCACCAGATATGGAGCTGTTTGAAGGCAATCGCTTGGACTTGGTTAAATTGAATTAATCTGTCTGCGTGCATGTGATTGGGCTAGATTTTAAATTTAATACATGGACTTAAAAATTTGGACATTGATCAAACTTTTTTAGTGATTTATGTCCAGTCTTTGTAAGTGCATCACTAAAATTTCTGCCAAATGTTGTGCCAAGTCTGATCTAAGAGCTGTCTTATCGTCATCATTGTCAGTTAAGCTTGAGTAATTGGGATGGCTGCGTGCTTTTTTGATTGGGCTTGGTAATTTATCGCTCTGCCAAGGTAAATTTTTATCGCTGGCGGTAATATCTAAGAGACTGGCATGCCCACGATGTCTTAGGTGGTGGTGCAGATTTTGGGCACGAGCGGCAAGTAAAGTCATCGTCGGTGCATTAATCATGAGTGTTTGTACGCCCATGGCTTTATCTTTGAGTGTGGTGGAATTGGGCAGCAGTCCACCAATCACACCGCCGATGGCTGTGCCAAGCCCAAGGCTTGCACCCAAAGTCGCCACATCAATGCCTGCACCGATAATCATTCCCGTGACGCTACCGCCTGCTGTGCGTATGCCATACTGAGCCAATAGCTCGCCATCAAACACATCTTGGGTTTGGCTTTTGATATCTGGGCAATCAGAGACGATATTTTGATGATAAAACTGATACAAATTTAATAAGTTATCATGCAAGACAGATTCAGCTTGACGCACTGCATTTTGCATCTGTCTTAATGTCGGTGTCGTATCAGCACCGCTTGCAATTTTTTGGCGATAAGCGGCGACATTGATTAAAAAATCAGCGATCATCTCAGAGCCAATTTCCAGCAGCTCATGCCATGTATCACTGCGTTCTTGCTTGAGCTTTTCGATATTTTGATCGTGGTTGGACAGTAGGCTAAGATTTGACCATAACGCCATTTCATTTTCAAAGTCAAAAGCAACCGTATCAAAGGCATTGACCACATGTAACGCACGCCGTGACAGCATTTCTCGCCAAGCCTGCATATGATGATTGGGGTCATTGATGAAGTTAAAGACTGGCAAAATTGGCGTCCCCGAACCAGCCAAGATGGCAAGCTCATCTTTATATTTACCAAGTACGGGTTCTTTGGCATTAATGATATAAAGTGCAATATCTGCCTCAAGTAAGCTTTTGATGACCTTGGCTTCTTGGCTAAAATCACCCTCTAATCGTGCATCATTATGATGAATTGCTTGTAAAAACACAGATAAGCGTTCCATACCATCTGCACGGCCATCGGTATGATTCTGCAAAAAATCCATCACACCTGTGGCGTCCTCTAATCCTGGTGTGTCATGTAAAGTAATTAGTGGTACATTGTCTTTGCTTAGTATATCAACAGCGACGACATGCCGTGTAGTCGCTGAGGCGTTTTTTACTTCACCAAAATCGCTGTCTCGTAATAAGGTTCTTAGTAGCGATGTTTTGCCGACATTAGTGTGTCCGATGATAGAGATGGTAGTCAGATGAGATGGCGTGGGCATCATAGGTTTTACCAGTCGTGTTGCTGAAGCTTTATGCGTAACTCTTTACGCTTTTTTGCCATTTCGTAGCGTTGTTTGGCAAGAGAATCATCCACAACCAAAGGCGGTACAGGCACAGGCTTACCCGCTTGGTCGACAGCCACCATGCTAAAATAACAACTGTTGGTATGACGTGCTGTGCGAGTTTGGATATTTTCTGCTTCTACGCGTATGCCCACTTCCATCGAAGTGGTGCCGACATGGTTAATACGCGCCAAAAAAGTTACCAGCTCACCAACATAAATCGGCTCTTTAAAAATCACTTGGTCAACCGATAGTGTCACTACATAGCCACCAGCATAACGACTGGCACACGCATAGGCGACTTGGTCAAGCAGCTTTAAGATAGTACCGCCATGCACATTACCTGAAAAGTTCGCCATATCGGGTGTCATCAATACTGTCATGGTCAAATCAGTAGAGGCGATATTTAGGGTGCAAAATCCACTCATAGTAAATCCTAATATTAAGTAATTATAAACAATTTGGTGGCTTGGGTAAGCCTGCAATGCGGTTGACATGCCGAGCAACCAAGCCTGTATTAAACAGTTTTTGTAGCTTTTGATTGCTAATATCAAGGTTGGGCAAGCTTGCCATCAGATACTTAATTAATGGGCGTGTTGATGGACTGTGGTGATAAGTTTCAAAAAAAACACGCACCTCGCCAATGATTTGATAATGCTCGCTTTCAAGTGTTACCCCAATCGTATCCGCAAGTCTTTGTGCGATTTTGGGTGTCCAATCGGTATGATTTTTTAGGTGACCATCGTCATCTAGGCTGGGTAAATGGTTCATAGTGGTGATAATTATCTACTGAAAATAAAGTTTTGAGTCATAGTCATCCAATGCCAAACTGCCTGATTGTAATGATAATTGAATGACCTTATCTAAGGCGTTAACTGCTTGAAAATTATGGTATGCTTTGGGAAGATCATACAGTGCCAAAGACTGTATCATGCCATATATTCGGCTTTTGGGATTATTTAGTAAAACTAAAACTTTTTCACCCAGCTCAATCTGAATATCATGATCAAATGTCGCCAAAGTCAGTGCCAAAGCAATTGCTTCATAGCTGATTAATTCGCTGTCGGTATTGATATGAATTAAAAATTTCATCCATTATCCTTAAAACTGTACCACTGATGTTGTATCATCAATCATCATAGCAAGCTCAGACAGTCCAACCAAAGAAAACGGTGGCAACAGATTATCACCGATTAGCCCATGGCGAGTGGCATTTTGGGCATCACAGACACCTCGAGCCAAAGCGGTACTAACGCAGACGGGCAGGGTGATGCCATGATTATTTGATAATGCTTGCCATTGCTTAGCAACGCTTGGTACATCGGCAGTTTGCCACATCAGTCGATTGGCGGTATAAGCCCCATCGCCATAAAAAAATACCGAAATCTGATTACCCAAGTGTAATTGCTTGGTTGCGTATTCAACTGCAAGTTTGCCTGCATGGCTGTGCGGTGATGAAGTAACAAGTAGTAAAATCATAAATTAAGGTCGCTTTTTAATCAACAAATCATGATAATCGTTTATTATAGCCCAAAAATTGGTGTAAAATAAGCCCAAGTCATTTTTTATTGATATATGATTTTAAGGCGGCTGCATGGTTTCTTTGCATTTTATGCCCAATCAAGCTCAGCTTGACTGCTTATCACTGGCAAGCCCATTTGCATCTCAAATTTATCAAAAACACAGCGATGACGCCCAAGCATTTTTGGGAGAATATGGTTTTGAGCGAAGCTTGTCAAGCTTAGATTTTGATGCATTGGTTCGTCGTTTTGTTGGGCTTGGTAAGACCAATTATCTTGATTTTACCAATGAAGAGATGGTCATGTCAGGACTGCGTAAGCTACGCCAAATGCTGATGCTTAAGTGGATTTGGCAAGATGCCTTGTCGGTGATTTCTTTGGAAGAGTTGACGCATGAGTTGTCTGATTTTGCCGACAGCTGTATCCAGTTTTCAAAGGATTTTGTGTATCACAAGCTGACCAAACGCTATGGCGAGCCTATGATTCGCCAAAAAAATAAAACACTCAAAGATGAACTTGCCATCATCGCTATGGGGAAATTGGGCGCACAAGAGTTGAATTTATCCAGTGATATCGATCTAATTTTTGTGCATATCAATAATGGTGAAACGAACGGCAAAAAAGTCATTGATAATTATAAATTCATGCGTGATCTTGGGCGTGGCATAATTAAGCTTTTGGATAAAAATACCGAACATGGTTTTGTCTTTCGAGTGGATATGCGTCTGCGTCCTTGGGGGGATGGCTCACCGCTGGTGATGCATATGGCGGCATTGGATAAATATTTTAGCCAACATGGGCGGACTTGGGAGCGTTTTGCTTGGCTAAAGGCGCGTGTGGTCAATGACATTAGCGATGAATTTGAACAAACGCTTAACCAATTATCAAGAAATTTTGTGCATCGCTATTATATTGATTATAGTGCGTTTAGTGCATTGCGTGAAATGAAAGCCATGATCATCAATCAGCAAATCCAAAGACAGGATTTGGATAATGTCAAGCTTGGCGTAGGCGGTATTCGTGATATTGAATTTATTGTTCAAGCGTTTGCCCTGATTTATGGCGGTCACCATATTCGTATTGCTGAAAATCCTGCATGTCTTGACTGTTTGACGGTATTAACCGAGCTTGATTATATTGATAATGATGAAAGCAAACAACTGGCAGCGGCGTACCGATTTTTACGCCGTTTAGAACACGCTATCCAAGCACGCTACGACCAACAAACCCAGTGCCTGCCAAGTGATTCTGATGAGATGCTTGCCATCGCACAGACCTTAGGCTATGAGTCGGTTAAGGCATTTCGCTCGGTGCTGGATGCACATCGTCATAATGTCAGCAGACCGTTTGGACGCATGGTAACAGATAGGCAATCCCCCAAGCAAGAAAGCTTGGATATTGCTCAGATTCGGTCGTCATTGGATGATGTGCTGGGGGATAATTCAGCAGTCGTGCTCGATGAGTTTATGAGTTCTCGGTTGGTGACGGGGCTTGATGATGTCGCAAAAGATAGGCTTAATCAGGCCTATCCCATTATCTTACATGCTTTATTGACACACGCCCAAAAAGGCGGTGCGGAGTTGGCAAAAATCGCCTTGCCCAGATTGATTGCGTTACTAGAGGCGATTTGCCGTAGGTCAATTTATTTGGTGATGTTGAGCGAAAATCCAGATGCAACGGTGCGTTTAATCCCAACACTATCGGCAAGCTTATGGATCGCCCGAGAGCTTGCACATCATCCCGTACTGCTTGATACATTCCTTCAAAAGCGTTATCTACATCTGCCTGATAAAGCTGAGCTTACCGATATTCTAAGACAAAGCTTACTTAGAGTAGAACCTTTTGATGATGAAGGCTATTTGACCACCATACGATTATTCAAAAAAACTCAAGTTTTGGCAGTAGCCACCGCCGATGTATTAGGTTTGCGGCACACCATGAAAGTATCTGACAGTTTGACTTATATCGCTGAAGTGGTACTTGAGTCGGCATTGTATCGAGTATTTCATGAGTTGTCTGTCAAGCACGGTTTTCCTTTATTAAATACTCATGAGCGTGCAAGCATCGCTGATTGTGGCTTTGCGATCATTGGTTATGGAAAATTAGGCGGTCTTGAGATGGGTTATGCATCGGATTTGGATTTGGTGTTTTTGCATCGCATTGACGAAAAAAGCGAAACTGATGGCGAAAAGCCAATCAGTGGCATGAAATTTGCTTCTCGCTTGATCCAAAAACTCATGAACTATCTGGCAACCCAAACCCGTGATGGGCGTGCTTATGAGATTGATACACGCTTACGACCCTCAGGCAATGCTGGCGTGCCAGTGATTTCTGCCCACGCTTTTAAGATGTATCAAACAGACAAAGCTTGGGCTTGGGAGCATCAAGCTTTGGTTCGGGCAAGGGGGCTGACGGGCGATGTGTTGGTACTACAAGCATTTGACCATATTCGCAAGCAGGTCTTAACCACGCCCAGACAAGAGACACAGGTACGCCAAAATGTCATTGAAATGCGTCAAAAAATGCAACATCATTTGGGTACAAAAACGATGCGGCGTGCGTATGGCGAGACTGAGCAGTTTAATCTAAAACAAGATTTTGGTGGCCTGATAGATATTGAGTTTTTGGCTCAATTTATGGTGCTTGCCTATGCAAATAAGTACCCAAATTTGGCAATTTGGCCAGATAATGTACGCATTTTTGAGGAAGTTGAAAAAACGGGTATTTGGACCGCCAATCGCTGTCAAAAGCTGACACAAGCGTATTTGGACTTGCGTAAAAAAACCCACGAACTTGCCTTGTCTGAACAAAAAAATATCGTCGATGATCAAGCGTGGCATGAGCTACGCCAATTTGTGCGAGAGGTTTGGGAAGATGTCTTAGGCTGATCAATAACATAGCGGTTAATCCAAAAAATTTATGATGAAAAGTGTGTTTTGACATAATAAAAAGCAATCAATTTGGCTAAGAAAACCATTTTATTATTTTTATGGCATCTGATATAATCGCTTGAGATACTAAATGGTAATAATTTTAACAATCGATATGGAGTAATTTATGAGCATGGCAACCCAAGAAGGCAAAATGTGGCTAGATGGTGCCTTAGTAGAGCAGCCAGATGCTAAGGTGCATGTGCTGACTCACAGCTTACATTATGGCTTGGCGGTGTTTGAAGGGGTGCGTGCGTATCAGACGCCAGATGGGCGTACAGCGATTTTCCGTTTACAAGCGCATACAGAGCGTCTATTAAACTCCGCCAAAATTTTTCAATTAAATTGTACTTATGGCTTTGATGAGCTTGTCCAAGCTCAAAAAGATGTTGTGCGTCTAAATAATTTGGCATCAGCATACATTCGTCCATTGATTTGGGTGGGTTCTGAAAAGCTTGGTATCGCTGCCAAAGATAATACCATTCATGCTGCGATTGCTGCATGGCATTGGGGCGCTTATTTGGGCGAAGAAGGTATTAAAAAAGGCATCCGTGTTAAAACCTCAAGCTATACCCATCATCACCCAAATATAACCATGTGCAAGGCAAAAGCTGCCAGTAATTATCCTGTCTCAATCCTAGCCAACCAAGAGGTGACTCGTAATGGCTATGATGAAGCCATCTTAATGGATCCACAAGGTTTTGTCTGTCAAGGTTCTGGCGAGAACCTATTTTTGGTCAAAAATGGCGAGCTACATACCCCTGACTTATCAGGCGGTGCGCTCGATGGCATTACACGCCGCACGATTATTGAGTTTGCCAAAGATTTGGGCATTAAGGTCATCGAGCGTCGTATTACTCGTGATGAGTTTTATTTGGCAGATGAGGTGTTTATGACTGGTACAGCAGCTGAAGTGACACCGATTCGTGAATATGATGATCGTATGATAGGCAATGGTGGTCGTGGTGAATTGACCGAACAACTACAAACTTTGTATTTTGATGTTGTTCAAGGTCGCAGCGATAAGTATCAGCATTGGTTAAGCTATATCGATGAATGATCAGCCATTGCAATCATATCAATCATCTTGAGATTGGTCTTGACAGATTTCTTAATAGTCTTATTAACAGTTAAAAGGCGCTTTGGGTAACTTAAGCGCTTTTTAACTTTAATCAAATTTTAAAATACAAAGGTTAAAATACAAACAGGTTGATGATGAGTCAAAGTGATTTTAATGAAATATTGCTACCTAAACCTGAATATCCTGAAGCATGGGAATGCTGCGGCAGCGAGTGCGGAGATTACTGTGTTTATGAGATTTATCGGCGTGATAAGATAGACTATGATGCACAACAAAAACGCCTTAAGGAATTTTTGGACAAAAAAACAGCTGAATGATTTGCTGTTTTTATTTAATCAATGGTGGGGACGGAGAGACTCGAACTCTCACACCTTGCGGCGCTGGAACCTAAATCCAGTGCGTCTACCAATTCCGCCACGTCCCCAAATTTGGTTATAAGTTTTACTCGTTTGTGTGCTATTATAGCGGATTTTTATCATTTGACAAGCATTTTATGCAAATTTTATTTTTTCAGGGATTTGACATATTGTTATGCTTAATTTTGACAAGTCATCGTGGTATTGCTGGTATTGATGATAGATCTGACATATTCGTCGATTGATTGGTACGGAATTTAGCGGTATAATTATTCTTAAGTCAATTGCAAATCCTGTCGCTCGGTAGTGATGTTCTCTGGGCGATTTTTTTGATAATTATTTTTAATACAATCTAAATAATTAATTTTAATATAATATAAAGGCAGTTATGCGACATTTTTTATTTGATATCATTTTCACTTTTGTCTGTTTGGTGATTGCAGCATGGTGGGGGTATAGCCATGGTGGCATCTCTGAGATGTTTTTGGCACTGGGTATTACAGCAATTTTGGCAATCATGGAGATTTCATTATCATTTGATAATGCCGTGGTGAATGCCTCTATTTTAAAGGGTTGGAATGATTTTTGGAAAAAGATTTTTTTGACTGTAGGCATTTTGATCGCAGTTTTTGGGATGCGATTGATATTTCCAATCGCCATTGTCGCAGTAACTGCCAATTTGGGTATGGGTGAGGTGATTCATCTGGCGTTGAATAATCCAGTCCAGTATGCCGAGCATCTTAATGCACATCATGCCGAAATCTCAGCATTTGGAGGAATGTTTTTATTGCTGGTGTTCTTAAATTTTATGTTTGGCGATAAGGATGTGCATTGGTTTAAGTGGCTAGAGTCTCGCTTGGTCAAGTTTAGTAAAGTAGACGCCATGAGTGTGTTTGTTGCGTTGGTTGTTTTGATGATCTCTATGAGCTGGGTAGAAGAAGCAAAGCAAGGCGTCGTCATGGTCGCAGGCATTTGGGGGATTTTGGTCTATTTGGGGGTGAGTGTACTATCGGCACTCCTAGAGGGTGATGGTGACGATAAGGCGGCGGTATATGACGCAAAAGGCCGTGAGATCACAAATACCGCTGGCGTATCATCCACAATCCTAAAGGGTGGTATTGCAGGCTTTTTATATCTTGAGGTGCTTGATGCGTCTTTTAGTTTTGATGGTGTCATTGGTGCCTTTGCTATCACTAATGATGTGATCGTCATTATGATTGGCTTGGCTATCGGTGCGATGTTTGTTCGTTCTATGACGATTTATTTGGTAAACAAAGGGACTTTAAGCGATTTTATTTATTTGGAACATGGTGCACATTATGCCATCGGGGCGCTTGCCATCATTATGTTGCTATCGACACGGTTTCATGTGCCTGAGATTATCACTGGATTGATTGGCGTTGCATTTATTGTGTTGTCAGTATTTAATTCGATTCAATACAATAAAAGACATGCCAACAGTTAAGCCATCAAAAGCCAGTGTTTTACTGGCTTTTTTAATTGGATTTTTAATTAACCAATCATTCAACAGCATCTTCTTGATTTTTTGGCATAGCAGCAATAAAGGCAGGCTGAGTGTTGGCATATTCATAAATTCGGCAAAGTGTTGGATAGGCACTCAGATCCACATTAAAGCGAATGGCGTTGTACATTTGAGGAATTAAAAAACAATCAGCAAAGGTTGGTGTATCACCAAAGCAATATCGACCTGCCGTTTGGCTTAATGTTGTCTCTAAGGCATCAAAGCCCAACTGTATCCAATGTGCGTACCAAGCATTAACACCAGTTGCATCCAAGTGTAGCTTATTTTTTAGATAATTTAATACTCTTAAATTATTGAGTGGATGGATATCGCAAGCGATGTGCTGCACCACACTTAAAATCTCGGCTTTTTTGGCAGGGTCGCTGGGCAGTAGGGCGGGTGTGGGGTGCTTATCCTCAAGAAGTAGCATGATGGCAAATGACTGACCATAGCTACCAGAATCATCCTCCCATGCAGGTACAAGACCTTGGGGGTTGGTTTGGTGATATGCTTTGGTTGTTTGCTGTGATTGCTTTAGATTGATGAAATTTTTTTGGTACGACAAACCTTTTAATGCCAAAAAAATTCGGACACGATAAGCGGCCGAGCTGCGAAAATAAGTGTGTAAAGTTGCCAAATTAAAAATCCTTTTATCAGTGATTAAGCGGTTTTGATAAATTCATAACATCCAATCAAGCTGTTATTATTACTGATATTGATGAATTTTTCAATCAAAATCAACTCAGTTTTTATGAGTTACTCAAAACTTGGGCAAATTTGGATGATTATGGCTGATACAAATCGACCACATGACCGACAATAATAATGGCAGGTGTGATAAGATTGGATTGATGCTTTTTATCAATAATATCTGTCAGTGTACCTGTTAGCACCTGCTGGGTGGGTAGGCTGGCATTTGAGATGATGGCGATGGGTAAATCATTTGGCAGGCCAGCACTGATTAAAGAATCAATAATTTTAGTCAGTGCGTGCAGACCCATATAAAACACCAAAGTCTCATCAGTTTGGTAAGTACTATTTAGACCATTAAACGGCTCATTTGTTTGATAACAACCCGTCAAAAATCGTACAGAAGTTGCGATACCACGGTGTGTGAGTGGTATGCCTGCATAACTGCTTGCCGCCAACGCAGCTGTAATCCCACTGACCACCTGATAGGGTATATGGGCAGCTTGGCAGGCGAGCATCTCTTCACCGCCTCGCCCAAAGACAAATGGATCACCACCTTTTAGGCGTAATACCCGATGCCCCTGTTTGGCATAATCAACTAATAGTTGGTTGATTTCATCTTGAGTTTTGGTGTGATCTTTTCTTTTTTTGCCCACAAAAATCTTTTGGCTATCACGGCGACAAAGCTCTAAAATGTCATTTGATACCAGTGCGTCATAAAGTACGATATCTGCTTGTTGCATGAGCCTGAGTGCCTTAAAAGTCAATAAATCTGGATCGCCTACCCCTGCACCCACAATATAGACCTCACCCAAGCGGGTATCATGATTTTTAAATTGATTAAGCTCATCGCTGAGTGTGCCAATTGTTTCATCTTTTAAGGCACGATCAAAAATTGACTCCCAAAAATATCGGCGTTCAGTGATGGTGGGTAGAGAGTTTTTGATGGTATCTCGAAATTTACCTGCTTTGTCTGCAAGCTCTCCTAAGCGACTGGGCAATGATGATTCAATTTTGGCTCTAATCAAGCGTGCAAGTACAGGCGCTTTGCCATTACTGGATACACCAATCACGATTGGGTTTCTATCTACAATAGCAGGAAAAATATAATCACACAAATCTGGCGTATCGACAATATTAACCGGCACACCATACGCTTTTGATGCACGATGAATGACCAAATTTACTTCATGGTCATCGGTTGCACCGATCACTAAAGTGGGTGTATGCTGATTAAGATCGATTGGTTCAAAGGATTTTTGAAAAAATACATGATGATGAGACTGTAAAAAATCCAAAAATTCAGCCTCAAAATGTTTCGCAATCACCACAAGCTTTGCTTTAGCCTTTGCCATTAATTGTGCTTTTCGGTAGGCGATATCGCCCCCACCGACAATCAGCACGGTTTTGTTATTTAGGTTAAAAAATAATGGCAAAGTATTCATAATGCTCACTTTATTATTTTAATATTAACTAAATAACGGTAAGTGACTAACAGCCTTACCATCATAACCAGTTGCCAAATCTTGCAAAGTTTTTGTTAGTGTCTCAACATTGGTTTCATCGACCAAAAATGCCGTCGCACCAGATTTGACAAAGTAATTGGCCTGATCAAGGGCAAATTCACCGCCTACAATAATCTCACCTTGAAAACCTTGATGTCTAGTATGGCGAATTAGGCTAAAAATACGACCGTCCATAAAGTTAGCAACCAAAAAAATAAGGCAATCTTGGTGAGCGATGGCAGATTCAATGTCATTGGGCGTTGCGTCAGCTGTCAGTGCTTGGCTTAGATCAAGCGTGGCAGGTTCTGAATTGGTATGGCGATCAACTTTGATTGTACTCATGATTTATCCTGAATATAAAAAATTTATATATTTTATATTATCTTAAATATTTATGAGATAATTAGTGATAGACAGCTGTTTTAAAGGGTGTTATACCAAGTCTTTCAATGACTTGAGCGAAGCTTTCGATATGTCCATGGCTTTCTATACGCTCATTTTTATAGACATTTACAATGGTGGCGATGGTTTGAGCAACTTCGTCAGCAGCGACAGCACGCCCAAGGATTTGCCCCAATTTGGCATGCTCGCCTGAATTGCCGCCCAAGCTAATTTGATACCAATGCTCGCCTTTTTTATCAACACCTAAGATACCAATATCGCCCACATGATGATGTGCACATGCATTCATACAGCCTGACATATTTAAGCGAATGTTGCCTAAGTCATACAGATAGTCTAAGTCATTGAATTGTTTTTCGATGGATTCGGCGATATTGTGGGTGGTGGCATTGGCAAGCGCACAATAATCAAAGCCAGGGCAGACGATCATATCGGTTAAAGTGCCGATATTGGCACGAGCAAGGTCAAGTGCACTTAATTTTTGCCAAAGTATGTATAAATCAGTTATTTTAACATCGCTAAGTACCAAATTTTGCTGATGTGTGGCACGAATCTCGCCCAAGCTGTATTCATCTGCCAAATCTGCCAGTGCAAACATTTGTGCATCGGTAATGTCGCCTGCAGGCACATAGTTACCATCAACAACGCCAGCCTTTAATGAGATGACAACGGCTTTATAGCCATTGATTTTGTGGGCAACAGTGTTATGCTCATACCAATTGTAAAAATCCTTATCAGCCAAAAACTCATCTAACTGTGTTTGTACTGCCAAGCGATCAATCTGCTCATAAGCTGGGGTAGTAAAATAGCTTTCGGCTTTAGCAAAATGTGCCTCACTTAATGTCAAATCACCATCTTTTAAAGTTTGCCATTCATCATTGACTTTTTGGATAAAGGTATCTTTGCCTAAGCTTTCTACCAAAATTTTGATGCGTGCTTTATATTTATTATCTCGGCGACCTTCTAAATTATAAACACGCAAAATGGCATCAAGATAACTCAGCAAATGCCTGCGTGGTAAAAATTCATGAATCAACTTCCCGATAATCGGTGTGCGACCCAAGCCACCGCCAACAATGACCTCAAAACCGATTTCGCCGTCACGCTCCACCAAATGTAGACCGATGTCATGCACCTGTGTGGCAGCACGGTCAGTTCTTGTGCCGATGACGGCAATTTTAAATTTGCGTGGCAAAAAGGCAAATTCAGGATGAAAAGTACTCCATTGGCGGATAATTTCGCAATAAGGGCGTGGGTCGGCAATCTCCTCGGCATGAATGCCAGCATAAGGGTCGGTGGTGGTGTTGCGAATACAGTTACCTGAAGTTTGAATGGTATGCATTTGATTGGCAGCTAATTTTGCCAAAATATCAGGCACTTCTTCAAGTTTTACCCAGTTTAATTGTAAATTGGTGCGTGTGGTAAAATGCCCATAACCTTTATCATAATCACGTGCAATCTCTGCCAAAGTACGCAGCTGATGACTGCTCATTAAGCCATAAGGAATCGCAATACGCAGCATTGGCGCATGACGCTGAATATAAAGACCATTTTGCAGACGCAAAGGTAAAAATTGCTCTTCAGGCAGCTCACCTGATAAAAAGCGTTCAGTTTGGCTGCGAAATTGTGACACCCGCTCATCGACGAGCTTTTGGTCGGCATAGCTGTATTGGTACATTCATATATCCTATTTTGGCTTAGCTGATTTGTTTTGCATTATGTTAAGTGTTTGATACCAAAAATTTAAATTCAAAAATGGAATATGGGTAGTGATTTTGGGGATATTATCGCCATGACCAATCATAAAAAACGCCCCATGTAAAAGCCAAGGCGTTTTTATCATGACTGATGGGTTAATTTGTTCCAAATTCTCGACGCTTTTTGGCAAAAAAACGATCCAATCTGTCCATGGCATCTTCTAAATCAATAAGATTTGGTAAAAATACGACTCGGAAATGATCGGGCTGATCCCAGTTAAATCCTGTACCTTGGATTATCAATACTTTCTCTTCAATGAGTAGATCCATCATAAATTTCATATCATTATCGATAGGGTAGATATCACGGTCAATCTTAGCAAAGCAATAAAATGCACCTTGGGGCATGGTGCAGCTGATGCCTTTGATGGCATTCAGACGCTCAACCGCTAAATTACGCTGCTTATATAAGCGTCCTGTCGGTGCAGTCAAAGCTTGCATTGATTGATAGCCGCCCATGGCTGTTTGGATGGCGTATTGGGCGGGAACATTGGCACACAGACGCATACTTGCCAGCATGGTCAGCCCTTCAATAAAATCGGTGGCATGGTGTTTTTTGCCCGAAACCATAAGCCAGCCTGCGCGATAGCCTGCAATGCGATGTGACTTGGATAGCCCATTATAGGTTAGAACCAAACAATCATTTGTGATTGTACACATGGGGGTATGCGTGACGCCATCATATAAAATGCGGTCATAAATTTCATCTGCCATAATCACCAAATCATATTTTTTGGCAAGTGCAGCAATGCTTTTTAGGATTTCATCAGTATAGACCGCACCTGTTGGATTATTGGGGTTAATGATAACAATACCCTTGGTGCGTGATGTGATTTTGCTTTCAATGTCTTTTAAGTCTGGTTGCCAATGATCATCTTCAAGACAGCGATAATGTACCGCTTTACCGCCTGCTAAATTTGCCGCTGCCGTCCACAAAGGATAATCAGGCATCGGAATTAAAATCTCATCATCGTCATCAAGTAGCGCTTGCATGGTCATGACAATCAATTCACTGACACCATTACCGATATAAACATCATTGACATCTATCGCAGATAACAGCCCCTTGCCTTGATAATATTGCAATATCGCTTTTCTGGCGGAAAAAATTCCTTGAGAATCAGAATATCCAGATGCTTCAGGCAAATTAAGTGCCACATCACGAACAATTTCTTCAGGAGCTAATAGCCCAAAAGGGGCAGGATTACCGATGTTGAGCTTAATAATCCGCTGGCCTTCAGCTTCCATACGGTTGGCGGTTTGTAATAACTCACCACGAATATCGTAGCAAACATTGGCAAGTTTATTGGATTTTTTTAAGGGCTTGGTTTGGGGCATGATGGCGTATTCCGATGATAAAATAATGGGCGTTTGATTAACAGATGATTTGATGAGGGTTGATTTTGGCCAAATTTCATTAACGGTTTTTTGTTTGGTTGTCTGTAAGGTCAAATGATCACCACTTATAAGATAACTTTCACTGACACCTAAAGCTACCGCTAATATGGGTAATTTACTCATGACAATGCCATTTTTACCGCATTCCCAATTGGCGATCGCACCACGACTGACAGGCACGCCAAGCTCACTCATCTTAGATGCCAAGGCTTCAGCTGATAGCCCCAAAGCTTTTCGCCGTAATTTTAGTCGCAAACCTTGTTTTATGATGGTATTTTGTGGGTCATTCATGGTAATATATCCTGTATTGCAATTGATGATTTTATGCCATAAAATCATCAATTGCAAGTTATACTTTACAAATTTGATTAATGAATTAAGATTTTGATATGCAAGTAAATCTTGCATACTGATGAAATTTGAAGGAGTGAGTGATGAATCCGCTTGACAAAGCAGTGATAAATACGATGAGTGAGGCAGATTGGCAAAATCGCTTGGATGATTTGTCGTATTATGTCCTAAGACAAAAAGGCACCGAGCAAGCTTTCACAGGGCTTTATACCGATACCGAAGTGGAGGGTATTTATCGCTGTAAGGGTTGTCATACGCCACTATTTGATAGCAGTGCCAAATTTCATTCAGGTTGCGGCTGGCCAAGTTTTGATAAGGTTATCGGCGATAATGTCGTTGATGAAACGCTGGATTTATCGCATGGGATGCGTCGCATCGAAGTCACTTGCCATCATTGTGGTGGGCATTTGGGTCATGTTTTTCCAGATAATTATGTCACCGATACGGGGCTTAGATATTGTATTAATTCAGCAGCGGTTGTACTTGATAAAACCTAAAGCGATTTTAATCTATATGTTGAGTAAAAATTTTTAGTCAAAATATGGATTAAAATATAGATTTTTTGTATTTTTTTATATATAATAAGCAAAATCTACGATGAGCGAGTGATTATGAATCCACATAACTTTATCTTGGCAGAGACGCAGGGTGAGTTATTTGTTTTAATCATTCGCTTTTTTGTGGAAAAAATCAGACAGTAATGATAATTTTTTAGCGGTCAATCGCTAAAAAATTTTATCTAAAATTTGGTAAATTGCAAATTGCTTAATAATTAATTTATAATATTTTATCATATAAAAGTTTAATACTAATAAAAAATTCGGGTGAAATTCATGACAGCTCAAATAGCAAAAAAAGCCATTTTAGCCCTCGCTGACGGTACAATTTTTCACGGCATCAGCATTGGTGCAATGGGCAGTAGCGTTGGCGAAGTGGTATTTAACACCGCCATGACAGGCTATCAAGAAATCCTAACCGACCCAAGTTACGCCAAACAGCTGGTTACCTTAACCTACCCACACATTGGCAACACAGGCACCAACAGCGAAGATGGCGAGTCTGGCAGTGAACATCGCATTTGGGCATCAGGGCTGATTATCCGTGATGCCACCATCATCAGTTCAAGTTTTCGCAACGATGAATCACTCACCGACTTTTTACAACGCCATGACACCGTTGCCATTGCCGAAATTGACACCCGAAAGCTGACCCGAATTTTGCGTGATAAAGGGGCTCAGCACGGTTGTATTTATGCCATAGACAGCGACACGGACATCACAGCTGACGATGAAAACAAAGCGGTGCAACTTGCCAAAGAGTTTGCAGGCTTGACGGGGCTTGATTTGGCAAAAGAATGCTGCCACCCACAAGGATTTGAATGGGTAGAAGGCACTTGGGAACTTGCTGACAACCCTGCCGCCACCGCCAAATATGGCAAAACAGACAGCCCAACAGGCGGGTATTTTAAACAGCTTGGCAAACACATTAGTAAAAAATTTCATGTGGTTGCCTATGATTTTGGCACAAAAACCAACATTCTACGCATGCTGGTGGATAGGGGTTGTCATGTGACGGTTGTCCCTGCCCAAACACCAATTAGCGAGGTTTTGGCAAAAAACCCTGATGGTATTTTTCTCTCCAACGGCCCTGCTGACCCTGCCGCCTGCACCTATGCCATTGACAATATCAAGCACATCATTGAGCAAACGGAGATTCCAACTTTTGGTATCTGTTTGGGGCATCAATTATTGGGCCTGGCCAGTGGGGCAAAAACCATCAAAATGAAATCGGGGCATCATGGGGCAAACCACCCTGTGCAAAATTTGGCAGATGGTACGGTGATGATCACATCACAAAACCATGGCTTTGCCATTGATGAAGCGACCTTACCTGCCAATGTTAAAGCCACGCATCGCTCACTGTTTGATGGCACAAATCAAGGCATTGAGTTGACCGATAAACCTGCATTTGGCTTTCAAGGACACCCAGAAGCCAGCCCCGGTCCACATGATTGTTCGGTGTTGTTTGATAGATTCATTATGGAAATGCAAAAGGCGAAAGTGTGAATTTGGGCAGTGACATTTTGAACGGTAAATTGGGTGAATTTGCTTTATGGAACGCACCATCTAAAATAACTTGCTCTTTTGGAAAGCTGTTATGAATTTTAATAATCGTGAATACCGTGATAAATGCCGTGCTTTAACATTAAAGCTGATGAGTGATAATAAAGTTCGTAAACGCCAAGAGATTTATCAAGGTGTCATTCAATTGGGGGAATTTTCTGATGAAATTTTAACTTTGCGTTTTAACAGTGGTCAGCCAAAAGTAGAAAATGCCATCGCTTGGTCAATCAGTTCTCGAACCAAAGCAGGCATCTTAAATCGCATCAGTAAAGCCACCTATCAAATCACACCCATTGGTTTAAAAATGGCGACACTGTGGCAAAATAAAACACACATTAGCGAAAAACTGTATGATGAAGCTAGTTTACCTGATTGGAAAAGTTATTTAAAAAGCAGAGCAGAAATTAAACGCAAGAAAAAACTGTCAGATAAGACCAGCATTGAAACTGATGATAATGATGACATGGATTTTGAAACCCAAGCCAAAAATGCCATTAAAAATCTTGAAACAGAAATTTCAGTTGAACTGTTAAATAAATTACAAAAAGGCACGCCTTTATTTTTTGAAAAATCGGTATTAAAGTTATTGCTTGCCATGGGATATGGCGGTAAAGAAAACTTGTTTGAACATACTGGCAAATCACACGATGGTGGCATTGATGGGGTCATCAAACAAGACCCATTAGGCATTCAAAATATCTACATTCAAGCCAAAAGATATGCCAGTGATAACATGATTGGTTCAAAAGAATTACAATCCTTTTCAGGGGCATTACAGGGCAATGGCGTGGAACGGGGTGTGTTTATCACCACATCATCATTCACCAAATCCGCCCAAGGATTTTCTCAAAAATTATTGGGCAGAATTGTCCTGATTGGTGGACAAGAGCTGGTTGGTTTAATGATTAAATATAAAGTGGGCATTCGAGTCAAAGAAGTGCTTGAAATTTGTGAAATTGATGAAGATTTTTTTGAATGAATATGCCCATCATGTTTGCTGACAAATTCAACCTCACTCTTGAACAAAATCGGTTTTTGGCGAAAAAAACATCGTTGAAGTCATTCACAGCATGTCACGCTTGGAAAATATCAATACCACTTTTCCCCAGAGCAAAACCATGATTGATGGCATGAGTGTGAGCGGCATTTCAACCCATGACATGCAAGTGCTGTTAAATCTAAAAAATGCGTGGCAATTTATTTTATCATCGGACAGTCAATTTGACTTGGCATTTGCGTGCAAAGTCAATGGTTTTGTGGCATACAATGAAAGTTTGGCGTGGGGCGAGCTAAGAACTGGCAATGTTTGCATTAGTGGCGTGAGTTTTGTGCCAGACATTCTGCTTAAAACAAGGTTGAGCAAGCGTTAAATGAATTGAATCACTTACCCATATCAAACACACATCATATTTTAAGAACCATGTATTATATGATGCGACATCAATTATTTTGGGACGGTAATAAACGCATAGCAATGATTTGTGCCAATTACGAACTTATCATGGCAGGTTGTGGCATGTTAAATATCAATGAAAATCAACTTGAAACATGGCATACATTATTATCAGCATTTTATGAAAGCAATGATGATAACAAGATTGTGGCGTGGACTTATGAGAATTGTTTATATGGCATGACAGTCTAAAACATCATTCATTAAAAATACCATTAATCCGATTTATATTTTTAATTTCAATGGAAAAAACATCAATGACAATGATTTTAAGCATTTTAATCCTATTTTTTATCATCAGACTGTTATTTTTAGCCGTCTCCATTAAACATGAAAAAGCCTTGATTGCCAAAGGGGCAATACAATACGGAAAAACCAATTCTACGGTGCTTGCGGTGGTTCATACGCTTTATTATTTGGCATGCTTTATCTCGGTATGGCTTTCTGACACTGCTTTTAATGGCATATCCTTGGTTGGCACGCTGATGGTAGGTGCTTCATTTGTGATATTGGCGTTGATTATCAAGCAGTTGGGGGAGATTTGGACGGTTAAAATCTATATTTTGCCAGAACATCAAATTAATCGTTCGTGGTTATTTAAAACATTTCGCCACCCCAATTATTTTTTAAACATCATACCTGAACTGATTGGCATCGCCTTATTGTGTCAAGCGTGGTATGTTTTATTGATTGGCTTGCCCATTTATTTGCTGGTCTTATTTAAGCGTATCCGTCAAGAAGAACAAGCGATGGCAACACTTTTTTAACCCATTTTATCAATCAAAAAAAATTATCAATAATTTATCAACAAAGAGAACCGCCATGCCAAAGCGTACCGACATTAAATCCATTCTTATCATTGGGGCAGGTCCCATTGTCATCGGGCAAGCCTGTGAATTTGACTATTCAGGCGCCCAAGCCTGCAAAGCCTTAAAAGAAGAGGGCTATCGGGTGATTTTGGTAAACTCAAATCCTGCCACCATCATGACTGACCCGTCCATGGCTGATGCCACTTATATTGAACCGATTACCTGGCAGACAGTAGAGCAAATCATTGCCAAAGAGCGTCCTGATGCCATTTTGCCAACCATGGGTGGACAAACGGCACTTAACTGTGCGCTTGACCTTGACAAACATGGCGTGCTTGCCAAATATGGCTGTGAGCTGATTGGGGCGACCAAAGAAGCCATTGAAAAAGCCGAAGACCGTGAACTGTTTGATAAAGCCATGAAAAAAATCGGTCTGGAATGCCCCAAAGCAGAAATTGCACAGAGCATGGATGATGCTTTTGCCATTCAAGCTAAGGTTGGTTTTCCGTGCATTATCCGCCCATCATTCACCATGGGGGGTTCTGGGGGTGGCATTGCTTATAACCGTGAGGAGTTTATTGAGATTTGTGAGCGTGGGTTTGACTTATCACCCACCCACCAGCTGCTCATTGATGAGAGTTTAATCGGTTGGAAAGAGTATGAAATGGAGGTGGTGCGTGATAAAAAAGACAACTGCATCATCGTCTGTTCCATTGAAAACTTTGACCCCATGGGTGTACATACAGGCGATTCCATCACCGTCGCCCCTGCCCAAACCTTAACCGACAAAGAATACCAAATCATGCGTAATGCGTCCATCGCTGTGTTGCGTGAGATTGGTGTGGAGACAGGTGGTTCAAATGTCCAATTCGGCATCAATCCAAAAACAGGGCGTATGGTGGTGATTGAGATGAACCCACGAGTCAGCCGTTCATCAGCATTGGCATCTAAGGCGACAGGCTTTCCCATTGCCAAAATCGCTGCCAAACTTGCCGTCGGCTATACCCTAGATGAGCTAAAAAATGACATCACAGGGGGCAAAACTCCAGCGAGTTTTGAGCCTGCCATTGACTATGTGGTTACCAAAATGCCACGCTTTAACTTTGAAAAATTCCCCCAAGCTGAGAGCGTGCTAACCACTCAAATGAAATCAGTTGGCGAGGTGATGGCAATTGGTCGTAATTTTCAAGAATCCATGCAAAAGGCACTGCGTGGTCTGGAAATAGGGGCGACAGGCTTTGATGAGCAATTAGACTTTGAACAAAATGATGACAGCATCATCAGCACCTTAAAACTCAAACTCAAAACCCCCACCCCAGAACGCATTTTTTATATCGCTGATGCACTGCGTTTTGGCTTATCGGTTGATGATGTTTTTGCTGACACCAACATTGACCCATGGTTTTTGGTGCAAATTGAGGACATTGTTCATACAGAAAATCAGCTAAAAACCCTTGGCATGGGCGACTTAACCCCCAATTTGCTACGCCGTCTTAAACGAAAAGGTCTCTCCGATGCACGCATTGCCAAATTGATGGGCGTGTCTGAAAAACAATTTCGCAAAACCCGTTGGAACATGGGCATTTATCCTGTATACAAACGGGTGGATACTTGTGCCGCTGAATTTGAAACATCAACCGCTTATATGTACTCAACATATGATGAAGAGTGCGAGGCCAACCCATCAAATAAAGACAAAATCATGGTCATCGGTGGCGGCCCTAACCGTATCGGACAAGGCATTGAGTTTGATTACTGCTGTGTCCACGCCGCCCTTGCCATGCGTGAAGATGGCTATGAGACCATCATGGTTAACTGTAACCCTGAGACCGTTTCAACCGACTATGACACATCAGACCGTTTGTATTTTGAGCCAATTACCCTAGAAGATGTGCTTGAAATCGTACGCACCGAAAATCCCAAGGGCGTGATTGTGCAATATGGCGGACAAACGCCACTAAAACTTGCCCGTAGCCTAGAACAAGCAGGCGTTCCCATCATTGGCACAAGTCCTGATGCCATTGACCGAGCCGAAGACCGTGAACGCTTTTTACACATGATACAAAAATTGGGCTTGACACAACCCAATAACAGCATCGTTAAATCCTTTGAAGAGGGCATATCAGAAGCCACCAAAGTGGGCTACCCCTTAGTTGTACGCCCATCATATGTTTTGGGCGGTCGTGCCATGGAGATTGTCTATAACGAAGATGAACTTAAACGCTACTTGCGTGATGCGGTGCAAGCGTCTCATGAAGCGCCTGTCCTGCTTGACCATTTCTTAGATGATGCCATTGAGGTAGATGTGGACTGTGTATCGGACGGTAAAGAGGTGGTGATTGGTGGCATCATGCAACACATTGAACAAGCAGGCGTGCACTCGGGCGATTCTGCTTGCTCCATTCCGCCTTACTCATTAAGTGATGACATTCAAGATGACATGCGTCGCCAAACCGTCGCCATGGCAAAAGAGCTTGGTGTGGTCGGCTTGATGAATGTGCAATTTGCCATCAAAGGTGAAACAGTCTATGTCTTAGAGGTTAACCCAAGAGCGTCTCGCACCGTGCCATTTGTCTCCAAATGTATCGGCGTGTCTTTGGCAAAAGTCGCCGCCCGCTGTATGGCAGGACAGACTTTGGCAGAGCAAAACTTCACCCAAGAGATTGTGCCAAGTCATTATTCAGTCAAAGAAGCGGTATTTCCTTTTGCCAAATTTCCAGGCGTTGACCCCATTTTGGGCCCTGAGATGAAATCCACAGGCGAGGTGATGGGTGTGGGGCAGACCTTTGGTGAGGCGTATTATAAGGCAACACTGGGCAGTGGTGATAGATTGACAGGGCTGCCACAAGAGGGGGAGACCAAAACGGTCTTTATCTCGGTGCGTGATAGCGACAAAGCGGGCGTGGTAGATGTGGCAAAACGCTTGGCAGGCTTTGGTTTTAACATCGTTGCCACAGGCGGTACACATGATATGCTGGTAGGTGCTGGCGTAGCGTGTAAGCGTGTTAATAAAGTCAGTGAAGGTCGCCCTCACATCGTGGATATGATGAAAAATGGCCAAATTCACCTTGCCATTAATACCACAGAGGGCAAGCAGGCATTAAAAGACTCGTTCCCAATTCGCCGTGAAGCCTTGCAAAATAAAATACTGGTTGCAAATACACTCAACGCAGGGCGTGCGGTGTGTGAAGCCTATGAGACGACTTTACCGTTTAATGTTTATAAGCTGCAAGATTTGCATGCAAAATAGAAGTGCTGGGGTAAATTTGCTCACGCATTTGTGTTGAGCAAATTTATGTGACTTGATGCAACTTAATATTTTTACTTTGGAGTATTTACCAAATTGAGCTTGCATTTTTTCTAAAACTCAGTACAATATATTAATAAATCTGATTTAACAAAATCTTGCCAGATATCGTATTTGGCAAGTTTTTTTACATTTTTAATATTTTTATTTAAATGATTTTTTGGGTTAATGTTTGATGAATTAACTTAAATTGATTTAAATCATAAACATTGAAAGGAAAATTATGCAACGCTATCCAATGACGCCAGAAGGGCATAAAGCGCTTGAAGATGAGCTAAAACAGCTAAAAACCGTTGAGCGTCCACGCATTACCACCGCAATCGCCGAAGCTCGTGAACACGGTGATTTAAAAGAAAATGCCGAATACCACGCCGCCCGTGAGCAACAAGGGTTTTGTGAAGCTCGCATTCGTGACATCGAAGCCAAACTTAGTGGGGCTCAAATCATCGACCCTGCTAAACTGCCCAAAGAGGGACGAGTGGTATTTGGGGTGACTGTTGTGCTTGAAAACATGGATGATGGTGCTAAGCGTCGCTATAAAATTGTCGGTGATGATGAAGCAGACTTTAAAGTCGGTAAAATCTCGGTCAATTCACCGATTGCGCGTGGTCTTATCGGTAAATCTGAAGGTGATGAAGCCAAAATCCAAACGCCCAGTGGACTGGCTGAGTTTGAGATTTTGGAAGTGATTTATGCATAATCATTAGAGATTTTTATGAAACATTTACACATGCTTTTGGCGATTATTGTGCTGTTTATTTTTATATTACAAGCATTACCAATGTTTATGGGCAAAACACCAAAAGCATCCAATACCCTCAAAATCTTAAATCATGTATTTTATACAGCGGTTATTTTGACTGGATTGGGATTATTTTGGCAGATTTATCAGGTTGCAGGTACTCAGCATTGGGCACTTGCCAAGTTGGTTTTACTGATTGTTGCTGCGTCCGCCACCATTAAGGCACAGCGTCATTATACCAATACCCCATCCCAAGCCAAAGCAGGACTGATGATTGCTTCGGTGGCTTATGTGGGTATTATTGTATTGGCGATTACTAAGCCAACGCTATTTTGATTGAGTCATCTGAATTTACAGTTAAAACGGCTAAAGGTTTTTAGTCGTTTTTTGATAATTATTGATTTATAATATTAATTTAAAATATTATAAATTATATTATGCTGTTATTTTTATTTTGGCAAAAAACTTTGACAAAAAAATACAAAAGCTCAATTATTGTGGGTTTTGCGTTAACTGCTCCCATGTTACAATAGGGTATTTGTCATTCAAATTTGGACAAAATCATTTGCCAAATCTGCTTAATAAATCATTCGGTACTGGAGTATGACTGTGACGATAGCAATCAATTCACAAAATCAAAAACCCATCAAGCGATTGGGCTTGATTTTTGGTGTGATCACCACTTGCATTTTGGCAGGATGTGCCAGTAAGCCAACCTATAATAGCACCTCAGGTTCGGGCAGTCATCGTACTTCAGGTTCAGGTGGTTTGGCAATAGGTTCACAGGTTATCACGGACAGTCAGGGCGTACCAAATCGCTATCAGGTGAAGCAGGGCGATACTGTCAGTAAGATTGCTCAGCGTTATGGATTAAATTGGCGTGAGATTGGACACATTAATAATCTAAATAGCAGTTATACGATTTATACAGGTCAATGGCTGACTTTATGGTCAGGTGATCTCAAGGTGCGTGAGCGTAGTATCAGCTCTGGTGTGAATACAGCTCACACACCTTCGCCTGTGGCGGTTCAGTCAAGCAGACCACCAGTACAGCAGCATCCTGCCGTACAAAAACCCACGCCACCTGTTGTTGTGGTAAAAAAACCCACACCGACTCCGCCTGTGGTTCAGCAGCCAGCACCAGTTGCCCCACCAGTGACAGAAGCACCATTTGCCACGGGTAGCTCAGGGGTGATGCAATTTCGCTATCCTGTTGGTGCGACCAATCCAGTGGTTCGACGCTTTGGTACGGCGACAGTGGCCGGCTCAACTGTTACCAGTAATGGCATGTGGTTTTCTGGACGAGATGGCGATTTAATTAACGCCAGTAATGCAGGCACAGTCATTCAAGCTGATCACAATATGGACGGGGCGAGTATTGTGATTCAGCATACCAATGGATTTGTTTCAAGCTATATCCATATTAAGGACGCTCAAGTTAAAACAGGCGATACGGTGCGTACCGGTCAGCGTATTGCAAGCATGAAAAATCAGCCAAGCGGTGCGGCACTATTTGAATTTAGAATTTCTAGAAATGGCGTGTATGTTGATCCATTGACAGTACTTAAATAGCTTTATATATAAGCTAGCCAGATTTTATATCTTAGTTAGCTTTGCTTAAATTCCCAAGATCATTTTATTTGCCTTAATAACCTGAGTAAAAAATACCGAAGTATAAATCTTCGGTATTTTTATTTTTATTTATTCATAAATTTTAATATAAGCACTTGAGCGTAATTCTTGCAACCAATCTTCTTGAGCCTGTGGTGCGCTGCGCAAGAATAGATATTCGTGTGCAGCGTTGCGTCGATATTGCTCGGTAATATCATGTTGTTTAATATCGTTGACTTTTAGGATATGCCAACCAAATTGAGAGCGAAATGGTGTTGAAAAATCACCTTTTGCTGTATTTTTCATCATGGTTTCAAATTCTGGCACCATATCGCCTTCATTAACCCAGCCTAAACTGCCATGTTGTGAAGCTGAACCTGTGTCATCTGAATAAGTTGCCGCCAAGGTCCCAAAATCGGCACCTTGTTGTAATTGTTGATAAATGGCATTGATTTTTTGTTCAGCGATATCACTGCTTTGATTGCTATCAATACGAGCCAAAATATGGCTGGTTTGCCATTTAGGTACGATGACTTGATTTTGTTGTTGCTTATTAACCACTTTGACGATATCAATACCATTTACGGTAACGATCGGCGTTGATGTTTGTCCAATAGTTAGCTTATCTACTTTGGCAGCAATGGCTGGCGGTAGAGCGGTGGCATTAATCAGCCCAGTATCAGCACCTTGAAGATCGGGCGTATAATCACCACGAGCATTTTGCATGGCTTGATCCAAATTCATGCCAGCATCTAAAGAAGATTTAACACGCTCAGCAACTAAGGCGGCCTGCTGGCGGTTTTGCTCGCTGGCAGTATTATCAAGATAAGGCACACGAATATGTAAAAGGCGGTACTGAACTTGATTTAAGCGTGCTGATTCAGGACTGCTTAAAAAAGCATCAATCTGATCGTCGGTAATACGTACACGGCTTTGAATCTGATTTTGCCATAATGCTTGTATGGCGGCATCTTGAATTAAGTTTGCACGCAACGCAACATAACTGCCTGCACGCTCGGCATCAAGTTTGGATTGAAACTCTGATAAACTATTCACGCCTTGGGATTGGGCAATTTGTAATAACTGCTGATCAATCACCTCATCATTTGGAATGACACCAGCACGATTAATGATGGCAAGCTGAAGTTTTTCATTGATTAGCTCATCTAAAGCCAGCGTTTGTGCTTGATCTTGAGTGACATTGCCGCCGTTTTTTTGGATTTCAGTTGCGACCAGCTCAGTGGCTTGATTGAGCTCACTTTTTAAAATAATTTCATCATTGACAACAGCGACAATACCGTCATGACTATTTCCGCTGATTGATGCTTGTGACACAAGGCTTGTGCAGCTGATGACAGCAGCGGTTAAAGTTTTGATGATAAATTTACCTTGCATTGGATAATCCTTAATTGTGAATAATAAAATATCAACTTAAATGCGTAGAGTTTAGCACTTGTCTGCTTGAGCGTCAAACCAAACGGCATAGTATTTGCTGATATGGTGGTATGAATTTTAGGCTCTATTTGAGGCTACGGCTGGCATGCATTTAGTAATCATGTCTCCAAGCATTTTGAACCTGATCATAGCCTAGTACCTTTTCGCTCAAAAGTCGATTCAAACGACCGCCGCCACCGATACCGTTTAGGCGAACTTCTGCCATTACTGCAGTATCAGGTGATAAATGTGGATTGAAAGCATCACGATAGCGTCTTGCATAGATTGACAAACCATAACAGCAATCTTCATAATTTAGCCCCATCAAAGAATCCATGACATAATCTAAGTTGTAGTCGTATTGTAGTTGACCCATCATACGCCAGCGATTATTGATTGGAAAAATGGCGGAGGCAGTATATGCTGATAATGCTGATTGATTAAAAGCACGATTTTCTTTTCTTTTGACAATACCTAGGTTAAATAACTTACGATCACTTGGACGATAGCGAATTTGTGCCACAATACTGCTCAAATCATAATTTGTTCTAAATGAACCTGATGCATCAAACCATAAATTATCTTTTGGCTGTAGGCTGGCTTGCCATGCCAAACCAGAGCTTCTGCTGCTATAGCTTTCGCTGTCATTGATACCAACACGGATATGACTCAATAAAATCTGTTCTGCGATCCCGCCTTCAAAGCGTGTCCTGCCCATTTTATCTATATAACGGTAGCTGACTGCAGGCGTGACGGCGTGTAAATCTTGAATGCGATCATGACCCAAAAACCAGTTATTGTTCAAAAGCTGCTCATAGCTAAGCTGTGCAATTTTTGTCTCAAAATTTGGTACATTGTGTTGATCTTTAAAAGGCGTGTAAGTATAGTGTAATCTTGGTGTCAGTACTTGATAGCCACCTGTATCTTGATGCATGCCAAATGGTGCACCCGCTTTTTCAAAAAATAGCCCAGCATCCAAGCTGACCGTCGGTGCAAATACCGAATGGCGACCATTTTTCTTAGCGATATTTTGGTCGGCTAAGCTGTCTTCGTCATAGCTGGTATATAGATGTGTCAGGCTAAGTTTTGGCGTCAAATAACCCCAAGAGCGAAGCAGTGGATAACTGGCTGTGAATTGGTTAAATATTCTACCACCGCTTTTTTCTGGTTCAGAGTTATCTTTAATGGATTTTTTGAAATAGGCAGAATTATGAATACCACCCAGTTCAAGACCGCTGGGTGTACCCATCCATATGCGAGGCAAACGATAGTTGACCGATAGCTGTGGTAGGCGTGCATATGGTCTATCTTTGTCTGTAATTGGCCGACCATCTAAGCCAAAACCGTCTAAACGCTGAAAATCTTCAAATCTTAAATCAGCTGAGACATTTTCATCCAAGAAGCTTGTGCCGATGCGTCTTGGTAGATTTAGCTTAGCACTCTCAACACCCAAGGCATTAAAGTCTGATAAATAATTGGCATCAGAAACAGATTGATATTGTGCGTAAGTGGTAATTTTATCAAACTGCTTGGGTTGCCATGTATGATCAAATTGTATTCGGCTACGGTCTTTATCATGATATTGCTGATCTTTTGGAAGATACGAAGCAGTCAACACCCCTGATCCATAATCTTGGGTCAGATAACGAAATTCGCCAGTCAGCATAGGATTGCGGTTAGTAAATACAGTTGGCATAATGGTTGCATCATAATTTGGTGCCAAATTCAGATAATAAGGCGTACTAATTTCAAAACTGTCCGATGCACCAAATCCCATTGATGGTAATAAAAATCCAGAAGAGCGACGAGCATCGATCGGAAAGTTAAAATAGGGCAGGTAAAAGACAGGTACTTTTTTGATACGCAAGGTGGTATTTTTGGCGATAGCACGACCTGTATCGGTATTGATATCAATGCTATCAGTATCTAAGTACCATTTGCGTTCTGTGGGTGGACAGGTGGTGAACATGACATGTTGAAGCCGATATTCGCTACTGCTTATTTTATCCATTTGACTGGCATAACCGTGAGCATTGATGGTAGTGCTTGCAAAAGCAACATCTTGTGCGGTCGCTGTCTGACCATCTGTATGGTATACTAAGTTTTCAGCCATGCCAATAATGCCAGCACTGTGATCACTTGCACCGCCATCACTAAATTGTACTTGACCTGACGCAGTGGCTTGCCCTGTTTGGGTGTCTAAAGTAAGCTTATCAGCGGTTACACGCCGACCGTTTTGTTCCATAATGACATTGCCAGACAGTTCGGCATAAGTTTGAGCGTCATAATATCCATAATCAGCTTGAGCAAAAATACCATCTTCTGTAATCGGATTACCATTTTCATCCAGTTTTGGGGTGGTAGGGCGGTTTGTGTGTGTTGCTTGGTGGATTGGCTGCATCCACATACCCTGACAACGATGAGCGTCTGGATCGGACTTAATATGGTAATTTTCGGCTAATTTGGCTAAGCTTTTACTGGCAGAGGGTGTATCATGCTTATCCGTCAGCCTGGCAGTGTTTAAACTTGGATTGTCTGACTTACTAGCAAAGGCGTCAAGCTGGCTCATCTGATGATTGCCTTGATTTGCTTGACTGCTTGTCTGCTCGGCTGCCTGCTGTGTGATAACTTCAAAATCAAAGCCATCAAAGGCATTGGCAGTATCATCATGACTTTGTAGATGGGCGTCTAAGGCTAAGACAGTATTGGGTTTGGTATTTGGTGTATCAGGCAAATTTTTTGAGCTGTCAGCACCAACGACTGTCAGTGAACGGCTGGTATTGAGTTCTGCATAAGTTGGTATGACAAATGGCAAACTGGCGATACCAAATAGTGCGTAACGAATAGCGGTAGTCAAATATGTCTTTGAGCGATGGTGATGAGCGGTGTGCATTAAACTTGCACAAAGAATACGAGAGCGAATCACAGCCAAACCTTACGAATACAGATAAATTTTTGCTATTTTACACCATTCTGAGCGTTTGGTGCGATTATTTTATCGGTTTTATGGATGAAATTTTAATCTAGGTATGATGAGATACTTGGTAGAGCAATCAATGTTTGACGACGCTTTTTAGACAAAAGTTTGTCAAATGCTTGATTATTTTGTATAACGATACTGGTTTAAACCACCAAAATCCGCTAAACTGTCATTTTGATATCACCAACCGTTGAGAAAATTTATGAGCGATGTACGCCACACTCAGATGATGGAATTTTTAAATGCAAATTTGGCGACCGACTTTCGTGTAGAAAGCTTATCGGGAGATGCCAGTTTTCGTCGTTACCACCGCATTTATTTACCCATGCGTGGCGAGGTGGGCGGTCATGAGATGACATATCTTTTGATGGATGCACCACCTGATAAAGAAAGTATTCAAGATTTTATCCATGTGGCAGGTATCATGAGCGAAACGGTAAATGTACCTGATATTATGGCGTGTGATGAAGCGATGGGATTTTTGCTTTTACAGGATTTTGGTACGGTGGAGTTTGCCCATGCCATTGCCAAAGACACTGATAACAAAGATGGCTATTACACCAAGGCGTTACAGACATTGGCTCAGCTACAGACGATTAAGGGAGCTGATTTGCCTAAGTATAGTAATGAAAAATTAGCCCAAGAAATGGACTTATTTAGCGAGTGGTTTTTACCTTATTTGGGAATTGGGCTAACTCAGAAAGATGCTCAAAAATGGGAAAGTTTAAAACAAACACTCATCATGCAGATTAATAAGCAGCCTCAAGTGATTGTACATCGTGATTACCACAGTCGTAATTTGATGATGGATAAGGGCAGTGATCATCTTGGTGTGATTGATTTTCAAGATGCGGTGATTGGTGCGTATACTTATGATTTGGTCAGTCTGGTGCGAGATGCATATATTGATTATAATGAGGTGTGGGCCCAAAAGCGTATTCATGAATTTTATCAATTGATTAAACCCAGCGTTGATTTGGGAACTTTTATTTCACAAACCAATATAATGGGCATACAGCGTCATTTGAAAGTTTTGGGGATTTTTATTCGCTTGTCAGAGCGTGATGGCAAGCACCGCTATCTTAAAAACATCCCCAAGGTAATGAGCGACTTGGTGGCTGAGCTGTCTTGGCTGTCTGAGCGTAGTCATGATGCGATTTATGGTGAATTTATGGCATGGCTTAAAAATAGCGTACTACCTGCTTATAGCAACAAATTTGGGTACTTATCGGAGCGGTTATGATTCAGCAAGCGATGATTTTGGCAGCAGGTAAAGGCACCCGTATGCGTCCATTGACGCTCACAAAGCCTAAACCTCTGATTCCAATTGCTGGTAAGCCGCTGATTGTATGGCATATCGAGCGTTTGGCGACGGCAGGTGTACACCGCATTGTCATCAATACCAGCTATCTATCTGAGGTGTTACTCACAGAACTTAAGACACTCAATTTATCTAAAAAATTTGGCATTGAGATTTTACTTTCTATTGAACAAGGTGAGCCACTTGAGACTGCAGGCGGTATTAGATTTGCTTTGGATCAAGGTTTGTTGTGTGATTTGCCATTTATTTTGATTAATGGCGATATTTGGACGGAATTTGAGTTTGATCGGCTGGTTCATCATCAGCTTAATAAGCATTTGGCACATCTAATCTTGGTGGATAATCCCAAGCATCATCCTGAGGGTGATTTTGGGCTAATCAAAGAAAAAGTATGCTTAAAAAGTGATCATACCGCATTAACCTTTGCAGGGATGAGCGTCATGTCGCCTAAAATCGTGGCATCACTGAACCAAGGGCAAATTGCACCACTGGCACCCTATTTAAAATCTGCCATCAATCAGCAGTTGGTGAGTGGCGAGCATATGACAGATCACTGGATGGATGTTGGCACGCTTGATAGGCTTGCCAGGACCGAAGCCTATGTCCAAAATAAATATGCCAATGCTAAAAAATAACCCATTAAATATCAATAACTTATAAAATTTATCCAAAATATCAAATAATTTATCCAAAAAGTATTTGACACTGTGATAAATTTCTATATAATACGCACCACAAAGAACAAACAAACATTTGTTCAAGAACTTAAAATGAAGATATATTGACACCATATCTACTTTGTTTGATACAGTCACTTTGATAAAATTACTGTTATCAACAAAAACATTTTAGGGTGGTTAGCTCAGTTGGTAGAGCATCTGCCTTACAAGCAGAGGGTCAGCGGTTCGATCCCGTTACCACCCACCATATGCAGCGGTAGTTCAGTTGGTTAGAATACCGGCCTGTCACGCCGGGGGTCGCGGGTTCGAGCCCCGTCCGCTGCGCCATTTTTATAACCCCAAGTCAACGATGGCTTGGGGTTTTTTATTTAAAACTTTTTAAATCCATGTCAGATGCCTGTTCGTATTTGCTTGGGTTTAACTGATATCTTGCCTTATTTTAACTTGATTGCCATCTTGTACTTTGGGGTATTTTATGATTGTCCGAGATAAATCAAACAGTTTCAAACTACTATTTGCATGGCGTGGCACAGTGCTACCCAAAGTGTTGCCAACGATATTAGGTATCATGGTACTGTCTTTCATCGCTGGTTTTGTGGCACAGTTTCAGTGGTATTATATTGCCACCGTGCCTGCGGTTGGCTTTACGATGTTTGGTGTCATCATCTCTATTTTTTTGGGATTTCGTAATAATGCTTGCTATGATCGATGGTGGGAGGGTCGTAAGCTTTGGGGTGCTTTGGTTGCTAATACGCGTCATCTAAGCCGTGATAGCCATTTTTTAGCACCAAATGAGCGAGAATCACTACTGTATCAGATGCTACTATTTGTGGCGATACTTCGTGATCGGTTGCGTGGACAAAATATTCAGCGATCACAGTTTGGCTACACGAAGATTGATGACCATTATTTGGATTGGCTTGATCAACAGATCAATGCACCGCAACGAGTTTTGGAGGCGATGCAGCAACAATTAATAAAATTAGTTCAGCAAGGTCAAATGAGTGATGTCATTTATATGACAATCCAAAAACATGTGATTGAAATGGGGGGCATCCAAGCGGGCTGCGATCGTATTCATAGCACGCCATTGCCATTTCCTTACTCAGCACTACTGCATCGGGCGGTATATTGTTTTTGTTGGGCTCTGCCGTTTGGTTTGCAAGCCGTCATGGGTTTTTGGACACCGTTATTGGTTGGGTTTATTTCTTATTTATTGCTTGGGCTAGACGAGCTGGCACGGCAACTAGAAGAGCCTTTTGGCTTTGACCATCATGATTTGGCGCTTGATATGATGGTGAGAATGATTGAGCGTGAAACCTTGATGCTGATGGATAAGCCACTGCCTAAGCCGTGGGAGATTGATAAGAATTTTAATATGAGCTAATTTTTTGCTTATTATTTGGGTTCTGAAAGATTATCCTTAGTATTTGGTGCAATCTTATGACCCTTATGAGAGATATAGAGCAGATCCTAAGGATGGCTTGGTTAGTGCTGGCGGATTTGGATCTGAGAGTTACTCTGACTGATTGGTATCATTTGGCGGGAGATCTTGAGGAGTTTGTATATTTTGCTGTTGATTGTGTGGATATGTGACTTGGCAAGCGTTAATACTGGTCACATAATTCATTAAATCCCCTGATTGTCGAACTGCTTCAGAACCCTTGACGCCTTGGTTTAATACAACCTCTAAAACCGCAGGATTACTGATTTGAGCAAGATACCTATCAGCGACTGGCATATATGACCAATGCCAAGGTTCAGAATTATATCCATGTTGTCTACCATCGTCATAAGTTTGACAAAATCCATATTTGGGTGCATTATTTTGCAGCCAATTATAAACCTTTACACCTTCTTTTGATTTCCAATAGGCCGTTTCCACACTATTAAAATCCACATCAGTCCCCCAATGATGGCGACTGGTGCCTGGAAAAGCAGACCATTTTAGGATATTTTTGGCATGATTAATATCATCATTTGGGCGATTTCCCCATTTATTCTCCCAAATTTGCTTTTGTCTTTGATAAGAACGAAATGCTGATACGACGCTAAGTTTAATATTATCCTTTTGTGCCTTATCAATCATATCGATCAAAGAGTTATAAACTTCAGGATGAATTTTTTCGGGCTTTGGGGTGTATTTTTTTGGAATGGACTTCAGTTTGGTTGAACTTTGATCAAAGACTCCATGAACTTCTTGTCGGTCATCTAACCAAGCTTGATTTGAGTGATTTTTCGATGGTTGTGTTGATACATTGGCGGTATCGTTATTTATGATATTCGATATCTCTTTTTGATGACCAAAAGCTGTCATCTCTGATAAAACAAAAATCAGTAAAATCCAACTGTATTTTTTTAATTGTTTTATTAAAATATTTTCAATAGACATTATTATTCAGCAAAAAATCTAGCCATCTTGACTTAATTTATTAAATTCATCTTATAAAATATCAGATTATAAAGACAAAGCCACAATCAAATAAAAAGTGATTAAAACCAAAAACAGCTGATGTATTCATCAGTCATTTTTGGTTTGATTAATGTTTAGTTTAATTGGTATGGAACATGCCAACTAAAAAATTCGGTTCATCCCATTTAAGGCAGCAACACGATAGGCCTCTGCCATGGTTGGATAATTAAATGTGGTATTGATAAAATATTCAAGCGTATGACCACATTTCATGACTGCCTGCCCAATATGAATAATTTCAGAAGCATGGTTACCATAGCAATGGATACCAAGAAGCTCAAGTGTTTCACGGTGAAATAGGATTTTTAAGACACCTGAACGCTCGCCAATAATCTGTGAGCGTGCCAAGTGCTTAAAAAAAGCCTGCCCAACTTCATAAGGTGTTTTTTCGGCGGTCAGCTCAGCTTCAGTTTTACCAATGCTTGAGATTTCAGGAATGGTATAAATGCCAGTTGGGACGCTATTGACAAACTCAGCATCTTCATCACCTACCATAAACCCTGCTGCATTACGCCCTTGGTCGTAGGCTGCCGAAGCCAATGATGGCCAGCCGATGACATCGCCCACAGCATAAATATGTGGTATGCTGGTACGGTAGGTTTTGTCCACTTCAAGCTGACCACGGCTATTTGCGGTAAGCCCAACCGCTTCTAGGTTTAGGCTATCGGTATTACCCGAGCGGCCATTACACCATAAGATCGCGTCGGCTTTGATTTTTTTACCGCTTTTTAGATGTAATACCACGCAGTCATCATGCGTTTCAAGGTGATCGATTTCTTCGTGGTTACGAATGCGTACGCCAAATTGACGGAAGTCATGGCTTAGTGCATCAGAAATTTCTTTATCTAAGTAGCTTAAAAGCTGATCTTTATTATTAATCAAATCAACCACATAGCCTAAACCTGTAAAAATAGAGGCATACTCACAGCCAATGACACCAGCACCATAGATGATGATTTTGCGGGCAATATAATCCATTTGTAGGATTTTATCAGAGTCAAAGACGCGTGGATGATCGAAATCTAAAATCTCAGGGCGATAAGGACGAGAACCAACCGCAATGATTGCCTGATTAAAGGTAATGGTTTTGGTAGGCTCCTGATCATTGATGTACACCTCTAGCGTATGTGCATCAATAAAACTGCCCCAACCATGAATGACTTGAATTTGGTTACGCTCATAAAAAAGCTTATGCGTATTGACCTGATGACGGATAACTTCACGCGCACGACTTAAGACTTTACTTAGTGGAACTTGATAGCTATCTTTATTTTGTTTAAACAAAGGATCTCGGCGAAAGTTAATAATATTAAAAACAGACTGACGCAGTGCCTTACTTGGAATAGTACCAACATGTGCACAATTACCACCGACTTGGTCACGCGGATCGATGACGGCAACACGATGCCCAGACTTAGCAAGTTTCATTGCAGCCGCTTCACCAGCAGGGCCTGCACCAATGACGATGGCATCATATTCATAATTGTGCTTTATTTTGTTTTTATTGGAGCGATCCAAACCCACACGCCGACCATCTAAAGGACTGATGAGACTAGGATGGGTTTGATCGTTCTCTACATGCTCAAAAGTTTGAGATTTTTTTGTTTGTGGAGCGGTTTCAATCAAGGCGACTGGGTCGGTATCTTGGGTGGTTTTGGGTTTTTTTGACATAAATAATCCTTAATCATGGTTTTGTTGGTTGCAACGATCCTAAATGTCTGGCGAGTGCGTTTTGGTGGTAAGTCCATTAAGCGATCAAGCTAAATTGAGACGATAAGTCAAATAATCAGAAGCTTTTGACACAGTTGGCTTAAATGATGAACCATCAATTTATGCCAATGCTTAAACACCAATCCGCCGCTTTAGGCCTGTAATTTGTAAAATACGGGTGGCAATCTCCTCAACAGACATTTCAGAGACATTCAAACTGGGGATTTTTTGGTGACTATAAATGGCTTGAATGGCCCTTTGTTCTTCTTGACATTGTGCCAAACTTGCATAGCGACTACCAGCTTTGCGTTCTTGGCGGATGCGTACTAGGCGTTCTGTATCAATGGTCAAACCAAAAAGTTTATGGTGATATGGTTTTAGCACTCTTGGCAATTGACTGGTGTCTAAGTCTTCTTCAGTTAAAGGGTAGTTGGCGGCACGGATGCCATATTGTAGTGCTAAGTATAAAGAAGTTGGTGTTTTGCCTGAGCGTGATAAACCAATCAAAATAATATCAGCACCGTCATAATGGTTGGTACGAGCACCGTCATCATTATCAAGCGCAAAATGCACCGCATCAATGCGTGCCTTATAATCATCTGAATCAACTCTGCTATGTGCCATGCCAGTATGAGGGTTGGGTTTGTGGTTGATTTCGGTGGCGATACGATTGATTAAACCTTCATAGATGTCTAAATTGTGTGCATCGGCAGCATTGATAATTTCACGAATATCATCCGAGACAATGGTATCAAATACCAAAGGGCGTAGATTGCTGGATTGATAAGCGTTATTAATGCGTTGAACGGCTTCACGCGCTAAAAGTGGCGTATCAACATAAGGAATGACCTGAATGTCAAATTCCACATCGCTAAACTGACTTAGCAATGATTTTCCCAAGGTTTCAGCGGTGATCGCTGTCCCATCAGAAATAAAAAAAGCACTTCGGATATTTGACTGTTTTTCTTGTTGAGCAGGTGTGGGCGTGTGGACATACATGTCAGTACTTCATCATTAAACCAAAATAAGTGTTTGATTATAACATAAAAAAGCAATTTTGCACGCCATGGGCAGATGAACTTTAAAGAGCGTGGCTGTCATTTAGAGATATTATTAGAGACATTATTTTTATCATTGATGGGTATATTTTTATTATGAATAAATAGATAAATTGATTGAGAAATGGCACATTTATCGCTATAATCGCTAAAAATATCCCAAAAATCTTTGGTATCATTTCTTTGACAAAGGCGTGGGTAACATCATGCCAAAGTTTTTGTTCACCAATCGGAGCTAACTATGAACAAGCAAGTCCAAGTCATTACCTTTAATCAACTTGGTAAAAATGATGTTGACATTGTCGGCGGTAAAAATGCCTCATTGGGCGAGATGATTAGCCATTTGGGCGGCTTGGGCGTTAATGTGCCTAATGGTTTTGCAACCACGGCAGATGCGTTTAACCGCTTTTTGAATGAAACAGGCTTGCTTGATAAAATCAATACCGAACTTAAGGGTTTGGATGTCGATGATGTGGATTTATTAACCCAAATAGGTGCCAAAATCCGTAGCTGGATTATCGAACAAGAGCTACCAAAAGATTTAGAAAATGAAATTCGTACCGCTTTTGCAGAATTATCCAAAGGTGAAGATATCGCCGTTGCTGTACGCTCGTCAGCCACGGCTGAGGATTTGCCCGACGCCTCTTTTGCAGGTCAACAAGAAACCTTTTTGAACATTCGTGGTATTGATAATGTGCTTATCGCCATCAAAGAGGTCTTTGCCAGTCTTTATAATGATCGTGCGATTGCCTATCGTGTGCATAAAGGCTTTGAGCATGCAGGCGTGGCGTTGTCCGCAGGCATTCAGCGTATGGTGCGTTCAGAAACGGGTACTTCTGGCGTCATGTTTACGCTTGACACCGAGTCAGGCTTTAATGAAGTGGTGTTTATCACAGCAAGCTATGGCTTAGGCGAGATGGTCGTCCAAGGGGCGGTCAATCCGGATGAATTTTATTTATCAAAAGTATTGCTTGAACAAAATCGCCCTGCAGTTATACGCCGTAATTTGGGTTCTAAACAAAAGAAAATGATTTATGGCGATGAAGGCAGTACCACCAAATCGACCAAAATTGTCGATGTTGATAAAGCTGAACGCAATCAATTTGCTTTAAGCAGTGAAGAGCTAACCCGCCTTGCCAAACAAGCCATGATTATTGAAAAACATTACGGTTGTCCGATGGATATTGAATGGGCAAAAGATGGCGATAGTGGTGAAATCTTTATCGTACAAGCTCGTCCTGAGACAGTTAAATCTCGTCAAGACAAAAACCACATGGAACGCTATGTCATCAACTCAAAAGGTGCTAAAGTCTTGACAGAAGGGCGTTCAATTGGTCAGCGTGTCGGCAGTGGTAAAGTACGCATCGTGACCAACTTAACTGAAATGAGCAAAGTGCAAGATGGCGATGTGTTGGTCTCTGATATGACAGACCCTGACTGGGAACCTGTGATGAAGCGTGCCAGTGCGATTATCACCAACCGTGGCGGACGCACTTGCCATGCTGCCATTATCGCACGAGAATTGGGCGTGCCTGCGATTGTTGGTTCAGGCAATGCAACCGAAGTTTTGGTTGATGGTCATGAGGTGACAGTTTCTTGTGCAGAGGGCGATACTGGCTTTATTTATGAAGGCATTTTGGATTATGAAGTTCAGCGTAATTCAATCAGCACCATGCCCGAACTTGCCTTTAAGATTATGATGAATGTGGGTAACCCCGACCGTGCCTTTGGCTTTGCACAGATTCCCAACCAAGGCGTGGGTTTGGCTCGACTTGAATTCATCATCAATCGTATGATTGGCGTACATCCAAAAGCTTTATTAAACCTTGATACGCTACCACAAGAAACCGTGCAAGCCGTTCAAGAACGGATGGCAGGCTATAATTCTCCTGTGGAATTTTATATCAATAAATTGATTGAAGGCATCTCAACTTTGGCGGTAGCATTCCGTGATAAGCCTGTGATTGTGCGTATGAGTGACTTTAAGTCAAATGAGTATGCCAATTTAATTGGTGGTAAGCTGTATGAACCTTCAGAAGAAAACCCAATGCTTGGTTTTCGTGGGGCAAGCCGTTATGTGTCAGACAATTTCCGTGACTGCTTTGAACTTGAATGCCGTGCGTTAAAATATGTGCGTGATGACATGGGCTTGACCAATGTTAAAATTATGATTCCATTTGTACGCACGACAGGCGAAGCCAAGCAAGTGATTGAACTACTTGAAAAAAATGGCTTAAAGCGTGGCGATAATGAGCTTGAAATTATCATGATGTGTGAGTTGCCAACCAATGCAGTGCTTGCCGATGAATTTTTAAAATATTTTGATGGCTTTTCAATTGGATCAAATGATTTAACTCAGCTGACATTAGGTCTTGATCGTGATTCTGGTATTGTGTCGCATTTATTTGATGAGCGTGATCCTGCTGTCAAAAAAATGCTAAGCCTAGCGATTGATGCCTGCAATAAGGCTGGTAAATATGTGGGTATCTGCGGTCAAGGCCCCTCAGACCATGCCGATTTGGCCTATTGGCTGATGGAGCAAGGTATTGACTCGGTTTCTTTAAATCCAGATTCAGTGCTTGATACTTGGTTCTTTTTGGCAGATAAAAATAACCAACCAGCAGACGATTACGCATAAATTCATCTAATTTCACACCCTTGAGGTATGTTACCTTAAGGGTTTTGTGCTTATTTTTCCTGCTTGATTGTATTTTATTGTATTTAACTTTATTCATAAGCCGTACGATATTCGTCATGACGACACCAAAAATCGCTGAATTTTTTGAAAGAATTTTAAAAGAGCTATACCAAAATATCTACCAACTGTTTGGCGGATCGTTGGATGATCAAAAGCTAACCTTAGCACACATCGGCTTATCGATATTAAGTAGCGGCATTAAAATCATCATTTTGCTTCTGCTGGTGGGATTTATCTATTGGTTTTTGGTTTATACCGTTAAAACTGTACGAAAATTATTTGGTCTGCCTTATCGCTATACGCGTATCGCTCGTGCGACTTTGCGATATTTATGGTTTATGACCAGCTTGCTTGCGGTCATGTCACAAATTGGCATCACTGATAAAACTGTCACAGCCACAGCCAAAGCAGCAACATGGGCGGGTTTTTATTATGTGCTTTGGGCGTTGAGTGGTCAAATGGTCAGCAGTGTACTAAAGCATTATGATTTGAATGCTTCCATTGAACAGCTTTTAAAAAACCTGTTACTGGTCATGATACTGGCACTTGCTTTTGCCACAGTCATGGCAAAATTTGGCTTTGATATATTTTCCATCGTGGCAGGTTTGGGTATTGCTGGTCTTGCGGTTGGCTGGGCATCTCAAAGCACCCTTGCTAATTTTATCGCTGGTGTCGTGATTTTGGTTGAACAGTCGTTTCAAGTTGGTGATTGGATTCGCTTGGGTGAAAAAGAAGGTCGTGTGGTTAAAATCTCCTTGCGAGCTACCCAAATTCTTGACCGTGATAATATCATTATTATCATTCCAAATTCAACGGTTGCCTCATCCGAGGTCGTTAATTTAACTTCCAAAAAAATGATTCGCTTTGATGTTAAAACTCGCATCGGATTACACGCAGACATCACAGCAGCCAGAAGTGTGATTATGAAAACACTACAAAAAGATGAAGTGGTCTTAAAGCATCCTGCACCACTTGCGACAGTATCAGAAATTGGTGAGTCTGGTATTTATTTGATTGTGCGTTTTTGGGTAGCACCACTTTCGGTCGCTAGAATTCCAATCATTAAAGAAAATATCAATGAAAAAATCAAGCGAGCGCTTGATGAATCAGGCATTGAAGTGCCATTTCCTTATATGAAGCTGATCATGACTGCAGACGGTGATCAAGCACAGCGGTTTAAATTTGAAGATGATGAACAAAAAATTTAAATATCCAAAAAACATCTAAAAATATGAATCGCCTAAGAACATGGGCGGTTCATATTTTTTAAATTGCTATCATGGTTTATGCTATAATACTCTGTTATTTCAAACCAAAATTTGGACTTTTATGACTCAGCACAGACCTTCTTATTTTGCCGATCTTAAAAACTTTGATGTCAATGAGTTTACAGTCATTGTGACTTGTGCCGATGGTCTTGAGGCTGCCTTGCAAATCGAACTGAACAGTTTTGGCTTATCAAGCGATGTGCTGCGTGCAGGGCGTGTGGCAGTCATTGTGGATTTGGCAAAATTTTATCACATTTGCCTATATAGCCGAGTGGCCAGCCGTGTTTTATTGCCGCTTGGCGAATATCATTTTAAACAGAAATTATCGCAAGCTACAACCAACCAACCTGTTGAAGTATTGGATGAGGATGTGCCTGAGGCATTATATCAATTTGCCAGTCGTATTGATTGGATAAATTTATTTGGGCTTGAACATCGTTTTGCGATTCGTCTTTCGACTGACAAACGCCTATCGGTCAATCAACAATTTGCCACTTTACGCATTAAAGATGCCATTGCAGATACCTTTAATCGTGCTTTTGGTGCACGGCCTGATGTTGATGCCAAGCAGCCTGATTTTCAGATTTTTGCGACAGCCAACCATAAATTTGCCGAAATTTTTTTGGATTTATCGGGTGTCAGTTTACATCGCAGAGGCTACCGTGTTGCTAATACCGCAGCGCCACTCAAAGAAAATTTGGCAGCGGCACTGTTGTATGAATGCGGTTGGCATCAAGGCATTCATGATGCCATCATCGATCCGATGTGTGGCTCAGGCACATTCATCACCGAAGCATTACTGATGCGTGCGGATTATCCTGTTGGGCTTGAAAAGGCAGCTGATGAATTTGGATTTTATTGCTGGCAGCATCATGATGATAAACTGTGGGATGAGATGGTGTCCGATGCCACACAGCGATTTCATGCGTGTTTATCACATCTGCAAAACAATCCTTTGACAGTGATTGCCTGCGATGCCGATGCTTATGTGGTACAGGCTTGCCATAAAAATCTGATAGCGGCAGGGCTTAGCCCCATATTAGATCAAGTCACCTTGGCCCAGCGTGCTTTATATCGGCTGCCTAAGCTTTTATCCACTTTGACTTGCTCAAAGCCTTTAATCATCACCAATCCACCCTATGGAGAGCGATTGGGGGATACCGACTTTATTAAACCTTTATATCATGGGCTTGGATTGCATATTGCCGCTGCCATGCGGTCAGTTTCTGCCAATACAGGACAAGCGATTGATGCCACGATAGCGGTCTTGGCAAGTCATGTTGAGCATGCAGATACTTTACCAATTATAAGTCCTCAGACTTTGCGTTGCCATAATGGTGCTTTGACGGTGTATTTTCGCCATGGTGAGCTGAGCTTGTCTGAGCCATCTGCCCTAATTTTTGAGTGGCAAAAACAAGAGATTATCCATCCAGATGCTCAAGATTTTATTAATCGCTTACAAAAAAATTTATCTAATCTTAAAAGACAAGCGACCAAAATAGGCGTGACCAACCTGCGTGTCTATGACGCTGACCTACCAAATTTTAATGTTGCGATTGATGTCTATGGCGATAAAATTCATGTACAAGAATACGCACCACCCAAACAAATTCCCGCTGATGTCGCCAAAACTCGCTTTAATCTTGTTCTGCAAGCTGTTCGAGAAGTTTTTGGCGTATCTCGTGAAGCCATTTTTATCAAGACGCGTGCCAAGCAGTCGGGTAATGAGCAATATACCAAAAATGATAACGCCACCAAACGCAAAAAAATGTGGGTGGTGCGTGAGCTTGGTGCTTATTTTTATGTTAATTTCACTGATTATTTGGACACAGGACTATTTATTGACCACCGCCATATGCGTGCCAAAATCGGTGATGCCAGCCGTGCCAAGCGAGTGTTAAATTTATTTTCATACACCTGTACGGCTTCTGTTCATGCAGCTTTGGCAGGTGCAAAATCGGTAACCAGTGTGGATCTGTCTGCCAATTATTTGGATTGGGGAAAACAAAATTTTGCCTTAAATGGTCTGGTGCTTGATGCTTTTTATGATGATGGTGAGAGGTATCAATTCATCGCACACGATGTTTTTGAATGGATTAAACACCATACCGAGCAATATGAAGTTATCTTTATTGATCCGCCAACTTTTTCTAATTCCAAAAAATTTAAAGGGACATTTGATGTCCAAAGAGATCATGTGGCATTAATCAATCGTGCGATGAATCGCTTAACTTCAGACGGTGTTTTATACTTTAGCAATAATTACACCCGTTTTGAATTTGACGAAAGTTTGATGGCACGATATGATGTCAAAGATATCACGCATGAAACCATTGGTTTTGATTTTGATCTAAAAAAACCCATCCATCGCAGTTATGAGATTCGCCATAAAAATGCAGTCAAATCTATGACCGTTATCACCAATAAGACCATGGATCAAAATGCACAGCATCACATGCCCAAAAACCATGATCAGCCCAAGCGTTTTACTAAAACACGCAATCAAAGCACCGATAAAAAACCTCATCAAAAGTTTGGCAAAGATGGCAAAAAATCGCACACTGACCGCTTTGGTCATTTTGATAAATCCGCAAAACGAGCGACGCCTAACGCTCGCCGTTCAAATCATAGCGAACATACGCCAAATCAACCAAACATAAAACGAGTTTATGTCAATCCAAAATCAGCAGATGAAAATTTAGCCAAGCGTTTGACTGATAAACTTGCCGAAGCCAATCTGCAAGGCGAAAAACGATATACAATTAAGAAAAAAGCTAAAACAGAGTAGATTATGACAAATTCACACATTGAGCATTCTCAAGCAAAAACCACCGACGAGCAACATATTGCCGATGTTCTTTTGGGTAAATCCGTTCATATGACAGAAGATGGCGATGATGGATTACCGCCAGATGATGAGCCTCATGAGCTTGATGATGGTATCACATCTGGTCGATTTAAAAAATTACAAAAAAAGCTAAGAAAAGAGGTTTCTTGGGCAATTCGTGATTTTAAGATGATTGAAGATGGCGATGTTGTCATGGTGTGCATTTCTGGCGGTAAAGACAGCTTCACTTTGCTGGATATTTTGTTATTCTTAAAACGCATTGCACCGATTCATTTTGAGGTAGTGGCGGTCAATCTTGACCAAAAACAACCCGGATTCCCCGAAGAAGTATTACCACGCTACTTGTCAGAGCAAGGCATTCCTTATTATATTCTAGAAAAAGATACTTACAGTATCGTCAAATCTGTTGTACCAGAGGGCAAAACTTATTGTTCAGCTTGCTCACGCCTACGCCGTGGTTCACTTTATGGGTTTGCCAAGCAAATTGGTGCAACCAAAGTGGCACTTGGTCATCATCGTGATGACATTTTGGCAACTTTTTTCTTAAACTTATTTCATGGGGGTAGTTTAAAAGCCATGCCGCCCAAACTGCTATCAGATGATAAGCAAAATATACTCATTCGCCCACTGGCGTATGTTGCCGAAAAAGATATTATTAGATATGCCAATTATAAAAAATTCCCCATTATTCCTTGTAATTTGTGTGGCTCACAAGAAAATCTACAGCGTGCCATGATTAATGATATGTTGCGTGAGTGGGATAATGCTCACCCCAAGCGTTTGGCAAGCATGTTTAAAGCCTTGCAAAATGTTGCACCAAGCCAGCTTGCTGACCGAAATTTATTTGATTTTGAGCATTTAACGCTTGATCGTAATGATGATGAGCGTTTATTTGAGGGCGATAATATCCAATCAGGTGTGACTGATGAGCTTGATAAAATGGGCCTGCCAATCAATCCTTTGGTTCAAAGCTTTAATCCAAAATTTCAGCAAGAAGGCGATAATTCTGATGAGTGTCAGAAGACAGATCAAAAAGATAAGCCGTATAAAATCCCTATAATCAACCCATTGGTATAATTGGTATGATCATTAACAGCCTGATTTTTACATTAGGCTGTTAATTTATCAGTACCCTGAACATAAATTTTACCAAATAGCTAGTTAAGATGCTTGATAAACCAGTCCATTGCCATCGTATAACCCATGTCACCTAAACCGCAGATAACACCAACTGCTTTATCAGACAAATAAGAGTGACTACGAAAAGGTTCACGTGAGTGAATATTTGATAAATGCACCTCGATAAATGGCTTATCCATGGCTGATAAAGCGTCACGAATCGCCACAGAAGTATGTGTATAAGCCCCAGGGTTAATAATAACACCGTCAATAGGATCGGATGATAAAAGCCCATACTCACCGATGAAATCGACAATCGCACCTTCGTGATTTGATTGATAAGCGATTAGCTCAATTCCATGTGATATCGCTTGAGATGTTAAGCGATTGGTGATATCTGTCAGAGTAACTGAGCCATAAATTTCAGGTTCTCGGATACCCAAAAGATGTAAATTAGGTCCATTAATCAAAGCGACTTTTTTGGTGGTTTGAATGGTCATAAAGTTAACTGCATTTGCCAAAAAATTATTGTAGCCAATTTAAGCAATTTTGGCAAATGGTTTAAATACAAGATTTTGAGTTAACACAATTAATCATTTTAAAAATAAATGTTCACTATTTATAAAATTTTATTGTATTAAGCCTTTGTTCTTGATGAAAATAATGTTAAGATGAAATTTCAAAATCAATCATGATTTTTGGTAGGCTGATGATATGATGAAACCATCAGCCTCTTTTGGTAATGAAGTAGCTCAGTTTGTTGAGCATTTAAGGAAAATTGTTATGTCTAAAGAACAAGGTGTTGTAAAGTGGTTTAATGACGCCAAAGGGTTTGGGTTTATTCAGCGTGAGACTGGCGAAGATGTTTTTGTGCATTTTCGTGCAATTCAAGGGGAAGGCTATCGCTCACTAAAAGAAGGTCAAGCGGTAGAATTTGTCGTAACAACTGGCGATAAAGGTCTACAGGCTGAAGAAGTTACCAAATTGTAATTTTATAATAGCATGAAACATCATCATATGATGATACCAACCATACTATTAAAAAAAGCACATGGCAAGCTTGTAGTTTGCCATGTGCTTTTTATCCAACTGATTGATTAGCATACTAATATTTCTTTTGAGCAGAGATAATTAATCAAGGATAATCATACAATAAGCATGCGTCAAATCGATTGACCACAAATCGCATTTGAGGTATTGTGCAACATGGCATAATATCCACCTTTTGCCAAAAGCTCCGTATGTGAGCCTTCTTCGATGATTTTTCCACCGTCCATGACGATGATACGGTCAGCTTGTTCGATGGTGCTTAAGCGGTGTGCTACAATAATGCTGGTGCGTCCTGTCATGAGACGCTCAAGTGCTTGCTGTACAAGACGCTCAGACTCATTATCAAGAGCACTGGTTGCCTCATCTAGTAGCAAAATTGGTGCATCCTTTAAGATGGCGCGTGCAATAGATACCCGCTGACGCTGACCTCCTGATAAAAGACTGCCATTAGTACCGATCGGTTGATGTATGCCTTTGGGGTGTTTATGAACCAGTTCGCTGAGATTGGCGGCCTGCAAAGCTGCCATCACTTCCATTTCGGTCGCAGCTGGGCGTGAATAACGCACATTTTCAAATAAAGTATCATCAAACAAAAAAATCTCTTGAGAGACTAAGGCAAACTGACTTCTTAGATTGGCAAGATCAACCTCTTGAATATTAATATTATCCAACAAAATCTCACCAGCAACAGGATTGATAAAGCGTGGTAGCAGATTGATGGCAGTTGTCTTACCAGAGCCTGATCGCCCAACAAAAGCGATTTTTTCGCCAGGGCGGATATCAAGATTAAAATCATCCAAAGCTTTGGTTGTTTCATTACCATACTGTACGCTGATATGATTAAAATGAATATAACCTTGGACATTGCCAAGCTTGGTTGTACCTTGATCGGTCTCGGATTTGGTATCCAAAAAAGCACACACCGAATCGGCTGCCAAAAACATCGTCTGCATCGGTATGCTAATATTAGCAAGATTTTTAATAGGACCAAACATTTGCATCATTGCCACAATAAACGCCATGAATTCGCCAATGGTTGTCATGCCTTGCTGGCTTTGCCACAAGGCAAAAAATATCACCACCGCCAAAGCGGTTGAGCCAACAACTTCACTGATGGGAGAGCGTGCAGCATCTGCTTGACTGATTTTTTTGCCAAGTCGAACGATGAGCGTATTGACTTGATTAAATTTATTGGCTGAGTGTTTTTGCCCGCCAAACAGCTTAATGACTCGATGACCTTGATGGGTTTCGTTAATCACGGTATTTAAAGAACCAATACTTTTTTGGGCATTATTAATGACACCTTTTAGGCGATTACGGTAATAGCGTGATAACCCCGATAAAATTGGAAACATGACCATGATCAGTAAGGCAAGTTGCCAGTTTAAATAAAACAGTACACAAACCAGCCCAATGACAATTAAGGTATCTCGTGTTAAAACAATAAAAACACCGCTGGCATGATTGATAGAATTTTCTACCATTTGTACCATGTTCATCAACATTTCGCCCGATGACATACTTTGGTACTGCTCTGATGGCAATAACAACATTTTATCAAACATATCTTGTCGCAGATGACCAATCGCAGTCGTGGCTACCCATGCCATCAGATAAGCACTGATAAAACGACATATACCACGAAAAATGACCAAACCCATAAAAAATAGCGGAACAACCCAAATTTTATGCTTGGTACCCCAAATGGCATGCTGAAAACTATCTACATAATACTTAAGCTTTTCTAATATACCATCGCCAATCAGCATGGGCATATCTGTACCGTCAGGTAAAACAAAACCTTGGTTGACAAGTGGTGCAATGAATGCTGCTAAATAGCTTTCTGTGAATGCTACTCCAATAATAGCAAGTAAAGCAAACACGATACGCATTTTATAAGGTTTAACATAAACCATCAGTTGCATAAAACTTGCGGTGTCTTTTTTAGAAAACAGACCAAAGGTAAGGTTGTGTAGCATTGGCTTTCCAAATTGGATTTATAAGATAAATTAAATATTATAAATTTAAATACTAATATCAATGGGTAGGATTGGTCAAGCTGATGGCTAATTTTGACCCACTAAAATCTACCAAACACTGGTTAAATTTATTGACCGTTTTAACTTGGCTTTTTATTATCGGTACATATTGATTGGGGTATTTTATCATAAGTGGATATTTTTAGGTATAATGGCTAATTTTATCTGCAAATTGATTGATAGATATGATTAGGTGACTGTACCTAATTGTACAAATTAGACGATTGACGCTTAAATCATGAATGATAATTTAAGCGTATTTTTAAGATTAACTATTTGTTTAAGGTCTTGACGGTTATTTGGTCTGTTTTAGTGTGAATTGATGATCTTATCTAAAATGCAATTTTGGGGCAGGCAAGATAAGTCAAGGTGCCTTAGTCTTTCTTGATACAGATGAATACACAATGTGTCAGGCGTGATAATATCTTTGATAGATAAACGAGAATTTAATAGATGCCCAATACAGTGATGATGGATGGGATAAAAAACATCAATACTTTGGGCAAAATGAGCTATCTGATAGTGCTGGGCATAGTATGTGATGGCATCAGGCCCAATCACACCCCATGGCATGTTTGCAACATGTCTTGAAAATCCAAATTGTTTGCGTATTTTAAGTATTTTTTGTTTTCTAGATTTATACCATGGTGGTACAAAATAGGGGTCGTAAGCTGATTTTAATAAGGCATGTAATAACTCACTTTCTTTGGGCAGGGCCAATATTGCTCCGTTGATTTTAGTATCATCTTCATATCCTAAAAGATAACCATGATTGGGCATGGTTATGGGTTTTAAGCAATACACATCACAATCAACATAGATGCCATGATTTGTCTTATTTAATAGCTCATAACGAAAAATATCAGAAAATAACGCATAACTGCCTGTGGCTTTATGCTTGATGATTTTTTCTTTGGGAATAATTAAGTTAGCATCGCATATATCAATACCAGATGGCACATCACTGATGGGTGTGTAGGCATGTAAACATACCCGATGCCCTTGTTGAACAAAAGAAGACAAACAAGCAGCGGAGAGTTTTCCGAGTGTATCACCAATCCATAATGCATGAATTATCGGTAAATTTTGGTTGGGATAAGACATAATAATATACCTGTTTTTGTACTGAATGTTGAGCTATTATTTAAAGCCAAGTGATGATGGTTTGCAAGATGATTGAATTGTTTTTTAAAAAATTTCTGTTAATATATGATGTAAATTATCATTTGTCAATTTTAGGCTTATTGCACTGCTCATTTATGAAAATATTACATGTTTTACTCACTCGCATGCCCATTCCACCGACCAAATATGGCGGCACAGAAAGAGTATTATGGGCATTGTATCAAGGGCAAACTGCCTTGGGGCATGAAGTTAAATTTTTAACCAAGCATGACAATAAGCACCCTGATGCTTTGGTGTTTAATCCTAATATTAGCCTTGAAAAACAGGTGGAAGGTTGGGCGGACATCATTCATTTTCATTTTTTATATCGTGGTGAGATTACGACACCTTTTGTCTGCACCACACACAATCAACAAATCACACCTGCTAGCTTTCCTAAAAATACCATTTTTTTGGGAAAATTACACGCCCAGAGAAGTGGTGGGCAAGCGTATGTTCATAATGGGCTGTATTGGGCAGATTATGGTCAGCCGAATTTAAATATGCCAAAAAATTATGTACATTTTTTGGCAAATGCGAAGTATAAAGATAAAAATCTCAAAGATAGTGTTACCATCGCCCGTCAAGCAGGCAGACCGTTACATGTTATCGGCAGTAAACGCTACTCTTTAAAATATAAAGCAGGCAAGTATCAACCTTATTATTACCAAGGGGCTGATTTGACATTTTATGGTATGCTTGGTGGGGATAAAAAAAATGAGGTCATTAAAAATTCAAGTGCATTGCTTTTTCCAGTACTTAATTATGAAGCGTTTGGGCTTGCGATGATTGAAAGCTTATATTTGGGCTGTCCTGTCATTGGCAGTCGGTGTGGTTCATTGCCAGAGCTGATTATCCCAGAGGTGGGCATTAGCACCCAAAGCAAATCAGAGATGGTAGAGGCAATCAAAAACATCGCCATATTTAATCGTAAGCATTGCCATGAATACGCTCAAGATAACTTTAATCATTTGGTCATGAGTCAAAATTATCTTCACTATTATGATAAAGTACTCAATGGTGAGTCGCTACATGACCAAGAACCAAGCGTAACACAGAATCTACCCACCCAATTTCATTTGGTGGCTTGACCATGAAAATTTTACATGTATTATTAACTTCATTGCCGATACCACCGAATGATTATGGCGGTACAGAAAGAGTATTATGGGCATTGTATCAAGGGCAAACTGCCTTGGGGCATCAGGTGCGTTTTTTACTCAAAGCCAATGCCAATCATGCACCTTATGTGCAGGTTTTTGATGAGTCAAAGCCATTACATGAGCAAATTGATGACTGGGCGGATATGGTACATTTTCACTTTCCTTATGAAGGTGAGTTACATAAACCTTTTGTTTGCACAGAGCACAGTAACAGTGAAGTTGAAAAAGAGTTTCCAATCAACACCATTTATCTGTCTTCTAAACATGCCGAAAATAATCACGCAACTTGTTATGTGCATAATGGATTATACTGGCCTGATTATGGCGAGCCAAATTTTAAGCCAAAAGATTACTGCCATTTTTTAGCCAAAGCATCTTGGCGTATTAAGAACTTACAAGGTGCTGTACGCATTGCAAAAAAAGCAAACAAACCATTGCATATTTTGGGGGGCAATCGCTTTAATATCCGTCGCAATCCCTATTGTTATTTATCTTCACGGTTGCATTTTCATGGAATGGTTGGCGGAGTAAAGAAAAATGAGCTAATTGCCAACTCACAAGCGTTAATCTTTCCTGTGTTGTGGCATGAGCCTTTTGGGCTTGCAGTCATTGAAAGCCTATATTTGGGCTGCCCTGTATTTGCCACACCTTTTGGGGCAATGCCTGATGTTGTTACCCAAGAAGTGGGGCTTTTGTCAGACAGTTATGCGGTTTTAAGTGAAGCCCTTAAAGATGTGGCACAATTTGACCGCCTTGCGTGCCATGAACATGCTAAGAGACATTTTAGTCATTTGTCTATGTCAAACGCTTATTTAGACTGTTATGAAAAAGTTTTGGCAGGTGAGAGCCTAAACCCATCACGACCCATTTCAAAATCAAATATTAAAGCTCGTCAAAAAATGTCAGATGAATAAAATTTTATGGTCATTAATTAATCAGCGAAATGCGACAGTAATATAAAAAAATCGTTTTCCAAAACTTCTATAAAAGCGTTTGACTATCTTGTTGAGTTTGGTGTATAGCGATTCGTTGGCATGATAAATATACTGGTGATTTTTTCTATCCTGCTCCAACTGACTTTCTAGATTTTTTATCTGACTGTCTGACTGCTGGCACAGTGCAGGGCATAACTGTAGTACTTTGCCCTTAGAGAGATAAGCACCAAACATGACATGGTCAATGGCATAATATTCATATTCATCAATACTTTTAATAAATTCTAGTAGCCGCTTAGCACCTGACTGGCTGATAATATAGCCAGCGGTGCCGACATGGGTGCTTTTTAGAGGGTTGAGCGTTCTGTTACCATGGTGATGGATACTTTTGCCAATATGAACCAATTCATGCTGAGTTTCAAGTTTTATAATATCAAACTCAAAATATAGCCAATCATTTTTAATAAAACAAGCTGCATCATTCCCCAAATAGACATCGTCCTCAAAAATTGCCATATAATCCAAGTTTTCATCAATCATCTGTTGCCATAGTGCTACATGGCTTAAAAAGCAGGCTTTTTCGCCATCGGTGAGTCTTTGGTTGTTGATGATTGGGATTGAAAGCTTTTGGGCATACTTGCTAATATCAGTGGGTGTTACTGCATCAAAAAACTCAAAGGCAATGCCTTGTTTGCCAAATTCACACATAATATGTTCTCTTCTTTTTGTGGCAGTTTTTATGCTGATGACAAAATTTTGTATCATGGTTTCTCCTTATTGTTTAACCACCATAGTATGATATATTTATCTAGGGTATAGCCCATCGATGCCATGGCAAGAATATAGCCATAAGCACCACCCAATAAGTCGCCACGAATGACATACTCTCGGATAAAAGAAAATACCGCCCGAAAAAAACCAGCGATGAGTGATGTGTTTTTGTTGTGGGTGAATTTATCTTTTGCCCAATCGTAACTATATCGGATATTTTTTAATAAAAAATGATGCAAATTGTCGTTGGTTAAATGTTTAAGATAACCATCTAATACCATGCTTGGCTTGCCATATTGATTGAGTGATTCGTGGACTTTTAAATCAGAATATTGAAAATGTTGGCGTGCATAAAGTCGTGATAGTTTGTCGGCATACCACCAGCGTGGTTGTATCTCAATGCCACAAAAGGTATTAACTCGTGCCACACTAAATACTTTATCGGTTTGCACAGGATTTTTGAGTACATCGGTAATGGCTTGTCGCAAGGGTTGGTCAAGGCGTTCATCCGCATCAAGCGCAAGCACATAATCGCCTGTGGCATAAGCTTGGGCAAGCTGTCGCTGTTTGCCAAAACCTTGCCAATCGGTATTGACATGCCATTTTGCCCCATAACTTTTGGCGATTTGGCGAGTGTTATCAGTACTGCCACTGTCTAACACAATGATTTCATCAACGATATCATGCACCGTCTCTAGACATGCTTTTAGATGTTTACTTTCGTTTTTACAAATCATCACCAATGACAGCGTGGATTTTTTTTGTGAGACATTAATGGGTTTTAAGTTTTGTGCCATCGCCACCGAATGTAAAAAAGCGTGTTCGGCTTGGTTGTGGGTTAAATCATACAGACAGGCATATTTATTAAATGTATATTGGGTAAAAAATAATGAATAAATCAGCCCATAACGACCTTGTAAGAATCGACCGTCAAGTAGGTATTGTTTAATAAATGCCCATAAAGGATTAACCACAACTTTATAAAACTTGCCCTTTTTGCCTTGAGCGTGCCTGTCATCTGCCCATGCTTTGGCATAATCTAAGCGTTTATTTAGCCAAAACAGTGGCGTGGGGGCGGTGTGGTGGTGTAAAAAACCACTTAATTTTTTGGTTGTTGCGTCATTTAATATCACAGATTCATGCACTAGGTTGTTGTCATATTGAAACTTTTTGGGATACAGTCGCCAATGGGCCTTAACCCCCCATAAGGCATTATCAATTTGATGCCCAAAGACAAAATCAAGCCGTTTGATGCCATAAACCGTATCGGTAGGGGGGTTTTTGATGACCTTCAAAATGCTGTTTTTGAGCTGTGGTGTCACCACTTCATCAGCGTCCAATGCCAAAATCCAGTCGCCTGTGGCATAAGCTTGGGCAAGCTGTCGCTGCCTGCCAAAGCCTTGCCAATCGGTATTGACATGCCATTTTGCCCCATGACTTTGGGCAATTTTTTGACCATCATCGGTGCTGCCACTGTCTAAAATGATGATTTCATCTACCCAATCGGCAATGGCAGGCAAAGAAACCTTAAGATTGTCAGCTTCGTTTTTGACAATCATCACGACAGATAATCGGTACCGCTTGGCTGTATTCATGATAATAAGCTTAGAAAATGGGTTGAAGATGAAACATTGAACAATGGGAATTTATTTTACTTAACTTTAAGTTGCTTTTCCAGTTATTTTAAACCTAGCCAAAAATATAATTTCTAGGTACAATAGCGACAAGCAATCATGGCAACATGAATGATCATTTAATCACGGTATTAAAATTTAATGAAACTCATCTTTTTTGCAAATGTTGTATTTATCATGGTCATGTTGGTGGCTTGTGGTGATGAACCTGCTGTATCAACATCAGCCAAGACAGCAACAACAGATCCCAAACAAGACTTTTATATCGGCTGCTATACCATTGACAAAAATACGCCTGCCAGTATTAAGATCAGTCAAGCACAAGGCGGCTACAAGATGCAAATGAAAGAACCAAACGATGCCGCCAAAACTTGGGATACGCCAGAGCCACTGCTTGTACTCACCAAACAAGATGGCTGGAAGTATTTTTCTACCAATGCCATCAATTTATCAGTCAATGATATCACCGATCAGGTTATCGTAAGACCTGACGGGCTATTGGTTATCGCTAAGCTGCATGATGCCAGTACGAACACCAATCCCATGCTTGATAGTCGCTATGCTGTTGCCTTAATGGGTGCGGTAAATACCATCTACCAAGTCGCTTGTGATGATAAACGCATTAATTTAATACAAGCGTTTTAACATAACCAATCACTGATTTGGGCTTAAGTACTAAAGGGTAAGGAAAAATGGTATGGGATTTTTAGGTTATTTGTTGATGGGTGGCATTGTTTATACCATTGGTTTTTTTATTAATCTTAAACGATTACACCCCAAGCGTCAGGCGGGTGCGGTCATTTGTGTCACACACCCAATCATGATTGGTTATTTGCTGGGATGTTTTATGATTATGCTTGGTGTGTCGGTATTGCTTGGGCGATTTGTATTACATCATGATGGGCCAGATTGGGCGTTTATTGGCGTGAATAGTTTGGTGGCAACAGTCGTATTTTATTTTGGTCTAAATCCTGACACGACCAAGATGAATCTGCCTGATTGACTGCGTAAAATTTTGATACTTTTTGACGCTGATCGCACTTGTGAGTGCGATTTTTTTTATGACAATCACAGTGATGCTGCGTACTAATATATCATAATAAAAACTAATGATATCATCATATATTATTATTACTAAAAAAATAATAAAAATAGTTATTTAATTTATTTAATATTACATAAATTCAATAACTTTATAATAGACACATAAAATAAATATAATCAAATACTTATAAATAAAAAAATTAAAATATCCATCTATATATTTTTATTAATTATAAATATATAGTTATTTATTCTTTATATAAATAATAAGGGTTTGGTTGGGTTTTCACCTTTACCTTTATCCAAAAAAAGCGTATGATACTTGTTAGGTTAATTGCTGATACTTGATCAGATCAGCAAGCGTAATTAAAAATTGAATAAAAAATCAGGAGTGTACGATGTCAAACAAATTATTTGACCTGATTGAATCATCAGGGGCGAAATGGGTGGATTTTCGCTTTACAGATACGCACGGCAAAGAGCTACATTTAACTTTTCCAGCATCGACCGTGGACGAAGATACGCTAGAAGATGGTAAAATGTTTGATGGCTCGTCAGTGGCAGGCTGGAAGGGAATTGAATCTTCGGATATGATTTTACTCCCTGATGCCAAAACAGCATATTTGGATCCCTTTTATGAATCACCGACTGTCGTGGTTAGCTGTGATGTGATTGAGCCTGCGACAATGCAAGGTTATGAAAAAGACCCCCGCTCAATTGCACGCCGTGCCGAAACTTATCTGAAATCAACAGGGATTGGCGATACGGCTTATTTTGGCCCTGAGCCTGAATTTTTTGTTTTTGATGATGTGAAGTGGCAAATTGATGAATCAGGGGCACAGCACAGCATAAGCTCCGAAGCGGCATCTTGGTCGTCAAATAAAGAGTATGCTTGGGGTAATAATGGTCAACGCCCAGCTTTAAAAGGTGGCTATGCGGTGACTGCACCCATGGATTATTATCACGACATGCGTGCAGTTATGTGTGATCGTATTGAAGATATCATGGGCGAGGGTCGTGTCGAGGTGCATCATCATGAGGTGGCATCGGGTCAACTTGAGATTGGTGTGTCTTTTAATACTTTGGTTAAAAAGGCCGATGAGGTTCAGCAATTTAAGTATGTGGTGCAAAATGTCGCCAATCAATTTGGTAAAACAGCAACCTTTATGCCAAAACCGATTGTTGGTGATAATGGTTCTGGCATGCATGTACATATTTCCATCTCAAAAGAGGGTGTGAATACTTTTTCTGGAGATGAGTACGCTGGCTTGTCAATGACGGCATTGTATTTTATTGGTGGTATTATTAAACACGCTCGTGCGTTAAATGCCATCACCAACCCAACCGTCAATAGCTATAAGCGTTTGGTACCACATTTTGAGGCACCGATTAAATTGGCGTATTCAGCATCAAACCGCTCGGCGTCCATTCGCATTCCACATGTCTCTAGCCCAAAAGCGGTGCGTATTGAGGCCCGTTTCCCAGATCCTGCAGCAAATCCTTATTTGTGTTTTGCGGCATTGTTGATGGCAGGCATTGATGGTATTGAAAATAAGATTGACCCAGGCGAGGCAGCTGATAAAAACTTGTATGATTTGCCACCAGAAGAAGAAGCATTGATTCCGACTGTGGCAGAAAATCTAGAAACTGCCTTAAAAGCTTTAAAACAAGATCATGCTTTTTTATTAAAAGGTGATGTGTTTAGCAAAGATATGATTGATGCTTATATTGATCTAAAAATGCAAGAAGTTCATAAATTAAATGAAGCGGTGCATCCGCTTGAATTTGATTTATATTATCGCTGCTAATTGCTGACTTATCAGTTGGCAGATGTTTATCGTTGAAATAAACCCCAAGCAGGTAGAACCTTTGGGGTTTATTTGGGATAAATGTTGAATTGAATAGCCCAAGCTTATCAGCGTCAAATTTTCTCTGAAAAATAAAAGCAGATGCGGTAAAATAAACCATATTTTACCGCATCTGATTATTATGACCGTTCAAAATCATCCAGCAGACAATCCACCAAGCTCATGGGCTTATCCAAAATCTCAAATAAAACAATATGATATTGCCATTATCGGTGCTGGTGTTGTCGGTATGGTCTGTGCCATTTTACTTGCCAAAAGAGGCAAGCAGGTCATTATTTTGGATAGTAAGCCTACCCCTAGTAAGGCATCGTTTGATCAGAGATTGGCTCAGCGAGATGCCAGAGTCTATGCACTCAATCTTAGCAGTATCGATTTATTAAAAAGTGCCGATGTATGGGACGGTATCACCAGACGCGCCGATTATGACCAAATGCATGTATGGGCGAGAGATGATTTTGGTGAATTGATTTTTCAAGATGAACACGCCTTTGAAAATATCATGCTTGGGTCTATGGTTGAGCCATCAGTATTGGATGAAGCACTTTGGCATCGTGCAAAAGCTTATGAAAATTTAACTTTAAAATATGAGATCAGCTTGGCGGCTCATGGCATGGCTTTTGATGAGATGCCTGACGGTGTGTGCATACGCTATCAAGCTGACAATCAAGCCAAGATGGTGAAGGCTAAGCTATTGATTGGTGCCGATGGCCGTGCGTCTTTGGTACGCCGTGAGATGGGGGTGGGGGTAGATACCTTAAATTATCACCAAAAAGCCATCTGCTGTGCCATACGAACCGATCAGCCACATGGTAACACAGCACGCCAAGTGATGTTGCCAACAGGCACTTTGGCACTATTACCCATTGCCAATCTCAATCAAGATGATCAATGCCGATGGCAGTCGATTGTTTGGACATTGCCCAAGCAGATTGCAGAGACATATTTGAGCGACTACCACCAAAATCCTGATAGCCTAATCAATAGGCTGGCTTTGGCAAGCGGCTATGTACTTGGGGATATTCATAAGATACAGTCGGTCGCAAGTTTTCCACTATCTGCACAAGCCGCCAATCGCTATCATAAGGGTTTAATCGCACTGATGGGTGATGCTGCACATGGGGTGCATCCGTTGGCAGGACAGGGGCTTAACTTGGGCTTATCTGATGTGAAGGCATTGCTGGCATTGGTAGATGTGTATCATGCCAAAAATATGCCCTTAAGCACACGCTTATTAAGCGATTATGAACGCACGGTCAAAGGGCATAATTCGCTGATGATGCATAGCTTTTCTATGATTAATTTTGCTTATACATCAGCACTGAGCAATATTTCTGTGATACGCCATGCACGCAGTGAGATTGTCAAGGCAGTTTCTAAGTCACCATCCGTCATGCGTCTGCTGATTGGGCGGGCCAATCGCTAAAGTAACTCGGTTTAATGCTTTGGTTTAATGCTTTGAATGTGCCTGATGAATCATCCAAATGAGCTAAACAGCACCATTAGCACAGGCGATACGATATTAACGATAAACCCAAAGCTGATGGCGATGGGCATAATCTGTGTACCGCCTGCCTGTAAGATGGTTGGTAGGGTGAAGTCAAGACTGGTTACACCGCCTAAACTCACAGCGACAGATGTCGAATAACGCATGACCCATGGGATAAAGATTAAGGCAATCACTTCACGAGCCAAGTCATTAAGCAGGGCGACACTGCCCCAAACCGCACCATAAGCATCTGTCATAATCGTACCTGATAGCGAATACCAGCCATAACCTGATGCCAAAGCCAAACCCTGCATCAGCGTGACTTCATGAAAAATGCTTGCAAAAATGATGCCTGATAAGGTGGTACAAAAAATAAATATGACACTGACCTGTAGACCTGTTTTATTGACCAAGGCTTGCTTTAATCCAATCCCTGATCCTTTTAGGCTGACACCCACCAAAAATAATAGTACCATTAGCAGAATCGTGGTCGTTTTTTCAGGCGGTATAAACCCAGCTGGCAAAAATTTAGCAGCCATAAATCCAATTGCCAAACAAATGAGCTGAGCCAAACTGCCCCTTAGGCTGATTTTGGGTTTTTGGTTGGGTAGTGTGTGTTTAGATAACTGATTTTTTTGAGTGAATTTATCAAAAAAAACCAAGCTAATCGCTCCAAAGCCAATGGTCAGTGTGATTAACACAACCAAATATTTGATAATGTCCCCAACCTTTTGCACCAAATCATCCACCAAACCAAGCTCAATACCAATGACAATCAAAATAAGATAAATCAGATAAGTCAGAGCCTGTCCACCAAATGCGGCCAACTTTTGTGATGTTGGTAGTGCAAAACCAACAAACATTGGACTTAAAATAAGTAATAATGTGATGATTCCCTGCATCCAATTCCCCAAATTCATCAAAGTAAAAATAAATCGGCATTGTAACATTTTTACAAAAAATTTTCGTGATTATCCACCATATTTTGGATATTAGCCATGTTAATTTTAGATTTGATATAAAATGAGTGGCTTAAAGTGAGTGAAAATCAGCAAATTGATAAAAAATGGTTTAGTTTTTGGTAACTTTGGCGTAAAATTAGATAAATTTTTATTGGAAATAGTCATGACCGCAACCGATCCAAAACTTACTCAAAAAAAATCTGCTGCCAAAGCTGCTTTAAGCCATATTGAAGATGGCATGATTTTAGGTGTTGGTACAGGCAGTACAGTCAATTGCCTGATTGAGCTTTTACCAAAAGTGCGTCTTAAGGGTGCAGTTGCCAGCTCACAGGTTACCGAGGATAAATTAAAGGCCTTGGGTATTGAGATTTATGATTTAAATCAATTGGGTGTGCTGGATTTATATATAGATGGTGCTGACGAGATTGACGCTAAAGGCAATATGATTAAAGGTGGTGGTGGTGCATTGACACGAGAAAAAATCGTTGCCGCCGCCTCAAATCGGTTTATTTGTATGGTAGATGACTCAAAAATCGTCAATACACTGGGCAAATTCCCTGTTGCAATTGAAGTTTTGCCTCAAGCGCGTTCTTATGTGGCGCGTGAATTGGTGGCAATGGGTGGCGATCCTGTATATCGTGAAGGGTTTGTGACAGATTATGGCAATGTCATTTTGGATACCTATGACCTTGATATTACCGATGCTGCCAAGATGGAGTTCACCTTAAATAATATCGTGGGTGTGGTTTGCCATGGTATATTTGCATCGCAGTCAGCGGATCTAATGCTAAAAGCTGGCAGCACAGGCGTGGACACTGTTGTATTTTAATAAAACTGTTGTATTTTAATAAAATAATTAAAATACAACACATCAATATAAAACACCGCATGATTAGGCTCATGCGGTGTTTTTTAGCGATTCATATCAAGGTCGGTACGAGGAATGTAGTAAATATAAAAGCTTATAAACATTGTTAAAAGCGATAATGAAACGATGAAAATCATAGGTGCAAAAGCGATATGAGCTGAGGCTGAATGTAGAACAAACGGCAACAAACCGCCGATAAGTGCGATGATGATATTATAAATGATACTGACGCTTGTTAATCGAATCTTGGCAGGGAATAGTCGCACGACAACCGAAGGAATTGCACCAATGATACCTGAAGCAAATCCAAATAGGGCAAAAAATATCAACCCATATTCACCACCATTACGCAAATGATTAAAAAACAAAGCCACTTGCATCGCCAAGAATAGGCTACCAAAAGTTAGCACAATACCAGGATTAAGCCTATCCACCAAAATGCCAAATATCAAGCAACCAATTGCCATAAATAAAATTGCAAGCACATTGCCAAACCATAAAACCGTTTCAGAGATTCGAAAGCTACCATCAATCAAATCTACCAATAAAATTGGCGTAAATATCAATAAACTGACCATAATACTGATTAACATTATGGCAGGAATAATACTGATGAGCATATTTTTATTGCAAATGATTTGAAAAAACGAGATTGACGACCTAGCAAAGCTGGTTAGTTTTGAGGTCAGTCGCATGGCTGTTGTGACTGTGCGTTGATCTATCTCATTGATTTTGGGTGGTGGTGTCATTGAGCTTGGGCTTATGCTGTGATCGGGCATTTTTGTATCTTCAGAAAGCTGAAACTCAATTGCTGGCAGATGATCAAGCTGCTTGATTTGTGAGTTGGTCAAAGTGGATAAACTCATGTTACTAAGCATTGACTCATGTTTGGGGCGAAATGACCGCTCAGAGTGTGCTTCTAAAAAAATGGGCGTTTCTTGCAAGTGTTTGTATGATATTAAGATTAAAATAACGCTTAATAAACCGCCACAAATAAACGGAATACGCCAACCAAAACTCATCATCTGTGCCCAAGTTAGCGTATCGTCTAGCCAGTTCATTAATAAAATTAAAAAAATCAAAGACAGTACACAGCCAGATAAGATTGCACCACAACCTACGCCAATATGGCGTGTTGGTAGATGTTCGGTGACATACACCCAAACGCTTGGCATGATGCCACCAATGGCAAGACTTTGGATAACTCGAGCAACGATAAAGATAATGGGGGCGATGAAGCCAATTTGACTATACTGTGGTAATAACCCGATGAATAAAGTGAATATTGTTATGCCCAGTAAACTGATGAATAGTGCAGGCCTGCGACCTTTGGTATCACCATAGTAGCCAATCATCAAACCGCCCAAGGGTCTGGCAATATAACCTGCTGAAAACAGTCCAAACAACTGCAGGCGAGAAAGCCAAGTATACTCCGTACCACCAAAAAAGATCTGTCGTAATAAATCAGACAGATATATAAAAATAGCAAAGTCAAAAAAAGCCACGCTGGCGATGAGACTTGTAATGAGAATGGCACTAAAATAGTGCTGGCTGGGTAATTGGTTGGCTGGCATGATAATCTTCTCATGAAATACCAATCAAACATACGGTTTGATGGTGCGAAGTATCGATAATATCTTGCAAATCTGATGCTTCATAAGATCTTATCAAAAGCAGATACACTAAATATCCATAAAGCATTGATTGCTCATGGATATTCTACAAATAAAACATACAAAACACTAGTATTATTTATACAATTTGGTTCAAGCTTTCATTTAGATGGTATATATTTGATGATTAATATCAAAGTAGCCAATCGATAGGCATCAGTCCAGCCAGCCAAATGATAATACGATCTTTATGATTCATGTGTGGTTCGTGATGCAAAATGACTGGTTGACCATTTTCGATGGTATGCCAATTAATATTACCTTTGGCGTCAAGTTTTAGTTCATAGGCTTGATGGGTGATGGCTTGGCTATTACTCAAAGCTTTGTGTAGCTGTCCTGCCAATTTACTATCTTTGATAAGAACACCAAGCTCGGTATTGATATTGGCTGAGCGTGGGTCGACATTATATGAACCAATAAATATTTGATCATCATCTACCGCAAAGGCTTTGGCGTGTAGACTTGTGGTGCTGTGCTGGCGTGTACGCCAAAAACGATTTTCGTTATCTTGGATACTCTGAGCACTAGATTTAATCTCAAAAAGATGCACGCCTGCCGCCAGTAGTTGCTTTCGCCAGTGTGCGTAACCTGCATGTACAATACCAACATCGGTGGCATCAAATGAATTGGTCAAAATACGCACCTCAACACCCATTTTAGCAAGCGTGATCAGTGTGTCGATACCTTCTTTGGTAGGAACAAAATAAGAAGAGATGATGCTGAGTTTTTTGCTTGGTTGACCCAATTGTGTTTGTAGCTGTGAAACCAAAAATTCATTAGGATCTGAGTGACCGTTTAATTTGATAACATTATCTGCTATCAAATCAATCTCTGTCCAAAAAAATGGTACTTGCTGGGCGAGTAAATCTTGCCCAATGGTTGAATTTTGCATGGCTTGGCGATAAGTGCGTAGCTCACGATCAGCATCTGAGCTGTCTTTGACTTTTTCAAGTTCATCAAATACCACAGGTTTGATGCCACTGATGTCATCTTTGTTGTCATGTTTGACAAGTGTTTCAATATCAAAGGATAGGGGTGAAGCCCAATAAATCTCAAAGCTTTGGGTAATTTTGCCAACGACATGACCAACTAACATGACATCCAAATCAGCAAAATGATTAACAGGTGCATTATTTAAATATTCATTACCGATATTACGACCACCTATGACACTGATTTTATTATCAAATGTCATGCTTTTATTATGCATACGCCGATTGGTGCGTATGGGATGTAACATATAGTTTAGACTACGGAAGCCACGATAAGGCATGGGATTGATTAATCTGACAGCAATATTTTTATGCTTTGAGATACGTAGTAGGAGCTGATCAAGTTCAGGTGAGCTATTAAAATCATCAAGCAGCAATCGAACAATCACACCACGATCAGCCGCTTCCCACAGGTCTTTAAGCATCAGTTGACCAGCTTCATCGTTATGCCAAATGTAGTATTGAATATCAATGGATTGGTTTGCCACATCAGTCAGCGTACTGCGTGCAGCAAACGCATTGGCACCTGTTGTAATCGGATAATATCCAGATTGATTGGGGTGATGATGGCTTTGGGCGTTGATGGCTGAGATGAGACCATCTGAACTGCCACCATGTTTGACCATTTGGTGACGCTCTTGAACCTGTTTGGTCAATGCCAGACTCTTTGGTAAGTGAGGCGTATCGGGCAAATTTTTGCAGCCAACAAGTAATACCAGCATGACAGTATGTATACTGATGACAAACAAAGAGCGAAAATGATGAGTCATGACTCAAAAAGTCTAAAAATTTGATTTATCATAGCAAATTTATCCAAAAAAAGAAGTGCTTTATTAAAATTTTACCAAACAAAATCGCTTCTTTTTTAATCATTTTGGCGATGATTGTTATCAAATGGCGAGCTATTACCAAATCATTTAACCACAAGTAAACCAATTAACCAAAAGCGGGCATTCGGCGAGGTACAGCATCCAAAAATTCACGGCGTGCGTCATGATTGGTGGTAAACTCACCCAACATGCTGGTGGTGCGTGTGGTGGATTGTTGTTTGCCAACACCACGCATCATCATGCACATATGACAGGCATCCATAATAACCGCAACACCACGGCAACCCGTCAGCTCTTCGATAGCACTGGCCACTTGCTTGGTTAAGTTTTCTTGGATTTGTAGACGGCGTGCATACATATCAATGATGCGTGCCACTTTAGATAATCCTAATACTTTGCCATCTGGCAGATAGCCAACATGGGCAACCCCATAAAAAGGTAGTAGATGATGCTCACATAGCGAATAAAATTCAATATTTTGTACCAAAACTAACTCAGGATTATCAGAATCAAAGACGGCATTATTAGCCACGGTTGCCAAATCCTGATGGTAGCCACGAGTAAGATAACCAAACGCCTTGGCAGCCCGCATTGGTGTGTCAATTAATCCATCACGGGTCAAATCTTCTCCTGCTGAGGAGATGATTTCGGCATAATGCTTAGACAGGATTTCGTAATCGTGGATAAAGTTTACGGTATCAGAATTTGACATATTTTAAGCGTCTAGTAAAAAAATGCATAGCTTATCATAAAATAGCGATTGATTTAACAAAAAACTGATTTTTTCATCACTTTTTGAGCGTTTATCAAACACTTTGGACGAGTTGATGTTTAAAATTAAGTTTACATTTGTACTAATTATATCCCACATTTTAAAATTCTATGCTATAATGGCAAAAATTTCTATCAAAAGGATAAAGTCATGTTACTAAAAGGTCAGCGTTTTGTGGTGACTGGGATTGCCAGTAAATTATCAATTGCTTGGGCGATCGCTGAAAGCTTGCATCGTGAGGGGGCGCAGCTGATTTTAACCTATCCGAATGATAAAATTAAAAAGCGTGTGGATATGGCTGCCGAAGCATTTGATGCGGTGGCGGTGATTGAGTGTGATGTTGGCTCAGATGAGTCGATTCAAGTGTGTTTTGATGAAATCGCCAAACATTGGGGCGTAGGTGACGATAAAGGCATCGATGGCATTGTGCATGCCATCGGTTTTGCCCCTGCCGATCAGCTTGATGGCGATTTTACCCAAGCAACCACTCGTGAAGGCAGTCAAATTGCCCATGATATCTCAAGCTACAGTTTTGTCGCACTTGCCAAAGCAGGGCGTGAATTACTTGCTGCACGCCAAGGCTCACTGTTGACTTTAACTTATGAAGGCAGTATTTCTGTATTGCCAAACTATAATGTCATGGGCATGGCAAAAGCAAGCCTAGAAGCTTCGGTACGCTATTTGGCATCATCATTGGGTGGTGAGGGCATTCGTGTCAATGCCATCAGTGCAGGCCCTATCCGCACGCTGGCCGCCAGTGGTATTAAATCATTTCGCCGTATGCTTGATGTTAGCGAAAAAATCGCACCACTTGGGCGTAATGTCAGCCAAGAAGAAGTGGGTAATGCTGCGCTGTTTTTGTTATCACCTTGGGCAAGCGGTATTACTGGCGAGATTTTATTTGTGGATGCAGGCTTTAATACCGTTGCCATCAGTGAAAAAATCATGATGATGGCAGGCGACGGCGAACAATAACAACGATTTAAAACTTTCATAAAAAGTTAAGTTGGTAGTGAGCAAAATTGTGCCAATGACATCAAACATTGGTACAAATATCCGATTTTTGGTATGATACACCATACCATTTAATTGTTGAGAGTGATTATGACCCAGCCTTTTTTGATCGCCCCATCGATTTTGTCTGCTGATTTTGCACGGCTTGGAGCGGATATTGAAAGCGTTCTTGAAGCTGGTGCAGATGTTGTGCATTTTGATGTGATGGATAACCACTATGTACCAAATCTAACTTTTGGTTCGATGATTTGTCAAGCATTAAAAGACTATGGCATCACTGCACCCATTGATGTACATTTGATGGTTAAGCCAGTTGATGGTATGATTGAGCAGTTTTTAAAGGCGGGGGCTGACATCATCACTTTTCATCCCGAAGCCAGTGAGCATATAGACAGAAGCCTTCAGCTGATTAAAGATGGTGGTGCCAAATGTGGTTTGGTCTTTAATCCTGCAACACCTTTATATTATTTGGATCATACATTGGATAAGGTTGATCAAATTTTGCTGATGAGTGTCAATCCAGGTTTTGGTGGTCAAAAGTTTATTGATGCAACATTAGATAAATTAGCAACTGTGCGTCAAATGATTGACGATAGTGGTCGAGACATTCGCTTGGAAGTTGATGGCGGTGTCAATGTGGCAAATATTCGCACCATTGGTGAAGCGGGTGCTGATATGTTTGTAGCAGGGTCGGCGATTTTTAATCAGCCTAATTATAAGGCTGTAATTGATGCCATGCGTGATGAGTTATCAAAGGTAAATCGATCATGACCATACCGCACCATCAAGCCCAAACCACGCATCACAACCCCCCAAAACCCAACAAACCCGCCAGCGTCGTACCGATGGGTTTTACCATAGGGCTATGTTTGGCAAGTTTGCTATTAAGCTTGGCAGGCTATGGATTTCGATTGATGTTTGGTGATGAGATGTCTGAGGTATTGCGTCATGCTGCTGTCGTTGTGCCTGTATTTGTGATTGGCATTCCGCTGATGACTTGGCTTGGTGCAACTGGACTAAATAAACTGGGTAAAACCAATATCCACCCTAGAAATGCTTGGACTTTTGGTTGGTTATTATCGACTGTTGCGATGTTATCCATTATGGGAGTGTATAGCTGATGCTCTCCAAGCTAATTCCTGATATCATCACGCCAAAAGATATCCCTAAAGGCTTGATTTTATTGCTTATTGTGGCGTGTTTGCTGGTGGGTTTATCAGGGCTTAGATATGGCGGTGTGGAAGGATGGCTTCATGTCCTTGAAAATTGGCTCGTCGCTTTGGTGGTGATTCCTGCCTTAACTGCATTGATCTCATTGCCTTTAAAGTGGCGTGATAGCACCTTTGATGTGCGTATGGTCTATTATTTGGGTATGTTTGTTGCACTTTTATTTATGTTGGCAAAGCTACGCTACTGGCGATGACTTGAAAAGTACCAAAATGATGCCATATACCAAGATAGACTAAAATAATGATGAGATGGCAATCATAATGACAAATCAAATTTCACAAACCATTGAAAATTGGCAAACGATGAGTATTGCAGAATGCCTATCATTTGTTGATGATTTGGTATATCATGCGTCTGATTCTGATGAAGAGGACACACTATCAATTTTACATGAGCTGTTTTTTCAGGAAATCAATGGGCGTGGTGATGAGACGCTGATTGATGCACTTGCTTCAGCCATTTCTCAGTTTATGGATTCTGCGACAGTTGAGGAGCTTGCACAGCAAGTAGAGCGGACATTAGGCATCGATTTAGCCAGATTATCAAAACTGGCACGCACTCAGCGATTAAACGCACAGGTACAAGCATCTGACGGTGAGCATCGCCCCAAGCGCAAGCGTCGTCAGCGTAAGCAGCAAGATCAAGAGGATTTGGGTACCAAAGAGCGTGTATCACGGTTGCAACATCCCAGCAAATCAAAAAAGACCAAAGATGGTTTTGTCCAAGAAACTTTGCTTGAGTTTATTGAAGAGTCATCAGGGGTGATGATTTTGCGAGAAGTGGGCCATGATCATGATGAGCCTTTGGTGAGTATTGCTTTTTCAGAGCAAGTCCAAGATATGCTAGGTGCTGATGCCAGAGTGGTTGGGCAAGCGATGATTCATGCTGCCATCGCAAGTGTTGTACAACGCCAAAGTAATTTTTGGCATGCACATGTGTATGATGAAGAACCAGCACATTATAGCTGATGTATTTGAAACTGATTCAATTGATTCAATTAAGAGATTAAATCATGCCATATTTAATCTCTTTTTATTTTGGCTATTTGGTTAACAGATGATGAATTGGCATTATTTTAATCTAATTAGCCTTTGATCGGTAATGATGATGTCCACCGACATATCCCAAGGCTGTTTGGGTAGCCGATCTGCCACTTGAAAATCATAACACCAAGCGATTTTTAGGCAGTTTTTGGCTTTTGCAAATGTGCGGTCATAGTAGCCGCCCCCCATACCAAGGCGTATACCGTCAAGATCAACCATCACCAAAGGGCAAATGATGGCATCCATGTGATTGGCAGATAATATCAGTTTTGAGCGGGGTTCATGCATACCTAGGCGATGCTTTTTAAGAGGTGTTTTATTCAGTGGTTGAATGATGGGGGCAAATGTCAAGGGTTTGTTTGGCGTGGTGATGGGTAAATACGCTTGATAGTCAAGTTTTTGACAAAATTGGGCAATGGTGGCGGTTGGTAGTTCACAAAATCCATCCAAATAAAAACCAATATTGGCTTTTTTGGGTAATAGCGGTATTAATTTATATAAAAATCTGGTTGCTAGGTAAGCGGATCTTTGACGCTCACAGTGACTAAGCGATCGTCTTTGCATACGCATGTGTTTACGCAAATGGACAGCGGATAAATTGGTTTGGTGGTTGGTCTTGGTCATTGTGTTTATATTTGGTAATGATTATTATTTGTTATTGAATCCTAGGTAAACTGATGGTATGCTAAATCATCTCATCATTTAGATAAAGTGGTACAATTCAGTTAGTAGAATTGCATCGCTGGTCGTATCACTCATCTTAAGCGACTTTTATCAAAAAATCAATGGAGTAAAATATGACAATACGCACCGAAAAAGACACCATGGGAGAGATTGCTGTACCTGCTGATGCTTATTGGGGGGCACAAACTGAACGCAGTCGCCAAAATTTCCGTATTGGCGGAGAAAGACTGCCAGAGCCTTTAATCCATGCGATGGCAACTGTTAAAAAAGCCGCCGCCATGACTAATGCGACACTTGGCCGCATCACTGACGAACAATCACAGCTAATCGTTCAAGCCTGTGATGAGATTTTGGCAGGTAAGCTTAATGATCAATTTCCGCTTGTGGTGTGGCAAACAGGGTCAGGCACCCAGTCTAATATGAATATTAATGAGGTTATCGCCAATCGTGCCAATGAAATTGCTGGTAAACCAAAAGGCAGTTATCAGCCGATTCACCCCAATGATCATGTCAATCATGCCCAATCGACTAACGACAGCTTTCCGACGGCGATTCGGGTGGCGGCTGCTCAAGAGATGAGTAATAAACTGTTGCCAGCCATTAATAATTTACGCCAAACATTGGCACAAAAATCAGCTGATTTTGATGAGATTATCAAAATCGGACGCACGCATTTACAAGATGCCACGCCGCTGACTTTGGGTCAAGAGTTTAGTGGTTATGTCATGCAGCTTGATTATGCTTTGGAGCGTATTGAGGCGGCCTTAAGCGGTCTTTATCAGTTACCATTGGGCGGTACAGCAGTCGGCACAGGGCTAAATAGTCATCCTGATTATGCTGTCAAAGTCGCTAAAGTTCTGGCAGAATTAACCAAGCTGAATTTTATCACAGCACCCAATAAATTTGAGGCTTTGGCCGCACGAGATGCCGAAGTATTTGCTTCAGGTGCACTAAAAACACTGGCAGCAAGCCTAAATAAAATCGCCAATGATGTGCGTTGGCTGGCTTCAGGCCCACGCTGCGGTCTAGGTGAGCTTAGCATTCCTGAAAATGAGCCTGGTTCATCCATCATGCCTGGTAAAGTCAATCCAACTCAGTGTGAGGCGATGACCATGGTGGTTACCCAAGTCTTTGGTAATGATACGACCATTTCTATGGCAGGGGCTTCTGGTAATTTTGAATTAAATGTTTATATGCCTGTGATTGGATATAACTTATTGCAGTCGATTCGTCTGCTAACGGATGCGATCAATAGCTTTAATGAGCATTGTGCAGTAGGCATTGAACCAATTTACGAAAAAATTGACCATTATTTACATCATTCTTTGATGTTGGTCACCGCACTCAATCGCCATATTGGCTATGAAAATGCCGCCAAAGTTGCTAAAACCGCTTTTAAAAATAATCAATCTTTAAAACAAACTGCCATTCAGCTGAACTTATTAACTGAAGCTGAATTTGATGAGATTGTGCGTCCAGAACAAATGGTTGCCCCAAAATAAACTTTTGATACTCAAACACCGCCAGCGATTTGGCGGTGTTTTTGGTTGAAAAAAAGCCATAATTTAGCGATAATAGCTTATTTGTCCATTATCATACGCCATTCATCATGACCACCACGCAAGCCCGTCTTAAAAAGCCCAAAAAACCTCGGCGTTCACAAGCTGATATCGTGGCTAATAATTTTTTAAATTCTGTTTTTCGTCCTGCAAAAAAGCAGCTGACTTTAGCATGGCTGTGCGATGTCATTAGCTTGCTATTATTCATGGTACAAGCTTGGATTTTGGTAATGATTTTTGATGGCTGGCTTTTGCCATTTATTCCTGAATTATCCCAGCATCAAGTGATGGCGATCGAGGCTTTGGCTGTTTATGTGATGGCTTTATTTGGCGTGATGTTATTACGCGCATTGATTGGTTATGCCAAAGATGCACTACTCACACGCATCGGTGTGCAAGCAGCCAGTGATGTGCGTCAGCGGCTATTGGTTAAACTGGGTGACATGGGTCCTGCTAGACGCTTTTTTGGCTCTGATGGTGCACTGGCAAGCAAAATCATTGATGAACCTGAGCATCTCATCGGTTATGCTCGCTTTGAAATTCAGAAAAAAACTGCCGTTAGTACACCAATTTTATTGGCAGTTTGTATTAGTTTTTTAAATAAAACTGCTGCAATGATATTACTGGCGACGGCACCACTGGTACCGATTTTTATGGCGATGATTGGTGTAGCAACTGCACGCAAAAGCCGTGAGCAGATGGATGCGATGGCACAGCTTGGCGGTCGATTTTTTGATTGGATACGAGGGGTGAATACACTATCTCGTCTGGGCGTGGTTGATATCGCTGTTAAAGATATTGATGTCAGTAGCGACAATTACCGTAAAAAAACCATGGCAGTGCTACGCATTGCTTTTTTAAATAGTGCGGTGCTTGAATTTTTATCGGCATTATCCATTGCACTTGTGGCTGTTTATTTGGGTTTTGGGCTGATTGGAATTTTACCTTGGCAATCTGGTGTTGTCATAACAACTTATAGCTCAGCTTTGATGATTTTATTATTGGTGCCTGAATTTTATGCACCACTACGCCGCTTGGGTGCTGAGTATCATGTCAAAGGTCAAGCCGTCGGTGCTGCCAAGGAGATGGTTGGCATACTTGATTTTAAACATAGCAAAACCGAGCTACATCAGGTGGATTTGATGGGAAAAGTGGGATTTTGTTTAAGGCAAGTGGCTGCCTTTGGTGATGATGGGCGAGTCAGGTTAACGCCGACGACGCTGCATTTTGTGGCAGGTAAATCAACATTATTAAAAGGGGAAAGTGGCGCAGGCAAATCGACACTTTTACAGATTTTATTGGGATTTGGGCAATATACTGGCGTGGTTGAGGTGTATGATGATCAAGGACACTATCGCTACGATACGCTGGATATGGCGTATCTTAGACATCAGTTTGGCTATTTGGCACAAATGCCAGCACTGCTGCCCATCAGTATTCGTGATAATCTGACATTGGCAAAATCTGATGCGACCGATGATGAGCTGATTGATGTACTAGATGCTGTTGGACTGTGGTCTTTGATCCGTGATTTGCCCGAGCAGATGGATACCATGCTTGGTGAGCGGGGTGGTGGGCTGTCAGGTGGTCAGGCACATCGCCTTGCCATTGCGCAGCTTTTGCTTCAAGATGCTAAGGTGTGGCTGCTTGATGAACCAACAGAACATCTAGACAGTGAGACTGCCTTTATGATCAAAGATTTATTAAAACGCTTATCAGTGCATCGGACGGTCATTTGGATTACCCATGATCAAAGTGTTGATATCGCCTTTGATGATATCCATCATTTAGGGGGTTATGATGAAATCAAATCAACCATTTAAGCTTCGTGAACTCATCAGTACCCAAGTTTGGGTATGGATCTTGGCTTGGCTTCTAGGGCTTGTGACTGTTTGGTCAGTCTTAGGATTATCGATGGTATCAGGGTGGTTTGTGACCATGTCAGCAGTGGCAGGCCTAGTTGCGGTAGGTACTCATACATTTAATTATATGATGCCAGCGGCCATTATACGCACCTTTGCCATTGCACGCACGCTATCTCGCTATGGTGACTTGATGGTATCGCATCATGCTGTCTTTGGGCTGTTAAAAGATTTGCGTGTACGATTTTTTGCCGATTGGGCAAGTTTGGATTTTAATGCCCGAAACCTGCAAAGACAGTCTAGCAGCCAAAAAATGCATCGCCTTGTCAAAGACATTGATGTTTTAGATGAATTTGTTTTACGCTTGATATCACCTTGGATTATGGCAATCGGTGCGGTGATTTTGGTGGCTGGTGTTACGCTGTTGCTATTACCCAAAGCATGGTTTGGGCTAGTGCCGATCGGCTTGGCGATTTTGATTGCTGCTTTTGTGGTATATCGTGGCATTCATTTGGCGTATGACGAGAGTACTATACTTGAAACTCGCAAATCAAAACTGCTGGATACCTTGCCAGCACTGACATCCTTGCTGATTTGGCATCGCTGGGATGCGTACATACATCAGCTGAGTGATTTGGATGCTCAGCAAACCAAAATAACACTGTCATCACATCGTCTACGCAGAATGGGCATGTTGGGGGTGCAAGTGGCACTGGCACTGGCGGCGACACTTATGCTTTGGGGTGTAGGGAGATTTTTTAGACAGACAGATAGTGTTGCTTTTACCATTGAGACATTAAATGATTATCCGATGATGAGTTCGGCGGTCGCACTGGCAGTATTTTTAGGATTGATGGGCTTGGGTGAGTTTATCCAAAACTTGATTGCTGAGCCATTGGCTTTGGGGCGTAGTCAGGTAGCCAAGCAGCGCCTCAACGAGATGCTTGTCGGCCAAAACGCTGCTCCCAAAATCAATTTTAATCAGATTACCAATCAGCAGGATGCTTTGACTTTATGGCTTAATAATGCCATTGTTAGGGCGCCAAATGCCATCATCAGTGCTCATATTCACCATGCCAAGATTCGCTCTGATAAGCCTTGCTTGATTATAGGTCCTTCAGGTGCTGGTAAATCCACTTTACTGCATACACTTGCCCAAGAGCATGATTTGACCTCGGGTGAGATTTGGTTATGTACCGACACCAAAAAATATCCGTGGCAGTCAGTTGATTTTGACCAATCACTGGGATTTTTGGGGCAAACAGTTGATATTTTTGATCAAACGCTGGCAGATAATCTTCGTTTGGGTAAACCAAACGCAACCGATGATGAGCTTATAACAGCTCTTAAAAAAGTAAATTTATTAACTTGGCTAAATAATCAACCAAAAGGTCTGGCAACTCGGCTCGGAGAATATGGTATGGCTGTGTCTGGTGGGCAAGCACGGCGTATCGCCTTGGCTCGACTGTTGCTATCCCCAAAAGCGGTCATGATGCTAGATGAGCCTTTTGCAGGCTTGGATCCAGATACACGCCACAATGTATGGTTGAGTCTAATTGATGCCCAAAAATCTGGTGATATTGGCTTGTTATTAATTTGCACCCACCAGCTGTGGCAACAGATGGGTGAGGTTCAGGTCATCAAAATCGAGGGTGAGGGTCAAGTTTAATTTATCACTCTGTGCTTTGCTTGACTAAGTCTTGATAAACTTGAATTGTATTATCGACCATATCATCAATCTCATAAGCATGCGTCATGGCAGGCGGAATGGGGTTTGATAATAAAAACTTAACACTTTTACACAGCATGATCGCAGTCTGTTCTTTGACCAATCCTTGGGGGTATAAGTCTCCTAGGATATCTGCAAAGGCACCTTTTGCCCAACCAATCACTGGTGTTCCTAAATGAATGGCTTGAAGTGCTGTCATGCCAATACTTTCGGGGTGATTGGCAAGCGATAATACGATATTAGCTGATGACAACCATTCACGCATATCAGGTGGATTTTTGCCGATAAAAGAGACCCGATCTTGTAAGCCCAAAGTATGCAGGCGTTGGACAAAATCTTCATAAAAAACACACTGATGAATGCGTGCTGTGGGGTCATCATCCATGATAATTGCGTGAATTTTTGGAAATTTTTCTTGTAGATTTCCTAAAATATCAATGAGCCATTCTTGACCATATTCAGGACCGATCGGTGTTGGAAAAACCAACCATTTTTTGTGTTCAAGCTCAGGAAATTGGGTAAAGGTTTGATGTAGCCAATGCACAGATGAGTGATGGCGATAGGGGTATTTTCGAACATCCACCCCACGCGGCACACAAATGATATCAGGCAACTTGATGGATTTATCAATTTTTTCTGATTTTACTTTTTCAAAAATTTTATTAAAATGTTTATCAATACTTTTAGATGCACTGATCAGCAAATCAACATGAAACAGTGCTTTTGAATAAGAATTGACAGGATAAAATCCGTATAAACTTGAAATAATTTTGGGGCGCTTGTCATTTGGAAAGGAATGCATTGCCCAATATAACACCCAAGCAGGCGTACGAGAATGTATGTGAATGATATCGGGCTGATGCTGTTCAATGATTTGACGAAGCTTAAGTGTGTGTATCAATGCCCACCAGCTTTTTTTGGGCATAGGTAGGCGGTAATATATTGCCCCATCACGCACAAGACGCACAACAAGCTTGCTATCGCTTGGAGCACTGCCGATGATGATAGACTCATGACCAGCTTTAATGAGCGCATGGGAGATGGGATAAATGCCACGCTCGGACTCATCATGCCTAAGCGAGGATGACAGTTGAAGAACTTTCATAACTTATTATCTGATGGGTCAATTGGTTTTATTTTCAAGAAAATCTAAAATTTTCTCAACATGCTCTTTGGCTTTGACATCCCGAAAACTACCAATCATCTCGCCATTTTTATTGTACACAAATGTAGAGCGTACCACGCCAAGATGGGTTTTGCCATACATCTTTTTTTCTTTGATGACATCGTAATATTGGCAAAGTTTTTCATCGGTATCACTAATTAAATCAATTGATAAGGCTTTTTTATTGATAAAATTTTGATGAGATTTGATACCATCTCGAGAGACGCCAAGGATATAAAATCCCAATGATTCAAGCTTGGCTTTATGATGACTAAAATCCACCGCCTGAATGGAACAGCCTTGCGTGTTGTCTTTGGGGTAAAAATACAAAATCAAGCCCTGATGACTTTGATTAAGCAGTTGATTGAGCTGCACAGCAGTGGCTTCTTGGGTATCGGCTGCCACCATGGTTAACTCAAAACTTGGCAGCGTGATGGTTTCGTTAGAATTTTGTAGCATTAGGTATCTCGTTGTCATTTTAATCATAACAGTTAAACGATGTATATTTTAGCAAAATTTACCCATGAAAGAACATTTTTATTCATCATAATTGCTTAGTAAGCATCAATTCTTTCTAAAATACATCAATTTGCAAATTTTTGTTTGGCATCATAATGACTTTGCGGTAGAATTATGCGTTTTTATTTTATGAATAACCAAATTGCCTTGCCATTTGGCTTACCGCTTTTGAATTAAGGCTTTAGCGATTATTATCTGGATAGAATATGACTTTATCATCCTATTTAAAAATTAATGAGCGTGGCTCATCCGTGCGTCAAGAAATCATTGCTGGCTTGACGACTTTTTTGGCGATGGTGTATTCGATCATCGTTGTGCCAAATATGTTATCAGCAGCTGGATTTCCTGCTGAATCCGTTTTTGTTGCAACATGCTTGGTGGCAGGCCTTGGTTCAATATTAATTGGACTTTGGGCAAATGTACCGATGGCGATTGGCTGTGCGATTTCTTTGACGGCATTTACCGCTTTTAGCTTAGTGCTTGGGCAAGGTGTGAGCATTCCTGTGGCACTGGGTGCAATTTTTTTAATGGGCGTGGTTTTTACCTTAATCTCGGTGACTGGTGTTCGTGCGTGGATTTTACGCAACTTGCCTGCATCGATTGCACACGGTGCAGGCATCGGCATCGGACTGTTTTTACTGCTGATTGCTGCCAATGGTGTGGGTTTAGTCATCAAAAATGATGCAGGTTTACCTGTGACAATGGGTGAGTTTATGTCGTTGCCTGTGATTTTATCTTTAGTGGGGCTGGCGGCGATTATTGGTCTTGAGCGATTACGCATTAAGGGCAGTATCTTATGGGTGATTATTACCATTACGATGATTGGGCTACTTTTTGATCCTGCAGTGAAGTCAGATGGTGCCATTTTAAAAGTACCAAGCTTTGGTTCAGACTCTTTATTTATGCAAATGGATGTCATGGGTGCGCTAAATACAGCGATTTTACCGGTGGTGTTTGCCTTAGTTATGACAGCAATTTTTGATGCAACAGGTACCATTCGTGCCGTGGCAGGTCAGGCAAATCTACTGGACAAAGATGGTCAAATCATCAATGGCGGTCGTGCTTTGACATCAGATTCAGTCAGTAGCCTGTTTTCGGGTATTTTTGGGACAGCACCTGCTGCGGTGTATATCGAATCTGCTGCCGGTACGGCAGTAGGCGGTAAGACAGGCTTGACAGCGATTGTGGTTGGCGTGCTATTTTTATTGATGCTATTTTTTCAGCCATTGGCATTTTTGGTACCAAGCTATGCTACCGCACCTGCACTCATGTATGTCGGTCTTTTGATGCTAGGCAATGTCTCAAGACTTGATTTTGAAGATTTTGTCGGAGCAATGAGCGGTTTAATTTGTGCTGTATTTATTGTTTTGACTGCCAATATTGTCACAGGAATTATGCTTGGTTTTGGTACATTGGTGCTTGGACGACTAATTTCTGGTGAATTTAACAAGCTTAATCTTGGTACCGTGATTATTGCTGTCGTGCTTGTCGCATTTTATGCATTGGGCTATGCCATTTGATACTAAGCACCCAAAAACTCTGTCAAAAATTAAAACCCACCTCAAAGTTAGATTGCTAATTTTGGGGTGGGTTTTAGGCTAAATCAGACTGGCTAAGGTCTCATAAATCTCATGTTGTTTGGCTTGGTTGGATTTTAGTTCGGTGTCAAGCTGAGCACCTTCGATGGCGTAGCGTACCACTTGATACTGTGGATGACTATCGGTGGCGGCGAACTGCTTTTGTTTTTGAGCCATCCAGTTTTGCCACACCTCAAACATATTAGCATCAGCATGAATGGCTGTTAGTAGCCCAGACCAGTTGCTGTTCATACCAATCTTAGAATCTTGAAAAATCACTTGCAAATACGCTTTGGTAAATCGACCTTGAATAGCACCCAATTCATCAGTGATGGATAAAATTGCAGTATTTAGCTGAGCGATATAAAGACCCACCACGGCATTTAACAGCTCTTCTTTATTTTTAAAATGATGAAATAGTCCGCCTTTACTGGTACCTGCAGTGTCCGCAACTTTTTGCATGGATAAATTCGCCACACCATCACTGACCATCAAGTGCTTGGCCGCCATGATCAACCCATGTTTAAGCTCCTCTGGTTTATTTTTTCGCTTTGTACCTGATGTGCCAGCGTGTAGATTGTTTTCACCAATAGATAAATTGTCATTCATATGATAAACCATTCAAAATTAAAAAATATTTAATAAAACTTATCGTTAATTGGGATAAATAAAATTGGGATAAATAACGGTAAAACTAAATGAAACCAACTGGTCGGTATTTTATAAAACTCTATGAGAATTTGCAAGCACAGATGCAGCAGGATGATGAATTTTATTTCTTAGCAGGCAAGGATGATTTACCAAAAATTATGCTACAATAAGGGGTGTTTTTATCAGTTTATTTGGAGCGTGCGATGTCAAATCAGAAAAAAATTCCCCATGTATTGATGATTTTGGATGGTATTGGCCATCGTGAAGAGACCAAAGATAATGCCGTTGCCGTAGCCAATACACCAAACTTAGATGCTTTATTTGCCAGCTATCCCAATGGGCTGATTTCTGGTTCTGGTATGGATGTTGGATTGCCAGAAGGCCAGTTTGGTAATTCTGAAGTGGGGCATATGAATTTGGGTGCTGGGCGTATTTTATTTCAAGATTCAACCCGAATTATGAATGAGATTGCCTCAGGAGAATTTTTTAATAATTCAGCATTGATAGATGCCATTCAAGCCACACTGAATAATAAAGGCGTGGTGCATATTTTAGGACTGTTGTCTGATGGCGGGGTGCATGCACACATTGATCATATTAAGGCGGCAGCTAAGCTTGCGTTATCTCAAGGCGCTATGCAAGTGTTTGTGCATGCGTTTTTGGATGGTCGTGATACACCGCCACAGTCTGCCAAAGGCTATGTGACTGATATTGAAGATTATTTTACTCAGCTTAATCAAGAATTTGAAGGTAATGTTAAAATTGCCAGCGTCATCGGTCGATTTTATGCCATGGATCGTGATAAGCGTTGGGATCGTGTGGAATCTTGCTACCAGCTATTAACCGAAGGCAAATCGGTCAGAACCGCAGATAATGCTCTAGATGCAATCAAGCAAGCATATGCTGCAGGGGAGACGGATGAATTTATCGCTGCAACTTTCATTGAAGATGATGGCGTGATTGGTGATAATGATGGCGTGATTTTTATGAATTTCCGTGCTGACCGTGCACGAGAAATCAGCTTGGCTTTTGTGGATACAAATTTTGATGGCTTTAATCGTCATATTGTGCCTGAGTTATCGGCATTTGTTATGCTCACCAAATACTCAGATGAGCTTGAAAATAATCCAAAAACCGACATTGCCTATCATCCAACAAGTCTGACAAATACGCTGGGCGAATATTTACAAAATTTGGGTAAAACCCAACTTAGAATTGCCGAAACCGAAAAATACGCACATGTAACCTTTTTCTTTAGTGGTGGTCGTGAAGATCTGTACAACGGCGAAGATCGCATTTTGATTAATAGTCCTGATGTGAAAACATACGACCTAAAGCCTGAAATGAGTGCCTTTGAGGTTACCGAAAAATTAAATAATGCGATTGACTCGGGCAAATATGATGTATTGATTGTCAATTATGCCAATGGTGATATGGTGGGGCATTCGGGGGTATTTGAGGCGGCAGTTAAGGCAGTAGAGGCGGTGGATCAGTGCATTGGCGAGGTGGTCAAGCATATTCGTGCCGCTGGCGGCCATTTATTAATCACCGCTGATCATGGTAACTGTGAGCAGATGCAAGACTACCAAAGTGGTCAGGTACACACGCAGCATACCACAGAACTTGTACCTTTTATCTATATTGGTGATAAAAAAGCGACTGTGCGTCGTGGCGGCAAGCTGTGCGATGTGTCACCAACACTGTTGGATCTGATGGGGTTAGATAAGCCAAGTCAGATGACTGGAGAGAGTTTATTGGTTTTTTGAGTGATTAAACAAAGAAGGTTTGGTATGCGATTTTCGGCAGTAATAACGGCTTTATTGATTGGTGCGATGGGCTATATGAGTGCATTTGCCAATCCACGGGCTTTTGATGATCAAGCAGATGTAGACGATCTGATAATAGATACGCCTGCTTTGGATGTAGCACCAAATCATTTGTATGGTATTGACGGTTTGCACTCTGGGCGAGTGCCTTTGAATACCATCAGTCCCACCACGCTCAAAACTTTTGTACAAGTGGTTGATTTGATGCGTCGTGAATACATTGAGCCTGTAGATGATGAGATGTTGTTTTATCACGCCATTCATGGGATGCTAAATCGTGTGGATCGCAATGCTGAGTTTCTTGATGCGACTGCCTTTGCCAATCTTAGCTCATTTACCACAGGTAATGTGGCAGGCGTGGGTCTAAAGGCAGTTTGGAGGAGCCAAGATGCACATTGGGTGGTGACTGAAGTGATTGCCGATAGCCCTGCCAAAAGTGCAGGCATTAATGTTGGTGATTATCTACACCAGATTGGTGATATTAAACTTAACCAATCCCAAACCGAAAATGACATCATTCAGCTTTTAAGTGGTATCGCAGGCTCAAGCGTTGATATCACTTATTCAAGAGCAGGTCGATCCAAGCAATCCGTCAATGTCATTCGTAACCAAGCTCAAAAGAGTAGCATTGAAGTTTTTGTTCAAAATGGTATTGCTGTCATCAAACTTCCCGTCTTTCAAAATAACACCAGACAAGATATAATTGATCGCCTTGCCTTAATAGAAGGGCAGGTTCGGGGTGTGGTGATTGATTTACGAAACAATCCTGGCGGCGTGCTTGATTCAGCCGCTGAGGTGGCCTCTTTATTTATGCGAAAGCAAGTCGTTACCCAAGTCCAAAACCGAAGTGGCATAGAAAGGGTGATAGAAACGCATGGTTCACCCGTACTAGAATCCATGCCAGTGATTATTTTACAAAACCGCTATTCGGCATCAGCAGCTGAAGTACTGGCAAGTGCATTGCAAACCCATGGGCGGGCAATGATCGTGGGTGAGGCGAGCTACGGTAAGGGTTCGGTGCAGTCGGTCATCGCTTTGGGAAATCATCAAGGGATTAAGATAACTACCGCACATTATCTAACGCCCAATGGCAAAAAAATCGATAAAATCGGTGTGGTGCCTGATGTGAGTTTTAAACCACCTTCTAACGATTCACAAGACGATGAATGGTTGCGTTTGAGCCTAGATTTGATGGAGCGAGTAAAAACAAACCAAAGTTGATTTAAGACAACCAAAATCGCCATCATAAGATTATCAAGTGACGCTTTTGATGGCTAATTTTATCAGTGAGTCTGTACCAGCCCATGCCTGATGGCAAGGTGCGTGAGTTTGACATCGCTATCAATGCCCAGTTTATCAAAAATCCGATAGCGATAAGTATTGACTGTTTTGGCGCTTACAAATAGCTGATCGGCAATTTGCTGTGTACTTTGACAGTTAACAACCATCATGGCAACCTGTTTTTCACGCTCAGATAAGGCATCAAAGGGCGACTCTTTTTGTTCACCAAGTACAGTTTCGGCAAGCTGCTCGGCAACATCATGACTAAAATAACGCGATCCTGCGTGTACTTTTTTGATGGCACGAATCATCTCATCAAGCGGCGTGCCTTTGGTAATATAGCCATTGACACCCGCTTTTAAAAGCATGGAAGGATATGGCTGAGCTGTCAAACTTGAAACAGCAAGTACCTTGATGTTTGGATTAAACTGTTTAATGCGTCGAGTGGCTTCTACACCATTGATATTTGGCATATTGACATCCAACAAAACAACATCAGGACTTATGGCGCGCACCTGTATCACCGCACTGTCGCCATCAATCGCTTCACCGATAACTTCAATATTTGGATCGTCATCAAGCATCCGAGTGATGCCCATTCTTACCAAATCATGGTCATCTACGACCAAAACTTTAATACTCATCAAACGCCCATACTATTTATTGATTAGAATATTGTAACAAGAATTTAGGTTTGTGTCGCCATTTTATTGCAAAATCATGCATTAATAAATGAGATTTGGCTAATCTATCATTTTAGATATAAAAAGAGCCCAAGATGACTTGAGCTCTATGATGCTGAGCAACTATTAGCCTTTTAATATTAGCCTAGCCTTTTAAAGCTTTAATTGCGGCATTCAAGCGGCTCTTGTGGCGAGCGGCTTTGTTTTTATGGATAATGCCTTTATCAGCCATACGGTCAATGACTGGCACAGCTTTGTTATAGGCTTCGGTTGCAAGCTCATAAGATTTTGCTTCAATTGCAGAATTGACGCGTTTGATGTAGGTACGCACCATAGAGCGTTGAGATGCGTTGTGCTGACGACGCTTAGTATTTTGACGAGCGCGTTTACGAGCTTGTGCAGAGTTTGCCATAGGGTAAATCCTTAAAAAGTAAAATGCTAAATTATAAAAAGTGGGGCAATGTGTTTGAGGAAGACACACCGCTTGGACAATATGCCGTCTATGATACCAAAATCTTGGCAATCTCACAATATGCAAATAAAAATTTTCTTAGTCGATTGACTGACGGACTTGGTGCTTGATTTTTTTGATGGATTTTGTGCTAGAATAATCTAGAACAAGAAATGTAAAATCAGCACTTGGTGCAATCGCTTGATTGCTTGAAGATAATTTATGTATTATTTAGCGTGAGTGAAAATTGATGAAAACCAAAGCAATCTTAATCGGTGGTTCGAGTCGAGTGGGCGAGGCACTGGCACAAGAGCTTGCACTGATCTATGAGTCGGTGATACTCATCACGCGTACTCAGCCGCGTGCCATGAGTGCAAATATGCAGGTGTATCATGTGGCGGATTTTCGGGCACTTGCATCGACCATTGAGACGGTGGCGATTGGTGCTGATACAGATGCTTTTAGTTGTCTTGGTGTCTCAAAACAGCAAGTACCAAGTCATGATGAATTTTATCAAGTCAATGTCCTGTATAATTTAGAATTTGCCAAAGCGTGCAAACAAAAGGGCGTGCAACAGTTTTATTTTTTATCCAAAGAAGGTGCTGATACCCCCAATCATGATGATGAGCTAACTGCCAAGGCAGATGTAGAATATGATTTACGCACGCTCAGCTTTGATACATTGGCAATTTTTCGTTTGTATCGCTTAACCTTACCCAAGCACCGCCTGAGCCTAAAAAGCCTCGGCAGTCAAGCACTCAATGGTGTATTATCTACACTCAATAAAAACAAACGCGCGCTTGAGCCAAAACAGGTCGCCGCTTGTATGGCGATTACCGCCTATAAGCATAACCATCAGCCGCAGCTACGCACACCAAACCAAGCCACGATCATCACACATGAACAGATGCTCAACAGCGTCATTCGCCCCAATAAAAAATCCAAATAACCAAATCTTCATCCAAGATGGCTATCTGATGTGTGATTAAGCGTAACACGGTTTAATTGGTGATTAGATTTGGGATATGGATTGGCTGGTCTTGATTTGACCACCCAAATAAAATCCGTGATTACCTACATTTTTTGGGCATTTTGTGCTAAAATATTGCCTTATTTTTAAGGTATTTGTGCATGGGTTTGGTGATGAGATATTTACCATAACCGTGTAAATTAATCGTTTGTAGCAAGGATTATTTATGAGTGATTCGGTCAGTCCAATTGGCATTGTCGAAGAATTAAAGCGTTCGTATTTGGATTATGCGATGAGTGTCATCGTTTCTCGCGCGCTACCTGATGTGCGTGATGGACTTAAGCCTGTTCACCGCCGTATTTTATATGCCATGCATGAGCTTGGAAATGATTATAATAAAAAATACCTCAAATCGGCGCGTGTGGTCGGTGATGTGATTGGTAAATATCATCCACATGGCGATACTGCCGTCTATGATGCCATTGTGCGTATGGCACAAGATTTTAGCTTGCGTTATATGCTGGTCAATGGTCAAGGTAATTTTGGGTCAATGGATGGTGACCCGCCAGCAGCCATGCGTTATACAGAAATGAAAATGCAGAAGCTAACGCATAAAATGCTTGCCGATCTTGATAAAGAGACTGTCGATTGGGAAGATAACTACGACGGTTCGATGAAAATGCCAAGCGTGTTGCCTGCTCGCATTCCAAATTTATTGGTCAATGGTGCAACAGGGATTGCTGTTGGTATGGCAACCAATATGGCACCACATAATCTCACAGAAGTACTCAATGCCTGCTTAGCATACGCCGAAGATCCAAATATTTCAACCGATGAGCTAATTAGCCATATTTCAGGGCCGGACTTCCCAACGGGCGGCATTATCCATGGCAGAAGCGGTATCATCGATGCTTATCGTACTGGCAAAGGTCGTTTGCACATTCGTGGTCGCTATCACATTGAGCCAATGGGCGACAGCGGTGCAAACAAAGACCGTGAGCGCATTATTTTTACACAAATTCCCTACCAAGTTAATAAAGCCAATCTGATCAAGCATATCGCCGATTTGGTCAATGCCAAAAAAATTGAAGGCATCACCGAAATCCGAGATGAATCAGATAAAGAAGGTGTGCGAGTGGCGATCGATTTACGCCGTGGCGAAAATTGTGAGGTAATGGTTAATAATTTATTTAACCAAACGCCACTTGAAACAAGCTTTAGTATTAATATGGTGGCATTGGATAATGGTCAGCCTAAGCTTATGACGCTGCGTGACTTGGTGGCGGCGTTTATTCGCCATCGTCAAGAGGTGGTCACACGCCGTACAATTTTTGAGCTGAATAAAGCATTGGCACGTGGGCATTTGCTTGAAGGATTGGCCATTGCACTTGCCAATATTGATGATATCTTACAGACCATCAAGCAATCAGCCAATCGCAGTCAAGCTCGAGAAAATTTATTGGTGCGTACTTGGCAGTCAGCTGGTGTTGTCGCCATGCTTGACGCAGCAGGTGCTAAATCTATCCGCCCTGAGATGATTGATGGCGAGGATCTCAAAGCACCGTATGGCTTGATTGAGAATAAAACCCGCTATCGTCTGTCACCTGACCAAGTGAACGCCATTTTGGATATGCAGTTGCATCGTTTGACTGGGCTTGAGCAGGATAAATTAACGGGTGAGTATCAAGAAATTTTGGGTGAGATTGCACGCCTGACCCTGATTTTGGATGATTTTGATGTCTTAATGGGTGTGGTGCGTGCCGAATTGATTGACATTCGTGATGAATTTGGTGATGAGCGTAAAACCGATATTGTCGATGCGCGTCATGACTTTAATCGTGAAGATTTAATCCCTGAACAAACGGTTGTTTTGACGGTTTCTCGCACAGGCTACGCCAAGACTCAGCCGATCAGTGACTATCAGGCCCAAAAGCGTGGGGGTAAAGGACGCTCAGCGACTGCCATGAAAGAAGATGATGTTATTGAGCATTTGTTGGTAACCAGTACGCATGCCCATATTTTATGCTTTACCAATACAGGTCGTGTCTTTAGATTGCGTGGTTTTGAAATTCCGATTGCCAGTCGTGGCTCAAAAGGCCGCCCTTTGGTAAATTTGATTAATCTTGAGTCAGATGAGTTGGTCACAGCAATTTTGCCTGTCAATGACCTAAAAGACGAAAATAGCTTTGTGTTCTTTGCAACAGCATCAGGGACAGTCAAGCGTGTGGCTTTATCACAATTTGCCAATCTGCGTGCTGGAGGCTTACGAGCGATTGATCTAGCAGAAGGTGACACATTAATTGGTGTTGCGATCACCGATGGCGAACAAGAGATTATGCTATTTAGTAATGAAGGTAAAGCCATTCGCTTTAAAGAACAGAGTATCCGTGCCATGAGCCGAGTTGCCAAAGGCGTTCGTGGTATGCGTGTGAATCTGCTTGCGACAACTGATGAAGAAGAGCTGTTGGATGAAGATGGCGATGAAGTCGGCGATGATTTTGCGGTGAGCCGAGTGGTGTCTTTGGTGGTTGCACCCAAACAAGGTGAGATCTTGTGTGCTTGCGAAAATGGTTTTGGTAAACGCACGCCGATTGATGATTATCCAACCAAAGGCCGTGGCGGCAAAGGCGTTATTGCAATCAAGACCTCTGAGCGTAACGGACAATTGGTCAAGGCGATTGCAGTGACTGGCGAGGAAGATGTCATTTTGATTTCGGATAAAGGCACTTTGGTGCGTACGCCTGTGGCTCAGATTGCTAATGCTGGTCGCAATGCTCAAGGCGTTAAGCTGATTCGCATTGCTGATGAAGAGGTATTGGTTGGCATGGCATGTGTTGAACATGATGACGATGAAATCGAAGAGTCAGAGGTATTGGCTGATGTGGTGCAACAGGCATCCGAGTCTATTCAATAAATATTCAGCCAAGCTTATTGGCGTGGCTTTTTGGAATTGTCAATCATGTTGCACTTATATCATTTGAATAACTCTCGTTCTTTTAGAGTGGTTTGGCTGCTTGAAGAGCTTAAATTGGCTTATGGCTTAGAGTATCAGCTCCATTTGATTGAGCGTGATAAAAAAACTTTTTTAGCGCCCAAAAATCTTGAGCAGATTCACCCCATGGGGAAGGCACCGATTTTAATCGATGACAGACTGCCTAAGGGGGAGCAAGTTTTGGCAGAATCTGCACTGATTTTATCTTATTTATTAAAAGCTTATGATTCTAAAGCGTATTTTTATCCTGCCGCAGCTGCCCCAAAAACACAAGCCAATGACAAAGTATGGCGTGATTATACTTTTTGGATGCATTTTGCAGAAGGGTCAGTGATGCCACCTTTGGTGATGGGGCTGATTTTAGATAAAGCTCGCCAAAAATCTCCTTGGTTTGTTAAACCTGTACTCAATAAATTCAACTTAAGTATTCATCAGATCATTTTGGATAAGAATTTGATGAATGCTTTAAAGATGCTAGAGACGGCTTTGTCTGATAAGTTATACTTAACAGGTCAATTTAGTGCCGCTGACATACAGATGTATTTGGCAGTGTATGGTGTACGCTTGCGTGGATTGATACCACAAACGCACACCAATACGCATGCTTGGCTTGGCACTTGTGAAGGTCGCCAAGGTTTCAAATCCGCTATTTCTTTGGCAGGTTCACCTTTATAATTAGGTAATTACCAAGGAGATGATGGTGATGAACAAGAATAAACCAGTCATTTTACAAAACAGTGGCGTCAAGATTTTGGTGGGCATGCTATGTTTCTTGAGCTTTGTGGCAGGGTATTTTGCCCATCAGTCACGCCAAATGAATTATTGCAAATCTATCAACCAAATACCCATCATTCAAAGCGGTATTGTGATTTGCCAAATTAGCAATCCAAATACTTAAAGATCAAGATAGATAGTATGATACGCCTTTGATGGGATTTGGCTTATTTCGTTAAAATTTCTGCCAATTTTGATTTATTATGGATATTATCCCAATGAACCAATGCTTGTAAGCGTCTTTTATAAACTTCTGATAAAATTAAATTTTTACTGTCAGTTTGTTGTTTAAGCAGAATATCTTTTAAGGCGGTGCAAATCAGTCCATAAAATACTGGTGTGATAGCTTTGAGATCTTGATTAGACCAAGATTGGATGAATCTTTGCCAGTATCGCTGTATTTGACTTTTATGAATATCACCCAAAGCAGCAATGACAAAATACGCACAGCTTTGAGTCGTTGTTGTATCATCTTGTAAGAGTTCATTTGGTAATGTGCTGACTGTGGCAATGATTTCATCTAATAATGGACTTTTAAAACTTGCCCAATTGGGCAGTTTGGGCAAATTAATCTCTTGTCGCTTAAGATGGTTAGATAATGGTAAATGTGCTTGTGCCATGCCTGAGTGTTCGATGACAAATGCCAAAGGATCAGATTTGAGCAAAATGGGAGTGTAAATCAGATGCAGTCCGATTTCGGTGATTGCATCGGTGGCGTCGTGGCGGTTATAGTTAATTAACTCAACTTTTGGGCTAAACTGTCCTTCTCGACCAATGGCTTTTAATTTTTGATAAATATCGCTATTTAACCACCATTTTAAGCTAGAGCCTTTTGGTAGCAGTTCGGTCAGCTGCCTAAGTGTTGCCATAGCTTGTGCCTTAGATTCGGGGCGTGTCAGGTCATATTGACTTGCCAAAACGCCATAAATATAATCCGATAAGCTCACCGCACCCTCGATGGCATCACGCATTGCAGCTATCCCGTGAGATTTTAGGTAAGTGTCAGGATCATGATGATCGGGCAAAGTTAAAAATTTAAGCTCACGGCCATCGTTTAAGACAGGTGCGGCAATTTCTAGCGTACGCCACGCTGCTTTTTGCCCTGCATTATCACCATCAAAACATAAAGTCAGCTGATTATTATAGCGTAACAGTCGCTCAATTTGCTTTTCGTTGGCGGCAGTACCCATAGGCGCTACCGCCCCATAAATCCCTGCTTGGTATAAGGCAATAACATCCATATAACCCTCAACCAGTAGGTAGTTTTTGGCTTTTTGTTTGCGTGATTCATACAGACCATACAAAATCTGCTGCTTTTGAAAAACAGGCGATTCACTTGAGTTGATGTATTTTGGGTTTTCATCACCTAGGCTTCGCCCAGCAAAGCCCACAACACGCCCTTGATTATCACGAATGGGGAAAATCACCCGATGACGCAATAAGCAAAAAGTCCTGCCATTGCTTTTAGATGATTCTCGAACCAAACCTAATATTTTCAAACCCTCAATATCCTGAGGGAAAACTTGTTCCAAGTGCTGCCAACCGTCAGGTGCATAACCTAGGCCAAAGGTTTGTATGGTCTCTTCGGTAAGGCCACGATCTAAAAAATACTGTTTTGCAAAAGTAAAACTGCCAAGCATCGACCGATAATAGTCATGCACTGCGGTTAATAGACTGTATAAATCACCTTGTGCTGCATTGGGTGGCTGAGCCAAAATGGATGCTTGAGTGCCATAAAGTTCATTCACTTGACTGGCGTGATGGCTTGGATTAGCCAATCCAGAATAAGTATCGTATGCTGATAAATCATCGGTCCAGTCGGTTGCTGGTGATGGGTGTGTATCGGACTGATGATTGGTGAGGTTTTGAGCAGTGTGATTGGGCAAAGGTTGAGTTGGGGGCTGAACACCCTGAGTCTTAACGGTTTTTTTGTATTTAAATTTTTTTTGATAAGTGTCATCTTTGGGCAGCTCGATACCCGTTTGTTCGGACAAGAATTTGACCGATTCAATAAAGCTCATCCGTTCAAATTCTTTTAAAAAAGTGATCGGATTGCCCTTGGTGTGGCAGCCAAAGCAATAATATAAGTTGGTTTCAGGATTGACATAAAAGGAAGGCGTTTTTTCACCATGAAAGGGGCAACAGCCTTTGTATTCACGACCTGCCGCTTTGAGCGTGGTATGCTTGCCAATGATTCCCACTAAGTCAGCTTGACTATTGAGCTGCTCAATGATGGACTCGGGGATATTCATGTCCAAAATTCCAATTGATGTAATAATCTCAGGCGACCATACACCGCCTGAGATTATAATTAACATAAGGTTATAATTAACAAATGATAACTTGCTTAAAAACTGGCATTAGCGTGGTATTTGATTTAATTGTCCAGCGTCTGCCTCTGCTGATGGCAAGTCTAAACTGATGGCAGGGCGATGATTTGTACCACCAGCTGTAGGAATTTCTTCTGGGACTTGGGTTGTGGCAGGTAAGCTAATCGCACCTGCTTGGTTGATGATTTGGGTGCGTGTTGCGCCATGATATTGACCTTGATAGTTGTCAAGATTTTCGCTGACACGCCCCAAACGCCCAAAGCTTAGTGCTGATAATACCTTTTGTGTGCGTGTCTTGGCACCCGTATCACTGAGGCGTACTGAACCATCTTGATTGAGATATTGCGGATAATTAATTTGGAGTAACTGCTTGTACTGTTTGGCGGTCTCAGTCAAGCCAAGCTTTTGATTGCTATAAGCCAAAATTGCGATAGCTTCTGGCACACCTGTGGACTGTGGATAGTATTGAAACACCCACTTAGCTCGGTTGGCAGCAGCCACCATCGCATCACGCTTGACATACCAACGCGCTGCCGCCAATTCATGCTCAGCAAAGTCATTATAAATGGCAATCATGCGTTGTGCGGCATCGGCAACATATGGACTATCAGGATAGTGCTTAAGCAGGTTTTGAAAATCTCGGAAAGCTAGGCGTAGATAAGTCACATCACGATGAGATTGATCAAATCTAACCAAACGAGAAGCTTTGGGAGCGCCGCCCATATGAGTAACGCCTTGGACATATAACGCATAGTCTACCGAGCGGCTGTTTGGGTATCGGTGAATAAACTCTTCTGTACTTTGTAGAACTGCTTCAAAATCATTGGCTTTATATTGGGCATAAATGAGATCTAGCAGTGCCTGCTGTGCATATTGACCTGTCGGATAAAAGGTTCGGATGTTATTTAGTGCTTCAATGGCGTTGCGATTTTGATTTTTATCAAGTGCTTCACTGGCTTCTTGATAATATGCAGCATCTGTTTTTTCAGCCGTTTCTACGGTATCAGCCTTGCGGTCAAACAGTCCATTCACGCTCTGGCAGCCTGTAACAGTCAAAGTCGCTGCCATCATGGCGGCAATCAGCTTGTTTTGTGATTTCATAGGAATTCTCATGAATTGGTCTAAATTTGGGCTAGTTTAGCATGTTTTTATGGGTCTGACAATGAATGTCTATTGGCTGTATAAACACACAAAACCTATTTAAAAGATTGCTTGGATAATGAGTAAGGCCAGCCAATTTGATATATTTTGGATAAAAGTAAAAATGCGTTGATATATCAGCGGCCTGTCTTATCAAATTTGATAAAATGTGCTAAAGTGGTCTAAATTTACTCTTGGGCTTTATTATGAATCATGATGAATTGATGGATAACTTGGTCAATCAGGCACCTGACTGCGGCATAGGTGAGGATAGTGATGCTGATGATCTGATTGATGCAGATGAGACGACCACCCAAACACCGACCCAAATTCATCTGACGCATAGTGTCAGTACCGAGCAAATTGGCATTAGGCTTGATAAGCTTTGTGCGGATATTTTTGGGGGGTTTTCACGCGCAAATTTAAAAAAGTTCATCGATGAGGGTCAATTGACGGTTAATGGCAAGGTGGTTAAGCCAAAATATGCGGTCAAAGTGGGCGATATATTAACGCTAGAAGCTGTCCACGAGTCTCATTCAGAGGATTTGCCTGAAAATATTGATATTGATATCATTTATGAAGATGAGGCGGTGATTATCATTAATAAACCTGCAGGTATGGTGGTGCATCCTGGTGCTGGTAATCGTACGGGTACTTTGGTGAATGCACTGCTGTATCACTTTCCCAAGCAGGCACACTTGCCACGAGCGGGCCTAGTGCATCGCATTGACAAAGATACAACAGGGCTACTTGTCATCGCACGCACAAAATCAGCTCAGCTATCTTTGATTAATCAGCTTAAGGATAAAAGCGTCTACCGTCATTATCAATGTATTGCTTTGGGTGCAGTGCATGAAGTGCTTCGCCATGCTCAAATTGATGCACCCATTGGTCGGCATAGCACCCATCGGACTAAGATGGCAGTGAAACAAACGGGCAAGCCTGCTTTAACGCACATTGTCAATGCCAAGTATTTGCATGAGCGTTACAGTCTTTTGGATATTCATCTAAAAACAGGTAGAACGCATCAAATACGCGTACATTTGTCTTATGTTGGTCATCCGCTGGTCGGCGATCCTGTCTATGGCACATCGCCGCGTTCAGGTTTATCCGACAGGCAAAGATGTGCAATTTTGGATTTTGGCAGGCAGGCACTTCATGCATACATGCTGGGTTTTATTCATCCTGTTACTGGCGAGGCGATGAAATTTCATGCACCGCTACCTAAAGATATGCAGCAGCTGATTGAGATCTTAAACGATGATACCCAATGAAAAGATGACGCTGCCTTTGGATATTCTTTATCAAAATGATGATGTGTTGGTTATACAGACTCATACTGGTGTATCTGATAAAGCCGATCGGCTGATAGGTCATGATGATAATCAATTGGCACTTTATGGCAAATTTAATATGGCACTTCATGTCAATGATATGCCATCTTGGGTACTGAATCGACGAGCCAGGCTACTTGCTTGGCTGTATGAGCAGGCAGGTGCTAATCAAATCCACTGGCTAAATCAAGTCCATGGCAATGTTGTGATTGATGTTGATCAGACAAGATCGCAGTCGTTAAGCTTGGCAGATGCCTTGATCACTCAGCGTGCTAAGACAGCACTGGCGATCATGACAGCAGATTGTGTGCCTATAGCGATATTTGAAAAAAATGGCAGTACGGTCGCCTGTATTCATGCAGGGTGGCAAGGGCTGGCCAATGGCGTAATCGCCAAAACAGTCGCTTTGATGCCAACTTCTTACAAGCTATTTGCTGTCATCGGTGCGTGCATCTCACTGCCAGCGTATGAAGTGGATCAGCACTTAGCTGAGCATATCATTGATGAGGTGGTAACAAATAAACTCGTCTTACTTGATAGGCAGGTGCTGTTTGATATGCTGATCAAACCTTCTCATAACAGTGATAAGGCATATATTGATATTAAGAGATTGGCTCAGTTGCAGCTTGAAAAATTTGGCATAACAGTGCTAAACGATACCGTGCCATGTAGTTATTTATCACCTAAATATTATTCGTACCGTCTCCAAACTCACACCAATCGCCCAGCAATCGGCAGAATGGCAATGCTTATCATCAAAAAATAACCGCTGATATGATGCTGTTTTATCGGGATATTTAGGTATTGGGATATTTGGGTGATGTATGATTAATTTGGTAAAAAATATCAATTACGCAGGATTATCAATATCAATAAATTTTGCATCAATGCCCAATTGTTGATTGATGACTTCACCGAGTCGGATCACACCGCCACGCTCTGTGGCATGATGACCTGCAGCAAAATAATCTACACCAAGCTCACGCGCCATGTGTGTTGTGCGTTCAGAAATTTCGCCTGAAATAAACGCATCACAGCCCATGGTTGCCGCTTGCTCAATCATATCTTGTGCGCCGCCTGTGCATAGGGCGATTTTATTTAGTCGGCGATCGCCATCGGTGGCGGCAATATGTAAGGGCGTGCGTCCTAAAACTTTGGTAATTTTATCGGCAAATTCGGATGCCAAAATAGGGTTTGTGGTTGTCACATTACCAATCGGGTGCTTTTGGTTGGGATACAATGCGCCCGTAATCGTCAAATCAAGCATATCAGCCAAGGCGCGATTATTGCCAATGTCAGGATGGGCGTCAAGTGGCAGGTGATAAGCAATCAATGAAATACCATTTTGCATAAGTTTACGCACACGCACGCCCTTCATGCCTACCAAAGGTTGGTCTTCACCTTTCCAAAAATATCCATGATGCACCAAGATCGCCTGTGCTTTGGCTTGGATTGCTTGATCGATTAAGGCTTGGCAAGCGGTTACTCCAGTGATGATCCGTTTAATGGGTCTGCCTGCATCAACTTGTAATCCGTTTGGGCAGTAGTCTTGGAACTCATGAGCATTAAGATAGTTGTCACAAAACTTGACCAAAGCTTGGACGCTGATGGTTGTCATAAATTTTCCTATGCAAATTTAAGGTATTGTATTCGCTTTTGAACGATTATGCAAATGTATAGATAGCTTAAGAAACCAACCGTTTTGCTTGTATTAAGCACAGTTTGCCCCTATTATTGAGCTATCAGCAGCCAAAAGTGAGTGCCTTAATGTCGGACAAATCACCAAATCCTCATTTTTCCCCTGAGCAAGTGCATGAAATTACTGAGCAATTTGCCATCAGTGGCATGACTTGCCAATCGTGTGCCACACGCATCGAAAAAGTACTAAGCAAAAAGTCCGCCATTCATCAAGCGACAGTCAATTTTGCAACAGAGGTATTGCATATCTCTTATGATGCCAATCAGACCAATCGTGATGAGGTGATGGCTTGGGTGGCAAAAACAGGCTTTGAGGCTGTGCCAATGGCGGATCGCCAAGACCAACACAAGATGCCTTGGGATTTGATGATTCTTTGGGGATTGTCATTGCCGTTTTGGGTGGGCATGCTTGGTATGTTGTTTGGATCACACGCATTGATGATGCCTGTGTGGATTCAGTTTGTCTTGGCAAGTGTGGTGCAAGTTGTGTTCGGTGCACGCTTTTATTTGGGTGCTTGGGCGAGCATTAGGGGCGGGCTTGCTAATATGGATGTCTTGGTCGCACTTGGTACAACAGCAATTTGGGCGTATTCAAGCTATGTATGGCTGACCGATTTGCACGCCATGCATATGGTATATTTTGAAGCATCGGTGATGGTCATTGCATTTGTTAGGCTTGGTAAATATCTTGAGCATCGAACCAAAACACAAAGCCTAAACAGCTTAGGCTTATTGACGCAGCTGATTCCTACAGAAGTCAATCGGCGTATCGATGATAAATGGGTCAAAACCAACATTGATCATATTAAAGTTGGCGATGTGCTACTGGCTAATACTGGTGATAAGATCGCCGTGGACGGTGTGGTGCAAGGCGGATTTGGTGTCTGCAATGAATCTCATCTGACAGGCGAAAGCTTACTCATTGATAAGAATATCGGTGATACGGTGTATGCAGGCAGTAGCGTAGAAGATGGCTCAATACACTACCAAGCAGCCGCAACAGGCACAAAAACTCAGCTTGGTGATATGATGTCAGCACTTCAAGATGCACAAGGTACTAAGGCAGATATTGCCAGATTTGCCGATAAAGTTGCGGCTGTCTTTGTGCCTGTGGTGGTTGTATTGGCGATGATGAGTTTTTTGGTCAATTATCTACTTGGTGCAGATTTTGATATCGCATTAATGCGTGGCGTCGCTGTGCTTGTGATTGCTTGCCCTTGTGCGCTTGGACTTGCAACACCTGCTGCGATTATGGCAGGCATGGGCACAGCAGCACGCCATGGCGTATGGTTTAAAGATGCGGTCAGCCTTGAGTCTGCTGGTAGCATTGATACCATCATTTTTGATAAAACAGGCACGCTGACTTTGGGTCGTCCAAGTGTCCAAAAAATCCAATGCTTAAGCAGTAAGATAAATAAATCGCAGGCCCTTGGGTTGACAGCAAGCATAGAGCAGTATGCCAACCACCCTTTGGCAAATGCCTTGGTGGAAGCCGCCAAAGATAAAAATTTACCTTTATATGAAGTATCTGATATCCAAAGTACCACCGGTCAAGGGCTGATGGGGTATGTTGATGGCATCGGACAACTAAAAGTGGGAACGCCCAAATTTATTGGTCTAGAGACATGGCAGGCAGATGACCACTGGTCGGATGCAAGCTTGGTTGGGTTGGCTATCGATGATGAGCCGATGGCGGTTTTTGGTCTGAGCGATACACTAAAGGCAGACGCACACAGCATCATCGGTCGCATTCATCATGATGGGATCAAGACTTATTTAATGAGCGGTGATCGCCAATCCGTTGTCGATGGCGTAGCAAATCAGCTTGGTATTACCGCCGCTTTTGGGCAAATGTCGCCAAGAGATAAGATGTCCGCCATTGAGACATTAAAAACCCAAGGTAAGCGGGTTGTTATGGTTGGTGACGGTGTCAATGATGCACCTGCGATGGCAGCATCACACGCCAGTTTTGCAGTCGGCAGTGCCACTGGCGTCGCTAAGCATACCGCATCAGCACGCTTGTTGGGCGATTCGCTGAACCATGTTTTTTATGCTTATCGTATCGCGCGCATGACTTTAACCAATATTAAGCAAAACTTCTTTTTTGCATTGGTTTATAATTGTATCGGCATTCCATTGGCTGCAATCGGGCTACTTAATCCCATGATGGCGGCAGCTGCGATGGCACTAAGCTCAATTTCGGTGCTGTTAAATGCCATGCGACTAAAGCGTGTCAAGCTTACGCCGCATGATATGCACTCAGATAAATCCGTGGGCTAATATCATCTGTCTTGTTGACTGAATAGGGGCTGGGCTAAATTTGGCTGATAAAAAATAATTATTCTTATTTATACAATATTTGTTATAATAGCGATATTTTGATCGACCAATTAATATCAGGTTTTTTATGCCAAATTTAACCCTTTTTACCCATTTTAAAAAGCAGCGTGGCTCAACCAATCAGATTTTGGCATTGTTTTTGATTGCGCTTGCTGTTTCTGCATTGATTGTCGCTGTGATTGGCTATAAATTTGGCTATCGTCAAGGCATGCACAGTGTTGAGCGTACTGTCTTAGCAAAGCATGATACAGCAGTCAATGTCAGTGAGCTGACCGCTGAAAATGTGCGGCTAAAGCAGGAGATGACAACTGCCATACAAGAGCGTGATATCAGTCGATCGACACTAAATAATCTGCGTACAGATTATGACAATCTAAAGACAACCAATTTACAACTTGAGCAGGTCAATGAGCTGCTAAAAAATGCAGTTGCCGAGCAGGGCGGTGTGGCATTATCTATCATGGCATCAGAAATCATTGCTTTACCAAATGATACCTTTGAATATCGCTTTGATGTATCCATGCTTGATATTTCTGGAAAAGCCGTTAAGATGATTCCTAAATTGACTTTACTAAACGAAACCAGTATGGTTGAGATACCGCTTGAGCCATCAAGCTATGATATTCGTGGTGTGGCAAATATTCGTGGTCGATTTATCATGCCTGACGGCTTTGAGCCGAAGCAAATGAAGCTTGAGCTGGTCGCTGGCAATCAAAAAGTTCAGCAGTTGTATAATTGGCAAATTGGCAAAATCATCACCAATGCACCACCTTCATTGGCACAAATGTCACATTCAAACCACCGACCAATTGAAAAAAGCACGCAATAATTTATGGGTACTTTTTATCACAAATACAGGCGAGGCAGTGGCTTTCGCCTGTTTTATATTAACCAAATTTATATTAACCAAAATTGAAATTTCCAGCAGCAATACGATATGACGAAGCAGTGCAGCAGTTATTTTTTGATTAAGGCAGTCCAAGATTTTAAATCACCTTCCAAACATCGGTCAGATACCGATGTCATCACCGAAACCAAAATTCAAGTCAAGCAGCCCAAGCTGTACACAGTGATTATGTATAATGATAATTATACGACCATGGATTTTGTGGTATATGTACTCGTTGAGATTTTTCAGCACAATATTGATAAGGCGTATCAGCTTATGATGCAGATTCATGAGTTGGGACAAGCGGCGGTTGCCTTGTTGCCTTATGACTTAGCTGAGATGAAGGTAGATGAAGTAACGGCATTGGCAGAACAAGAGTCTTATCCGTTACTTACGACGATTGAGCCTGCCTAATTTTTAGATTTTATTATAAGGATTATTATGCTAAGTCCTGAATTGTTAACGATTCAAGAATTTATGCTGAAGTTTGCTAAGCAACATTCACATCAATTTATCAGCGTTGAGCATTTGTTGATGGGTTTATTAAAAGATGCGTTTACCGTCAGAGTGCTTGAGGAGTGCGGTGCTGACAGTGAATTTATTTTATCAAGTATCAAGCAATATCTTAAAGATTTCATGCCCAAGCGTGAAGATGTCGACCCATTGCCAACCAAAAGCCTAAATCGTGTGATGCAGCGTGCAATTTGGCAAGTGCAAGCCAGCCAAACCCAGCAGCTGGTCAAACCCATTGATGCACTTGTCGCAATTTTTAAAGAAGAACGCAGTTATGCCAATGAGTTGATCCAGTCTTGTGGCGTGGATATTTTATCGGTTACTCGTGCAATTTCGATTCATCAGCGTTCTGCACATGACGCTTATGACGGTGTCGACGAGTCTGCCAATCAATCGACAAAGCCCAAGCAAAATCCGCTGGATGCTTATACTTTAAATCTTAATGAGCAAGCAAAGCAAGGTAAAACCGACCCTTTGGTTGGGCGGGCAGATGAAATTGAACGCACCGTCCAAATCCTTTGCCGCCGCCGCAAAAATAACCCGCTTTTGGTTGGTGATCCTGGTGTTGGTAAAACAGCCATTGCTGAGGGTTTGGCGTGGCTGATTGTGAATGGCAAGGCGCCAAAACCGCTTGCTAATGCGACAATTTATAGCTTGGATATGGGTGCGCTGATTGCAGGTACTAAGTTTCGTGGTGAGTTTGAGACACGCATGAAAGACTTGATTGATGAGCTAAAAGATACACCAGAGTCAATTTTATTTATTGATGAGATTCATATGATGATTGGGGCAGGTGCGTCCATGGACAGTAGTATGGATGTATCAAATCTAATCAAGCCTGCACTTGCCAAGGGGTATATTCGCTCAATTGGCTCTACAACATTTGCTGAGTATCGCCAAATTTTTGAAAAAGATCATGCACTATCTCGGCGTTTTCAGAAAATAGACATTAAAGAGCCTTCGGTATCTGATACAATCACCATTTTACAGGGGTTGAAAGGATATTACGAAGATTTTCATGGCGTGGCATACACCGAAGATGCCATTGAAGCGGCTGTTAAATTATCTGTCAAGCATATTCATGAAAGATTTTTGCCCGATAAGGCCATTGATGTGATCGATGAAGCAGGCTCTTTTGTGCGTTTGCATCATGATAAAGTCACCAATCATAGTCAAATGGATACCCAAAAAACCTCATCATCAATCCAAGTCGATATTGATATCATAGAACAAGTGGTCGCAAAAATCGCACGCATACCGCCCAAATCTGTCTCTCATGATGATAAGAATATTTTAAAAAATTTAAACGCTAATCTAAAGCAGATGGTCTTCGGTCAAGACCAAGCCGTTGATACGCTTGTTGATGCGATTTTGCTTGCACGCTCAGGATTAACCCATCCTGATAAACCCATTGGCTCATTTTTATTTTCAGGCCCGACAGGTGTTGGTAAAACTGAGATCAGCCGCCAGTTGGCTTATTTGCTTGGTGTGCCTTTGGTGCGGTTTGATATGAGTGAATATATGGAAGCACATACGGCATCACGGCTGATCGGTGCACCGCCTGGCTATGTGGGGTATGATCAAGGTGGTTTATTAACCGAAAAAATTCAGCAAAATCCACATTGCGTGCTACTTTTAGATGAGTTAGAAAAAGCGCACAGTGATGTATTTAATTTGTTGCTGCAAGTGATGGACCATGGCACATTAACAGATAATAATGGACGCATGGCATCATTTAAGCAGGTGATTGTGATTATGACGACCAATGTTGGAGCAGATAGCATCAGCCGCCGATCGATGGGGTTTACACAGCAAGATCATCATAGCGATAATCAAAATGCCATACAGCGTACATTTAGCCCTGAGTTTCGCAATCGCTTGGATGCCATCGTAAATTTTGCACCATTACCGCCCGAGGTGATTGGCGATGTGGTTGATAAGTTCATAACCGAATTATATGATCAATTGCTTGATAAAAATATCATCTTATCTGTGGACGATGAGGTGCGTTTGCATTTGGCAAAAAAAGGTTATGATCGCTTAATGGGTGCAAGACCCATGGCAAGAACCATTCAAGAGCTACTCAAAAAACCGCTATCAAAACTGATTTTGTTTGGCGATCTAAAGCAGGGTAAAGAAGGTGTGAAAGTGGCTGCAACCATGAAAGATGGTGCGATTAATTTTGAGACAATTGATACCAAATTGACTGGTAAAATTAAGCCAAATTGACTATAATTTATTTGGATTTATTTATTAACTGATTGATGATCACTAAAAAGGCAAGGTTATGGCAACTGTACTAGACGGCAAGGCATTGGCAAAAAGCATTGAAAGCGAACTGTCAGTGCGTGTTGAGACATTAAAACAAAAAACAGGACGCACGCCAATTTTGGCAACAATTTTGGTGGGTGATGATCCAGCATCAGCGACCTATGTACGCATGAAAGGCAATGCCTGCCAGCGTGTCGGAATGGATAGCATGCGTGTTGATATGCCAAAAGATACCACAACTGATGAGCTGCTTGCTAAGATTGATGAGCTAAATGATAATCCAGATGTGCACGGCATTTTATTACAGCATCCTGTGCCAACTCAGATTGATGAACGAGCTTGCTTTGATCGCATCAGTTTGGATAAAGATGTCGATGGCGTCACCTGCCTAGGCTTTGGGCGTATGTCAATGGGTGAATCTGCTTATGGCTCATGCACACCACAAGGTATCATGCATCTGTTGACACATTATGGTATTGAACTTGAAGGTAAGCATGCGGTTGTCGTGGGTCGTAGTGCCATCTTAGGTAAGCCGATGGCGATGATGCTATTAAATGCCAACTGTACTGTAACAATCTGCCATTCACGCACCAAAAACTTAGCTGAGTATCTCGCTTCAGCTGATATCGTTGTTGGTGCTGTTGGTGTACCTGAATTAATCAAAAAATCATGGATTAAGCAAGGTGCGGTCGTCGTTGATGCAGGATTTCATCCAACCGATCAAGGCGGCTGTGGGGATATCGAATTGGACGGTATCGAGGCCATCGCTTCTGCTTATACGCCAGTGCCGGGCGGTGTTGGTCCAATGACCATCAATACGCTTATCCGTCAAACTGTCGAGGCCGCCGAAAAAGAAGCAGGTTTGTAATATTACGATAGATTTTTACTTTTGAATAAAATCCCACTTGTAAAGTCATGCAAGTGGGGTTTTTATTGAGCATTAATCATAGCAAGTGCTTATTTTGTATTTATATAGACAAATTTTGATCGCCTATCTTAGTGCGTCATACTGCCTATTTGCACATTATATGGCAATATTTGATAAATTTACAAAAGATTTACAAATTGTGTCAGATTTTTACTTAAAAGTATCAAAATTTTGTGGTAGCATTTATACGAGATGATTATAGATCGCATCCTATTTGTTGGAATGGCAGATCCGTCATCGGGGTGTGATTATAGTTTATAGTCTCCTCTTTTTTTAGATGATTTATTTAAAGGATAATTGATATGAAAAAATTATTTGCAGGCGTGGCGTTGGCTTCTGTAGCATTGGCAGGATGTGCATCAAAGCAGCTTGATGATAAGCGTTTGATGATTGTTGAGGGTGAAGTTAAGCAGGTGCAAGTTCAAGATTTGCGTAGCTTCCAAGTAGAGATCGCACCTCGTAAAGCTGTGTGCGAGCTAACCAATAACTTGGGTGAAACCGTGCAAGCAGAATGCTTACAATATCGCCGTACTTTTGATCGTAATTTTAATGTGCTAAGTGGTGATATTGAGGGTTTCCAATACGAGCCAGGTTTCCGCTATGTATTAGACCTAAAACAAGAGCGTCTATTAAATGAGACAACTGGTCAAGTTGTTCCAAAATGGACTTTGAATAAAATTATCTCAAAAACACCTGAAATGCTATAATTATCAGCTTGTTTCAATCAATGTTTCAATAAGTGTTTCAATAAAAAACCAAGCTCATTGCTTGGTTTTTTATGATTGAGATTAGCATTGACTAAATCCTGAGCTAATATTAATGGCATCAATACGCTGTGCTGTCTTCATGGCATTGGTAGCGTGGATAGCCAGTCCACCTTTGGCGGTTTCTTTGTATTTATCCATCATATCCATGCCAGTTTCTTTCATTGTGGCAATCGCTTTATCTAATGAGACATGATGACTGCCATCACCTCGTAGTGCAAGACGCGCAGCATTAATGGCTTTGACCGATGCCATGGCGTTTCGTTCGATACAAGGGACTTGAACCAGTCCTGCAATTGGATCGCATGTCAAGCCCAAATTATGCTCAAGTCCAATTTCTGCTGCATTCAAGCATTGAGCAACACTGCCGCCTAAAACATGAGCCAATCCTGCCGCTGCCATGGCACAAGCAGAGCCAACCTCACCTTGACAGCCAACTTCTGCCCCTGAAATTGAGGCATTTTGTTTAATGAGTGCACCGATCGCACCTGCAACCAACAAAAATTCACGCACCCCTTGGTAGCTAAATGCTGGAATAAATCCACGGTAATAATGTAATACAGCAGGAATGATGCCCGCCGCACCATTGGTAGGTGCTGTAACGACCTTTCCGCCAGCGGCATTTTCTTCATTGACCGCCAAGGCATATAAATTCACCCAATCCATGGCAAGCAGACCTCCATTGCCTGAATACCCATATTCTTTGGATAGTTGCTCATACAGATCTTTGGCACGGCGTTTGACATTTAAGCCACCGGGCAAAATCCCATCAACTTTACAGCCTTGAGTGACGCAAGCTTGCATGGTGTCCCAAACATCGTTTAAATACGCTTTAACATCATCAATATCTCTTAGGGCGGTTTCATTGGCAAGCATCAAATCGGCAATGCTTAAATCATGTGCTTGGCATAATGCCGCCAACTCTTCTGCACTGTCAAAATCATAAGGGTAGGCTGATTGAGTATCTTGAGATGGTGCTAAGTGAATTTGCTGCTCATCTTTGATAAAGCCACCGCCAACAGAATAATAAGTCTGTGCCAACTGTTCACCATCATCAAGTATGGCGATGAGTTTCATGCCATTGGGATGCTCAGGCAATGGCGTGTCATCCCATAAAAGATGTTCGTTAGCATCAAATGCAATCTGATGCGTGCCGCCCAACATCAACCGACCTTCTTGGTAGATGGGCTTTAAATATTCTTCGGTTCGAGTGGTGTCAATTGTAGATGGTTCATGCCCTGATAAACCAAGCAAAATAGCGGTATCTGTGGCATGACCTTTGCCCGTTGATGATAAAGAGCCATATAACTCAATGGTAATTTGACGGACGCTGTCCATACGATCGCCAAGCAACACCAAAAAACGATTGGCTGCCACCATGGGGCCGACCGTATGTGAACTTGATGGTCCGATGCCGATTTTAAACAGTTCAAAAACGCTGATCATAAAGCATTATTCCAAATATAGTTATCTATACAATTGATTATAATGGATTACAGCCTTATGAGCAATTGATAATAAATTTTGATGATTTGCCGACTTATCAAATGTTACCAAAGGCTAAAATACGATAATGAATCATGGCGATAAGTGTGATATTTAATCTATTTTTAATCATGATCAATTTTTCAAATAATTGTTTTTGAAAAAATTAATAAAATGAATTGCAAATGGGAATAATTATTGTTATTATAAGCCTGTAAAGTAAAAAACATGAATCATTGTTGATCATGAAAATCTCTCAAGTTTATCGGTATCGAAAGCGAAAGGAGTCATCTGATGTATGTATGTATTTGCCATGATGTAAAAGACTCACAAATCAAGACTGCGTTATCATCAGGCGTATCAGGTATGAAGGGTCTTCAAGAGTCTTTATCTGTTGGTACTTGTTGTGGTTGCTGTGTACCGATGGTTCAGGATTTGATTGATGAGCATCAAGCCAATGTGATCGCCATTGATGTGATGGCAGGTTAAGAAACTTTGATTATTAATGTTTCTAAATTATTTCTGATTTTTATTCGATATTGACTTTGGGCGGTCTGTTGAACAAAATAAGCAAATAAACCGAGTGGTTAATCAATCACAATTTATACCAATTCTCATTATAGATTATATTTTATATTTAAAATCAAAAAGTTATATCTATCCTAAAAATCATCTGCCTAGTTTTATGCAGATGATTTTTTGTTTTACTTGTAAATGCTTATCAGATTGCAAAGCGTTCGCGGTTCAATATCCCTACAAAGCTAAGATAGACGATTTGAAATTTTATGATAAGATAGTGGCCAATATAGTTACCAATCGCTATTTAAAACAGTGTTATCAATTTGGTATATTACTAAGGAGTTTTATCATGAAATCATCTCAAAAAGTCATTGATTATCTTAACTTTTTATTAGGTGGTGAGCTTGGTGCTCGTGATCAATACTTCATTCATGCACAAATGTATGCGGAGTGGAGTTTTGGTAAATTATATGATCGTATTTATCACGAAATGCAAGATGAGACAGGACATGCACAGTTATTAATTCAGCGTATCTTGATGTTGGGCGGAAAGCCAAATATGCAAGTGGGCGAAATTCAGATTGGCTCTGATGTGCCAAGTATGCTAAAAAGTGATCTTGAGCTAGAGTATCGTGTTCAAGAACATTTAAAAGAGGGTATCGCATTGTGTGAGACAGAGCGAGATTATGTGACACGAGATATTTTGGTGCGTCAGCTTGAAGATACTGAGCAAGATCACGCCCATTGGCTTGAAAAACAGTTGCGTTTGATTGATTTGATGGGTCTACAAAACTACCTGCAAAGTGTGACTGCTGAAGTCAATCAGCAGGGCAATGCTCACTAATTGGGAGTGATTATGAAAGGTAATAAAGAAGTTATCCGTGCGTTAAATTTGGTATTGGGTCAGTCACTCATTGCGATCAATCAGTATTTTTTACATGCACGCATCACCAAAAATTGGGGCGTCCATGAGCTTAATGAAGTATTTTATAAGCAATCCATTCAAGAGATGAAATGGTCTGATGAGCTTATCGAACGAATTTTACTGTTAGAAGGTTTACCAAACCTACAAGATCTTGGCAAGCTTTTGATTGGCGAAGATGTTGCTGAGATTTTGGTATGTGATTTAAAGCTTGAAAAGCGTAAACATGATATATTGGTAGAAGCGATTGGTATTTGTGAGGATCATCGTGACTATGTATCACGAGAGATTTTGGTGAAGCTAAAAGATGAAAATGAAGAGTACGAAGATTGGCTGACCACGCAACAAGAACTGATCGAAGATATGGGTATTCAAAACTATATCCAATTAAAAGCTCAAGATAATGATTAATTGATTTGAATAAAAATTGATTTGAATAAATCAGTCATTGAGTTTCACAAAAACCGCCTAATCAGATAGGCGGTTTTTGGCTAATCAAAGGTTAAATCATTAAAAATGATAATTTAGACCCAGCCGAGTTTTACTGTCAATTTTATTGTCAGTCATTGGGCTATTTTTTTGGGCATTTGATAGCCATTCGATACGCTGATTAACAAATGCACTGACTTTTGGTGTGACTTGATAATTGACTGTCGCTGTCACAAAGGGCGACCAACCAGAATCGGCTTGATATGCGGTATGATTGGTTTTTAAGGCCTCGGCATCTAAAATGCCATAGTAGTACTGATTGTAATCTTTACTGTGCCAAGTTGCACCAAATTCTGGATATACCGTCCAAGCATCTTTATTAAAGCGACTTAGGTGCGATAAAGTGACAGTCTGACCATCATGCCGATCAAGCACATCGGTGGCAGCTTTTGCTTTTAGACCACCGTAAGGGGTGATATAAAGATAGCTTGCATGGGCGAGTGCTGACCATTGACGCTTATTAAGCTGCTTAAGTTCTATGGCATTGGCATGATTGGGGTCAAAGCTCTGACCATCATAAGTTAAGCCGATACGCACATGGTGCTTGTTATCCTTATAAGGGTAAAAACCCGCTTCAGCACCTTCGATATACCAACGATTATTATCATAAAAAGCTTGGGGCATGATAAAAACAGGATCTTTGGCATGATAAGCGGTCGCATTATAAGTCGCATTGACGCCAAGTCTTAGGCTGGCATCATGATCAATCGGTAAGCTTTGGGCGTATGCGGTGGTCGTTAGCCCACAGATCACAGCTAAGCTGAAAGTTTTTATGTTCATTTAAATTCCTTCTTGGGTAGGTATGTATCCATAATACATCGCTTTGGTCGAGTGGTCAAACGGCACATCAGCTCATAGCCAATTGTCCCTGCACACATTGCCACCTCATCTATCGTGGGCGAATCGCCCCACAGCACAACAGGCGTATTAATGGCGATATCAAGCCCATCAATATCAATCATAAACATATCCATGGCAACTCTACCAATGATATCGCATAAGTGGCGATTGCCTGAAGTATCGGTCACGCTGACTTTAGCACCCATCACCACTCTGGGGTAACCATCGCCATAGCCAATACTGACAACAGCAATTTGATGTGGTTTTTGTGCTGCCCACAGTGCACTATAACCGATACTGTCGCCAGCTGCCAAGGTGTGAATTGCCATCACTTGTGCCGATAGCGTCATGGCAGGCATGAGATTGAGTGCTTTGGCTGATTGATCGGTGATGGGCTTAGAGCCGTACAAGGCAATACCAGCACGCACCCAATCATGATGCTGGTGCTTAAAATTAAAAATCCCTGCTGAATTACACAAACTGGCAAGCGTATCAGGTGCAAACGATCGAATACACGCCAAGGCTTGATCAAATTTGCTGATTTGTTGTGCATTTAGTGGGTGTGATTTGTCATCTGCACATGCAAAATGACTTGTCAAAATTAGCCGATAGCCTGCATCGGCCAACGATTTGGCGGCCGTGATGATGTGATCGTCATTAAATCCTAGGCGGCTCATGCCCGTATTGTATTTTAGCCAAATGGTATGGCAAAATTGGTCTTGCTTGGGCCGATGAGACAATGCCCATATGAGCTGATTTTCATGATGAATCAGACAGCCAAAATCATGGTCAATTGCCACTTTCCACTCATCTAAGCTGAACGCACCTTCAATCAGTACGATGGGTTTTTTGTGATTCATGCCATCAAGTACTTGCTTGACCGCCATGGCTTCAGACAAACACGCCACACCAAAGCCATCGGCATGGATCAAAGCAGGGACGGTTGCATCTATGCCATGACCGTATGCATCTGCTTTGACCATAGCAAGTACTTTGGTCGTTGGGTCAAGCTGGCTTTTGATGATTTGCAGATTGTGTGTCAAAGCATTAGGGTGGATGGTGATAGAGGTGCTACGCATCGTATTCATTATTCTTAAAATTATTCATCGATATCATAATCTTCAGGCATATCGCCTGGAATTAAATCATCAAATCGGACATATTCACCAATGAATTTGAGCGGCACTTTACCACGCTCACCTTGACGGTTTTTGCCGATGATAACCTCCGCCAAATGCTTGATATCATCTTTGTCTTGGTGATAATAATGATGGCGATATACAAATAAAATCAAGTCAGCATCCTGCTCAATTTGCCCTGATTCACGGATATCTGAAATTAATGGTCGCTTGTTTGGGCGGTCTTCAACTTTGCGGTTAAGCTGAGATAGAGCAACCACAGGACAGTTAAGCTCACGCGCCAGTGCCTTTAAACTGCGAGAAATCTCGCCCATTTCATTGACTTTGTTATCGCCCATACCAGGCACACGCATCAATTGCATATAATCAATCAAAACAAATCCCAAACCGTCAGGGTGGTTTTTGGCAATCCTACGGCAAGTGGCTCTGATTTCAGAAGGGCTAAGATCTGAACGGTCATCGATGTATAAATGCTTGTCTTGAAGCAAAGTGACGCCATTCATAAAACGCCCCCATTCATCTTCGTTCATATTCGCCGACATTAGACGCTTCATATCAATACTGCCCCATGCTGCCAACATACGCATAGCAATCGATTCAGCAGGCATCTCCATCGAAAAAATGGCAACTGCTTTATTAGACATCAGTGCCGATTGTGCAAAATTTAGTGCCAAAGCCGTCTTACCCATCGCTGGGCGAGCTGCCAAAATGATTAGGTTGCCATTTTGAAAACCAAGTGTTTTATTATTAAGCTCAATAAACCCTGTATCAAGACCAATCAGGCCATTAGGGCGTAAGCGAATGTCGTTAAGCTGAGTGACGACATTTGCCATGACATCATCGATACGCTGTGGGCCTGTTTTACTACTACCTTTAGCAAAGCTCTCCCCAATACGAAAAATATCCGATTCAATCGTATCTAAAATCTCTGTGATGGTTTGCTTTTTTGGGTGATATGCCAAATTTAGCATATGATTGGCGGACGAAATCAGCTGACGATATACCGACATTTCTCGTACTTTTTCGGCATAATTGATGAGATTAAAATAATTTGCCGTGCTTTGATTGATGGTAATGAGATAGTCTTCACCGCCTGCTGATACCAGCTGACCAATGCGACTTAGATAATCATGCACCATGATGCTATCGTATGGCTCATTGACACGCGCCAAATGACTGATGGCATCAAAGATTTTTTTGTGTCTTTCGCCATAAAAATCATTGGCGTTGATGATATTTTCTATGTCTTCAAATGAATCATTAATACTCATCAAGCTTGCCAAAAGTGAACGCTCCATCTCAATGCTGTGAGGCGGCTGAAGCGTAAGGAGGCTGTCTTTTTTATCGTTCGTGTTGGTCATGTCAGTATTTGGCTTATGCAAAAGGTCGTACAAATAGGATTTATGTTTGGTAATCGCTATAAATAATGATAAAATCCGGCTGGAAAATATGCCATAAAAAAACTTAAATTGTACCATAAAAACCTTGTGAGAATCTTCAAAAATGCCTAATTTTGATAAAAATATCATCAATAAATCGCTTGACAATCAGGCGAATTATCCGCTCAATCACACACCTACTAAGCCAATGCTCATCACCACAGGTGAGCCTGCTGGCATTGGTATGGATATTGTGTTGGATGTGATCGATGCTGGCGATTTATCAGAAGGTATTTGGCTGATCACTGCCGATAAATCGGCATTTATTGCACGAGCCAAAGTACTTATCAAGGTAGGCAAGCTTAGCAAAGTACCTGATTTTTATGTGATTGATGTGCCTGACAAAATAGATCACATCACAGAAAATTGGCTGGATAGTCAGTTAACTGATAATTTAAAAAATCAATCAAAAAACCATCCTTTGGTGATTGTTTTAAATATAATTTGCTGTGATGAAGTTATCGCAGGTCAATTAAACACCGCGAACGCTGCCATGGTAGAGCGGCAACTACATTTGGCACATGTGTTAGCAAAAATGCATCAAATCCGTGCCATCATCACCGCTCCTATACAAAAATCTGTGATGATTCAAGCAGGCATTTGCCTTGATAATGGCGATATATTTAGCGGTCATACCGAATATTTTATGCACAAATCAAACTGTCATAAAGTCGTTATGATGCTTGCTAATCGTGTGATGAAAGTGGCACTGGTAACAACACATTTGCCGCTCAAAGATGTTACTTACGCCATTACCGCCAATGAAATCAAGAAAACCGTCAGGATTACTCATCAAGGATTGATGACACAATTTGGTATTTTATCACCCAAAATTTTGGTTTGTGGTCTTAATCCACATGCAGGCGAAGACGGGCATTTGGGTGATGAAGAAATTTTCATTATCAATCCTGCCTTAAAAGTATTGATGGCTGAGGGTATTAATATTTCTTATGCCATGCCTGCTGATACACTGTTTACACCGCAGCACTTGGCAAACTGTGATGCTGTGATTGCTATGTATCACGATCAAGGTCTTGCGCCGCTTAAGTCGCATGGTTTTGGTGATACAGTCAATATCACTTTGGGCTTACCTTATGTGCGTACATCGGTAGATCATGGCACTGCACTGGATTTGGCAGGGACAGGCAGGGCGTCTAGTAGTAGCCTAAAACAAGCGATTTTTTATGCCAATAAAATGTCACTATCTGGCTTTGATTTTGCATAAATTTGCAAAATTCATCATGAAAATTTTCACGCTCATCATCGAAACATGGTATGATGATCACAATTTTTATTCAGCGTTCAATCATCAATTATGCACATTATCCCAAAGTCTCCGCAACAAGCCAAGCATGCACCCCGTAAGCGTTTTGGTCAAAATTTTTTACATGATACTCATGTTATCTCTCAGATTGTGACCGCCATTCGGCTAGATAGACAGGATAATTTGTTAGAGATTGGGCCAGGTCTTGGGGCATTAACCGAGCCTTTGCTTGCTGAGGTTGATGGCATGACAGTGATTGAACTTGACCGAGATTTGGCATCCCAGCTGAAGATTAATATTGGTGCCAATAGTCATCCTGATTTTACGATCATCAATGATAATGCGATGCATATCAATTATCGTGCGTTGGCAGAGCAGATTGGTAAAGGTGCTTTTCGGGTGGTGGGCAATTTGCCTTATAATATTTCTACACCGATTTTATTTCGCTTGCTTGAATTTAGTGATGTGATCAAAGATATGCACTTTATGCTCCAAAAAGAAGTGGTTGATCGTATCACGGCTGAGCCTAATTCAAAAGAATATGGCAGATTATCGGTGATTATGCAATATTATTGTCAATCGGATTATCTGCTCACCGTCCCCAAAGGGGCGTTTAATCCACCACCCAAAGTTACCAGTGCAGTTTTTCGGCTAACACCTTATAAAACTAAGCCCATTACAGCGATGGATGAGTCGGTATTTGCTTTGGTGGTTCGTGAAAGCTTTAATCATCGGCGTAAGACTTTAAGAGCAATTTTTAAGGCAAATGGACTGCTGCCAACTTTAGATGAATCAGATTTTGAAAAAATCGGCATCAGTCCAAGTGCACGCCCTGAGACATTGCGTGTGCATGAGTTTGTTTTACTTGCTGATTTGGTCGTCAAAAACCGTCAGTCATCATCTTAATCATTAATTGCTGAGTATGAATACAGAACAAAAACACTACCGCCATCACTATGTTATCGGTGACTTACAAGGCTGTTTTGGTGCATTTAATGAGCTATTAAGTGCGTTAAATTTTGATGAAACCCAAGATAAACTTTGGCTTGCAGGTGATATTGTCGCACGAGGTGAAGATTCGCTTGCCACACTCAGGGAAGTAAAACGCCTATCAGATATTGGCGCACTGACCACAGTGCTTGGTAATCACGATATTACCTTAATTGCCACTTGGCGGGGTGTCTTAACCCCTAAGCCAAAAGACAAGACGCTACCGATTTTTGAAGCGCCTGACTGTGATGAGCTGCTTAACTGGCTTCGACAGCAGCCACTTTTGGTGTTTCCAGATGACAAGACCGTACTGACACATGCAGGCATTCCGCCCAATTGGTCCATCACTGAGGCGGCAGGATACGCCAAAGAGCTTGAAAAGCAGCTGTCAGGTAGCCTAAGACAGCTAGATCGATTATTGCCAAATCTTTATAGCAAAAAAAGCGAAGCGTGGTCAGATGACTTAAATGGCTACCAAAGAATGCGTGCCATCGCCAACTACTTTACTCGCATGCGTCTTTGTACCCAATCAGGGCGATTGGAGTTTTCTTTTAAAGAATCACTAAAAGATGACATGCCAATGGATTTTCGCCCTTGGTTTTCTTGGTTTGCGGTACGAGAAAGACGCATTTTATTTGGACATTGGGCAGCGTTAAACGCTGAAGTAGCGACCAAATTTGTGCGTGCACTTGATGGCGGCTGTGTATGGGGTGGTAAGCTTGTAGCTTATCGGCTGAGCGATGGGGCGGTGATATCCGTTGGCGCTCATTGCCCATGATGATATGATGGTTGCTAATGACCCAAAATTTCATTTATAATTTGTTGTTGGTTTTAGATTTTATATCTAAATTTTTTAAATTATTTTTAAGTTAAGCAAAGGATATTTATGGCAATCTTAACCATGAAAGCGTTGGACTTGGCAGGCAAGCGTGTGTTAATTCGTGAGGACTTGAATGTTCCCATTAAAGATGGTGTCATCACCAGTGATGTGCGACTACAAGCCGCTTTACCAACCTTAAAAGATGCCTTAGCAAAAGGTGCTGCGGTATTAGTCGCATCACATTTGGGTCGGCCAACCGAGGGTGAGCCTGACCAAAAATATTCGCTGGCACCTGTTGCTGACTATTTGTCAAAGCATTTAGATGCACCCGTACGCTTTGAGGCTGAGTATCTAGATGGTGTAGAAGTGGCGGTAGGCGAATTGGTTTTACTTGAAAATGTACGCTTTAATGTTGGCGAGAAGAAAAATTCTGATGAACTATCAAATGCTTACGCCAATCTTTGCGATATTTTTGTGATGGATGCTTTTGGTACTGCACACCGTGCCCAAGCATCAACTGAAGGCGTCATTCGTGCTGCTATTGGGCAAGGCAAGCAGGTTTGTTCAGGTAATTTATTAACTGAGGAGTTAAACGCTCTGTCACGAGCACTTGATAATCCTGCCTCACCAGTGCTTGCAATTGTTGGCGGCTCCAAAGTCTCAACCAAGCTTGATGTACTGACAAGCCTTGCTCAAAAATGTGACAGTATCGTCGTTGGCGGTGGCATCGCCAATACTTTTTTGGCGGCAACAGGCGTGAATGTGGGTGCATCATTATATGAGCCTGATTTGATTGATACCGCTAAACAAATCATGAAGAAAACCAACATTTTATTGCCATCTGAAGTGGTGGTGGCTGACAAAAACGAGATTGATTTTGATGACTTTTTAGGTTCGCTTGAGAAGGCAGCAGCAACGGTCAAGCCTATCAATGAACTTAATGATACGGACATGATTTTGGATATCTCAAAAGCAAGTGCCGATGAGATTGCCAAGCATATTCATAAGGCCGCTACCATTTTATGGAATGGGCCTGTGGGCGTCTTTGAGGTTGATAAATTTGGCACAGGCACACAAGTGCTAGCAATGGCTGTCAAAGACTCGTCAGGATTTAGCATTGCAGGTGGTGGCGATACATTGGCAGCGATTGATAAATACCAAGTAGCAGATGATGTCAGTTATCTATCCACAGGCGGCGGTGCTTTTTTAGAGTTTGTAGAGGGCAAAACCCTACCTGCAATCGCAGCACTTAAGTTAGCATCTGATTAATTATTAATTTAATATATTTAAACTTAAGGCATTGTTACAAGCTCTATTATTTTTTGTTGTATTATTAAATTTAGGGCTTGTCAAATGCAAGTTGGCTGACTAAACTAGTCATATTTGACGACTTTCGTCATTTCAAAACACACAAGAGAGAATAACACATGAAAAAAATCCTACCTGCCGCTGTTTTTGCTATTTTATTGGCTGCCTGCAGTCAACAAACTCAAGATTCAGCCAGTCAAGCTGCATCATCGGCCGCTGAGGATACCAAAGCAAATGCTACTGTTGTCGCCCAAGAAGCAGAAGCGGCAGCACAATCGACAGGTAACGCTGTTGAGAATGCTGCAGAAACAGCTTCTAATGCTGCCAAAAACCTTGGTGCCGCCGTTAACGAAGTGACTGCCAATGAGCAATCTGCCGAATCCAGAGCACCTGAAGACCAGCAGTATTAATTTGTTCGACACATACTTAAAGCCATCCTTTGATATCGGCTTTTTGAGTATAATTAACTTGGTGTATAATCTTTGCTTATGGTATAATTCACCGATATTTTTTGATTATTTTAGGAGAGTATGATGGCATTGGTTTCATTACGCCAATTATTAGACCACGCAGGCGAGCATAGCTATGGTTTGCCAGCGTTTAATGTCAATAACCTAGAGCAAATGCGTGCCATCATGATGGCTGCCGATAAGACAGACTCTCCTGTCATTGTACAAGCTTCGGCAGGTGCACGCAAATATGCTGGTGCACCATTTTTGCGTCATTTGATTTTATCGGCGATTGAAGAGTGGCCCCATATTCCTGTGGTTATGCATCAGGACCATGGTACCAGCCCCGCAGTCTGTCAGCGTTCCATTCAGTTGGGATTTAGTTCCGTCATGATGGATGGATCATTGCGTGAAGATGGCAAGACCCCAGCTGATTATGAGTATAATGTTGCCGTCACAAGAGAAGTTGTTAAGATGGCACATGCTTGTGGTGTGTCTGTCGAAGGTGAGATTGGTGTGCTTGGCAGTCTTGAAACTGGTATGGCAGGCGAGGAAGATGGTGTGGGCGCTGAAGGCGTCTTGGATCACAGTCAGCTACTTACTTCTGTAGAAGAAGCACGCCAATTTGTTGCCGATACCAATGTGGATGCACTTGCCATTGCGGTCGGAACTTCTCATGGTGCTTACAAATTCACTCGCCCACCAACAGGTGACATTTTGGCGATTGACCGTATCAAAGAAATTCACGAAGCTTTGCCAAATACTCATATCGTTATGCACGGTTCAAGCTCAGTACCTCAAGAGTGGCTAAAAATTATCAACGAAAACGGTGGTAATATTGGCGAAACTTATGGCGTTCCTGTTGAGCAATTGGTTGAGGCGATCAAGCACGGTGTGCGTAAAATTAATATCGATACCGACTTACGCTTGGCAAGCACAGGTGCAGTTCGTAAATTTTTGAACGACCATCCAGCAGAGTTTGATCCACGCAAATATTTGGCAGCTTCAATGAAGGCAATGGAGGAGATTTGTGTTGCTCGCTACGAAGCTTTTGGTGCTGCAGGTAACGCAAGCAAAATTCGTCCAATCAGCTTAGAAAAAATGGTTGATTATTATCAATGATTGGTATGATCTCAGGACAGGTGCAGTATCTTAATGCACCTATTGCTTGTATTTTGACCTCAAATGGTGTGGGTTATGAAATTGAGTTACCCATACCTAGCTTTTGTCAGCTGACCATTGGCACTCAGACCGCTGTCTATGTACATCATCATGTCCGAGAAGATGCCATAAATTTGTTTGGTTTTATGGATCGTCATGATCGTGATATTTTTAGAAAGCTCATCAAAATTAACGGCGTAGGTGCTAAAATGGCGTTAGCAATGCTTTCAACCCTAAGCGTTGCCGAGATTAAACACGCTATTGAAACAGATTATGATGCAGCTTTGGTGCGTGTACCGGGCATTGGCAAAAAAACTGCTCAGCGTATTTTGCTTGATTTAAAGGGTAAGCTCAATGAGTTTGGCGAAATGCACCCAATGACAGCAGAGGGTTTATTTAATCAACCTGCCGATAATTCCATGTTAATCATTGCTGAGGTTGAAAGTGCTTTGATGAATTTGGGTTATAAGGAAAAAGAAGCACAAGTGGCCATAAAAAACGCCCAATCTGATGCTAAAAATAATACTTCTGATCTTCTAAAAGCAGCACTGCGTCAGCTTTCGGGGTTCTAATTGCGATATGATTAATAAAAACCAGCCAAAGCATGTGGCTGGTTTTTATTAATCATTAATGGATAGCATGGATAATAACGCTTGCATACTGGCGGATCGAGTCAAATTGGGATTGGTGACTAAGCCTAAATGTCTTTGAAGTTCGATATTTTCTGCCATATCAATTTTAATCAAATCTTGGTTAATCAGCGTTTCAGGCAATACTGACCAGCCCAAGCCGACCGAGACGAGCATACGAATGGACTCGAGCGGATTGGTGCTCATCGTTGCATAAGGACGCAAATTATGCTTGGCAAACTCAGCTAAGGTAATTTGGCTGGTGAATGTATTGGCAGCTGGTAAAATTGCTGGATAGTGTGCCAACTGAAGTAAGCTGACCTTGGATTTTTGAGCCAATGGACTGAGTGTACCTGTTACAAAATATAATGGGTCGCTCCATAAGGTATGATAATTAAGGCGTCTGTCAAAAGTCGGTGGCAGAGTCAAAAAAGCCAAAGAAATTTCACCTTCAAGTACTGCCTTATGAGCTTCTTCAGAATCCACAAACCGAACTTCAAGCTGAACCGCTGGATAAGTCTGAATGAATCGTTTGAGTACGTGCGCAAGATGATGCAGTCCAATATGATGGCTGGTGCCAATGACTAATCGACCAGAAGCAACTTCTTTGGCATGTTGCAAGCTTGCTTTGCAGGCTTCATAGTCATCCAGCCACCGCCGTACAAAGGGTAGTAAATCATATGCAGCAGCCGTTGGGATAATGCTACGACCAACCGTATCAAACAACGCCGTCCCAAATTCATCTTCAAGATTCTTAATACGCTTACTTACAGCAGGTTGCGTAATATAAAGCTTTTCGGCAGCACTAGAGATGCTGCCTGTCTGCATAACTGCAACAAAAGTGGCAAGATTTGTGGTATTCATCGCTCAATCCAACATATCAATAAATGTCAGCATATTGCTGTATTAATCATAGCTTAATATATTCCAAAAAGTTTTGCAATAAAAATTTTAGGGAATGATTATTATTACGGTTAGTTTAATGGCCAAACTTTTAATTCCAAAAAGTTTTCAAATTTATAAAAATTATAAATTATTGTTATTCTAAAAGTATGCTATAATGGCAAAATTACCCAGTCCATGACAGTGTTGGAGAATAAAATGGCAGGCAAAACCTTATACGACAAACTTTGGGATGACCATTTGGTCAGACAGCGTGATGATGGTTCATCGCTCATCTACATTGACCGTCAGCTTTTACATGAAGTGACCTCGCCTCAGGCCTTTGAAGGTTTGGCACTAAACGGTCGCACGCCTTGGCGGTTGTCTGCCAATATCGCAACCCCTGACCATAATGTACCCACCTCACTTATGGAGCGTAAGCAGGGCATGGCAGGAATAGCTGATGACACATCTCGCATTCAAGTCAAAACCCTTGATGATAATTGTAAATCTTTTAATGTCATGCAGTTTGGCATCAATGACATTCGCCAAGGCATCGTGCATGTGGTCGGGCCAGAGCAGGGTTTGACTTTGCCTGGTATGACCGTGGTGTGCGGTGATAGTCATACTGCCACGCATGGGGCATTGGGCTGTTTGGCTCATGGCATTGGTACATCAGAGGTTGAACATGTGCTTGCGACCCAATGTTTGGTTGCCAAAAAAATGAAAAACATGCTGGTGCGTGTGGATGGCAAATTGGGCAAAGGCGTTACCCCAAAAGATGTCGTGCTTGCCATCATCGCTAAAATTGGCACGGCAGGGGGGACAGGCTATGCCATAGAATTTGGCGGACAGGTGTTTTGTGATATGTCCATTGAGGGGCGTATGACTGTGTGTAATATGGCAATAGAGGGCGGTGCTAGGGTTGGTCTTGTGGCGGTGGATGATAAGACCATTGACTATGTCAAAGACCGACCTTATGCCCCAACAGGCGATGATTGGGAGCGTGCGGTAACCTATTGGAACACACTACATTCTGATGATGATGCCCATTTTGATGCGGTAGTTGTGCTAAACGGTGATGAGATTGAGCCACAAGTGTCTTGGGGAACCTCGCCTGAGATGGTGATTGCAGTTTCGCAAAATGTGCCAACGCTGGATATGGCACGAGACGATGTGCAGCGTAATGACTGGATGCGAGCTTATCAATACATGGGCTTGACAGCAGGACAGCCCTTGTCCGATATTGTGCTTGACCGTGTGTTTATCGGCTCTTGCACCAACTCACGCATCGAGGACATTCGTGCAGCAGCAGAAGTTGTTAAGGGTCACAAAGTCGCTCCAAGCATCAAGCAAGCGATGGTTGTGGCAGGCTCAGGACTGGTCAAAGCACAAGCCGAACAAGAAGGGCTGGATAAAATCTTTATGGATGCAGGCTTTGAATGGCGTGAACCGGGCTGTTCTATGTGCCTTGCCATGAATGCTGATAAACTACAAGCTGGCGAGCATTGTGCCAGTACCTCCAACCGCAACTTTGAAGGTCGTCAAGGCAATGGTGGACGCACGCATTTGGTATCTCCTATCATGGCAGCAGCAGCGGCAATTGCAGGGCATTTTGTGGATGTGCGGACATTTTAGCACTCAAAATCATTTAGAGCAGCTAATCACTGGTTAAAAAGTCGTTTGGCATCAAAGAGCGTTGGCCAGCTGATTTTAATGGTCTTTCAATCATCAGCTCATCGGCGCATCTGTCATGTGGATTAATTGATTAAAAATAACCATTTTTTGGAGACAATCATGGAAAAATACACCACCGAACAGGGCATCGTTGCCCCACTTGACCGCTCAAATGTGGATACCGATTTGATTATCCCCAAGCAGTTTTTAAAATCCATCAAACGCACAGGCTTTGGCGATAATTTATTTGATGAACTGCGTTATTTGGACGAAGGATTTTTGGGGCAAGACATTAATAAGCGTCCCAAAAACCCTGATTTTGTGTTAAACCAAGCCCGCTATGCTGGGGCAACCATTTTACTTGCTCGCAAAAACTTTGGCTGTGGGTCTAGCCGTGAACACGCTCCGTGGGCATTGGAAGAATATGGCTTTCGCACCGTGATTGCCCCAAGTTTTGCTGATATTTTTTATAATAACTGCTTTAAAAATGGCATGTTACCTGTTGTGCTAAGCGATGGCGATGTTGATGACTTATTTAACGAATGTTTTGCCAATGTCGGTTATCAGCTGACGGTAGATTTACAAAATCAAACGGTGATTTCACCAAATGGCGGACAATATCATTTTGAGATTGATGCGTTTCGTAAGCATTGTTTGTTAAATGGTTTGGATGATATTGGCTTGACTTTGCAACACGCCGATGACATTAAAGCTTTTGAAGAAAAAGCCAAAGCGGACAGACCGTGGGTGTTTGCAGAGTTGTCAGTATAGTAATTAGTTTAAGTATTTGTTAACATAGTTAAATTTAACTTGTGAGGTTTTATGAGTATTCAATATTGGCGCATGCAATTACACCCAGACCACAGTACATTTTCAAGTTTTTATGCTCACACTAGTATTGCCAAAGGTTTTATTGGTTTGGATTTTAAACAAGAAAGTAATGCTGGCGATTTATTAACATTGCAAGATGACGATAAATTAGGTTATCAAAAGAGCTATTTACCTTTTGCAAGAGATATGAAAATTGGTGATATTGTTTTAATTGTATCCCATCATAATCCAATTGCCATTGTTAAAATAACAAGTGATTATAATTACATTCGTCAAGTTATTCCCGAACTTGGAATTTGGTTTCGTCATTTTAGACAAATTGATAAAGATAATATTATTTATTATTCAGATTTTGAGACCAATAAAAATAATTATCAGTCAATCACAATGACTAATACAATTTCACCGCTAAAAAATGATGATTCACAATCGATGCAATTGATTCAAGAAATGATAAAATGGGAAAAATCACATAATCCAGATTCGGTTTATTGATAATATAATTTGAATATCTTGTAATTTAATTTTAAGGAAATCTCATGACCAAAAAAATCGCAATTCTAAACGGCGATGGTATTGGGCCTGAAATTGTCGCCCAAGCTGTCAAAGTGTTAGATAAACTCATTGAGCAAGGGCTTGATGTGTCCTATGAATACGCCAAACTGGGCGGTGAAGCCTATGACGCTTATGGCTTGCCATATCCAAGCCAAACCCAAGAAATCGTACAAAAAGCTGATGCGGTGTTATTGGGGGCGGTTGGTTCGCCTAAGTACGATGACCTTGACCGCCCATTGCGTCCTGAGCGTGGACTGCTTGCCATTCGCAAGGATTTAAATTTATTTGCCAATTTACGCCCTGCAATTTTGTATAAAGAACTGGCTGATGCTTCTACATTAAAACCTGAGGTTGTGGCAGGGCTTGATATCTTAATTGTCAGAGAATTGACAGGGGACATTTATTTTGGTGAGCCACGGGGCATTGTAACCCTTGACAATGGCGAGCGTGAGGGCTTTAATACCATGCGTTATGGCGAAAGTGAGATTCGCCGCATTGCCAAAGTGTCCTTTGAGGCTGCCCAAAAACGCCGTGGCAAACTGTGCAGTGTGGATAAAGCCAATGTGTTAGAAACCACCGAACTTTGGCGGCAGATTTTTACCGAAGTTGGCAAAGACTATCCAGAGGTTGAGCTTAGTCATATGTATGTGGATAATGCTGCCATGCAATTGGTCAAAAATCCCAAGCAGTTTGATGTGATTGCTACAGGCAATATCTTTGGCGATATTTTGTCCGACCAAGCGTCTATGCTCACAGGCTCTATTGGCATGTTGCCATCAGCAAGCCTAAACGAGACAGGCAAAGGTTTGTACGAGCCGTCTCATGGCTCTGCCCCTGACATTGCAGGGCAAGATAAGGCAAATCCACTGGCGACCATATTATCGCTTGCCATGTTGGTCAGATATAGCCTAAATGATGAACAGCGAGCGGTACAGATTGAGCGGGCGGTACAAAAAGTGTTAGAGCAAGGCTATCGTACAGCGGATATTTATGAAGATGGCACGACGCTTGTGTCTTGTGATGAGATGGGTGAGGCGGTTCTTAATGCACTGTGATTTTGGGTAAGAAAATAAGCCATTGAGTGACAATCATGCCTTACATTATACTGGCGACTTATTTTAAGTTGCCAATGGTAGCGGCTGATCATACGGCAGTTGCACTGATCAGTGTCTGGACAAATTTTTTGGGCAAACGGTGGGGGCGAATCGTTTTTTTGTCATTGATGACACAAGCTAAAGTGATTGTCGCTGTTGTGGCAGGCTTGTTTTGATTGGGGCGATAAATACTTTGATGTATCATCAAGCTGGCTGGTCTAATACGCACCTCATCAACCGTTACTGCCAGCTCATCATCAACCAGCAAAGGCGTGTGATATGTAATGTCTGCATGACTTACCACAAAATGCACCGCTTTGCGTGATTCTTTATTAGCGTCGTCATCCAAGCTTAGAAAATAACCATCATAGCCAAGTGTCGTCAGCCAATCACGCCGACAATTTTCAAAAAATACCAAATGATTGGCATGATAGACGATACCGCCAGCATCCGTATGATTGATATACACCTTATAAGTTTTTTGAAAATTTACCATAACTTTGCCATAATTATCCAAACAATACGATTGGGTCAAGTAACCAATCCCCCAATCATTGTACACTGTTTAATAAACGCTTACCAGTTTGTGTCTGGTATTTCGTTTTAGGATGTATAAAGTTCACAAAATCTCATCAAAAATTGTTACAATACCAAATCATCAAAAAATACACATTTAAAGAGAAAATAATGACGACATTTGTCAGTTTTAATATTAATGGGCTGCGTGCAAGACCGCATCAACTTGAGGCAATCAGAGATATTTTGGGTGCAGATATTATTGGCTTACAAGAAACCAAAGTACATGATGCACTTTTTCCAGTAAACATGGTACAAGATTTGGGCTATCATGTCGAATTTTTTGGTCAAAAGTCGCATTACGGTGTAGCATTGGCGTCTAAGATTGCACCAACATTTGTCCAAAAGGGCTTTCCTTTTGGGCATGATGACGCACAACGCCGCTTGATTCACGCACGCTATGATTTTGATGGGCGGAGTATCGATGTGTTAAACGGATATTTTCCCCAAGGTGAAAACCGCAGTCATGAAATCAAATTCCCTATGAAGCGTGAATTTTATGCCGATCTCAATCGCTATATTGATGAACTTCAGGCTGATGGTCGTGAGCTGATTATCATGGGGGATATGAATATCTCACCAGAGGATATTGATGTGGGCATCGGTGCAGCCAATGCCAAGCGATGGCTTGCCAAAGGGACTTGCTCATTTTTACCCGAAGAGCGTGCGTGGTATCAGATGCTGATGTCTACAGGTTTGACGGATACTTATCGCTTGTTTTATCCAAAAAGTCATGATGAGTTTAGCTGGTTTGATTATCGCTCACGAGGATTTGAGGATACGCCTAAGCGTGGGCTACGCATTGACCATATTTTATGTACAGATACTCTAAAAAATGACTGTGTGGCAGCAGGCATTAGCTATGATATCCGTGCAATGGATAAGCCATCAGATCACGCACCCATTTGGGCAAAATTTAATCTATAAAATATGCGTATCAAGGACAGTATCGGTCTGACACATGATTGGCTGGATAAAACTGATGAACTTAAGGCTATTAACAGAAAACACATCTACACCAAATGATTTAATCATGCAAATATCTCCTTAATCTGAACTAGCGTCTAAACTTAGCGAAGCTTAACTTTTGAAGAACTTTAATCATCATAACAAGTTTTTTGGTACTTGCCAAATATTTATTTATCGTGATTGGTACTAAAAATTTGGCAAAATCTTGATGATTGATTTTGAATAATCTGTTACAATACTTGGTATATTTTTATTGAATTTTTATCAAATTCACACATTAAAAAATTGCATATTGGGTATATTATGAGTTCGCAAAATCAACCACAGCGTAACGAAGCCGCCATTTCGGAAAATGAGCTAATCGCACAGCGTCGTACAAAACTGGACGCCTTACAACAAAAAGCCAAGCAAGCAGGCAAAAGTGCTTATCCTAATACCTTTAAGCCCAAGAACTATTGTGGTGATTTGCAAGCACAGTTTGATGGCGTTGATAAAGCTACCATTGAAAGTGGGGATAAGGTGTATGCTAAGGTTGCAGGTCGTGTGATGCTCAATCGTGGCTCGTTCATTGTGATCCAAGACATGACCGACCGCATTCAGTTATATGTGGATCGTAAAGGCTTACCAAGTGAGACGCTTGAGCTGATTAAGTCATTGGATTTGGGTGATATCGTGGCGGCAAGTGGCTATATTGGGCGTTCAGGCAAGGGAGACTTGTATGTGCATCTTGAAGCATTTGAGTTATTGACCAAATCTTTACGCCCATTGCCTGATAAATTTCATGGCTTGACTGATACAGAAGTCAAATATCGCAAGCGTTATTTGGATTTGATGGTCAATGAAGAGACACGAAACACATTTGCCATCCGTGCCAAAGTAGTGGCGGGTATCCGTGCATTTTTGACCCAAGAACGCTTTATGGAAGTAGAAACACCGATGATGCATGTGATTCCAGGTGGTGCGTCTGCACGCCCTTTTGTGACGCATCATAATGCATTGGATATGCAGCTTTATTTGCGTATTGCACCTGAACTGTATCTTAAGCGATTGGTTGTTGGTGGCTTTGATCGTGTGTTTGAAATTAACCGTAACTTCCGTAATGAAGGGGTTTCAACACGCCACAACCCTGAATTTACGATGATTGAGTTTTATCAAGCTTATGCTGATTATAAGGATTTGATGGCCTTGACTGAGCGTATGCTTGAGACATTGGCGATGGATATTTTGGGATCGACTGATGTATCGTATCAAGGTGAAGTGTTTAGCTTTAAAGGTCCTTTTAAGAAAATTACGATGTTTGATGCCATCTTAGAATACAATTCTGATTTTAGTGCCGATGATATCAATGACCGTGAATTTTTGGCAAAATTTGTCAAAGATGAATTAAAACAGGAGGTTAAACCAAGTTTTGGTCTGGGGAAATTACAAACCATCGTTTTTGAAGAAACGGTAGAGACCAAGTTGCGTCAGCCGACTTTTATCACTGAATATCCTGCCGAAACTTCTCCCTTGGCACGCCGAAATGACACCAATCCACATGTAACTGATCGCTTTGAGATGTTTATTGGTGGTCGTGAGCTTGCCAATGGTTTTAGCGAGCTTAACGATCCAATTGATCAAGCTGAGCGATTCCGTGCCCAGGTGGCTGAAAAAGATGCTGGTGATGATGAAGCCATGCATTATGATGCTGATTTTATTGAGGCACTTGAATATGGCTTACCGCCAACAGCAGGCGAGGGCATTGGCATTGACCGTCTTGTGATGCTGTTTGCTGACGCCGCCAGTATCCGTGATGTGATTTTATTCCCACACATGCGTCACAAATAAGCCTTTTACCCTATGGATAAGCAATATCAGGTCTTAGCCCGAAAATATCGACCCAAAAACTTTTCTGAACTTTTGGGTCAATCACATGTCGCCCAAGCACTGTCAAATGCCATTGATACAGGCAGATTGCACCATGCGTATCTGTTCACTGGAACTCGTGGCGTGGGTAAAACGACCATCGCACGCATTCTTGCTAAGTGCTTAAACTGTGAAACAGGCATGACAAGTCAGCCTTGCGGTGTATGCGATACTTGTATTAGCATTGATCAAGGGCGATTTTTGGATCTGATTGAGATTGATGCAGCTTCTCGTACCAAAGTTGAAGATACCAGAGAGCTGCTTGAAAATGTCCCTTATCCACCTGTACAAGGTCGTTATAAAGTCTATTTGATTGATGAAGTGCATATGCTATCTACGCATTCTTTTAATGCACTGCTGAAGACTTTAGAAGAGCCACCAGACTATGTCAAATTTGTATTTGCAACTACCGACCCCCAAAAACTTCCCATTACGATCATTTCACGCTGCCTGCAATTTGTTCTGCGTCCACTACCGCAGGCTTGTTTGTCTGATCACTTAGCCAAAGTATTAGATGCAGAAAAAATCCCTTTTACAGAAAATGCCTTATGGCAATTGGCAAGTGCGGCAAAGGGTTCGGTGCGTGACGCACTGTCGCTGACCGATCAAGCGATTGCCTTTGGTGGTGGTCAGATTCAAACAGATACGGTCTTATCGATGCTTGGATTGGTAAATCGTACTGATGTGCTTGAGATTATTGAGACAATTTACCACGATGATCGAATGGTAATCAGCCAACTTATCACCAATATGCGTGATAAAATGGTCGATGCTACTGCAATCTTTGACGAACTCATTGACTGCATTCATCAAATGGCACTCATGCAGGTGTTGCCTGATATCCCTTTGGATATGAATGATGAACAAGCACATCAAATTAAACGCTTATCATCTGCCATCAGCTCGGATATCTTGCAACTGTATTATGAAATTTTAATCAAAAGCCGAGACGGCATTCGCTTGGCAAGTACGCCAATGCAGGCTTTAGAGATGGGTATCTTAAGGTTGTTGGCATTTCGACCGCTGGCAGAAGGACAGGTGACTGTTTTAAATGATACGCCAGCAAAGCAGCCAGATGGTGCTGACAACCCAAATAACATGCCTGATGATATCGTTGACGGTCTAAAAGATCAAGCCTGTGCTGCTGGTGAAATTAATGCGTTATCTACCGATAGCCGTTTTGATAGCGACAAGCAAGATGATTTGAATGATTTGGCATCACAGATAGGCACTGAGTTAATCTTAGATCAATTAGACAATGACAATGTAAATACAAAAGATGGTCAAGATACTAACCAATTTGCTCATACCGATCAAGCACAATCTACCAATATAGCCGTCAATTTGACCGTATCTGAGGAAAATTTTTGGGTAAAACAGCCCCAGTCTGATCCACCTGAGCAGTTGCAAACTGATGAAGATTTGCCAAGTGATCATGATACACTCACCCAAATGGCCACCGAACCATCACTTGCGGTTATGTCGGATAGTAGTGATACCGATGAGCTTACAGCTGATTTTACTGAAGATTTGCAGTCAGTCCCAGCAGTTACAGTAGCGGCATTGGCTAAGGTTGATAGTAATAAAAAAGCACCACATCAAGCAGATCTGACAGCTCATCAGCCAGCTTCACACAATTTGGATCAACAGCCCATCAGTCATTTTGACCATATTAATCCGTCAAAGCCTTTGGCACACCTGCCCAGTCAACCGATGACCAAAGCCCAAATGCTTGAGCAGCTAAAGCCCACACCAATTGAGCTTGAGGGGGGCTGGACAAGTGAAAAATGGGACTATTGGGTACATTTGGCGCGTGAAGCAGGGCATTTTGCACCTGATGAACTTGCTTTGATGAGCACGAGTGTGATGGCAGGTGATATCGCTGGCGAAAGCCGTTTATTGGTTGCCGAGATTAACTCTCAAGTTCAATCCAGTTTTGAGAATTTGCATGCCAAATTTTTAGAATATTACCCACAAATTAAACTGTCTTTAGAGCCTGTGCTGGTGGATTGTGCGTTAGAAGTGCCAAAATCTCGCTTATCTGATCGTCATCGTCAAGTGCAGATGCAGGCTCAACATCAGCTGGTTGATAGCCCAGTTTTTCAAACACTTTGGCAAGGTGGTTTTATCATCGATGATGGCACTTCAGTGCTCAATCAATCTAAGTTACTTATTGACTAAAATTTTGGTGAATAAAGCACATTTTTCCATACCTGATGATGGCATATATCCCAAAAACTTAAAAATATTAAGCAAATATTGCCCAATCATTGGGTTGTTAAAGTTACGCAAAAGCTGTTAAGGTTATGCAAAAAATATTACAATGAGATACATTTTTTCTGAACAATCTCTTGCTAACAAATTAAAATTCCTTTATAGTTGGTAACCATAATTTTTGAGAGTCTTATTAAATTATCTTTAATTTAAAGGATTTGGCATTGTATGTCCAACACCAAGCAAATCATAACTTAATAATGACTTTTTGACGATAAAATTATGCTAAAAATGACTGATTAGTCATTATTTTAATAACATAATATTAAAATTTATTAAAATTCTATTATGATTTGCTTTTTATTAAATTCAAATCATTTAAATTAATTAAATAAAACTAAATAATTTGAGGTAAATATGTTGGATAATTTACGAGGTATGGCGGTTTTTTCAAGCGTCGTTCGTCACGGTTCATTTAGTGGTGCAGCCAAAGAGCTTGGCATTACAACGAGTGCTGTAAGTCAGCAAATTCGCTCTTTGGAAAATGATTTGGGCGTCTCTTTGCTACATCGCTCAACCCGTAAGCTAAGTCTAACCGAAGCTGGCGAAAGTCTGTATTCATCAGCCACTCAAATGGTAAAAGCAGCCGAACAAGGGCGTGACAGTGTTATTCAGCTAAAAGATGAGCTTTCAGGCAGTCTGCGTATTGCGACCACCCCAGAGCTTGCTAAGGCTTATTTACTGCCTGCCTTATCTGATTGGTTGGTTGAGCATGATAATTTATCATTGAATATCATCTCACGAGACAATTTGGATATGATTGAAGATCGTGTTGATGTGGCTTTATTATTGAGTGAACAAGCTCAAGGCATCGCCCTAAAGACTGTCGAGCAAATGCTGATTGCTTCACCAGAATATATCAAAAATCACGGCGATGTAGAAAATGTTAAGGCATTGGCAACGCATACGATGATTATTTGTGGCGAAAAACCAAGCGAAAGCATCGAGTTTAAAGATGCAAACGGTAAGCAGTCTGTACGAGTAAGCTCAAGAATCATCACCAATAATCATGCCATCGCATTAAACTTGGCTGCCGAGGGCTATGGTATTGCCAAGACCAATGCTGTTGATGCTAAGGCGTTGCTTGAGTCAGGTAAAGTTGTTAAGATCCTACCAAATCACAGTTTGCCCATACTGACTTTGAGCGCTGTCACCATCTCAAAAGAACAAACAACGGTCAAGGCACAAAAGTGCATTGAAGTACTTGAAGCGCACTTTAAGAATTAATTTAATTAAGTTTTTAAACCCTGCATTATGCAGGGTTTTTTATGGATGAAATATGATAAAAAGGATAAAATAAATATCATGTTTCCACCCATTTTAAATATTTTGACACGGCCAAACTTAATAGAATGCGTTTAATAAGTATCAGCAGATTTTTAAATATGCAGCAGCCAATCTTTGGCGGCTTTGACCAAAAAGTTTTCAAAGCTTTTCATCGCTGGCGTTTGGCTACGCTGGCGGTGCTTGTACAGTAAAAATTCATACCCAATCTGTGGCTCATGAATCGGAATCATGACCAAACCTTGCTCGTCTACCCAAGTTTTGGCATAGCCAAGTGTCATGGTAATCCCCAAGCCTTCTTTAACCATGCCCAAAGCCGTTGATAAAAAGTTAACTTGGTAATCACTGCGAAATAGGCGTGTGCAGATATCCAAAGTCAACTTTTCACGAATATGATCGGCAAACGGTGCTTGCACGGTAATCAAATCACCTTCGCTCAAATCTTGCCATGTCAAAACCTTTGAATCTGCCAGGGGGTGATCTGCACGCACCACCAACCCAAAAGACGACCGAAACAGTTTGGTTTGTATCAGATCATTACTATGCAAAAGATCAGGTCCAAGCCCAATATCCGCATCTAGCATTTGCACATGGCTTGCCACCTCTTCAATTGGGCAATCAATTAAAGTGACTTGAATATCAGGATACGCTTCTTTAAACAAGCGAATTAGCCTCGGTATCGAGAATGCTGACAGTTGCTGAGGTGCTGCAATACGCACTTTACCTTGATGAAAGTCTTGTAAATCATTGACCTCATGACGCATAAGTTGCATATCGTTAAGCACCTTATTGGCATGGGGCAAAACCGTTCACCAGATTCAGTCAAATGAATTTGCCGTGTTGTACGGTCAAACAATCGAGTATCCAGCTGTTTTTTTCCATCTCTTTAATCAAGCCGCTCAGCGATGATTGTGTCAAATGCAATTCGGTTGCAGCTTTACTAAAACTGTGATGTCGTGCGATGCTGGCAAATGCTCTAAGCTGGCGAAAAGTAATATTCATAGGAGTATCCAATAAGTATAATAAAAATTCCATTTGTACGCTGTATTGACTTATTTTATGATAAGTATCAGCATATTAGCAAGCATCATTTATCAAAAATATCACCAGCCAAACACGGAGTATTTTATGGCAGATTTATTTGAAAACCCAATGGGATTGTGCGGTTTTGAATTTGTGGAATTTGCAAGTCCAACCCCAAATTTACTTGAGCCATTATTTGAAAAAATGGGTTTTAGCCTGGTTGCCAAACATCGCTCAAAAGATGTCTTATTATATCGCCAAGGGGGAATTAATTTTATGGTCAATCGTGAGCCAAATTCAGAAGCAATGTATTTTGCTCAAGAACATGGACCATCTGCGTGCGGTATGGCGTTTCGTGTGCGTGATGCACAGTATGCTTATCATCGAGCCATTGAGCTGGGTGCTAAGCCTGTTGAGATACCAACTTCGGTGATGGAGCTTCGCTTGCCTGCCATTCGTGGTATTGGTGGTGCACCACTGTATTTAATTGACCGATTTGATGAAGGCAAATCAATTTATGACATTGATTTTGAGTTCATTGATGGGGTTGATATTAATCCTGTGGGTTATGGTTTTAAGGTCATTGACCATTTAACGCATAATGTTTATCTTGGACGCATGGATTATTGGGCAGGGTTTTATGAAAAACTGTTTAACTTCTAAGAAATACGCTATTTTGATATTAAAGGTTAATATACAGGGCTGACAAGTCGTGCTATGACAGCACCCGATGGGCTGATTCGCATTCCTTTAAATGAAGAATCTAAACAAGGTGGCGGTCAGATTGAAGAATATTTGATGGCATTTGGCGGTGAGGGCATTCAGCATATTGCACTATTAACTGATAATTTGACCGATGCGATTGATCAGTTAAAAGCAGCAGGCGTACCTTTGATGACAGCACCCAATGATACTTATTATGAGATGCTAGATGAACGCTTACCCAATTATGGTGAGCATGTCGATTCTCTGAAAACTCAAGGTATCTTACTTGATGGGACAACACAAAACAGCCACCCAAGATTATTGTTACAAATTTTTTCAGAAACAGCACTTGGGCCCGTATTTTTTGAGTTTATTCAGCGTAAAGGGGATTATCGAGAAGGATTTGGTGAAGGTAATTTTAAAGCATTATTTGAATCACTTGAACGAGACCAAATTCGCCGTGGTGCTTTAAAAATTTAACGAAATGAATGGGTGTACCGACCTATAAAAAATCTTGTCTTTATTTTTTAAATGTCTTAAAAATAGGATATGATACATGGTTGGCATATCCTATTTTATCATTTGAAGCAGAGGTATAAGTTTAATACAAAAAGATCAACTGATTATCGCTTGTATCATTTTTTGATTTGATGATACTTGACCATGATTGTTATTTTTAAATACAAGTGATGGTAACAAAGTTTTTAAAATGATACCATTGATGGAACAAGCATAGATATGGGTATTTTATACTGTATTGTGTGATTTTTAGGGATTATTTATGAATTCAGATACATTATTAACCATGCGACCCATCAAAGCGGTTGCTATTGCAGGTGTTCTGGTTGCACTACTTGGTCTGACGATGATTGCTTGGAGCTGGGTACCGCATTTGTCTTTATTGGTTGTGATTGCAGCACTGTTATTTTTTGGTTTATTAAATAAACTCAAATTTGAGCAAATGCAAGCATGCATGATTGGCAGTGTGGGATCGGCAATGGGTGCGATTTATTTATTTTCTTTCATCGGTCTTTTGGTTTCTGCTTTGATGATGTCAGGGGCAATCCCAACATTGATTTATTATGGATTTGAGATATTATCAGCCAAGGTATTTTATCTGTCGGCATTTATTTTATCATCGGTTGTGGGCATCGCCTTAGGCAGTGGATTTACCACTTGTGCAACCGTGGGCGTTGCATTTTTGGGTATGGCAACCGCTTTTGGAGCAAATCCTGCCATTGTGGCTGGTGCTGTCATCTCTGGTGCGTTATTTGGTGATAAGATGTCACCTTTATCAGATACAACGAGTATCGCCGCCTCACTTGTTGGCGTTGATTTATTCGACCACATTAAAAATATGATGTATACTACCGTGCCTGCTTGGGTCATCACGGCCATAATTTTTTGGTATTTATCAGCCACCAATACCATCAGCGACCTTGCAGGCATTGCCATACTCAAAGAGCAACTTTTTAGCAGTGGCTTAGTGCATGGTTTTTCATTAATACCTTTTGCTGTTCTTGTCATTTTGGCCATTTTACGAGTCAATGCTATCTATACCATTATTGCAACCATCATAACAGCACTGATGATTACCTACACACATTCAAGCCCAAGTTTGACCGATTTGGGTGGATGGTTTTTTGCTGGATATACGCCAGCAGAAGAGCTGGCATTGGGTGATGTGGCAAAAATGGTATCACGGGGCGGCTTACAAAGTATGTTTTTTAGTCAACTGTTGGTTATTTTGGCATTGTCTTTGGGTGGGCTTTTGCAAGGATTGGGTATCTTGCCAGCATTATTAGATGGCATGCGTCATTTATTAACCCATGCCAGTCGTGGCGTGGCAGCCGCAGCATTTACCTCACTTGGCATTAATGTTTTGGTGGGTGAACAATATCTGAGTTTATTATTATCAGGCAATGCCTTTTTACCAGAATATCAGCGATTGGGTTTGCATCCAATTAATCTATCACGCACCATTGAAGATGCAGGCACGGTGATTAATCCTTTAGTGCCATGGGGTGTCTATGGTGGGTTTTTGGCTGGGACTTTTGGGATGCCAGTGATTGAGTATGTGCCGTATGCGTTTTTTTGTTATTGGTGCTTTTTATTGACACTGTTTTTTGGGATAACAGGATTGACCATTACACGCTTATCACCCAAGTTGACATAGTGCCAATAGGGCGTTTGTATGCTTGATAAGTCTTACTCTTGAGAGCTTAAAATGTGTGATATGTTGATAAAATGGCTATGATTGGTGTATCAGATGAATGAAAATTGTTACACAAGAAAAACTTTCATCATTTTTATGATAAAATACAAAGTATCTGAAAAAGGGGATAATTCATGAAATTCATCAAGCAAAATAGCCATCATTTGGCAATGTTACTTGCGATGACCACTGGTGCTCATCAAGCACACGCATTTTCGGTTGATAACAGTCAGCAGCGTATAACAGTACAGCCCACTTATGTGCAACCTGCTCAGGTAATCACCTCTCAATCTGTGTATGTTGAACCGACAGCCCAAGTAACCACAACGACAAATGTGAGCGTGCAGGCAGTACCACAAGCACCCCAAGAGCATGTGGTGTCACAAGAAGGCTATGCACAAACCCAACTGAATATTCAACCACAAGTCATCTCAAGCACCAAAACCCAAACAACCGCTTACACCACCACCTTAAACGCCCAAACAGCCATCTTAAATGACCAAAACAGCTATACAAATAGTTTTTATGCGTTGCCCATCAGTACACGATCGGCAGCGGTTTTGGTCTATGATTTACAAGATGGCAAGCTCATTTATGGTAAGAATGCAGATGTTCAACGCTCAATAGCTTCTATCAGTAAAGTCATGACCGCCATGGTCATTTTGGATGCTGAGCTTGATATGCGTGAAGAAATTACTTTGATTGCCTCTGACTTGATTGGTGCAAAACAAGCAAGCACACGCCTAAAAGCTGGTGACCGCATGACACGATCTGAGTTTACTTTGATGATGCTCATGCGTTCTGAAAACCCTGCTGCCAAAGCATTGGCACGCACTTACCCCGGTGGATATGATGCTTTTATTGCTGCAATGAACCAAAAGGCGTATGATTTGGGCATGTATCAAACGAAATTTAGTGATTCTTCAGGTTTAGATCCACGCAATATGTCATCAGCCAATGATTTATTAATCATGATGAAAGCGGTCAATAGTAGTCCACGCTATCACAGTATCCGTAATTTTTCCACAGCACCACATTATGATTTTTATATCGCCAATTATGGCAGTGGCGACCGTATCTATAAAGGCAATAATACCAATCGCCTAGTACGAGAAGGTGCTTACCCAATTGGTGTCCAAAAAACAGGCTATATTCGTGAAGCTGGTTATAGTGTTGTGATGGAAACTAACATTAACAATCGCCCAGCCATTGTTGTTTTATTGGGTGCATCAAACAGTGCAAACCGATGGAGCGATGCTGAAACCATTTTAACTGAATTGGCTTATCGCCAGTAACTTTGATTGGCTAATCATTTGGCTGAATAGCAAAAGCCACCCAAAACTGTTATTTGGGTGGCTTTTGGTTTTTTTTGAACTGCCCCAAAAGTTAGACGCTAACCTTTGGGCATTTTTTTATGATTAAATTTTATGGCTACCTTTGATTGTGATACAGGCAAGTATTGGCAAGTTAATCTTTGCTATTTTGAAGATTGGGGTCAGCAAAAACGACCACTTCTTCTTCAAATTCAGGTTTGACTTTAACCACAAAGTCCTCTCTTGATAGGCCCATCATCAGCGGAATAGAGCTTGCAACATAAATGGAAGAATATGTACCAGCAATCAGACCGATAAATAACGCCACAGAGAACCAATACAGACCATCACCACCTAAGAACAGCATGGCAACAACCACAACAAACACCGTACCGACAGTCATAATGGTTCGTCTTAAGGTTTCTGTCAGTGATAAATCAAGCACCTGACGGGGTGTTAAACCACGCACTCGGCGAAAATTCTCACGAATACGATCATAAACAACGATTGTATCATTCACCGAATAGCCAATCAAAGCCAATACAGCTGCCAAAACCGTCAAGTCAAATGGCCAGCCCATGATGGCAAAAATACCAACAACGATAATCACATCATGAAATAAAGCAAGTACGGCACCCAAAGCCAGCTTGAACTGGAATCGTGTTGCAACATAAATGAGCATCATACCAAGTGCAACAGACATCGCAAGCAGTGAATTTAGGTAAATTTCATTGCCCAGTTGGCTGCCGATAATGCTAATGCTATCAATGGTTGATGGATTATTTGGAAAATTAAGAATCTGATCCAAAGAAGCACTTAGATTTTCAGCTGAGCCATCTTGGGGCGGTAAGCGTACCAAAAGCTCTTGGCGAGTTCCTAGGTATTGGACAACCGCATCATTAAAGCCATTGTCAGCCAATGCTTTAATGACTTGTGCTTGCTCAACAGGCTGTTCATAAGCGACATTGGCTGACACACCACCTGTAAAATCCAAACCAAAGTTTAAACCCTTGACAATGATTGCTATCAGCCCTATGAGTATAGACAATACCGAAAATACTATCATGGGCTTTTCAAGCTTCATAAAAGGAATGATACGCTGATTAGCGATGAGTTTGACACCACCGGCTTTTTCGGCAGCTTCATCACCAGCGTCGGCAATCAATGATTGATCGGCAAGAGCATCTTGATTTGTGGCAGCATTGGCACCTTTACCATCACGACGCGGCACACGGCGACGGCGTGGTGGCTGTGCTGCATTTGGGTCGATAGGGTTATTTTCATTATTCATTTTTAACTCCTAACCGATGCTAAGTTTGGTTAAGTTTTTGCGATGACCATACCAAATTTGAATCATGGCACGAGTGACTAAAATCGCAGTAAACAAAGAACTGATAATACCAATTGCAAGCGTGATTGCAAAACCTTTGATTGGTCCTGTTCCGATGGCAAATAAGATAAATGCAATTAATAGCGTGGTGATATTGGCATCAAAAATTGAGCTAAATGCACGATCAAAACCTGCCACAATGGCGGATTTTGCACGAGTACCATTGGCAAGCTCTTCACGAATACGCTCAAAAATTAGCACATTGGCATCAACCGCCATACCAATGGTCAACACAATCCCAGCAATACCAGGTAGGGTGAGCGATGATCCTAAAATGGACATAATGGCAACCATGATAATGACATTAAAGGCTAAAGCAATATTTGCAATCACACCAAATGCACGATAAAACACAATCATCCATAAAAATACCAACAGATAGCCAACCTGTGTAGAGAATAATCCTTTATCGATATTATCTTGACCCAAAGATGGGCCAATGGTTCGCTCTTCAACAAAGTACATCGGTGCCGCTAACGCGCCTGAGCGTAACAGTAACGCAAGCTCGCCTGCTTCTGCATCTGAATCTAAGCCTGTGATCACAAATGAAGAACCAAGTACCGCCTGAATGGTAGCACGGTTAATAATGCGTGACTCGGTATAAGGTGTACGCACCTCAACAAGCTCGCCAGTTGATGAATCTTCTTGGAAGCTGACCTTTTGCTTATTTTCAATAAATAGCACGGCCATCTGCTTGCCCACAGCAGTGCGTGTGGCATTTTGCATGAGTCTGCCGCCTGCTGTATCTAGGGTAATATTTACCTGTGGGCGTCCATTCTCATCCAAACCCGACTGTGCCCCTTGAACACGCTCGCCTGTGATGATGGTTTGGCGTTCAAGCAACATGGGCTGACCGTCCAAAGAACCAAATGCAAAAGCTTCGGTACCTGCAGGTGGAATACCGCCTGCATAATTCATATCGTGTTCGCTCACCATGCGAAACTCAAGATTGGCGGTACGACCCAAAACCCGTTTGGCTTCTGCGGTGTCTTGTACACCAGGCAGTTCAACGACGATGCGGTTGGTGCCTTGAGATTGTACCAATGCTTCAGCCACGCCAAGCTCATTGATACGATTTCTTAGTGTGGTTAAGTTTTGACCAACAGCATATTCATTAATCTCTTGAATTTTGGCATCAGTATAAGTCAGCTCAAGTGCCGCACCTTCAGTATCAGCAAAGGGGCGTAATGCAAAGTCTGCACCCACTTGATTTTGTAGGATAGATTGAGCACGTCCACGATCATCTGTATTTATAAAGGTAAGCACCATGCCATTATCAGTGATACGCAGGCTTTGAACAGGGATTTGCTCACCACGCAGTGTACGGCGTACATCTTGACTGGCAGTTGCAAGACGCTGTTCAAGTGCTTTTGCCATATCAACTTCTAACACAAATCTCACACCACCACGCAAATCTAAGCCCAATTTCATGGGAGCTGCACCCAAATTACGCAGCCATTCAGGGGTGGTTTGTGCCAAATTGAGTGCGACTACATACTGTTCGCCCAAGTCTCGGCGCAGCACTTCTTGTGCCTTAAGCTGATCTTCAGCATTTGATAAACGAAGTAATGCGCTGTTATTTTCAAAGCGACCATTATGGTGATTTAATCCTGCCTGTGTCAGCAGACCTTCAGCTTGTGTTAGCACATCTTGAGTTAATTGTGTGCCTGCACTCGCGCCTGTAATTTGCACAGCAGGCTCATCAGGGTATAGGTTGGGTAATGCGTAGATGCCAGAGATAAATAGCACCACAACAATTAATATATATTTCCAAGCAGGGTAGTGCATAGGGTATTCTTATTAATTAGATAGAGCAAGATAATGGGTCAACCCCATCACGCTGCGAAAAAGACCGACCCAAGCAACTTGATTGATTTATCCAAATCATTGCTTGGGCTTAGGATGGATTAGATATTGTCAATGGTGCCTGTAGGCAGTACCATGACTACGCTTGCACGCTGAATCTTAACCTCTGTTGAATGATTCAATGTGATGACAGCATAATCACCCTCAACCTTTTTAATACGGCCAATCAAACCACCAGCAAAGACAACTTCATTACCAACAGTCAAGCCATCAACCATGGCTTTGTGTTGCTTGTTGCGTTTAGATTGTGGACGAATGATTAAAAAATAAAAAATTGCAAAAAAAGCAACAGGAATGAGCAAATTCATCAATAATGACTGCTGACCTGCAGGCGCACCTGTAGACGCATGTGCGGCGGTAATGGCCAAGTCTAACATCAATAACTCCTAAATATCAAAAGACGGTTAATCGTTTTGGTCATGATCCAAAACCACCGCTCATTTAAAAATATAAACTTTACTTGATGAATTCATCCAACCAAATCACACAAGTAAAAGTCAAAATAACGCATATCATAGCATATTTTTATAGGTCTGGTATGGATTTTTAGTGTTGTTGCTGTTGCTTAATAAAATTCGCTTAAAACAATACTTGCACATCGCTTAATTTTCACTTAATATGGGCGATAATTTTTACAACATTACAGTGTTATGCCCCGACCGAGAACCCAAAATCTGGCAAATTTGTCTTTTGTTTCTATCGCTATTTTTACTGTATCAGTAGCGGCTATATTTATCCCCTCAACGGCATTTGCTGCGTTTGAGCTTGGTGGCACACCGACCAATCTTGCGTTATTGATTTTTTTTATTTGTTTATCTTTAGTCGTGTCATTTTTATGCTCTATTTCTGAAGCGACATTGTTAACCATGACACCTTCTTATATTGACACGCTTGAAGAAGATAATCCCAAAGGAGCGGCACTGCTTAAGAGTGTGAAAGTTGACCACATCGAAAAATCAATTTCAGCAATTTTAACACTCAATACTGTTGCCCATACATTAGGTTCGCTTGGTGCAGGCGCGCAAGCAGTGATCGTTTTTGGTAATGCATGGTTTGGGGTATTTAGCGGTGTGATGACTTTGATTATTTTGATTGGCACAGAAATTATCCCAAAAACCATCGGAACGGTATATTGGCGACGATTTGCTATGCCTGTGGCGTATTATGTGCGTACAATCAATGTGGCATTATTACCCATTATTTGGGTGACTGAAAAAATTTCACGCATGTTGACTCGTGGCAATCAAGAAATTGGTTTTAATCGCCATGAGTTTTTGGCACTTGCCAATCAAGGGGAAAGCTTGGGGCAGATGAGCGAGATGGAAACTCGTATTATCAAAAACTCTTTGGCATTGGGCATGATTAATGTAGAAGACATTTTGACGCCTCGTTCGGTCGTTAGTGCGTTTGATGAAAATATGACGGTAGGCGATGTCTTTGCCAGCTATCCCAAACTACCTTTTTCTCGTTTTCCAATCTTTGATGAAGATTTGGATAATGCCACAGGGTTTATATTAAAATCCGATTTACTGATCGCTAAGGCAAATCAAGAAATTCATACACCCATCAAGCAATTTCGGCGTGATATCAACTTTGTATTTGCCAAAATGAAACTATTTGATTTGTTGGATTTGATGTTAAAAGAGCAAGTTCACATCGCTTTAGCGGTAGGAGAATTTGGTGAGGTTAAAGGATTGGTGAGCTTAGAAGATGTGCTAGAAACCTTGCTTGGTCTTGAGATTGTTGATGAATTTGACCGTGTTGATGATATGCAGATTTTAGCACGCCAACTCATGGATAAACGCATGGCACGCTTGGGGGCAAAACTAGAAGAAGATGCACCGTTTGATGAAAAGTAGGCTGGCTCTAATAAATAACTTCTAAATGAAACAAAATATAACAATTTGCCATCATACTTTAAGCTTACTGTGTTATTTTGGCTTAAGATTACTCCGTCATACATCATGGCGTATTCATTCATTGATAAGTATATTGAGTATAAGGGTTGGTTTATGAAATACAGCACCCGTTCTGTTTTAAGAAAAGCCGTTGCCGCAAGTATGCTGACGGCAGTGATTCGGTCGGCCATTCAATTGACAGGCAAGTCTTTTGGTAAAGGTGCTAGTATTGGCTTATTTATTGGTATGATTGGCGTACAAAGCTTAATCACTACCAATGCTTATGCAATCAGTGAACAAGATGTCAGCCGATACGCTTCAAGTATGAGTAGCGCCGCCAACGCTCAAAATATTGCCCAAATTTCAAGATTGATTGATGATGATGCCATCATTTCATTGTCTCGGGGTGGCAAAACGACCAGCTTGGATAAAGAAGGCTACTTGCAACTGCTTCAAAAAAGCTGGGCCACATCCAGCGATTATCGCTATCGTATTAATGTGGCAGATGTGGTAGTAACAGGCAATCAGGCTAGAGCTCAGATTGTAACTACCGAGACTTGGACTCAAGATGGTAAGCCTGTGACAATTAAGACCGCTTCTCGAGCCACTTTTTCGCAGGTTGGTAATAATGCCGTATTATTAAGATCAGTGTCACAAGTCACCGTTGATTAAGGCAAGTTTATCAACCAATTTGAATGAACCACCGTTTTTAGGTCAATTCGGTGGTTTTTATTGCCCATTGGCCATCCAAATGGTTGCCAAATTTGTCAAAATAAGGCATTATTATCGTTCAAAAATCAAGTTGGGTTATTTTGCCAATCCTCCATGATAACAATCACTGAGTTAGGCCACCAAAGGACATAACAATGAAAAAACACACCAAATCTTCGATCTCAACACAAATTTTAAAGCCGCTCAGTCTTGCCATTTCATCTTGTATTTTGGTTGCTTGTAGTAGCACAGGCACACCTGCTAAACCTGTTAGCCAAACCCCAAAACCCATACCTCAAGCTAAGCCCAGTCAGCAGATTAATATCTCGTCAGGTAATACTAATTTGGGTAATACTAAGACTGGTGCAGATGTAGATGTTTTGGATGTTCAGATGCTTGATGCATTAGAAGCGTTATTACAAGCGACTGATATGAGCATGGTGGAGGGTGATGAACTGGCGATTCAACGCTATGGTAATTTATGGGATCGGGTTCGCCGTGGTTATCGCATTAATGAGATGACCAATGCACGCATTGAAGCTCAAAAATCATGGTTTTATACTCGCCAAACCTATTTAGATCGCTTGACTGCGCGTGCTTCTCGCTACCTACATCATACGGTCGCCGAAGCTGAACGCCGTGGCATTCCCTCTGAATTGGCACTTTTGCCAATCATTGAAAGCTCATATGACCCAACAGCGACCAGTAATGCCGCCGCCGCTGGTCTTTGGCAATTTATTCCTAGCACAGGTCGAATTTATGGCTTGAACCAAAGTGCCACATATGATGGTCGCCGTGATGTCATTGAATCAACGCGTGCCGCTTATGACTTTTTAACAAGTTTGTATAACCAATTTGGTTCTTGGGAGCTGGCTTTGGCGGCTTATAATGCAGGGCCTGGGCGAGTTTCGCGCGCCATCAAAGCCAACCAAGATCAAGGATTGCCAACAGATTATTGGTCGCTTAAGCTACCGACTGAAACCATGAACTATGTACCAAGATTCTTAGCAGTCGCTCAAATTGTGAGGTCGCCAAATACTTATGGCATCAATTTACCCGCCATCGCTAACCACAGTCATTTTAGAACAGTGCCAGTGAATTATGGTGTCAGCCTATCTGAGGTTGCCACAGTGACAGGTTTGTCAGTCAGCGAGCTTCGTTTATTAAATCCTGCACTGTTAAATTTTACCGTGGATGAGATTGGTCCAAATCGTATCGTCATTCCTGACAGTTTGCCGAACCAAATCGATAATCAGCTGGCTTCTTTAAAAGGCTATGGATTTGGTGGCGATTATATCGCAACAGCACCTGCCCAGAGCATCACCTATGTGGTACCTAAGTCTGGTGCTACAGCCAACACCAGCTCTCAACAAGAATTAATCGCAGCCAATACACTACCAACCACCATCGCACAAGTTACACCAAATAATACCATTGTGCAAGAACCAGCTTTATCAAAATCTGAGATAAATTTGATTGCAGCAGAAATTCAAAAAACCAGTCCTGAAGTGCCTGCAATTAGCCCTCAAGATGGCAATATTCAGCTAAATGCGGTACAAACTGGTCAGTCGGTTTTGGATGCTCGTGGTGAGACTAAAATGTTGAGTTTTGCAGATGGGCCAAAAACTCAAGCTGTAGCACAGCAGCCCACTCAGCCTGTGCAAGTAGCTGTAACACCGCCTGCTCAGCCTGTACAAATAACAGTGGTCAGTCCTACTCCTGAACCAATCTCTCAGCCCAAGCCTCAGCTTCCACCTGTCACAGCTTCGATACCAGTCGTCTCATCGCCACCTGTCTTAGTCCCACCGCCACCAAGTCGGCCTCGTCCTGAACCTGCATCAAGACCCAAGCCAAAACCTGAAAGCTACACCGTGCGTGCTGGTGATAGCCTAACATCGGTTGCGGCTACTCATGGATTAACGGTCGGTCAGCTTGCCAGTTATAATAATTTGGCGAATGATGCACATATCTTGATTGGTCAAAGGCTATGGCTTGTCGCTGGTAAAGTCAAACGCCAACCAGTATCAGCACAAACACCATCTCGCCAAAGCACATCAACCGCCAATACCAATTCAGCAACCCATAAAGTATCTGCTGGCGAAAGCTTAACTGCCATCGCTCGCAAATACAACATCAGTTTACACGCCTTAGCCAAAGAAAATGGCTTAAGTGTCACAGATGGTGTCTTAATTGGTCAAACACTCAAATTGCCCAGCGATGCCAAAACAGCCAATACCACAATGGCTAATACATCCAGCTCGCCATCAGTGAATAAACCTGAAAGCTACACCGTGCGTGCTGGTGATAGCCTAACATCGGTTGCGGCTACTCATGGATTAACGGTCGGTCAGCTTGCCAGTTATAATAATTTGGCGAATGATGCACATATCTTGATTGGTCAAAGGCTATGGCTTGTCGCTGGTAAAGTCAAACGCCAACCAGTATCAGCCCAACAGACATCACAAGCCACCCAGTCTACTAAAAATAATCAAAGCACCGCCACACATCGCGTTCAATCAGGTGAAAGCTTAACTGCTATCGCTCGCAGATATAACATCAGTTTACACACCTTAGCCAAAGAAAATGGCTTAAGTGTCACAGATGGTGTCTTAATTGGTCAAACACTCAAATTGCCCAGCGATGCCAAGGCTGAAAGTAGCACACCATCTCGTTTGGGAAATACCAAAAATAATTCGACACGCACGCCTGCCAATACAAATATTGGTATCACTGAAAATTATACCGTCAGATCTGGTGACAGCCTAACCATGCTCTCCAATCGTTTTGGCGTAGCAATCGGTGATTTGGCGACAGCAAATGGTTTGGCTTCTAATGCCAATTTGCGTATTGGTCAAACTTTAAAAGTCCCCAAGCTAACGACGACATACACCGTCAAAGCAGGCGATGGGCTTATCGCTTTGGCACGACGCTATGGTATTAGTACCCAAGAGCTTGCCAAAATGAATAACTTAGAACCTACTGCCGATTTGCGTATTGGGCAGGTTTTGACTGTTCCAAATAAATAATTTATACAAGGTCTTAAAACAACAAGCAACCAACTTTTTTAAAGCTGGTTGCTTGTTGTTTAATCAGCTTGTTATTCACGGTTTTATCATTTAGCATATAAAAAAAGCGGAAAACTGATTTTCCGCTTTTTTTATATGGAAATTGCCACTGATGGCATTTATGCCTGCTCAATGTCAGCTTTAAGTTTGACATTATGTGCTTTGAGTGCTGTTGGCATACGCTCACCCAGCTTGTCAAAAAGTTCAGCATGGCTCTCAAGCTCTTTGATCCAAGCATCTTTGTCTTGACTGGTGACAAGCTCATATTGTGCTTTGGTAAAATCAGACTGATCCCAATTGATATCATCATAGGTTGGCACTAAGCCAATCGGAGTGCGGACAGCGTTAGCAGTACCTTCACAGCGTTCGATGATCCATTGCAGAACACGCATGTTCTGACCAAAACCAGGCCATACAAAGTCACCATTTGTATCACGGCGGAACCAGTTGACTTTGAACATTTTTGGCAACTGGTTGCCTGCCGCCTTGGCTTTTTTGCCAAGATTTTCACCCATTTGTAGCCAATGGTTGAAGTAGTCTGCCATGTTATAGCCAGTAAATGGTAACATTGCAAATGGATCACGGCGTACAACACCTTGTTGACCTGTAGCGGCGGCGGTGGTTTCAGAACCCATGGTTGCCGCTTTATAAACACCATCTACCCAATCAAATGCTTCTGATACCAAAGGCACAGTATCTGCACGACGACCGCCAAAGATAAAGGCAGAAATTGGTACACCTTCGGGGTTTTCCCATTGTGGATCGATGGACGGGCATTGTTTTGCAGAAACGGTAAAGCGTGCATTGGCATGAGCGGCACGCTCTGCACCTGTGTGTGGCTCACGCTTCCAGTTGGTCAAATTTGCTGGCGTTTCTTTGGTTTTACCTTCCCACCAAACTTCACCATCATCGGTGACAGCGACATTGGTGTAGATAACATCAGAACCCAAAGTACTCATGCAGTTTGAGTTGGTTTTGGTGTTGGTACCTGGTGCGACACCAAAAAAGCCCGCTTCTGGGTTGATGGCATAAAGCTTACCATCTTCAGATGGCTTAATCCATGCAATATCATCGCCAACCGTTTCTACTTTCCAGCCTTCATAGCCTGCTGGTGGAATAAGCATGGCAAAGTTTGTTTTGCCGCATGCCGATGGGAATGCCGCTGCGATATAATGTTTTTTGCCTTGTGGGTTGGTTACACCTAAGATGAGCATATGTTCAGCCAACCAACCTTGTTCACGCCCCATGGCAGAAGCGATGCGTAATGCTAGACATTTTTTACCAAGCAAAGCGTTACCGCCATAGCCTGATCCATACGACCAAATTTCACGAGTTTCGGGGAAATGTACGATATATTTATCATCATTGCATGGCCATGCCACATCTTTTTGCCCTTCAGTCAATGGCGAGCCTACAGTATGTACACATGGCACATACTCGCCATCAGCCCCAAGCACATCATAAACCTCTTTGCCCATGCGTGCCATCTTTCGCATACTGACGACAACATAGGGACTGTCTGTAATTTCGATGCCAATATGGGCAATATGACTACCTAAAGGACCCATACTAAAAGGTACGACATACATGGTACGGCCTGCCATGCAACCATCAAACAAATCGTTAAGTTTGGTACGCATTTGGCTTGGCTCGACCCAATTATTGGTCGCACCTGCATCGATTTCTTCTTTTGAGCAAATATAAGTACGATCTTCGACACGTGCAACATCTGTCGGATCTGAGAATGCCAGATACGAATTTGGGTGCTTGTCTTCATTTAATTTGATCATGGTGCCGTTTTTGATCATCAGATCGATTAGGCGCTGGTTTTCTTCTTCAGAGCCGTCGCACCATTCGATGGCAGCAGGTTTGGTCAAAGCGGCAATTTCAGCCACCCAATGAATCAAGGCTTGGTGACGAACAAAATCTGGAGCAGTTATCTTTGCAGTCATGTTGAGATCTCATTTTATGAAAATTGGCGTTCCACTGTTTTTTGTATAGGCAGGCTTATAAAGCACCAAAATTGTAACAAAATAATGCAGTGATGCTGTGAAAAGCAGTATTAAACCATAAAATATACAGAAAGATAAGTACTATAATTAAATTAAATAGATATATTTTTAAAATTGATGTTTAATGATAAGATATTATAAAGTGTGTTTGGCTGTATTAGAGGTTAATTTAGCAAGCATACCAAAAAAATGCTACAATTTGATTAAATCATTTGAATCAATGGATTAGGATAAGTTATGGCTAAAGCTAAATCAAGCTACATTTGCCAAAATTGTGGGGCGATTTATGGAAAATGGGCAGGGCAATGTACAGACTGCGGTGAGTGGAATACTCTTGTTGAGGCACCTAACACCAGTTTGCCACATCATCATAAATCAAAAACTACCACAGCACCCAGAAAAACCGCTAACTATGCTGGAGCGGTGAGTGCTGTGATGACATTGGACCATGTTGGCGTTACGCTAGAAACACGCATGCCAACGGGAATTGGTGAATTTGACCGAGTGCTTGGCGGTGGACTTGTGGCAGGCTCGGTGGTGTTAATTGGGGGCGACCCTGGTATTGGCAAATCCACAATCTTACTACAAACTGCCATTAACATGGCAGCAGGTGATTCACTATCGGGTTCTGCTTTATATATCACAGGCGAGGAAAGTCTGTCGCAGGTTGCCATGCGTGCAGTGCGACTTGGACTACCAACCGATCGCCTGCGTGTCTTAGCCGAAACTAATGTTGATACCATTTGTGCAGCACTCACCACCGAACAGCCTGCCATTGCTGTCATTGATTCAATTCAAACACTCTTTACCGAAGCCATACAGTCCGCCCCCGGAGGGGTTGCCCAAATCCGTGAATCCGCCGCCGTCTTAACCCGTTATGCCAAACAGACAGGCACGGCACTGTTTTTGGTGGGACATGTTACCAAAGAAGGAGCATTGGCAGGGCCTCGTGTGCTAGAACACATGGTGGATACGGTGCTGTATTTTGAGGGTGAATCAGACAGTCGTTTTAGAATGATTCGTGCCATCAAAAACCGTTTTGGGGCGGTCAATGAGTTGGGAATTTTTGGCATGACGGATACAGGATTAAAGGAGGTTGCCAACCCCTCCGCCATTTTTCTAAGCCGCTATGATAAGCCCATTGCAGGGTCGGTGGTGATGGTCAGCCGTGAAGGTACACGCCCCCTACTTGTGGAGGTGCAAGCCTTGGTGGATGACTCTCAGGGTCAACCCAGACGCATGGCACTTGGGCTTGATTATCAGCGTCTGTCCATGCTCCTTGCGGTTATGCACCGTCATGGTGGCATTCACACCAGTGGTATGGATGTGTATGTCAATGTTGTAGGCGGTGTTAAAGTTATGGAAACTGGTTCAGATTTGGCGGTGCTGATTGCTTGTGCATCTAGCATCAAAGAAAAACCACTGCCTGTCAGACTGTGTGTATTTGGTGAGGTGGGATTGTCTGGCGAGATTCGCCCTGTGCCAAATGGTCAAGAACGCCTAAAAGAGGCAATGAAGCATGGTTTTACCCATGCCATCGTCCCTAGAGCCAATGCACCTGCAGCCAATCATCCACAATTTAAAAATATTCAAATCATTGCGGTTGATAGGCTTGATGAAGCGATTTATCAAGCTTTTGAGATTAATGCAGGTTAAACACCATATGCCTATTGAATTTTGGACCGATGGCTCATCGCTTATAAGCCCAAAAAATCCACCACAAAATCACTGCTTGGCTGGGCAAATAACTTGCTTGGTGTGCCAATTTGCTCAATTTGCCCATGATTCATAATGACAATTTTATCAGATATGGCTTGAGCTTCTTCTTGGTCATGCGTAACCAAGATGCTGGTGATACCAATTTCACGCTGAATGTCTTTGAGCGAATCACGCAGCGATTTACGCACTTTGGCATCAAGCGCGCCAAAAGGCTCATCAAGTAGCAGCAGCTTAGGCTCGGTTGCCAGTGCACGTGCCAAAGCAACACGCTGACGCTGGCCACCTGATAGCTCATGCGGATAGCGGGTTTTGGTGTGGCTAAGTTGCACCAAATCAAGCAGCTCATCCACACGCCGATCGATTGTATTGGCAGAAGGGCGTGTATTGCGAGGCAACAGCGTCAAGCCAAAAGCAATGTTTTGTGCAACCGTTTGATGTCGAAATAACGCATATTGCTGAAACACAAAACCGATACCACGGTGTTGCACTGGTATATCAGTTACATCGATACTGTCAAAATATATCCGCCCGTTGTCTGCATTTTCAAGACCTGCAATGATGCGTAGCAAAGTTGTCTTGCCACAGCCTGATGGACCTAATAAAGTTGTCAGCTCACCTGTTGAAATATCAATGCTGATTTCACCTAAGGCAACAAAATCCCCGAAAGTTTTATGGATGTTTTGGATTTTAATACTCATGTTTAATACTCATAGAAGATAACTGTTTAGAAAGATTAATAAATATATGTAAATTTTGATGTAAGTATTACTTAACCAAAATGTCATCAGTGCTATTTTTTATGGCTCATCAATCCTTGAGCGACCAAAGTAATCAAGGCAAGTAGTGCAAGCAAGCTTGAGAGTGCAAATGCCAATGTAAATGCATATTCGTTGTATGCAATTTCAATCATTAAAGGCACAGTGTTGGTCTCGCCTCGGATATGCCCAGATACTACCGATACCGCCCCAAATTCACCCATAGCGCGTGCATTGGTTAGGATAATGCCATAAAGCAGCGCCCATTTGATATTGGGTAAAGTGACTTTCCAAAACATCTGCCAGCCGTTAGCACCAAGCGTCAAAGCGGCTTGTTCTTCGCTGTCGCCTTGAGCCTGCATAAGCGGAATCAGCTCTCGTGCGATAAATGCAAAGGTGACAAATAAAGTTGCAAGTACAATCCCCGTTGTCGCAAAAATCACCTGAATCCCCATACTCTCAAGATAGCCGCCAAGTCGTGTATTGGCACCAAAGACCAGTACAAACATCAAGCCCGCCACCACAGGCGACACGGCAAAGGGCAAATCAAGCAATGTGGTGATCACAAATTTGCCACGAAATTGATGGCGTGTAATCAAATACGCCAACGCTACGCCAATGATCGTATTGATGGGTAAGATAATCGCTGCTGTGATTAAAGTCAGCTTAATAGATGCAAGTGCATCAGGCTCAAGTAGTGCTGCTTGATACGCTTGCCATCCTTCTTTTAGTGCTTCATAAAAAACAGACACGAGTGGCACAACCAGCATGACGCCCATAAATACCACCGCTATGCCAATCAAACTCCATCTAACCCAAGGTTTATCACGGGTGGCAGGATTTTTTTGGTATAAATAAGAGCTTGTATGAGACATAGTTGACCTTAGAGTATGATTAAGATAGTTGTTATCATGATAAATCAGTTGGTTTTTGCGCCCAGTCTGGCTGAGAGTTTCCACTGGATAAAATTCATGGTAAACAAAAAAACCAATGAGATTAAAAGCATAAATAACGACACGCAAGCTGCACCTGCGACATCAAATTGCTCAAGCTTTGAGACAATGATTAAAGGCAAAATCTCCGATTGCATGGGGATATTGCCAGCGATAAAAATCACTGAACCGTACTCACCTGTGGCACGAGCAAACATCATACCAGCACCGATTAGCATTGCTGGGCTAATCTCGGGTAAAATCACACGGCAAAATGTGGTCAAGCGACCAGCACCCATCACCGCTGCCGCTTCTTCAAATTCTACTGAAAGCTCAGCAAGTACTGGCTGCACTGCCCGTACAATAAAAGGAAAGCTAACCACCACCAAAGCCAGCCAAATACCAATCGGTGTAAACGCAATTTTTATTGGCTCATTAAACAGCAGTATCCCAAGGTGTGTAAACCATTGACCAAACAAGCCATTGGGTGCATAAAGTGTGGCAAGAGCGATGCCAGTTACCGCTGTTGGCAGGGCAAACGGTAGATCAACCAAAGCATTTAAAAAGGACTTACCCCAAAACTCATAACGCACCAACACCCAAGCTGCCAGCGTACCAAAAATCAAATTGGTCAGGGTGGCAAGCATTGCCATGGATAAAGATAGCTTAATTGCTGCAAACACTTGTGGCTCACGAATCGTCTGCATGATGTCATCAAAACTCATTTGTAATGTCGTCAAAATCATCATCAAAAAGGGTAAAATCACCAACAAACCAAGTGCAAAGATACTAATACCCATACTTAGCCCAAAAAATGGCATCACTCGGCGTGCACGATTTTTGAGGGGTATTGGCTGATTTAGCATGATAACAATCCTAATGATACGATGGATACTTGGTGATAAATTCAAAAGATAGCTTTACTTTACGGCATTGGTTGATAAACTTTAAGTGTAAAAATTGACTTTTTATTTTCCTTTATAGAATTTAGATATCAAATTTAGACCAATGTAGCATGCGATACCATCATCTTGTATCTTTTGAAGGATAATAGAGCTTTTCAAACTTTATCAAACATGCGATAATAGCAAGGTTTGGCATGATCAGATGACTGATGCTATGCCATTTTAACTAATCAAAACGCTGTAGGCGTGAACTTGGATGATTGGCGTTCGTAATTCGCCTTAATCTAAAATAAACTATAAAGAGATGACTATGATGATGAAAAATAAATGGATGCGTGGTTTGGCGATTTTGGTGTTGAGCTTACCGACAGTGACTTATGCAAAAACTGCTGCCCCCAAAGCGTCTGAAGCACCTAAAGTATCGTTAACCCAAGAAGAGCAAATGGCTATAGATTTTTGTGATTTTTCAGCGTATGGTGTGATGCATATTGCTGGCGATCATCAAGGTGGTGCAACAAAATCTGAGGCACTAACCAACCATGATAAGCGTATGGCTGAGCTGAAGGATCTCATCGACCTTGACCCAGAGACCGCCACGATGCTTGATAAGTATTGGAAAGGTGCTATTGATAGAATATTCCAAGAATCGGTTCAAAAAACCGACGCCGAAAAACAAGCGTTTGTGATGGGTGTGGGCGAGTCATCTTTTTATTCTTGCCTTGATCAAGTGCTTAAAACTCCCAAAAACTAATCACAATGCTATAAGCTTGATGGTATTTTTATGACCGAAACGACTGTTAAAAATTTTGATGATTTACCACTATCCGAGCCAATTTTAAAGGCGGTGCAAGCATTAAAATTTGATCAATTAACCCCCATTCAAGCACAGATTTTGCCACATACATTGGCAAATCAAGATGCCATTGGACAGGCACAAACAGGCACAGGCAAGACAGCGACATTTTTGATTACCATCATTGAGTCGCTGTTAAAGCGTCCGTTTCAAGCTGATGAAATTCGCTATCTTGGCGAACCTAGAGCATTGGTTTTGGCACCTACCAGAGAGCTTGCACAGCAGATTTTGGCAGATTGCCGTGAACTGACCCGATTTAGCCAGCTTTATAATTTGTGTATTACAGGCGGCTCTGATTTTGATAAACAACTTGAGCAGTTGCATAAAAGACCGCTGGATATTTTGATTGGCACACCGGGGCGTATCATCGATTGGGTTAATAAAGGCGAGCTTTTTTTGGATCGTGTTGAGGTATTCGTGCTTGATGAAGCTGATCGTATGCTGGATATGGGTTTTATCCCTGATATCAAGCGTATTGTCAGACATATGCCAAGCAATACCGAACGCCAAAGCCTATTATTTTCGGCAACTTTTAATCAAGATGTGATGAATCTGGCTTATCGTTGGCTACATCAGCCAGCATTTGTTGAGATTGCACCTGAAAGTAAAACCAATCAGGCGATTGATCAACAATTTTATTTGGTCACTGAGCGTGAAAAAACGAGCGCACTTAAGCAAATTTTGGCAGATGATTCGGTGAAAAAAACGATCATTTTTGCCAATCGCAAAGATCAAGTTAAACGCCTATACGATTATTTGCGTCGTCATCACAAGGTTACGATGCTGTCTGGAGATGTGGCTCAGCAAAAACGAGAGCGTTACTTGCAGCGTTTTAAAGATGGTGAGGTCAATGTACTGGTAGCAACCGATGTGGCAGGGCGTGGCATTCATGTGGATGATGTGACGCATGTGATCAATTATACTTTACCTGATATGCCCGATGACTATGTGCATCGTATCGGTCGTACAGGGCGAGCGGGTTTGAGTGGTGTGTCCATCAGTTTTGTTAGTGAAAATGATGCCTTTAACTTGCCTGCACTTGAACGGCATATTGATCAAAAATTCAAACTCAATCAATTTGAGTTTTTAGATGAGCATAAATAGGAATCATGAACACATGTACCCTGATTTATTAGACCCTGCTCATATTCCATTATCACTATACATTCACATTCCTTGGTGTGTCAAAAAATGCCCGTATTGTGATTTTAACTCGCACGCTTTGCCAAGCCAAGTACCATTTGAAAACTATATAGAAGCATTGCTTAGCGATGCTGTATCACAACAAAGCTTGGTATCAAATCGTCAAATTGATACGGTATTTATCGGTGGTGGCACACCATCGTTATTGCCCATTGAATCGTTTAAACGATTATTTGACGGATTGCGGTTAATTTATGATTTTGCACCGACATGTGAGATAACACTCGAGGCAAATCCTGGCACACTTGAGCATTCACCTTTTGATGAGTATCTCACTATCGGTATTAATCGCTTATCCATTGGCGTACAAAGCTTTGATCACAACGCCTTAACAGTGTTGGGGCGTATTCACAATCCTGATCAAGCATCAAATGCCATTCGTGCTGCACGCATAGCAGGTTTTGATCGTGTCAATGCAGATTTGATGTATGGCTTGCCCAATCAAAACCCATCAAAAGCGGTGAATGATATTCAAACTGCCATTGATGCTGGTGCAACTCACTTATCTTGGTATCAACTGACGATAGAGCCGAATACGACCTTTTATTGTACACCACCACAGTTGCCAGATGAAGAGATCATGGCAGAAATTGAAACTTTGGGACAAAGTGTACTGACAAAGCATGGATTTTATAATTATGAAGTCAGTGCTTGGCATGGTCCAAATGATGCTCCATGTCAGCATAATCTGAACTATTGGCAATTTGGCGATTATTTGGCAATCGGTGCTGGAGCACATGGTAAGTTGACCTTAAAAAATCACCCAGATTACCAAGATGGCATTTATCGTTATCAAAAATCACGTCAACCTAAGGATTATCTTGCGTTTGAAGATGCACCCAAAATGGTCAACTTTGAGCGTATCTCTGATGACAATTTGCCGTTTGAATTTATGATGAATGCACTGCGATTAAAAGATGGGGTAAGCACTGATGTGTTTGAAACGCGTACGGGGCTATTAATCAGCACGATTGATAATGAGATGCTGCCTTTACAACATCAAGGATTGATGGTTTTGGATCCATTACGCATTGCACCGACCCGTCTTGGGTTTCGATATGTGAATTATTTGGTCAGTCAATTTATATAAACTGATAGATAGAAAGACCTACTCATCTGAGTGGGTCTTTTTTAAGATTAACTTAAGATAAAATTAGAAATTAAGCCAAAATTAGATTTTCTTTTCAACTTTTTGTGCGGTGTCTGATACGGCTTCGCCAGCTTTTGAGACATCTTTACCAAAACCTTTTATAGCGTTGCAACCAGTCAAAACAACAACGGCAGCGATAGAAGCAACCAGTACTTTTTTCATGAGCTATTCCTTAATGATTTAATTAAATTCATGTATGAAATTCATGTGAATCTGTAAACTCACCCTACTATCTTAACGAAGTTTTTGATGAATTTCTAGCAATAGATGTGATTTTATAATACTTTATTACACTTTGTAAACTTTTGGTAGGGTTTATAAATTTTATCTTTGAATTCAATCAAAATATGGCACAATAGGTCGTTTCAGAGTACAATAGGTAGCATCGCCATATTTGTTAGTAAAGTTCATGTCACAGTTTTCAGATGCACTCATTCATATCGTGCTATTTTCCCCAAAAATTCCCAATAATACTGGCAGCATCATCCGCTTATGTGCCAATACAGGTGCTCAGCTACATTTGGTCAAACCGCTTGGATTTGAGTTGGATGATACTCGCTTAAAACGGGCAGGGCTTGATTATCATGAATACGCAACTTTAAGCGTTCACGATAATTGGCAAGAGACAAAATCGGCACTAAAATCGTTGGGCGTGGAGCGTATTGTTGCCATGACGACCAAGTTTAGCCGTCCGTTTTATGAATATCAATTTAAGCTGGATAATGATCAGCATAAAGTCGCCTTGGTATTTGGTTCGGAGACCGATGGATTACCTGAAGAGGTGCGTGCTGATATTGGTGCTAATCATTGGCTACGGCTGCCTATGTTGCCAGATTCACGCAGTTTGAATTTAGCCAATAGCGTTGGTATTTGCCTTTATGAAGTATGGCGTCAACTTGGGTTTGTGGGCGATATTGGGCAAAGTGTGGGCTATCACAAACCCACATCAAGATAATACAAGCTATGCGTTGCGGCTTGAACACGGCTGGTCAAAACAAGCCCCAACAGGGGTATACGGTAATGCCCTTAACAGTGCTATCGCCAATTTGAGCTAATCAAGCTGTCTTTAATCAGCGGCTGGTTTGACTTAGGGTGTTGGCGTACTCTACCAACGCCACCTTAATTGCCATTGCCTTAGAGCAATCCTTATGAGCCATAATCTGATTTAAGGCATCTAAAGCATGAGGCTCAGTATGGCTAATCACCAAAGCAATGTTGGCAAGTGCCTTTTGGCGGTAAGTGTTGGTAGCCTTTTGGCGTGCTGGTGATGTGGTGCTGTCTGTCATAAAAAACCCTTGCAAAAATCAAAAACCATGGCATAATAAAGATCAGGGGTGGCTAACTTCCTTGTTAGCCCCTAGCCTTTGCAACTTTGGTACTTACTTGGGCTAGGCATCATCTTAGTAAGCAGAACCGCTTATCAGTAGCAAGATGATGACAACGATGAGTTTGATTAAGGTTTTCATCACTTTTTCCTTCTGCTAGTGAGTGTACAGTAGCTTGGTTGTTACAGTAGTCTTGCTACCAGCCCCAAAGCCAAATAATTTTATTAAATTATTTGGCTTTTTTATTGCTTTAAAAATGATTAACCCCCAAACCGCTTATCTGATGATAGGCGGTTTTTTATTGCCCAAATAAACACCCCTTTATGGGCTTTTTATTGCCTTAAAATGGCTTGACATGGGGTATGTCAAGCCAAATCCGCCATGGCAAGCTGTGCCAGATAGTTTGAACGGCTTTTGTATAGCGATTTGTGAGCCGAGACTTTTTCGTCAATTTTGGCAATCAGATGGTTAGGTAAGGTAATGTTGATTTTGTGGCTTTTTATGTCATATTTTGACAAGTCCACATCTACCCATGCCCACATCATACCGTCAAATTGGCTGTTTTGGGTGTGTGCATCAAAATTGGTAGGCAATGGGATTTCTTCGCCATCTGCTACCAAGCCACTAAAATGCACATCAAGGCATTCTAACGCCATTTTGTGTATGTCTTGCACTCATCGCACGCACTGGCAAGATTTGGCACATCGGGAAAAAAGATGCCATGGGCGGTTTTATCACCGCCTTTTAAGATTGCAATGGGGTATAACATCATCGTCTCTTAGTTATCGAGGTGTTGCAAGGGCTAAGCGTTTAGCCCTGCTTGTCTCATAATGCTGTCAATGGTGGGGTGTTTAAATTGCTGATGACTACCGCCGTTTGATTTGACACGATACCAAAAAATATGTCTGTGAAAATTATGAAATCAGTCAGAAAAAAGCAACTTTTGGCAGATTGGTTTGAAATTTGAACAAGTTTTTAACTTAGAGCTGTTTTGCCCAAAGCTCAACTGCTTCCATGATGATGATGTTTTTGGTTTTGCCTGATTGTTTGGCAAGCTCATCAAGTAGCTCAGCAAACTCTATGGGGACTTTAAAACCGATGGGTTTTACCCCACGGCGTGCATCGCTGTCTTTTTGGATTTGAGCACGAGTTTTGGGATTGGCAACGATTTTTGGCATTTGACTTATCCTTAAATTGTTGGTAAGATATATTTAGATTTTAGGAGTGAAGCGATGGCGAAGCCCACCGCCCCCCAGCCTTTACAGGCTACCTGCTTAGTAAGCGTTGTTGTTTATTAGTAGCAGGATAACAATGATGATAACTTTGAAGAGCGTTTTCATTGTCTTATCTCCTAAGGTCGCCACCACTTACATAGGTCGGTGGCGGTAACCTATCAGGCTTGGGTGTCCTACCACCCTTGCTTGATGGTTTGTATTATAGTTTAAAATACATTAAAAGTCAAGTAATTATTACGGTTTTGTATGAAATTGTTATGATTATTTGGCTTTTTTATATTTAAAATGAACCGCCCATCACCTGATGAGCGGTTTTTTAATCAAAAAGGACGACTATGGCACTCACCGAACACACCAAACGCCAAATACACGCCCATACCAAAAGATGCTACCCCAATGAGTGTTGTGGTTTAAATGATTGTGATGACCAAACTTTGATCATAGCAGGCGTGTAAATCTTTTTTGCCATCTAAATTTATGCTACAATATCACTATTTATAACAACAATATGAGCGAACTATGTTTCAATTACATCCCACGCTGGCCAAAGATACCTTTTTGGTTGGTGATTTCCCATTATCGACCGTGCGTTTGATGAATGATTGCCAATTTCCTTGGCTAATTTTGGTACCTCGTGTTTCAGGCATTAAAGAAATCTATGAGCTGTCAGCGGCTGACCAAGTGCAATTTTTGCGTGAGTCAAGCTGGGTATCTAGCCAAATGGCAAAAATTTTTGGTGCAGATAAGATGAATGTTGCCGCTTTGGGTAATCAAGTGTTGCAGCTACATTTTCATCACATCGTACGCTACCAAAATGATGCCGCATGGCCAAATCCAGTTTGGGGTCATGAAGCGATGCCATATACCCAAGAGGTACTCAGCCACATGCAGCAAACGCTGATGATGGCATTGCGTGGTCATCATCAGATGCCATTTGATTGGAAAATGGATGTTTGATAGGTGGTTGAGGATGTTATTAGCATGAATGTTCATGGTTTGAAATAGGCTGCTTGTGCGGCCTATTTAAGTATTAACCATGTTCAATCACCTGATAAACATTATTTTGACCGTATCGCTGATCAAATCAGATCATTAATTGGAATACAGTAAATGACTTTACAAAGTATTGACAAAGTACCCAAATTATACTTACTGACGAATGATGATGAGCTGACAACTTTATTAGATAAGCTTGAACGGGTGTTTGATACAGGTGCGGTGTCATTACTGCAAGTGCGTCGTAAGTCCACCTTGAAACTTTATGATTTGGCGACAGTGTATCGAGAAGCTGAAATGATCGTCAGTCTTGCGAATGATTATGATATTAAAGTCGTTATGAATGATAGTCTAGAGCTTGCATCACATTTTGGGACGGGGCTTCATTTGGGTCAGCGTGATGGTAGCGTACGGGTCGCCAGAGAGATTTTGGGAGACCATGTGGTGATTGGTCGCACCTGTCATACAGACCTTGCTTTATTTAAAGAAGCTAAGCGAGAAGGGGCAACTTACGGTGCTATGGGTACAGCATTTGCATCCATCACTAAGCCACGCGCCAAAATTATCTCAAAAGACATATTAAAAAAAGCCTGCGAACTTGATTTTCCTTTATGCGTGATTGGTGGTATCACCCTTGAAAATATCCATCAGCTTCGAGATAAGTTAAACGGTGCAGCCATCGATTATATTGCTGTGACAGCTGATATTATGGGGCATTCGGTTGATACCATTGCAGATAAGTGCTTAGCGTGGCAACAAAAACTTAACACTTGGTAATACGATGATTGATACATTTAAGCCCAAATTAGATTTGCCAACCAAGGCAAATTTTAAGACAACTTTACCCTTACTTGGCGGTGCTGATTTGAGTTTTTGGCTTGCACTGGCAGCCAAAAGTGAAGAGCGGCTGATTGTGATGATCGCCAATCATCAAAATGAACTGAATCAGTTGGATACTGAGCTGTCTTTTTTTGGCATTGATGCACATGTTTTTCCAGATTGGGAGATTTTGGCTTATGATCAGCTGTCTGTTCATCAAGACATTATCTCAGAGCGTATTGCTTTACTAACGAGAATGCCAACAACTGGTGTCTTATTGGTCAGTACTCAGACATTGATGCAACGTATCGCACCACCAAGCTGGCTGATAGGACAGCATTTTGATTTGGCTGTCGGTGATAAATTTGATATTCATGAACAGCGACTTCGATTAACCAAAGCAGGCTATGTGCAGACGGAGAATGTGTTTGAGCCAGGAGAATTTGCGGTTCGAGGCAGTATTGTTGATATTTTTGCCGTTGGTCAAAGCCTACCTTTTCGTCTTGATTTGTTTGATGATAACATTGAGACGATCAAATTTTTTGATCCTGACAGTCAGCGTACTTTATCCGATAATGATTTAGCTCAGCTAAAAAAAGATGCCCAAGCAGGCATGAATACGCATCATGCCCAAAAGCTGCCATCATCTGCCAAAATCACCGAATTTCGCCTGCTGCCTGCTAGAGAATTTCCCTTGGAAGCAGGCAAAGAGATGTTTCGCCAAAATTTTGCGAGCCTGTTTCCTAATGCCAGCGCCCGCAAGATAGAATTTTATAATGATGTCATGGCAGCCATTGCTCCTCAGGGAATTGAGTTTTATGCACCGTTATTTTTTGAGCTTGACGCATGGATGAAAACAGGCAATTTATTTAGCTATTTGCCCGATGATACACTGGTGGTTAGTCATGATAATCTTAGTGCTTGTCATGATGAGTATTATCAGCAAATCCAAGCACGCCATCATTCTCGTGCACATGATAAATCATTGCCGATTATGCCGCCTGATTATTTATTTTTGGCGAATAATGAATTTCATCAAGTATTGAAAGCCTATCCCAGAGTTGTTATCAACACAAACCACGATACGGCAAAAATTGGTGCCATGGAGAGTTTACCGCCGCCGATTTTACCGATTAATCATCAAGCTGCCAAGCCTTTATCAGAACTGCTATCATTCATAAAATCAGGGCAAGTACCGATTTTATTGGTCGCTGAAAGTGCTGGTCGCCGTGAAATTATTCTTGAGCTATTAAAAGATAAAGTCGCTGTCAAAGTGGTTGATAATTATCAAGAATTTATTAATAATTTAGATGATTTTAATACTGATTGTATTGCTTTGAGTGTTGCACCGATTGAGCGTGGTCTTTGGTTGCGTGATGAAACTGGCGGATTATGCATCATCTCAGAGACACAAATTTTTGGTAGGCAGGTGCTTCAAACACGCCGTCGTCGTCAATCAAGTGTTTCACAGGCTTTTTTGATTAAGTCGGTAACTGAGTTGACCGAAGGGGCGTTGGTGGTTCATCTTGAACATGGCATCGGGCGTTATCAAGGTTTGGTGGTGCTGGATGTGGGTGAAGGTGAGCAAGAATTTATTCATCTAAAATATGCCGATGATGCCAGTATTTATGTACCTATTACCAATTTGGCACTGATTGGGCGATATAGCGGCTCAGATTTGCAGACAGTCAGCCTGTCTAAAATTGGTTCGGGCAAATGGGAAAAAGCCAAGCTAAAAGCTTTGGAACAAATCCATGATGTTGCCGCCGAGCTTTTAAATGTACAGGCTCGTAGAAATGCTAAATCAGGCATCAGTTTTGATATTGATATGTCTCAATATGAGCTATTTGCCAGCCAATTTGCTTTTGAAGAAACCATCGACCAAGCTGAAGCTATCCATGCAGTGATGCACGATATGAAGCAAAATAAGCCGATGGATAGGCTTATCTGTGGTGATGTTGGTTTTGGCAAGACCGAAGTGGCGATGCGTGCGGCATTCATTGCTGTTCAGGCGGGCTATCAAGTTGCCGTACTTGTTCCAACGACGCTTTTGGCAGGGCAGCACGAGGACAGCTTTTTAAATCGCTTTGCTGATTGGCCCATTAAGATTGAAAGTTTATCACGATTTGGCAATAAAAAACATCAAGATGCCATTTTAGCAGGGCTGGCAGATGGTACGGTGGATATTGTGATTGGTACGCATAAGCTCATTCAGGACGATGTTAAATTCAAACAGCTTGGTTTGATGATTATTGATGAGGAACATCGTTTTGGCGTACGGCATAAAGAGCGTATTAAAGCACTACAAACCAATATTGACAGTTTATCAATGACTGCCACCCCGATTCCACGCACCTTAAATATGGCGTTATCGGGCATGCAGGATATTTCTATCATTGCCACACCACCTGCCAGACGCTTGGCGATTAAGACTTTTTTATTACCCAAATCTGATGAGACAATCAAAGAAGCAATTTTACGGGAGATACTCAGGGGCGGACAGGTATATTATCTACATAATGATGTTGCTAGTATCGAGGCAGCAGCTGACACACTGCGTGAATTGGTCGGTGAAGCACGAGTAGCGGTAGCACATGGGCAGATGAATGAGCGTGAGCTTTCGGTGGTGATGAATGATTTTTATCATAAAAAGTTTAATGTTTTGGTTGCTAGCACCATCATCGAGACAGGTATCGATGTGCCTAATGCCAATACCATCATTATTCACCGAGCGGATAAATTTGGTATCGCTCAGTTGCACCAGTTGCGTGGTCGTGTGGGTCGCAGCCATCATCAAGCATACTGCTATCTGATGGTGCCATCATTGAAAGGATTATCAAGCGATGCCAAAAAACGCCTAAATGCCATCACCAGAGCCAACACTTTGGGTGCAGGGTTTATGCTTGCCAGTGAAGATTTGGAAATTCGTGGTGCTGGGGAAATTTTAGGCAAAGAGCAATCTGGTAACATGCAAACCATTGGTTTTGGCTTATATATGGATATGCTTGAGCGTGCGACCAATGCCATCAAACAAGGCAAGACACCGAGTCTTGCCACACCACTGGATTTGGTTAGTGATATTGATATTCATGCATCGGCACTGATACCTGATGAGTATTTGGGTGATGTGCATGAGCGTTTGGTATTTTATAAAAGAATCAGTAGCTTAGATGATGTCAATCAGCTCATAGACATTCGTACTGAGATGATTGACAGATTTGGCACATTACCCACCCAAACCCAAAATTTATTTGCGGTGCATCGCATTCGCATACGAGCCAAAGCCTTAGGGATTGCTAAGATTGATGCAACCCAAACCACCATCAGTATTGAGTTTCGTGCCGATACGCCGATTGATGGATTGGCGATTATTAAGCTGATTCAGTCCAATGACGGTTATCGCATGAATGGTGCAACGGCCATCCGATACACCAGCCAAGAGCTTATGGATACCCAAGCTAGAATTGACAAGGTGAATGAGCTGTTACTATATTTTGAATCTACCAAAACTGCCTAAAACCAATCTTCCAAAATAAATATCGTATTGGACTTTTGTGTTGGTGGGGAGATTGGGCGGTTTTTGGTAGGCACGGTGTCAGTTGGTGTAGGTTTAGGCTGAGATGGCGATTTTGTATGGCTATGGATGATGATCGGTATTGGGCTTTTGGTCACTTGAATGTGCTGACACCCACTTAAGCTGATCAGGCCAACTGTCATACTGACCATAAATAACCGCCTTTGGGTATAGCCGACTGTCACCTTAGTTGGGATACTCATTGGCATTATTTTGACCAAATCGGATCACGCACCGTGCCTGATGTTGGGATGGTGCGTATGGCATTACTTGATAGCGAACGGATCATCAGCTGGTTTTTATTGCCTTGGTTGGATGTATATATAATCCGTGTGCCTGATGGTGAAAAGCTGGCTGATACATCAGTGCCTAACACCCTAAAACTTTGTTGGATACGGCCTTTGGTATTGGCGATGATGATTTGTCCACCTGATAAATATACAAGCTTTGATCCATCTGGGCTTAAGCGTGGATTGGTGGCATAAGAGGCGATTTGGGTGCTATGCGTCGTGCCAAAATCATAGCGATATAGGCTTTGGTGGCGTGTACCTTTATCAGCAGTATAAATAAATCCTGACGCATCTGCCAAATAATTTGGTGCATTCTCAGCACCGTTGAATGTAGTGAGCGTATCTAAGTGATTGGTATGTAAATTAAGACGATAAATGTTCGGGTTATTATTCTCGTGGCTACCTGAAAATAAGATACTGCCACCATCTGGTGAAAAACTTGGTGCCAAATTATGACCCCAAAATGGCGTGACAAGCTTTGGTGTGCCACCTGATACAGACACAATATAAATGATGGGCAGATTATTTTTTGTTTGTACACTATAAGCAATACTCAAGCCATCGGGGGAAAATGTCGGCGTTATAATTGATCCATTGACGGTATCTAGCGTACGGATAAGCTGACCGCTTGGATCAATTAATTTAAGAGATGAGATTTTATTTTGTGGCGATCCGCTTTCTTCCACATAGGCGATTTTACCCATCAAATCTGATGGCTGGCCTGTGATGATTTGATAGATTGTATCGCTGATTTGACGATAGGCAGCTTGGATAGAAGCAGGGTGGTTATCGCTAATTTGGGTATGCTTGACGCTTACCAAACCATTGGCAGTATCAATAATTTCATAGTTAATTGCAAGCTTATTTCCCAAAATTTGATGCGACTGTGCCAAAATAATATATTCAAATCCTCGGTTACGCCATGCGGTCAGATTATTCAGAATGTCGCTATTCGTCTGAGTGTGCTGTGGCAGGTTTTGGTGAGTAGTACCAAGACCTGCCAGGCTTAGATAATGACTCATTTGATGAGCTTCTGAAAAAGGCATGACTGCCACGGGGTATTGACTCGGAGCAACTTGTTCGCTAATCACAATCAATTCATCATCAGCATAAGTGTGCGTCAAAGCGGCAGAAAAGCTTATGGTCAGAGCAAGGCAAACTTTGGTAATGGGTGATTTCATAAAAACTCCATGACGATTAGTGATTAGGCTCATTGGTTGTTTGGTTATTATCCATAATTAGCTGCTCTGTGGTGAACTGCAGGCGGATACTGTCACGCATACCGCCAAGTTCATAAAATGGTGCGGCAGCATATACCGCCGCTTCTACAGATTCACGCAAATCAGGATGGCCACCACCGAATTGGATTGAGGTTACATCGCCTTGTTGATTCATATTAACCTGAAAGGTGATGGTTTGATTGGGCTGCTTAGGATAGCGTTGCCAAATGGCTTCAATACGATGTTTGACCGAGGTGATGGCGGCATTGATTTGTGCTCGGCTTGGCGTAGACTCGGTATGATTTGACTGCTCAAGGTCTGAGACATGATTAGAATATTCAGCCAGCTTGGCGTGAGCGTTTGTTGGTTGATTTTGTATATTTGGTGAATTTGATTCAAAGGGTGCTGAGTTGGGTGGTGGATGATACGCTTGGGTCGTGGTGGCAGAAGTAGAAACCTGTGGGTGATAACGATGCTGATTTTGAGCTTGCATAAATGCATTATCATTATCATTGGCAGTGATGGTACTTGAAGTGTTGGTGGCAGTTGGCTTGTTTTGATCGGCATGATGATTGCTCAAGGCCGTCTTGACACGATTAAAAGCCTCTTGACCTACCAAAGCGGTCTGAATAGTAGTATTGGGCTTAGTAGGCGGTGTAATCAGTGGTGCTGCTACCGCTATGATGATGACGGTATGTAATAAAACACTGGCTAAAATTGGTAAAATTAGCGCAGATTTATCAAAATTGACTGTTGGATGATTATCGGATAAACGCATCGATTGATTTGCCTTATGAATTATCATGCATTATTGAACAGATTCGCTAAGCAAACTCACTTGGGTGATACCAACATTTTGAATCAATGCCATAATCTGCATAATTCGGCCGTAGGCATTATCTGCATCGGCATTGACCATCACTTGTAAATCGGTATTGTCTTGGTGCATCTGGCGTAGCAGGGTATCTAGCTTGTCAGGCGTGATTGGCACATCGATGGCATTTTTATGGCTGACATACAGATTGCCATCTGCCTGAATGCTGACAATGACAGGTAGCTTGTCAGCTTGTGTGATGGGTTTGGTCTGCTCTTTTGGCAGTGATACCTCAATACCTGTAGCAAGCATTGGTGCTGTTACGATAAATATCACCAAAAGCACCAACATCACATCAATGTAAGGCACAACATTCATGTCACTATTTAGCGGTCTTTGGCGACGAGCGAATCGATTGGAAGTTACCATAATATGCTCTATAAAATAGTATGCTCTATAAAGTTGATGCGGTGTTCTTTTTTGCCAGATTTGTCACCAATGCACTTATTAAGCCTTCACAAAATAGGCTACGATTTTCATACAGTGTATTGGATTTGGTGGCAAAGTGATTATATGCCATCGTCGCAGGAATGGCCGCAAATAAACCAAGTGCTGTTGCAATCAATGCCTCAGCAATGCTCGGTGCAACGGTTGCAAGACCAACCGATTCGGCTTGACCCAAGCCAATAAATGCATTCATAATGCCCCATACTGTACCAAATAGTCCGATATAAGGTGAAACAGAACCAATCGTTGCAAGCGTTGATAATCCTTTTTCAAGATGCACCTGCTCACTGCCTAATGCCATACGCAAGCGACGCTCAACGATTTGCACTTTTTTATCATCACTTAGTGAAGAATCTTGGTCTTGGTGATTTTGATCATAAAAACCTGTATAAAAAATCAGCTCAAGCCCTGCACGCTCTGATTCTGCTTGCACAACAGACAGCTGATGATCGATATCATCAGTCCAAAACCATCGCTCAAATCGCTCATCAAACTTGGCAATACCGCCAATTTTGGTACCCAGATGAAAAATCAGTACCCAACTGATTGTAGACAGCAAAAGCAGTATCGCCATGACCAATTTAACAACAACGCTTGCTTCAATGACCAGCGAAATTAGGCTAATGGATTCGTTCATAATTGACAATCACAATAGGCAAAAAAGATACTTGGCATTATAGCATAAGTTAATAAATTTGCGACAGATGGGCAAAAAGTCATCGCTTGTCTATCGCCCTAAAATCGCCATTTAAATAGAAAATTGCAGGTTTTGATGATTTTATTTACAATACATGGTTTATTCATGCGTCCAAGCCCTCATATAGACCCATGAATAAAATAAAATCTGATGTATCAATGTACTTAAATTGATGCTTTTTCATACCCTTTATAAGATAACTATCATTTAAAAATATGCATTCTACCGATAATTTACCAGTCCTTGCCAAAGACAGACATTATTTAAATAAACTAAAACAGAAAATGAATTCTACCACAGGCGATCTAAAAACTAAGTGCAAAATACGCTATGATGCTATCTATGAGCGATCTGCCGAACAGGTCGCCAATCGTATGGATAGCATACCAAAAAATCTATCAGAAAAACTTAATCATGATTTACCCGTGACTGCTGAAGCCGATACGCTAATTCAAGCGATCCGTGATCATCAAGTGGTGATTATCGCAGGTGAGACGGGTTCTGGCAAAACCACGCAACTGCCTAAGCTTGCTATGATGGCAGGGCGTGGCATCACAGGTCAAATTGGCCACACACAGCCACGCCGATTGGCTGCACGCTCGGTAGCGATGCGTATCGCTGAAGAGCTTGGCGAGCCACTTGGTCAGACGGTGAGTTTTAAGATTCGCTTCACCGAAGAAGGTGGCAAGCACTCTATTGTCAAGCTGATGACAGATGGGATTTTACTTGCTGAATTAGGCTCTGATAAGTTTTTGGCAAATTATGATACCATCATCATTGATGAAGCACATGAGCGTAGCTTAAATATTGATTTTATCATGGGCTATTTAAAGCGTCTTTTACCCAAACGCCCTGATCTAAAAGTTATCATCACCTCCGCCACTTTAGACACCCAAAGGTTTTCTGACTATTTTGCAGCGAATGGCAAACCTGCACCTGTGTATATTGTCGAGGGTCGTAGCTATCCTGTTGAGGTGCGCTATCACCCCTTGACCGATACCATCGTATCTAGCCAAGATGATGATGCATTTGATGATATTGAGGACAATCTGCCACGCGCTTTGACAGCAGCGGTTAATGAATGCTTTGAAGATGCACGCACCAAGGGGCATCCAGATCAGGCAGATATCTTAATTTTTGCGGCAACAGAAGCTGAAATCCGTGAGCTACAAGAAGTGCTGATGTTATATGCGCCTGCCCATACAGAGATTTTGCCGTTATTTGCACGCCAAAGCTATGGTGAGCAGCAAAAAATCTTTGCACCGTCAGGTAAAGGGCGACGTATCATCATCGCCACAAATGTCGCAGAAACTGCGTTGACAGTGCCTAATATTCGCTATGTGATTGATTTGGGTTTTGCCAGAATTTCTCGCTATAACTATCGATCACGCATCCAAAGACTGCCCATCGAGGCAATCAGTCAAGCCGCCGCCAATCAAAGAAAAGGGCGGTGCGGTAGGGTAGCACCTGGGGTGTGTATTCGGTTGTATTCTGAAGAAGATTTTAACAGTCGTCCAGAATTTACCGAACCTGAAATCCTACGCACCAATTTAGCATCAGTGATTTTACAGATGGAGCGTCTTCAACTTGGCGATGTGAATGCCTTTGACTTTATCACACCGCCTGACTTACGATTGGTGAATGATGGCCGTAAGCTTTTGATAGAATTGGGAGCACTTGATGATAAAAGTTTTACCAAAACACGCGCCAAAAAGGGACGCACACAGCTTAGCAGTCTAACCAAAATCGGACAACAAATGGCAAAAATGCCCATCGATCCACGCTTGGCTCGCATGCTTGTGGCAGGTGATACCTTTGATTGCTTGGCGGATATTTTAATCATCGTGTCAGCGCTGGCGGTTCAAGATGTGCGTGAACGCCCAATCAATAAGCACGCTCAAGCCGATCAAAAGCATGCGTTATTTCGTAAAGAAGATTCAGATTTTTTATTTTATTTAGAATTGTTTGCAGCACTGTTTGATCAGCATTCAACCAATGACAATCAAGCACTTAGCAGTAATGCTCGCCGCAATTTTGCCAAAAAACATTATCTAAGCTACGCACGCATCCGTGAATGGCAAAAAACTCACAGGCAGCTTAGTGAGATGATGGCAGAGATGGGTTTTGAGATTAATAAACAAAAAAATCACCAAAATGATGTGAAAATTGATACCAAAAAGGGTGTTCGATTATCACTTAAGTCTGGTACCTCTCATCAAAAATCCATCAAACAAGCACTCGTGGGGGCTAAAGCCCTAAAAAATGACATTGATAACAAAACAAGCATTCATTATGCCAATATTCATCGTGCACTTTTGAGTGCACTTTTGTCATTTGTGGCGCATAAAACCGATACGGTGGGCGAATATTTGATGGCTCGTAGCCAAAAAGCCCGTATTTTTCCTGCCAGTACGCTTCATAAAAAGGGTGCTCAGTGGGTCATGGCGTTTGAGGTGGTGGAAACTTCGCAAGTTTATATGCGTACGCTTGCTAAGATTGAACCTGAATGGATTATCAAAGCAGCACCGAATTTATTAAAATATCATTATTTTGAACCGCATTGGTCAAAAAAAGCAGGGCGTGTGCGTGCTTATGCTCAAATCAGTTTATTTGGACTGATTGTGATTGCCAAAGAATTGGTGAATTTTGAACAAATTGATTTGGTACAGGCCAGAGAGATTTTTATTCGTGATGCTTTGGTTGCCAATCAATATGGGATGCAGATGAAATTTTTGGCAGATAATGCCAATAAAATCAAAGACATTGAGCGTATTGAAGATAAGCTTAGACGCCGAGATTTATTGGTTGATGAAGAAAGTTTATATCAATTTTATGATGCCAAAATTCCTAATCATATCGCCAGCCGTAAAAGTTTTGAAGAATTTTATCACGATGCTGAAAACAAAACACCCAACTTTTTGCATTTTAGTGATGAAGATGTGCTTAATGAAGCTGTTGATGATAGTCGAGAATTTCCTGAAAGTTGGCATTTGGGCGGTGTACGCTTGCCGCTGTCGTATGTCTTTGATCCAGCGGCTGATAATGATGGCGTGACCGTGCATGTACCGATTAAGGCATTGGCACAGGTTGATCCTGTGGCACTGCTTTGGGGTATCTCAGGGTGGCGTTATGAATTAGTACTACAATTATTAAAAACATTGCCTAAAGAAATTCGCCGACAGATTGTCCCCATTCCAGATACTTGCCAAAAGATTTTTCACCAATTGGACGCAAGCTCAAAGATGGGTTTATTAGATCAGCTTGTGGCAGCATTAAAGACGCTTGGTGTGCAAGCACACGCTCAAGATTTTGCACCTGATAAGGTTGAAGATTACCTGCGTCCATTGATTTGTGTGGTGGATGATAAAAATCGTGTGATCGAAAAAAGTCGTGACTTGCCGAAATTACAGGCACGACATCGTAAAGCTAGCGTTCAAAGCATCGCTATTGAGCAGGGAGTGCATCATCATTTTCCAAATCATTTTAATTTTGTCAAAAATAAGCACACATCAGGCATTGTCATGCAAGAATTTTCTGCACTAAAAGCAGATGCGGCCCAAAGTGCGGTTTTTATTGCGACATTTACAGAGATGAACGCTGCTTTGGCTGAGCATAAAAAGGGCGTTTTAACGCTCATTAAGGGGCATTTGGGTGCGAAACAAAAACAGCTGACTGGTCAAATTGATAAAGCATTTAAATTGGCGTTCGCACCATTAGGTGATTTAGAAAAACTAAAAAATATCGTCGTACATGCAACTTTAGAAGCCTGCCTTTATGACTACGGTCCAGACTTTGATCATAAGCCTGTCAGTCAACACGTTGATCATGCCAGAGCAGCAATTGCAGGTCTAATAACACAAAATAATCAATGGCTGATTTCACATTTGCCACTAGATGAACGAGAGTTTGACGATTGTCAAGACTTAATTTTAAAGAATTTTTTACTGGTTGGTCAAGAAATCTTAAGAAACTTAAAAGAAATTTATACCGCTTGGCAAACAGCTCGTGGCAAGCTTTTGATGCTAGATCAGGAGATTTTCGGTGAAAATATCGAAGACATCGAAGATCAGCTTGATGACTTGCAATTGGCAAATTTTGTATATCAGACGGATTATCGGCATTGGCGTCAGTATCCTCGTTATTTACAGGCACTCAATATTCGCCTTGATAGGCTACAGCATAATTTAGAGGCGGACTTGGATGCTGTATATTTGCTAGATACGCACATGGAACGCTTAGCAAGGTGCGTTAAAAATCCTAAGTTTGCAGAATATCGCTGGCTGGTCGAAGAATACCGCATTAATTTATTTGCTCAACCGATGAAAACAGTTCAGCCGGTTTCTGCCAAGCGTCTTGAAACACTGTGGGCAAATCTGACCACTCAATAAACTGCGAGCCGCTGCCAAAATCAAGCCAAAAAACAGATTGGTTTTGGGCTTGATTGCTTATTATCTACTTATTTACTACTTCGCATAATATATATTATGTTAAATGATATAAGTAAACCAAATAACAATTCATTGTTAATATTTCACTTTGTCATATTTAAATTTAATAATTTTATCATTAAATATTAATTGATAAAGATATTTTAATGATAAAATGCATACATAATTTACCCAAAAAATCAATCATTAAATTTGATACACATGCCCATCAAATGCCAGTTGGTTGCTATTGATAATATTATCAAGCCTTGTTATGATAAGATTTTAAATTTTGTTTATTTTTCAACCATGAAAATGCCCTATTTTTTGCTTTTGGGATTGTTGTTAGCACAGCAGGCTGATGCTGATTATAGCTTGCTTGATGCCCAAAAACAGCTCATGAGCAGCAGCTCTGCCATCCAAGCAAGTCATGCCTTGTATCAAGCTGATGTCTTACAAGCAGAATCATTACAAAAATTACACTATCCTAGGATATCGCTCAATGCACACGCCTTTGTACTGCAACAAAACAGCAGCATACCCTTAGATCATATCAAAGAGCAGACCGCCCAGCACATTAACACCCATTTTGACCATCGCTTTGGCAGTGCACCCGATGGTCTGTTGGATGCTTTGCATGACAGCACCCAAACCGCCCTTGACCGCCTGCCTGACCATCAAGATGTCAAGCTACGCCATGATGGCATTACCCCAAACATTACCGCCACGATGCCCATCTATACAGGTGGCCTAATCAGTAGCAGCAAAAATATCGCCAATCTACAAGCACAGCGTGGTAAATTTGGATTACAAGAACGCATCTCTTTGGCAAAACTTAATTTGATTCGCCATTATTTTAATGTGCAATTACAAAAGCAGCTGACCGACACACAACAAAACATGCTTAGTGCCATGCAGTTACATGTAGATAATGCTTATAAATTAGAACAGCAAGGTTTTATCAGTCGTGGACAGCGTATGCAATTTGAAGTGGCACGCAATCAGGTACAAAGACTGTATCAAAGCACCCAAAATCAGCACCAAAACAGCATTTATGAACTTGCTGTTTTGCTTGGTTTGCCCCACATTGAACCGCTAAGCACACCGCTGTTTATTAACACCCAGCATCGCCCCAATTGGCAAGCATTACTCAAAGATTCCCAAAACACACCGCTAAATCAAAAGCTAAAAACCGACACTCAGCTTGCTGATGAAAATATCGCCCTAAGACAATCCACCAAAAAACCAAAAATTGCGGCCGTGGCTCGTTATACCTTAGATGATAAGCCTGATTGGTTTGCAGGTGTGGCGGTTTCTTACAACCTATTCTTGGGCATTGACCGTGATAAGCAGATTGAGGCAGCACACCTACAAAAACAAGCAGCCCAATTGGGTCATGAACAAGTCAATGAACACATCACAACCACCATGCACACCGCTTATGGCGAGATGGTGCTGGCACAAAAAACCCACGCCCTACTACAACAAAATCGTCAAGCCGCCAAAGAAAATTTGCGTATCCAGACGCTGTCTTTTCAAGAAGGGTTTGGGACGGTGGCAGGTGTGGTTGATGCCCAAAGTGCTTTATCACAGATTGACAGCGAAACCGCTCTAAATGCGTATCGCTACCTTTTGGCACTGGCGACGCTGTTGCATTACACAGGGACAATTGATGACTTTGATGATTATTTGTCTTTGGATGATGCTCATAAACTGTGATTGATAACGCTCATACTTAACCCCAACCATTTGACAGCCCAAAACCATGACCGATAAGACCGACGATGTTAAGCCAGATACCGATGGCAACCACCCAAAAAAACAAAAACCCCACACACAAGCCAAATCAAAGCCCAGACCTTTGGCGTTATTCTTATTATTGGCACTCATTGGCAGTGTGCTTTTGGTGATTATTTTTGGTTTGATACAAAGCTATGGCACACCGCAAAACTTGCCAACAGCTAACGCCATTGGTAGCACAAATGAGCCGCCAAAGGGGGTGATTGCCCATCTCAGACAAAAGATTACCGGACCTGCCACATTTAGCATTCAAGGGCGTGTGGAGGGCGAAACGGTGAACATCAGCACCAAACTGCCCAGTCGTGTTGCTGCCATTTATGTCAAAGAGGGTCAAGCTGTCAGGGCGGGTGAACCTTTGGTTCAGCTTATCAGTCCTGAAATTGACGCCAAAAAACAGCAAGCCGCTGCCATGTTACAGTCAGCCCTTGCCTTTCAGTCGTCCACAGACCGTGGCACAAGACAAGAAAATGTAGACACCCTGTACGCCAATTGGCAAAGTGCCAAAGCTCAGGCAACGCTGGCAGAGGAGAGCTATCGCCGTGGTGAGTATTTGTATCAAGAAGGCGTCATCTCCCGCCAACGCCGTGATGAGATGAGGGCAGCGAAGCAGTCTTCTGCCCAAATTGCCCAAGCAGCACAGCAGCAGTATCTAAAAGCCCAGCGTGGTCGCACTGATGAATTAAAATCATCCGCCGACGCCCAAGTCCAAATCGCTCGTGCGGCGGTTGCCGAAGCCGATGCCCTAGATGCTGAAACCATGCTTTATGCCCCCATTGATGGCACGGTCTCAAAAATCTACATTCAAAGCAGTGAACTGGTCATGCCAGCGGTGCCTGTAATGAGCCTGCTTGACAACCACCCTACCATTACCATAAGCGTCCAAGAAAATCAGTACAGTCATGTCCATGCCCTGCCCAAGCTAACTGGTTTTATCCCTGCACTGAACAAAACCGCCGATTTTAAAATCGTGCATACCGATGATGAGGGAGAGTTTGCCACCATCAAAAATACTAGACAGACAGGCGGTTATGACATTCATAGCTTTAAAACCAAACTTGAACCCATCACCCCCATTGAAGGGTTAAAAGTGGGCATGAGTATGATATTTGATATCACTGTTTTGCCTTAAATTTTCATCCAAATAAGTCTGATATCCATGATTGTTCGCTTTATTCGTGCTTTTTGCCAAGCATTTTTGCGTGAGCTTAACCGCTTATCATGTAACCGATTTGATTTGGCGATGGTCATGATAGCACCGCTTGTCATCATTGTCTTATTTGGAGCCATGTTTTATCATGGTAAAGCACATCATCTGCCTGTGGCTTTGGTTGATGAGGATAACAGTGAATTAAGCCATTTGATTTATCAGCACATTCATCATAATGAAACCATTAAAACCGTCCTAATCTTAGATAATGTACAAGATGCTCATCATGCCATCAATCGTCTGGATGTTGGTGGCTACATACACATTCCCAAGGATGCTCAAAATCATTTGGTGCGTGGTGAAAATACAGGCATTCACATTGCCTACAATCAATCATTTTTTAGCATTGGCAGTGCCATCTCATCTGCCCTATCTAAAAGCACCAAAGGCGGTATTGCCAAATTTATACAAACCAAGCATTTAACTGGTGTCTTACCCCATTTGTCTGGCAACATGCCTCATGTCAAAATATCGGTGCTGTTTAACCCCAATCTAAGCTATGAATTCTTTTTAGAGCCGTTTTTGGTCGCTGCGGTGCTGCATTTATTACTGTGCTGTTTGGTTGCCCACGCCATTGGACAAGAATTTCATGAACACAGCGTACATGAATGGTTATGTCATTCACCTTTTGGGGCGTTGTTTGGTAAAATAAGCGTGTATGTGCTGATAATCAGCCTTTGGCATGGGCTATGGCAGGCGTGGCTTATTGGGGTGCGTGGCTGGTTTGTGGCAGGGTCGTTATTTGTACTGATTATCGGTCAGCTGCTGTTTTATCTTGCTTATGCCTTATTTGGGGCGATGGTGGTACTTAAAACTCAAAACATTAATAAAAGCTATGGCATTTTGGCGGTCTATGGCGGCTCATCAATGAGTTTTGCAGGGGTTACTCTGCCGCTAAATAACGCCCCAAGCTTTACCCAATTTTGGTCGCAGATTATCCCCTTTACCCCCTTTGCCCGTCTACAAGTTGAACAGTGGGTGATTGGCAGTCCATTTATCATCACCCTAGCACACCTTAACTCTTTGCTGATATTTGTGCTGATTTTTGGCATCGGTAGCCTATTACTGCTTAGACGCATCAAAAAGACCTTAATAGCCATACCAAATACGCCCAAGGATGACAGTTGATGAGACGATTTATCAAACAATATCTGACCATCTGGCTTGATATCATCAAAGACAGGTCTATTTTTTTGACCATGGTGCTGTCGGTGGTGTTTTATGGTTTTTTTTATCCGTTTGCCTATCAAGCTCAGCGTCCTGCCGATTTGCCCATTGTGATTGTTGATGAAGAGCAAAGCCCGCTCACCCAAGCCATCATCCACACCACAAGCCATACGCCCAACATACATGTTTTGGCGGTTGTGAGTGATTTTAGGCAAGCTCAAATGCTGGTACAATCAGCAAAGGCAGATGGGATTTTATTACTGCCTAACAATCTTAGCCAAAGCATTCATCACGGTCAAACAGGCGGGGTTGGGCTGTATCTGAGTTCGGCGTATTTTTTGCGTACACAAAATATCGGTGCAGGTCTGGTATCATCATTACAAGCAACCATCATCCAAGAGTTAGGACAAGTCACCCAAACCAGACACAAACCCATGCCAGAGCTTATCCATCAATCAGCATTATTTAACCCTCTGTCAGGATATGGTAGCTATATTTTTCCTGCTGTTGCTCCCATCATCGTCTACCAAACCATCGTGCTGGGTCTTGCCATGCTTGTGGCAGGTTATCGTCAAAGGTTATGGCGTGCCAGTGCTTGTGATTTTTTGGCAATTTATGCGGTGGCATTGACCATTGGCTGTTTGTCGTGTTTTTATTTATTTGGTTTTGTATTTTGGTGGCATGATTATCCTAGGGGTGGCAACTTTTGGGGGATGATGCTCGGTGTCCCCATCTTTGTCAGCTGTGCTATTGGGGTGGCTTTATTAATCGCATCATGGGTAGCTGATGGTGCTAAGGTGGGTGTGTTGCTCATTTTTAGCTCTGTGCCATTATTTATGCTAACAGGGCTTGCTTACCCACTGATGGCGATGCCCAAATTTTTACAACCATTAGCCCACGCCCTACCAACCACACAAGGCGTACAAATGTTCATTCAGCTCAATCAGATGGGCGTACCCATTCAAGATGTTTGGCAAAAGATGGCATATTTGGCAAGTGTGGCGGTGCTTTGTTTGGGGGTGGCGTTTTGGCGGTTAAGATTAGTGAACAAATCAGTTTAAATTTAATAGAAGTGAAAAATTGATTTGAAAAAATCCGACTGGTCGGCTCGCTATATTAAAGACCATATTGAAGCGTGCAAGCCTTATTTATCTGATGGTGAGTATCAAGAGGGATGCTTGGCTAATATTTGGCATAAACCATTAGGCAATTTAAGCCCTGAATTTGTCGAAAATTGGGTGTGAAACGAAAATAAAACGCTCAAAACACGCACGGCTCAAGCTTATCAATGTATAAAGCGTTTGTTAATTGGGCAAGTGAATGCTTAGAATATAAAGGGTTAATTCTGCTTACACCAGCTCAAAATGTACCCCATCCAAAAAGCGTCAACCGCCAGCACGATATGCCTTAACCCATTCTTGTGGCGTGCCTGCTTTGCCTGTAATGACCATCCATGCACCGCCCCAACGCACATTTACGCCCAGCTTACCGCTTGCCTGTGCCATTGCTTTGGCAAGGGGGCAATAATCATCTGTAGATTTTTAAGACTACGCTCAGATAAAACAAAACCGCTTTTATTGGCAATCAGCTTATCTGCGGTGGCTGGTGCATTGTTTTCAGGGTGGGATTTAAATTGCTCACCTGCTGCCCTAATTTCGTCAGGTGTAATTGCTTTAACCACAAAGGCAGAGAATTTATGCACTATCCTGTTACCCTAACCCCTGATACAGACGGCTTTTGCGTTACTTTTCGTGACATTCCAGAAGCCATCAGCCAAGGCGATACCACGGACGAAGCCCTAGACATGGCACAAGATGCCTTAATGGTCGCCATGGAGTTTTATTTTGAAGATAACCGAGCCGTACCAATGCCAAGCTAAGCACAAGATGGCGAGCATTTGGTTAGCTTGCCACCGTCTGTATGGGTAAAGGTGTTACTGCTTAACGAAATGATTGCCCAAAATGTCAGCCAAGCTGAGCTTGCCAAAAGAATGGGCATTGTGCCACAAAGTCTAACCCGCCTTGTGGATTTATCGCACACCACCAAAATTGACACCCTTGCCAATGCTTTTGCCAAATTGGGTAAGCAGTTACAAGTTGGTTTGGTTTGATGCTTGATGACGCACCACCATCGCCGTGCGTCTTTGCCAATTGTCCCCATAAATCTCACGCACGCTAAGACTGCCATGGGGATGGTGCAAAATTAGGGCATTACCCACACAATCAGGCGTGGTTTCGCTTTTTAACTTGCCATCGCCCACATAAATCAAAGCATGATTGACATGATGGGTACGCCCAACACGGCACAAGATGACATCGTGCTTTTGTAAGTCGGTTTCATCTTGCATCTTGATAAAACCTGCTTTGGCAAAGTTTTTCTCGTATAAGGGTTCATGGTTCTCATCCTCCCACCAGTCATCAGATCGTGCAAAGCTTGGCAGTGTGATGTCAAGCTCACGGCTGTAATAGTCTTGTACTAGACTATAGCAATCTTGTACGCCATGATAATACTCACGCCCTAAAAGTGGGCTTTGATAAGTGGTAGGCTTATGGCGTTTGATGTCGCAGTATGTTGCCCCTGTCGGTGTATGACCTAAGCCCACAATCACCCAATCTATGTCATGTAAGCCCATTTGCACCTTATCCACTTCACTGGGTAAGGGTTCACCGTTTGGGTGGCTATGGACAATCGCTTCAATGTCGCCACGGTTAGACAATACCACCCATTCGGCAGTATCAATCTCAAACGCATTGGCAGGATTGGGGGCGATATTGGTACAAGGGTGGTATTGACCATCAATAATCACACCACAGCACTCGTTAGGATATACATCCTGAGCATGGGTTATGATTTGTTGTTGTAGGTTTTTAGTTAGTCGCATGGTTTATCCAATAAAAAACCGCCCAAGTTGTACTTGGACGGCTGAATATTTGTTTATAATTCAAAGGCTTATAAAATAAAAAAGCCAAATAATTTTGCGAAAAAACGCAGAAATTAATTGACTTTATTTGTATATTGTAATACAATACATTTCATCAACACAAGGGGTGTTGATTGGGCTAGGACAAGCCTAGCGGTAACATAAGGAGGAAAGGCAATGCTAAGACTCACAATCATCATTGCCCTGCTGTTGCAAGCTATCCAGCTTACTAACAGTAAAAGCCTAAGGTAGTTGCAGCTACTAAGGCAGGTTAGGTGGAAACGCCTAGCCACTCCTTACCCATTATCATAGCACCATTTTTATAAAAATCAAGGATTTTTTATGGCAGATAAAGCAAGCCCGCAAGCACGCAAAAAAGCAACCGCTAACTATTTTGATAAGTCACTGGCACGCATCGGACTTGTCATTAGCCATACTGAGCCTCATGTTTTAGATGCCTTAAATCAGATTATGGCTCATAAGGATTGCTCAAAGGCAATGGCAATCAAAATCGCTTTGGTTGAGTATGCCAAAACGCTTGACTAACCCACCAACCCAGCGGCAGGAAATCCGCCAAATCGCTGTTCATTATCTCTTAGTTTGCATTCGGTCATTCGCCCACCACATCTGTCTAGTGCTGGATTGTCGGTGGGCTTGCCGTCTGTGGTAAAGCGGTTGGTGCCGATATAGCCACATTCTTCGCCACGATAACGACCACAGACCGCCCAATGGCAGTAGCTGGTGATTTGACGCACAGGGATTTTTTGCCCTTCAAAGTCCACAGGGTTTGATAATTCAAAGGTGGTGGTGACATTGGTCTGGCTTGTTTTTTGCTCAATGTACCAGTTTTGGATTTTCAAGTTTTGTTCGTCAGCACTGGTCAGATATTCTGCTAATGTATGAATGACTTTTAATTTAGCCCCTACAAAATCACCGAACTTTAGGCATAAAAATCGTAAGGCTTGGGGTATGCCACCAATGTCGTTATGAATAATCAAAGTAGGGGTAGAAGCACGGCCGTCTGAACGCATCTCCAAACCGTCTGCCTTGATGGCGATGGGATGAAAATCCTGCCCCTGCCATCTAATCACCCCATCGTTATGCCCATGAAAACGGTAAATCTCACCGCCCAATTTACGTGCGTCTAATTCGTACAAGGTAATAAAGCCTTGTACAGTGGTTTGTTGTATGTCTGTGTTAAAACTCATGGCAATCTCATTTGATTAATCCGCCCAAGTGCCTGCATAACGCTAAGCACTTAGGCTATTACTTATCAGTTTAACCAGTAAGTTAAACTTACCTTAGCTTACTTATCTTGTTCAGCCTGTTCAGCCCCATCATCTGCCTTGTCTGTGGCTTCACTGGCAAGGGCAGCACGCACCCCATAACGGTCATTTTTATAAGACAAGCTAAACTCTGTGACCGTTTGGCTGTTGTCCCAGCCTTGCAGTTGACGCAGTTGATTGGACGCCCACGCTAAAAGGTCAGCACGAAACGCCGTGGTGCGATTGCGTTTTAGCACGCCGTTGTTAGGCTCACCGTTCGCCACCTCAAAGCCGTCATCCTCAGGGTAGTAGATGACTTCAATGGTGGCAGCTTTATCGCCATGTTGGTTTTTCCAAAAGTCCACCTGTGCGATAAAGCTCTGTAATACCTGTGCCTCGGTGCGTGATAGTTCGGTTAGAGTTGTTTCACTCATTGTTTTGCTCCTAAAAAAGCCCTTGATTTACAAGGGCTGTGGGTATGTCGCCGACATTAATGTCGTCGAGTTAAAAAACCGCTCATCAGATGGGCGGTTTGGTTTAAAAAACCTGTTCAAATTTTAGGCTAATCTCCCAAAAGTTGCCTTTTTTCTGACTGATTTCATAATTTTCACAGACATATTTTTTGGTTTGTCCATGCGGGTTTGTCCACAAAAACGGTATCACACCTTTGTGTTCATCAAGAAAGGTTTTGATGGGCAAGATGACCGTTTGCCAGTCGCCTGTTTTTGACCCTGACCAGTCCATACGCTGATTGTTAATACCATGACTGACACGCTGGGCATAGCCGTCACCAAATTGGGTTTTGCTAACAGCATGATGAACACTGGCGGACGCTCCCATGTTCATTTTCCAAGTGAAGGTTTTCATTTTTTACCCCCTATCGTCCGTTTTTAACGAAGTTATAAATGGAGCCACCTTGTCGCATTTCGCCATGAACGATGGCAAGAACGCCCGTTTTTAGGGCTTGCCCCATTTGATTTTTGCTATCATCTCTCACATCGTGTGAGCCGTCTGCGTTGATTGTGATGTGCTGGTTAATGACAACTTGTCCACCGCCATTGCTCATACTTGCTAACTTGTCATCCAGGGCTTTAGCAGTATGCCGTGGCAGTACACGCTCGCCTTTTTCTAAGTTCCAAGTACCTGATTTTGGCACGGACATAATGCCGTCGTGAGCTTGACCCACTGGCATGACCACCGATTTGATGGCACTGACAATCTTCGCCCCATGAGATACGGCTGTCGCCATATCTGCCAGCCCCTCAGGGAAACCCTTGGCAAGACCTTTACTGATGGCCTGCTGCATGGCAAGACCAGCTTGGGCGATGGCAAAGCCTTGTTGCATGGCAAACATGGCACGATATAGCCGAGACTGCTCACCTAGGCTGTCTTTGGCAATGCTGGCAAGTGAGCCGAACATATCTTCGCTGTCGCTAAGTATCAAGCTATTCATGGCGGTGCTATGGGCTTGTTCGATTTTGGCTCGCTCACTCGCTCCCCATTCTTTGATTTTGATTCGCTCTTCTTCGGTCAGTCGCTCGTTATCCAGCAGGGCTTGTAATCCTGTGTCTAGACTGGCGTACTGACCTGCTGTTTTGGCGTTTAACTCGTCATAATGATTGGTGGCGGGTGTGGCAAGTCCGACAGTTTGGCTGATGAGCTGTTTGGCTCGCTCAATGTCAAGATTTGCCCCCATCACTTGACTGTGCATGGTTAGCACATTGAGCTGGGATTTGAGTGTTTCAAGCCGTTTTTCTTCGTCTGTTTTTAAAGACTGAACAAGGCTGTGATATTCTTTGGTAACAAGAATTTTCTTTTGTTCTTGTTCTAAGGCATTTACCGCCATTTCTATCACTTTGTATTGCTCAGTGTGTCCATCTTTTAGCAAATGATTGTACTGCCCCAGCGTTTCAGTACGCTGTTGTTCAATGGCGAAAAGCTCTCGTGCCATACCTTCTTCCACGCCAAGTAAGGCAAGCTCATTTCTGCTGTCTCTGGTTTGCTTTTGTAATTCACGAGCCTTGGTAACAGCTTCTAAGGTGGCGAGCGTGCTTAAAATCTGCTTTTTCTGCTCTTCGTCAGCAAGATGCAGGGCGTTGGCGGTGTCTTGTAAATCATACGCCATTTCTAGGTATTTACTGCCATCAGCATTGGACAGGTGAATTTGACGCATGGCTTCTGTATATGTGCCTTGTAGCTCAAAATTGGCTTTGGCGATGTCCATTTCACGAGCCAACTTGCGAAGGTTATTTTTCATGTCATCGCTGGCACGATGAAACTTACCGCTTACCGATGTGATTTCAAATTCAATCTTGCTAAGTTCTGAGATAAAAGGCGTACTCATATCCCATTTAGCTCGTTCCCATTCGGCAAGCTGAGACTTGTAATTGTCATCCAACTCTTTTGAGGCTTTGCCTGCACCCTTTGCCACATCAGCCATAGACCCTGCCAAACCAAGATTGGCATCATGGGCTTGTTTGGCAGAGCTTTGCACTTTGTCATAGGCATTGACCACTTGGTTTTCTAGGTAGTGAGTATTATTTTTGGCGACGCTGGCGGTAAATCCTCCAAAGCCAAAATCAGTACTACCGTAATTCATGCGACCGATTCGCACCCGTCCAAGCAGTGCAACCGTGCCACCGCCAACCTTGCCAGAGATGGTATTTACACCATCAATAACAAAGTTGATTTTAGCTGTAACATCGTTAATAACGCCCTCAAGAACAAATGCGATAAAATTACCAATGCCTTTGAACACATTGGTGATTGCAGTACCGAGCGAGCTGATATTTTTCCACGCATACTGCGTAAAAGTAACCACACTCGCCCCTGCTAGGTCAAACACACGAGCGGTAATTTGCAGCACACCAACAAAGCCTTTGTGTGTCCCTGCAAAAAATCCCCCAAAGGCAGTTTGGGCAAAACTTGTGGCGTTAGCCGAACCGCCAATAAGATTGTCAAAGTAGTTAGCCGTTACTGTCCAAGCCGTCCCCAGTCCGTCCACAACACCACCAACAAAGTCCATTGCCAACACACCTGACACACTAAACGCATCGCCAAGCGACTCGATTGCTCCGCTTAGTCCTTCAGTGCGTGCGATGACCGCCCCAATGACGGCAGTCAAAACAAGAATGGGGTGAGCGGTGATGATCCGCCCAAGCGACATAAACGCACCGCCCAAGCCTGTGATGGTACGAGTGGCAAGAATGCCCACGCCCATCGCCCTTCGTTTAGCGGTGGTAACCCCTGCTAGGGCGAGCGTGTGTAGTCGTGCGGCCGCTGTGGCGGTATTAAAACTTTTTGCCAAACCAACCAATGAACGAGCATAGGCAACCGCATTTGTTGTGGCCTGTATGGTCTTCACAATCTTAAAGCCTAAGCCAGTGCTAAGCGACAGTATTTTAAGTTCTAGGACTTGATAAGCCGTGATTTGCCCTTGTACGCTAAATGCGTTGGCAACGCTGGCTTTGGTGCTTGCCACAGTTGCCCCTGTCAGTGTAACAAATGATGTTACTAAGGCAGAGTTTTTAGCGATGATGCCAAGCCATACCGCCCCGACCATCGCTGCCGCACTGACCAGCGTGCGAAAATGCTCAGCCGCCCATAAGACGGCATTGGCAATGTTTTGGCTCATCATGCTGTTTTGGTTCATGATGTCATCAATAAGATAATTATACTCGTTTTTAATGACTTGTAGGGCTTGTGATACCGTGGTTGGCATCTTAGCGGACATGGCGGACAGACTGTCCGTGGCTTTTGCCACCGCATTATAAACCACATCGGCGGTGATTTTACCGTCTTTGGCAAGATCTCTGATGGCATTTGATGTTACGCCCATCTCTTTGGCAATTAAATCCATCAAAATGGGAGCTTGTTCAGCCACTGAGTTAAACTCATCACCACGCAACACCCCTGACGCCAACGCTTGCCCAAGCTGGGTTAAAGCGGCCGCTTGGCTTTCTGCACTACCGCCACTGACACGCATTGCTGTTGTGATATTTTCGGTAAACTTAATCACTTCATCTTGGCTTTTGCCAAGTTGTTTTAATGACCGCTCGTTTGATGCGTACAATTGCCCAACAGAGTCAAGGCTGACCATATTACCCATCGCAATGCGTTCTATCTCACTCATTGCATGGGCATAATCTTTGGTGCTTGTGGTGGCAATTTTGATTTGACTTGTAAGGGTTTGCATGTCATCGGCGGTGGCAATGATACCGCCAACGCCAGCAACGGCAAGGGTGGTAAACATCACGCCTTTTAATGTGCCAAAAGCATTTTTTAAGCCATCTGTTTTACGCTTTAAGCCGTCAACATCATCACCTGCTTTTTTAGCACCATCGCCAAACTTTTTAGTCCCATCACCTGCTTTTTTAGCTTCATCACCAGCTTTTTTACTGGATTTTGACGCCTTATCCGCTTTGTCTGAAAAGCCATCAATACCAACGCTTGCCTTACCGCTTGATTGTTCAATCTTATCAAAATGCTCTTTTAGATTTCCCAAGGCGGTATTAGCACTATCGGCATTTACCTGTATGTCTAAGCGGTATGTATTTAACATAAATTCACCCAATAAAAAACCGCCCATAAAGGACGGTTGGTTTTTTAAGTTATATAGTGCTATTTAGCTTGTTGATTGGTGCGGATTACTCTAAAGATAGCAATCGGGGTGATACCATAACTGCTTGTATTCCTACCCATTGTTTCTTTGAGCGACTGAGACAATTCCAGGATTATATCGCCAAAGCTACCAGTTGTCATATCTATATTCATATCATCATTTGGGATGGCGTCTAACACTCCCAAAACATAATATTCCCCAAACAACACCTTACCATGCTTTAGGTTGATATCGTGTGGATTGCCGACCATTTCTCCACGATTTAAGGTCATCCATACCATGTCTCCACCGACTTTTAGTCTAGCTTCAAGTGCATATGGAATAGCCTTAATTAATTGAACCACCGGCTTGTTTTCCTCAAGCTTTTTCTTTACCGCCTGCCTTTTTCTATCACCATACAATTGCTTGTATTCTTCTTCGGTTGCAAAGTGCATTGTTGGCTCAAGTAGATTTTGCAGTGTTTCTATATCTGTAATGCTTAGCACACCGTTTAATAACACCAAATTACCTGCTGAATTCTCACCAAGTTCTCGACTGATAAATCCTAACTCGTCTAGCTTATCAATCATTTCCCTAGGTAATGTTGGTGTCGCATCATAAGTCTTTTCGCTAGATTGATTTTCACCTGTAGCATAGTTCACCTTAGCGTCAATCTTTGCCATAGCATTTACGCCAAAAGCACCCTCGCTCGCTAAGCTGCTATTAAGTGCGTTATTTGCCTTAATGCTAGCCAACGAGCCAAACCCTGTCAGCTGCGCATAAAACGAGCGAATTTTAATGCTGTCAAGATATAAAAAATCAAAGAGAGATTCTGTGGTTGGTAATTCTTGCGCCACGGTTAATCTCCTCTTTTACCTTTTTTTGCTCTTGGTGAAATTTCTCGGTTTCCCTGCTCATTGCTTGGTTTAGGCAACTAAACATATCACGCAAAAGTTGAGCAGAGTGGTGAGTTGCATCTGATTTTTTAGCATTATCTTGCATACACCCATCTCCTTGATGATAACAATACTAAAAGTATCGCTGAAATTATATTATAGCAAGCATGATATGGTTTGAACAATTTGTTTTACTTATCAATAACAAATACCAATGCCCCACTCACCATCTGATGAGCAGGGTTTTAAAACTTGTTTAATTCTTAACGATAAATCAAGGCAGCGCCACCATAATAATTTAAGCGACCTGGCTCAAACATGGGCTTGCCCTGCGTATTTTGCAAATCCAAAGCTTGAGCAATTTTGGCAATTCTTAAGATGGTATCTTGCCCGTCATGGTACATTTTTTGTGCGACATTCTCATCCATAAATGGCAATTCTTTTAAGCTTTTGATCAGCTTAAGATATGCTCGGATATTAGTTACACTATCTGTCAGTGCAATGTATAGCTGTTCATAGCCATTGCCGTGATTGTCAAAGCCATAATTGCGGATAAATGACATGGCGGTATCAAAATCACTTGCCAAAAGCTCGCTATATCGTGGAATGTTAAATTTTTGATGTAGCGCGCTATAAATCGTCTGATAATGCCGACGATTTGACTGGCAGCGGCGAGCGACCGCTTGGCGGATTTGAGCTTGTTGTTCGACGCTGATCGTATGGCGTCTTGGATTGATCGCCACGCCATCATGCCAATAGTCAAATAACGCTTGATAGCATTCTTTTTTGTAAGTGATGAGCGTTTCTTTGATTTCAGCTTTGACACGGTTTGTATCTACACCAAATAACCAACCATTTAAATATTGGATTGGTAGGCATAGCATTTTGTAGATTTTACGGTCTGCACCAGTTGTTGTTATCATAACAATAACTGAATTTAACACTTCATCACGCTTTATTCTTGTAAATTGGCTAGCCCAATCAAGACCAATATTTTCGCAAATTGGTTTCATGGCAACATAATGGTTACCGTCTTTTTCAAGCGTGATTAAGGTTTGATTGTGAAAATTCACGGTTTGGATTTGATTTGTCATGATGACACCTTTGAGATTTAGTTGGTAAAAATCGCATAGAGCGACAGGTTTCAACTACTGCTCAAAGACAGCGGAGCTTATTTCCCATTACTGGGTGTTGTATTAGGCTCTCTCAACCCGTCATAAGACGATTTGAAATGGTTTTTATCACAAAAAGAATTCGGATTAACTTTGGGATAAAATAGGCATAAAAAACACGCACTTTCGGGGCGAGATTTGATACCGCTTTGAGTTTAGTAGTAAGTATATAATACAACAAAAGCCCCACCATGTAAAGTGGATTTTACTGCCAATTCATAATTAAGTCTTTTGCCTTGTTAATATTAATCTTATCATCTATTGCCGTTGATGCTTTAAGTAAATTCTTAATGTCAGAAATTAGGACATTACTATCACTAGCAAAATAAGATTTATCATAGACTTTTCCATGAACACTACCCCAATGACGGCATAGCTCGGCTATCATTTCATCATCATACCTTAGTGCCAAATTTACACGGTCAATGACTTGTTGATAACAACCATTTTTTAAATCCTGCTTGTTCAAAATCCGAAAGATTTTAAACAGCTCTTTATAATGAGCCTTGTAAATTGTTGGCGGTTCGCATGAGATTTTTAACATCTCAACTGCTTTACTTAAATCGCCCGACTTCTTAACTTCCAGGGCTTCCAAGTAGTTATCAAGGTAATCATCTTCGCTATGTATGGTCCAAGAACCATCGGGGTGTTCTGTGATGATAGTCCTGAACCCAAAATCCTTATTTTTCATGCTAATTGCTAGGGAATTTGTGTTTATTAAGGATTTTGATTGAACCGTTGGATTTGTCTATAATCAAGGCTTCCACAGGTGTTTTGGCTTCACCAACTTTGCTTTCCGCCTTGACATAAATCTCAATTTTTTTCGCCTGCTCAAAATCACTCTTATAACTATGAACTTTTAAGTTGTGAATAAGCGGTTTTAACTCACCGCCGTCCACTCTATACCCAACAACTCCTGATGTTGGCATATCCAAAACAGATAGCTCATCCCCTTCTTTAACAGGAAGAAACGCACCCTTCATTTCCCAATTTTCTAGATTGATACTAACCGAGAAAGAATATGGGTCTTCTTGGATGTTTGGGTATCTATATCCCGACAGGTCAAACAGGGAAATTTTTCTGCGATAATCTGGAAAATGGCTTAACAGTGTTTCATAATCCTTTGATTTCATCTCAATAACGCCTTTATTCTGAGTGATTGAGATGTTAGGGCAGGTGAGTTTATAATCGGTATATCCCGCCCTGTCTGATTTAACAGGGTTGGGGAAAGAGGCTTCCTTCTTCCAATCCGCATACAGCTTGATACTGTCATTATTGGCATTTAGAATTAAAGATACAGTATCACAAACGATATCCTTCTTTGGTTGTGCGTGTGCAAAACCTGTAAATGAAAGCCCAATCAAAATAAATTTAAAAAGCTTTTTCATTCAATAACTCCCTAGTTAATCGGAGTTATAACTTTACAACATTTTTTCTTGTTTGTTAAGATATTATTTTGAAATAAAGCCCTAAGTTTTCTTAGAGCTTTTGTTATACTCATCAAGCCATAAATCATCAAGCATAAAAATAAGCTCAAACAGCCACGCCCTGGGCAATAAGCTTTGATAATGCTCACAAACATCACAAACATCACGCACAGACAACGGTAGGGCTATGCCTTGGGTGTATCGCCTTGCTCGGTTTGCCAGAGCAAAAACCATAAAGATATTGTCAACATACACATCACTAACAGCAGGCGTGGGTAAATCAATCCCCAACCGCTGATAGCTCTCAATACGGTTTGGGGTAAGTGTTACCCTGATTTTTTCCCATTGGTAGCAGTCATGGACTTTTTTACCAGTTTTGCCTTGTTGTCTTCAAATTCTTGGCTAAGGCTGGCATAAGTTTCAAATAGCAAGGTAATAAACTGTGTTAATTTGTCTTTTTCAAAACCTTGGTCAAGCAAAATTAAAAAGTTATCGCCATTGACCGCTAATGGCTCACCATCAGCGGTAACATTCCATTGACTGATACAATACTCACCTAAGATAAATAGCATGGCTTCGTACTCACCAATTTCATCTTGGCTATCACGCTTTAAGCTGTCTTTGGTTACCTTTTTGGGCGTGTTTGCTATCTTTTGTACTTCAGCGGCTGCTCGTTTAAACGCTTCGCTTGCTTGAATTTCAAGCGTCAATTCAAGCCCATCAAATTCAATCTCACGCTTAGCATTAATCTTAGCGTCTTTTTTTAATAGTGTTAAATCAAATGCCATGTTATTTTTTCCTTAAAGTTTATCGAATCGTATGGATAATATTGCCCATCTTAATTAAAAAACAAATGAACGGCGGTTAAAATCATATCCAGCTTATAAAGCGTAATCAGACTTGCCACCATCAGCCAAATGACAAATAAGCCATGTTTTTCAATTAAATATTTCATAAAATCCACAATTATGGTAATATATTCCACAAGTTAATTCCTTTTATCTGCCAAAAGGGGTTAATAAAAAAGCCTAGCTATTTGCAGTAGCTAGGCTTTTGTTTTATCACTGATTAGGCGGTATGTTTCTCAATGACTGGGCTTTCATCAACCACCGTGTAAGACAAATCCACGGTTACCAAATCCGTGCCTGATGGGCTTGGAATTTCGCCTGATACCTGAAATTTGGGGATTTTAATCACATACTTACTATTACCAAACTTAATCGGCAACTCAAGGCTTAGCGTTGCCCCTGTCATTTGGTTACTAATCATCTCATGGGCTTTTTGGCTATAAGCAATCGTCATAGAGCCTGTAATGTTGGTAAGCATGGCTAAGATATTACCACCATAGATATTATCGCCCAAGCACTTTTGTACTTCTGTTTGGTTATCAAGCTCAAAACTAAAGCTTTCAACACACACATCAAGTTTTGTGCCATTTACTTTAATCTCGCCAATAGACAAACCGCTTGCCTTAGCGGTATCTGCTTGGGCGGTCGGTGTTTTGGCAAATGATTCCGTTTTACTTTCTTGATAGCCTAGGCCTGTCATGCCAAATTTTAGTTTAATTAGGCTTGATGTATCCACACTCAGCCCAAAGCTTGAGACCACACAACCTGTAAAGACATGGTTAACATTAATATCGCTAAAATCCTTGGCTATAGCAAACTGATGTTTTGTTGCACCAACACTTAGCGTATTAGGGCTAGCACCTGCTGACCATTCACTCCAAAAAGCAGCAGCAAGTAATTCATCATACGCCCCAAACATAAGCTCGGTCTCAATATCGCCTTGTACTGACGCTGATGTTACCATGCCCGCTTTTGCCATGCGTGAGCCTGACAGCATTTCACTGTTTGTAAGCTCTGTGGCAACGGTTAAGCCATTACTGATATTTGGTAAGGTTTTCCAGCCAGTTTTTGGCAGGGTTTCGCCTGTTTGTTTGGCATACGCCGTTTTAACAAATGCTCCACTAGACATAATTTCTACTCCTAAGCCCTATGGGCTGTTAATATTACTGTACGACAACCCAATCTTCTGCCAACATATCAGTTTGACTGGCAAGCCAACCGACTGCAAATTTATTGTCTGCTGTTTTCATCGTGATAGATGGCACGGTCAGTTCGCCATTTTCATTCTGCATATCTGACAAATTAGCCTTAGTCTTAAAATCAATGTCGGTAGCAAGCAACAAATACATACCCTTGCCATTCCAACCTTTACGAGCGACTTTTTTACCGCCTTTTAACAACTCCACCGCTTGCCCAAAGGTTAAATTGTCGTTTTTATATTGCTCTTCAAACGCAAGTTTGGGTAACCACGACACATAACCATCAAAGCCGTCCACATTGCGTTCGGACACACCTGCATTAACGACAAGATAGCCGTCATCGTTAGGATTTTCATTATCAGGCACTTGCCACCCACGCAAATCATTGTATTCTTGACGGTTGAGCGGTGTTGCTTGTACCGTTCGGGTGGCAACAAATGAAGTAAGTAGGGCTGTTAAAACAGATGCAGTGATTAATTTCATAAAATCTCCTAATAGTACCGATACGGCACACTCACATTTATTTGATAAATACCGTCATTAGACGGCACATTGATGATGCTAGGGGCTAATAGTTCAAGCCGTCCTAACTGTTTTGCTTTTAGATGTTGGGCTAGGCTATCCGACCATATCTTAATCTTAACCGTGCCTAAATCCTGTGGGCAAAACAGCTGTATCACCAGCGTGCCTTGTTGCAGGATATTAGGCGTATTGCTAATACTGCGTACTTGATTGACACCACCCAAAATTGTAACCCTGCCCCAAATGCCATCAGGGGGTTTAAAGTTTCGGTTTTCTTTGGCTAAGGGGACATCATCAAAATGCTCCCAGGCTTTGATATGACCAAGGATTGTTTGTTCAATGTGAAAACTGTTCATTGTTTTATCCAATAAAAAACCGCCTATCTGATGATGGGCGGTTTGTTTTGTCAATCATTTTTTTGGCAATAAAAAAGCCAAACATTTTAGAGAAAATGATTGACTTTATTTGTTGGTTAGCTTACAATATACACCAACAAGACAAGGTATTATCAGTCTTGGAGGTGGTAGCAAGGTTGCTGGAACAACCAAGCTACTGTACACTCACTAGCAGAAGGAAAAAGCGATGAAAACTTTCATACAAATCGCAATTATCCTTGTGTTGATTATCTTACTAAAATCTAGCAGTTAAGTCAAGCTCTAATCAACACAACGCAAGTCTCACAGCGACATCGTGGGGCTTGCGACTGCACAACCTAGGAGATTAAACCATGCCAAAAATCACAAGCACCCCAAAAAGCCAAACACAGCGTACCGCTGACTCTGATGCTAAGCGTGGCTTTAAAACCAAAGGCTTAAAGCTACATATTGATGACATTAGCTTAATAGAAAACTTATCCAAACGCTTAAATATTCCCCAAAATCAGCTCATCATGGATGCTGTGCGTGCATATCAAAGACAGCTTGATTAACCCAAATTGGCGATGGCACTGTTAAAGGCATTACCGTACACCCCTGTTGGGGCTTGTTGTGACCAGCCGTGTTCAAGTCGCAACGCATAGGGCAGGTTGTTTTGAATGTAGATGAGTGGGTAGGTGTGTTTTGGAATGCCTAAGACAAGCTCAACACCGCCGCCTGTCTCGGCATAGCTAGGACTGCCAATGCTGATATGATGGGCATTTTTGTAACGCCCTTTACGCACAGGACTTAGAGCGATGACATTGTTATAACAGTCAATGGCAAATTTGCGATAAGTGGCGTCAATCTCATCAGCAATCGGATCAATGCTAAGCTTTTTATTCCATTTAATGCCCATTAAAAGCCCCTTAGCTGAATTGTAAAGCTCACCTCAGCAGGATCATGACTGATACTGATGATTTTCATCTCGTTAATCTCATCATCAATCTGTGGTATCTCTGTCAGCTCATCTTGTAAGCAAATCAGCTTAACATCGCTTTGCATGATGGTCTTGTTATCAATCTCATAGGCGTGAAAGCCTGTAAAAACGCCCCTACCGCTGTAATTGATGGTAGATAGTACTTGGGTATCATTAACCGCCCAATCGTCATCAGATAAGATGACACGCCTGCCTGTGAAGTCTTTGGCTACATCTTTTAAGTCGCCATCAAAGGCTTGGGCAATTTCAGTACTAATTTCAGCTTTTAACCCCATTTCACACCCTAACCAAAGGCAAGCCAAACATTCCCAAAGGCTGTTGTAAATACGGCTCAATAAGTGCTAAAGCGATTTGCTCATTTTGGCTCATCGCCTGCCCTTGCTCACCATCTGCATAGGTTTTTGAGACAGACACATCACCTGCTTTAGATGATTTGCTCGTCACTACGCCTTCGGTGCGTCCTGCCAACAGTTCGCCATTCATAAAAGCATGGGCAAGCTCAAGCCCTGCCTGCTTGATAGGCTCTGGCACATCGCCCACAAACTTCACACCTTTATTGATGAGATAGGCATTAACCACCATCAGCACACGCTCTTTATCAGGCGTATCAATGGGTAAATCATCTAACATAAAAACCCCCTAAAATACCCTTATAAGGATTTGGGTAAACCCCTATAAGGGTCAGATTATTCCTCTTTTGGCTTTCGGGTGCGTTTTGGCTTGGTATCGTCATCGGACACATTATCATCAAGCTCAAATCTTGGCAAATGCTCATAAGCTATTGGCACTTGCCCACAAACTTTATCACATTGTTCAAGATAATCTACCGCACCATAGGCTTTGGCGTTGCGAATAATAAGCCCATGCTGTTTAGCATAGGCTTGATTTTCTTGGCTAAAGTCATCGGTAAAATACAAAATACGCTCCATACCTTACCCCTAGGCTTTTGCGACAACCAACACGCCTGCGGTATCTTTGTCGCTTGATGCTGTCTTTTTCCAGTTGGTAGGCGTTGCCAATGCACCAGCGTTAGGATTTGCACCGCCTGCGGTCATATCCCACGTATACCCTTTAACGGATGCACCATAAGACCATTCAGCTTGATAAGCATTAGTGATGTTCTCTGTGCCTGTTTTTGGCACAATCACGCTGTTAAAATCGTTTTGGTTGTGGACAATCAAACCGCCTTCGGTTAAGCCCAAAATGTTATGCTTAGTGCTTTCATCGACCAAATCAGGGCAATCGGTTATGATAAACAAGCGTCCTTGTGGGTCTCGCAGTACACTGACATTTTCATAAGTGAATAGTCGCTCGTTGTTGCCAAGTGCTTTTAGTTGTAGGTTTGTCAAAGCACCAGAGTGCATTACCCACGCTCCAATCGCTTGTGAACGGTCGCCAAAACGGCTAGCCCCTTTGGTTAGGCTTGCAAAATCAAGGGCGGTTGTACCATCGCCTTCCACAAGAGCGGTATTGCCTTTAATGGCTGATACACCGCACTTAATGGCGGTATTTAGCATATCGGCAATGGTTGCACGTCCAAGCTGTTCACCAATCTTGATAGCGGCAAGCTGTGGGTTTTGCATTGTCCAGTTGTACTGTGCTGCCTCCCATAGGATTTCAGGCGTACCTGCTGCGATTTTTACCGCCACGTTTTTATGTTGGGTCAATCGTGCAGATGAAATGTTGTTTTGCCCATTTTCCACATCACGATGACGTACAAGGTTGGCAATCGCCTTAAAAGATGACGCTACATCAAAATCGCCCTTAAACGGCTTGGCAATCAGTTGAATTGTGCTGTTAGATTGTGCGTTAAATTTATCCACTTGTTGAGCGATAGTCTCGGTCATTACAAGGTGGGTTTCTTGGTTAAATTTGACTAAATCAAAAGCCATATTTATTCTCCGTTGTTTTGTTCATTTAGCCATGCAACACGCTCCTCATCGGTTTTGCAATCGGCTAAGGATTTGGGTGTATTTTTGCCCACGCCTGCTTGTGTCGCACCTGCACCACTTGCACCACTACCACGCAAAATGCTGTCTTTGTGTGGGTATTGGCTGATGATGGTTTCTAGTGCTTCGTCAAAATCTGCAAGCTCGCCTGGGTTCTTGCGTGAGTAAATCGGGTTTCCCCCCAAATTAGCCACAATCTTGCCGTTTTCCATCGTGAAATGACTGCCAAATGAACTTTGGACAATGTCAGACGGCAACAGCGTTTTGTCTTTGATAAAACTTGAGCGGGCAAATGCACCACCAATCACGGCATTGTTATATTCTTGTTTAATCTTATTGATTTGTGCGTCTTTCTCGGCAAGCTGTTCATCAAAAGCCTTTTTCGCTTCCGCTTTGACTTTCTCAACTTCGCCTGCGTCAATCAATCGCTTATCATCAAGGTTTTTAACCGTTTCAAGGGCTTTTTTAGCATCGTCAGCATTTAGACCATCAAAAGCCTTAAGTAAGGTTTCCGCTTTTTCTTTGGCTTCTCGGTGCTGTTTGGCTTCTGCATTGAGTTGTGAGATTTTCGCCATGTTTTGCATGGCGTCAAAAGCAATCTCTTGCCCATCGTCATACATATAAACAGGCTTACCATCTTGCACAACCACATTACCGTTTTCATCAAGTTTTAATTTCATAACAAACTCCAAAAATCGTCTTTCCAGACGTTACACCCTAGTTTTCCAACATCGGGCAACAAACCCACAAGGGGGCTAAAAAACTTTTTCAAATATCTTAGGTTCAAGCTGTCTCATTTCATCAAGTGTCAACGGCTCAAAGTTTTTATCAAGCTGTAATGCCTTAAACCGCTCAATTCCTATCTCGCCAAACAGTTTCGCTCTCGCTTTACCAAGCGCCATCTCTTGCGTTTCCAAAGCTTGCTTTTTTAGCCATTCATAATAGCTAACATTATCTGTTACACCGTTTTCACTGGCACGCTTAGTAGGTGCTGTCATTCCCTTATACACAAGGATGGTTGTACTACGGCAATTATGATGATAAGGGGGATATTTAGCCTTATCAATCGGCATTATCGTATGGTCTAAATACCTACAAATGGGGCTTGTGCGTGTATCAAGCGTGGCTAGTACCTGCACCCCTTGGATAATATCACTATACTGCACCACAAACTCTTTTTGGGCTTCGCTTGAGATAATCGCCGTTCCTGTGCGTGCAATGGTTTGGGCTTGGCGTTTGGTGGCGGTTAAAATACCATCTTTAAAACCGCCCTTTTTCGTGCCACGGATTGCCTTTACCAATTGGTCGTTTGTCCACCCCTCATAATGGGCAAGGCGTATCACGGCGGTTAGACGGTCAGCTTCATCATCGGCAAACTTGGCAAGCAATTCATCAAGGCTTAAGCCCTTAGTAACATTCAACGGCTTTTCAAAGGCGTGCTTGATCGCCTTGTCTAGCTTGTCATTTTTGGGCTTGGCAACCTTAGCAAGTTTTCGCTCATGCTCAATTCTTAGCCCAAAAAATCCACGCCATTCATTTTTAAGCACCACGCCATAGCCTGTAAACACTTGCCAAAACCGCTTACGGCTTGATTTGATGTGCTTGTATTCGCTAACGTCAATATCATCAATGATTTGGTTAAGCTCGTCATCTGGGAATAACTTAACCAAAAATGCCTTGAACCGCTCAATCATCACGGCAAGCAATAACTGTTTATCCATCTAATAACCCATCAATATCATCATCGGTTAGCTCGGCATTAATCAGATTAAACTCACGGGCTTTGTCATAAATCACGGTTCTTGGCAACTTACCACCATCAACCAACTGTGCAAGCCCCGTCAGCACACCCACATCTACCGCAAGTTGGTTAAACTGCTGACGAATGATAAATTTAGGCTCATCATCAATGCCCATATAAACATTGCACCATCTAAGTAGGGTTAAAAAGCCTTCGTTAAGGTTCGCCACACACAAAGACGCTTGGCTGTGCTGTGCTGATGTTTCATTTTCTGCTTGGGTTGCTGTTTTGATTGTACTGTTTGCTTGCTTGTGCGTTCAGTAGCCTTGTTTGACTACCTAAAGTTGTTGCCGATATGCCGTTTTTCTTGAATTTGTAAGCCAGTCATACGCTTACCTGACCTTTTTAGATAACACAAAACAAGGTGCATTTTGCTATTTATCCTTTGGTTGTTAAAATCACGCTTTTTTGCTGATTTTTTCTTTGGCTGTTCGGAATTGTCAAGATTGATGACTTTGCCACCTTTTTTGATAAATTCAGCGATTTGTTGCTCTTGGGCGTCTAAATCTGTTCTTGAATAATTAAAATCATTGCTCACAGAATTAGAGTTTGGTATAATAAATTCGTTCATTTAACTTTCCTTAAGTTAATCCGAAAATGGACACCGCCCCTAGCGATAACTAGGGGTTTTTTGTTGTTCTCTGACATATTCCCAATTAATATCAGGACGCAAGCCTTCCGCTTTTACCTTACCGCCTGTCGCTTGCTCAATAGCTAAGCATCTACCCCTTGGCGGATTGTTTTTATCCCATTTACTCAATGCCCAAGGCGTGATGCCAAGTGAGCGAGCCAAGGCTGATCAATTTCCTAAAATGATACGCCGTTATTCCAAAGGTCAAGCCAAGCCAAGAAACGACAAAATGAAACTGCTTACGCAATGTCTTGGTGTACCTATAACTTGGCTTGATTACGGCGAAGGTGAGATGACAAAAAATAATGATAAACTCACCCCTATCATTGAATGGGACGATAGCACCCCACTGGATGATGATGAAGCTGAGATCCCTTTTTATAAAGACATTGCCTTTGCTTGTGGGCATGGTGCAGTCAATGGTGATGCACCGCTTGAGGGTCGTAAGCTGCGCATGGGCAGACGCACCTTGAGCAATCTGGGTGTGATGCCCATCAATGCCTTTGCAGTCACTGCGTGCGATGACAGCATGACGCCCTATGTGCAAGATGGCGACACCATCTATATCGATAAAAGACGAAAAGAAGTCAAGGATGGGCGGATTTTTGCAATTCGCTTTGGGGAGCTGTGCTTATGTAAGCGTCTGTACCGACTGCCTGATGGTGGCGTGCGTATCGTCAGCGATAATGCCGCTGAATTTCCTGAGCAGGTCGCCACCAAGCAGCAGATCAGCGATGGTGAGTTTGAAGTGATTGGGTGGGTGTGGAGTGTCAGCCGTCTTGAGCGGTGGTGATGAATTTAAGATCGCCAAACGCATATTGAAGAAAATTTAGGAGTAATAACCGTGACAGCAGAAACCTTTCATTTAATACCAGCTATCACAGGTGCTGTGAGTGGCGCTGCATCAGTTGGTTTGCTAAATGGGCCTTTGCAAACCTTTCAAGATATTTGGTTTGTGGTATATGGTCACAAGTGGCATTATAAAGTTGAAAGCATTAAGGCTCAACAAGCAATGAATATACAAGCCATGCAGAACAACATTCAGACCGGTATTGAAAAAATACCAGCAAATGCACTCAAAGACCCCAATGTGGCAATTATCGGCCCAGCGTTGGAAGCCAGCCGATTTCATATGAACGAAGAGAACATTCGCGAAATGTTTGCCAATTTGATTGTGTCAGCCATGGATGAGAGAAAAGATGGTCAGGTGCATCATGCGTTTGTAGAGATTATCAAATCACTTAGCCCATTGGATGCCAAAAATCTAGAATATCTAAGTCAAAGCGGTGATGCACCAATTGTGAATATTGTCAAAGAAGCAAGTTATGGCTTTCATATGCTTCACCAACATGTATTTTTAGGCAATCGCCAAGTACTAGATCCCAACTTGATTACACCATCTATTGATAACCTTGCACGCCTTAAGCTAATAGATGTGACATATACCGAACACTTGACACATGAACCAGTCTATGATCCCTTTTATCACTCAGCCTTATATCAAGAAAAAGTTTCAGCACTGGGCAAAGAGCTTAAACTTCGAAGACTGGATATATCCAAGCTTCAAGATCTCACTAGACCAGTTGAACTCGATGGCAAGGTTCTAAACAAAGATGAACGAACTGAACAAATAGAGCTGATAAACAAAGAATTAGAGTCCAAAATTGAGATACAAAAAGGCATTATTAAACTTACTGCTTTTGGTAAAAATTTCCTAAGCGTCTGTTCGCCCACGACTTAGAGACTGCTTAATCTCATTTACAAAGCGCTTAGTAAAGGCTTTTTTTGTTCGTCCGTCATGGGGTTTGGGTCAATGATGAGAAAATCCTGCACCGATTTGTCTTTATCCGCCGCTTGCATGTAGGCAAGTAAGGCAAAGCCTTGTAAGTATTTTTTGGCGTTTTGGGTGGCTTTTTGGATGTTACGGCTAAAATGAACCGTATTTGCTCCAAGCACAATGTTAATTGCCAGTGCCATGTTGTCATCCTTTAAGTAAAAAAAACCACCGCATTGGGTGGGTTTTGGTCGTGATTGGGTCGTTAAGCGATGTGTTTTAAAAACTGCTGATATTTGTGCTTGCTTAATTGTAAAATGGCAGATTTGCTATCGTCAAACTCAATATGACAAACATAAGCGTCTTTGGTACGATTGGGTAGCCCAGCACCAATAGACAGGGCAACCAGTGCAGGCAAAACGCCCGCCCTAACAAGCAGCGTGCCAACAGTGGCACTGATGGCACCATTTTGAACCGAATTTGCCAAATTTGCCACCTGATCGATGTCAATGAGCTCAAATCTTTGTACCTGAGTGCTAAGATTGTACACATGGTTTTTGTTGGTTTGTTTGTCCATGATGGCAAGAAAACAACCAAACGATGACGCCGATTTTATAAAATCATCAGAATGTAACAGTTTAATGCCAAACATAACAAGTCTCATCATCAAAAACTACCCTCATCATACCTTAACTCTCACGCCTTTTCAAGCCGATCAAACATACACATTAAGGCTTCACTTTGCCTTTGGAGTGCTTGCTCTGCTTTGATTGCTTCATACGCTTCACGCATCTTGTCAGTCATAGGATTTGGATCAATTGTTGATGATTTATATATTCGTGGTCAAGGATGACGCACTGCATTTATTACACGCCAGTAAGCTCAACCGCCCAACAAAAATTGAAGTCAAATGAGATAGTAAGTATTTTAAAGTCACTGGTCGAAAATTTGGCGAAGTGGGTACAATTTACAGCTTTGCGCCTGCAAAGTACAGCCTTTAGATGATATACCATTTTAGGAGGAAGAAATTAAACAAAGTTTTAACGGTGGTTAGTATGTGGTTATTATTATTTTTAGCTATTAAAAGACCTACAACTTTTGCTGTAGGTCTTTTATTTTATTGGTACCAGTGGTCGGACTCGAACCGACACGCTTTTAAGGGCAACGGATTTTGAATCCGTCGTGTCTACCAATTTCACCACACTGGCATGTATGGTTAGCCTAACTGGCTATGAGTGCGTATTATACTGATATTTTTATCGCTGTCAATACTTTTTATCAATTTTTTTCGTTAAATAATGATTTGATGGTTTAGATGATAAAAACCAAAGCACGCTTAGTCATATTTTGTCATATGTTATGATAAATTATGGCGGTATGGTCAGCCGATATTACAAATTGCTTAACAGTTGATAACATATCATTAACATGATAACATACTAATAGCAAGGTTTTTTGTTGTTTTTATTTGTTTATCTAAGGAATTCTTATGACAACTACCCCAAAACCTAAGACAGCGACAACAAGCTCAACGACTGCCACAACCGTTCCCAAAAAAACAACATCGACTCGTACCAAAGTATCGACCGCTACAGAAACCAAGCCAAAGCCATCAAAAGCGGAAGCGATTATGACACAAACGGTGGGTCAATTAGAAGAGTTACTTGAGCATGCCACCCCTGAGGAGTTGGCAGAATTTGGTGAAGCGCTCAAAGAATACCTTCCCACAACTCATGTCATCAGCCAAGTTCGTACCGATAAATCACGAGATACTCAGCTTTCGGATAATTGGCGTGAAGGCGGTTATCCCTACAAATATCGCTTAAGTCGTAAAAATTACGAAGCCCAAAAATACAAGCTACAAATTGAACTGTTAAAACTCCAACATCATATCAAAACCACTGGTCAAAAACTTGTCATTATCTTTGAAGGGCGTGATGCTGCAGGCAAAGGTGGCACCATTAAGCGATTTATGGAGCATTTAAATCCCCGTGGTGCTCGTGTGGTCGCTCTAGAAAAGCCAACCGAACAAGAGCGTGGCCAGTGGTATTTTCAACGCTATGTGCAGCATCTGCCAACCGCTGGTGAAATCGTTTTATTTGACCGCTCTTGGTACAATCGTGCGGTTGTAGAACGAGTTATGGGCTTTTGTACGGATGAAGAATACCGTATTTTTATGCATCAAGTGCCTGAATTTGAAAAGCATTTGGTAGAATCTGGCATTCATTTGGTGAAATTTTGGTTTTCGGTCAGTCGTGAAGAACAGCGTGTGCGTTTTGCCAGCCGTGAAAATGACCCGTTAAAACAGTGGAAACTATCGCCAGTGGATAAAGCCTCGCTCAATAAATGGGACGATTATACACTTGCCAAAGAAGCTATGTTCTTTAATACTGACACGGCAGAAGTGCCTTGGATTGTGATTAAATCTGACTGTAAAAAACGCGCACGCTTAAACGCCATGCGTTATGTACTCAATAAATTAACCTACGAAAATAAAGACATCGCTCAAATTGGTAATATCGATCCTTTAATCGTTGGTCGTGCAGGTGCATTGTATGAGATGGATGAACGCACAGACTTGACTGTCAGCACTTAATTACCCAGAAAAACCACAACAACCAAATAACTCTTTTGGCCTATGATCGCTCAAATTCATTTGGGTGATTTTAATTTAGATTAAGTGTATAAAAACGCCTGATTGACCCAAAATTGCCAATTTTGCTTGGCTTTGCTACAATAGTATCTCACCAAAATTATGCCAAAATTATGCCAAAAAACACCACTATAAAGCATGTTGAAGCACTGGGCAGCACCCTTGATGACCCTGAAACGCTATTAAATAAACATCGTCAAATTGCCGAAAGTTTTGAAGCGAAGCTTGCCAAAGAAGCAGTTTTTGATGAGAATTTTAATAATTTGGCAGATGCTCATTTGTCTTTATCGGATTATTTGACAGCAGTCAAAATGGTGATTGATGACAGTTTTGATCATGAGGTTTGGGTGCGTGCTGAAATCCGTGCCATGAACACTAAAGGCGGTCATTATTATTTTGAATTGGCTGAGACTGATGATGTTGATCAAATTACCGCAAGCTGCCGTGCAACTTTATGGCGATTTCGTGCCAAGACAGTGATGAGTAAATTTACCAAAATGACAGGTCAAAGCCTACAAGCAGGTATTTTGGTCTTGGTAAAATGCTCGGCGAGTTTTCATGCCAATTATGGTTTTAGCCTAAACATTAGCGATATTGACCCAAATTATACGCTCGGCGAGATCGCTGCTGCATATACACAGATGAAAAAACGGTTGAGCGAAGAAGGCCTGCTTCATTTAAATAAAAAACACGCCATACCATTTGATATTCGCCATGTCATCGTAATCGCCCCTGAAAAGGCGGCAGGTTTAGGCGACTTTCGCGCCGAAGCCGATCGGCTCGCCTTGGCAGGTGCTTGCCAATTTCACTATCATTATGCCACTTTTCAAGGCAATCATGCGCCCAATGAGATACGCCTTGCAATTTCTGAGGGTATGAATAATTTTAAAAATACCTATGATACTTTGCCAGATTTGTTGGTCATTATTCGTGGTGGGGGTGCGGTTGGCGATTTGGCTTATTTGAATGATTTTGAATTAGCGGCTTTGGTGGCAGAATGTCCGATTCCTGTTTGGGTTGGTATTGGGCATGAGCGTGACTCGGTAATTCTTGATGAGGTAGCACATAGCAGTTTTGATACCCCATCAAAAGCTATCCTTGGTATCGAGTCGCATTTGGTCAAAATGACGCGTCAAGCGGTCGCTACAATGGAGCGTTTGACTAAAATGACCAATACTCATCTAACAATGGCCCAAGCAAATAGCCAAAGACAAATTGAGAAAATCCAAAGAAGCAGTTTGCACGCCGTCAATATGGCAAAAAAAGACGATTTATATCAACTAAGCCACATAAAAAGTACCGCAAAATTCCGCCATCACCAAGAAAAATCGGCTCTAACCGCCCTACTTGCTCAGACCCAAAAATCAAGTTTGGCGATTATATCGCAAGCCAAACATACCACAAAAATCCACCTTGATCAGCATAATATTCTATTTGATTATTTATCTAAACTAAAAAAAGACTGTCGCCATTTACAAAGTTTGATTTTAATTCAGCATCCAAGCCGAATGCTAAAAAAAGGCTATACACTCATTCATAATGCTCAGACCAATGAAAGTATTCATAGCACCAAAACACTCCAACAAAATCAGTCAGTTAAGATAACCTTTAAAGATGGGACAGTTAGTGCAGTCATCAAAGATATCAGTACACACAAAAACACTTAAGAAATTGTTAAGAAATTGTCTTAAAAAATTTATCCACGACCTCAAACTGCTCTTTGGTAGTCTCGCACGCATACATGGCGTCACGAAAAGCGTTAGAGTTGGGCAGACCGCCTGTATACCATGCGATGTGCTTACGGGCAATGCGACATCCTGAATATTCTCCATAAAAGCGATACAGCTCATCTAGATGCCTCAAGACCACTTCATGAATCTCACCGACCGTAGGCGACGCTAAGAGTTCGCCAGTATTGGCAAAATGGGCAATTTGCTGAAACAGCCAAGGTTTACCTTGAGCAGCTCGACCAATCATAACAGCATCTGCCCCTGTTTTGGCTTGGATATCCAAAGCTTTTTGTGGGCTATCGATATCGCCATTGACAATGATAGGGATTTTGGCAGCCTTTTTTACTTGGGTAATCAGCTCATAGCGTGCCTGACCTGTATAAAAATCCTCTCGTGTACGCCCATGAATGGTAATGGCAGCCACGCCTGCTTGTTCAGCAATTTGTGCAATTTTTAAAATATTTTCTTGCCCATTGGCAAATCCCAAACGAGTTTTTAAAGTGACTGGCACATCAACGGCCAAAACCGCACTGTCAAGCAGCCGCCTAACCAAATCTTCATCCTGAAGCAATGCCGAGCCTGCGAGCTTACGGCAGACTTTTTTGGCAGGACAGCCCATATTAATATCGACAATCTGAGCACCATTGGCAACTTGAAATTGGGCGGCTTGTGCCAATTTATCAGGCTCAGCCCCTGCAATTTGTGCAGAAATGGGTGCAATTTCGCCATCAAAATTGGCTCGATATAACGATTTTTTGCGTGCATATAATGCTGTATCAGCAATAATCATCTCACTGACGGCATGACCTGCACCAAAGGATTTACAGAGCCTTCGAAAAGGGTTATCTGTCACCCCTGCCATCGGTGCTACCCAAATTCTATTCTCAATTTTTAAACCCCCAATAGATAGGGGCTGTGATAAAATATGTTGATTTTTAAGGGATTTTTGTAGCTTATTATCTGTCATCATTGTGTCATATACTTGTATTTTGAAATATCACTTTAAAACTTTGTATTATGACATAATTTTATAATTTATGGCATATTTGGAATAAAATTTGTATTTTTAAACATGGCAAGATCAAGTGATTATGATTGCTGACCATCACTCACTTTATCCAGCCCAGTTTGTCGAACTGTCGGCGTATTGATGGCATTGATGAGTGCGTCATGCGTGCTGTAGATATGTACCGCTGACTTTGCTCGAGTAACAGCGGTATAAATAAGCTCCTTTGACAGCAGGCGTTCGCTATTGCCATCAAAGATAATGGCGACTTTTTGCCACTCTGAACCTTGGGATTTATGCACTGTGATGGCATAAGCCGTACTCACAACGGTATCACTTAACATATCAACCGCCACCATACGCAAAGTCTCGCCTTCAAAGTACACGCTAAGACCTGATGAACCCCATAAGCAAATGCCGATATCTCCATTAAATAAGCCCAAATCATATAAATTTTTGGTAATCATCACCACACGACCATGAAACCAAGGCGATACTGATGGTGGGATTTTTTGAACTGCTCGATGAGCTAAGCTTAAATAATCATTGATCTGATCATCGCCAAATGTACCAAGATGTGAAGCGCAAAGAATACGGTAAGTATCTAATATCTTAAATAGTTTTTTGACGCTATCAATTGCATCTTGGCTAGATAATTTTGCAAAACTAAAGCGAAGCCGTTTACTTGCTAAAAAATAGTCCTGATAGTCTTGGCTAAGCTTTTGGTAGGTATCATTGTGCATTAGGGCATGGGTGATGGGATGAAAATCAATCTTGGTATGGCAATTGATTAATTGTTGTATTTCATCAAAGTGTATATTTTGACGATCATCATTAATCAGCTTTGCCAATTGACCAACACCTGATGTGTCCGTAAAGCGTTTTGATGCTGTCAAATTGACACGCAAATGCCTTAGGCGTTCAATTCGGCATAAGTCAGCCAACACCGCACCAGCATCAACCGCAGCCAGCTGATGCGTATCCCCAAGTAAAATCACACGGCAACCCGTGGCGATAGCAGCAAATAGCTGACTTGCCAGCTCCGTGCCAAGCATAGAAGCTTCATCGATAATAAGCATATCAAGCGGCAGCTGATTTTTGGCATCATAGCGTGGGCTGCCATTTGCCCCAATACCAAGCAGGCGGTGAATGGTCTTAGGCTTGGGCAGCTGTATATCGTTCGCCTTATCTAGGGATTTAAGCAAAGATTCACTCATACGCTGAGCTGCCTTACCTGTCGGTGCAGCAAGCCCCAAACGCATCTTTTTATGCTCATCACGCTGATTGAGTGCGATGACAATTTGGGCAACTGTAAAGGTCTTGCCTGTCCCAGGACCTCCCATAATTAGGCAAAACGCTTGTTTTGAGACCAGCTTGATTGCGTCACGCTGCTCGGTATTTAGGCTATTTGGTAGCTGATCAAGAGCAAATATCGGCACATCAGCCTGACTGATACGCAAGATATGCGTCATCAGTTGTGATTCAGCAAGGTAGGCACGACTTGTCCATAAATACAGTCCACCTGCTTGATCACTAAAATAAATCGGTGGCGTATTTGTTGGTATGCTTTGAATGTTTGATGCCAAAATATCTCCAAAAAAAGTATTGTTATGCAAAAGACTCACAAACTGATTCAAAGTATTGGCATTTTTGTATAAGACATAGTAAATACGCAGCATGGACAAAAATAACGCAGATAATTGCTCAATTTCCATCACTGTGTGATCAAGCAAAGATACTTGCTGACGAAAATGATTTAAGGCATGATTAACAAATTGTTTTATCTTGATAGTATCATCTGCACAGCGATGATAAGCATCAAAAAATGCTGCCCAGTCCATGCCCTCATTTGCCAATGCGTGCGTTATCACTGTCAGGCATGAATCCATGATTTTTTGTTGCCAAATGGGTATCATGCCATTTAATCCATGGCGATTATTCAAATCATCATGATCATTGATATGCAGTATGGTATGCCCTTGATTGAGCTGAAATAATAATGCATCCTGCACGATATGATATAGCTCAAAGTCTGGTAATCTTAGTGTACATTCAGCAGCCAAAACCTGTTTTTTGGCATACCATTGATGATTGTCTTGAATGCGATCGGTCACATATCGGCTAATAATATCCCCTGCCATATATTATCTCTACTATTAATCGTTAAGTTTAACTTATAAAATATCATCAAGTGCTAAAATCAAAGATAATGGCGGCTGCCAACATAAATGCCCTGTCTTCTCATTGCCCTCTTGAACGCCACGCAAAAAGACATATTCAACAGCACCCAAATAAGCTGCTTCATTGCCAACATAGTCTTTTAATCGAATCTTTAAAAGTCGATGCAATGCCACTTGATAAATAGCAGCTTGTAGCCAATAGCCGACCTTATCCATCACTGCAGCCATGGCGTGATCATGATACTCATCAGCCGTGCTACCCAAATAATTTGATTTATAATCAACGATAAAAAATCGCCTATCGCACTCATAAACCAAATCAATCTCACCTCGTAAATAACGATAACGCATGGTATGATAGTCATCGTCAAGCAATACCAAGTCTTTGTCGCTATGTGCTTTAAACACCTCATTTAGGCGAGTGATACTAAAGGTATCGCCAAGCCCCAGTGTAAAGCTAAGCTCACGCAGTTGTACAGTCATTGGCAGAGACATTAATGAGCGATGAGATGCTCTAAAAGGTGCGTATGCAAGCTGATAAATCCAAGCAACCAACTTGGTATGATCATCGGCTTGATGCTCGTTAGAATTGATGCGTGTACCAATCTGCTGAGCGGGGCGAGTGGGTAAATAACGCTCAGCAATCCCAAGTTTTCTGCCTTGTTCATAAATCACCCCGCTGATGATACGATGAGCATCGTGCAAAGATGCCAATGCCAGTCGATCTGTCGGTAAAAATTGCATGACTTTATGCAAAAAATCACCAGCCAAACTGCCCTTAAAAAAGCTGGTACGAATGTCATCAAACTGATCAGATGCGGCCATGTCAGTCAGTACAGACAACTGATCAATATCTGCTTCATCAGGAGAAATGGCAGACTTATCCAAGCGAGTAATTAATGCACTAAAGCTGGTCTTATATTCTCCAAAAAACTGGGTTTTGGTCATCACCATATCCCAAGGTGCATAATGTTTGGCGCTAAGATTGGGCAGCTTGGTTTGATAAGGTTGGCTAAATAAATCCGCTTCAGTCAGATCTATCCAGTCCACCCAACCTTTTAGCCGATCTGGTAGGCTCAGTATTTTTTCACCTGCACAGTCAAGCCATTGATACAAAGGCATTTCTTTTGAAGTTTTTTTGGATAAATCACCACCCACGATATATAGCTGTTCAGAAGCACGCGTCAATGCCACATAGCCTAAGCGTCTGATTTCATCAATCAACTCCTGCTGATTGATATGATAATAATAATTTTCATCAATCAAATTACCTTGGCTTAAGCTTAAGCACCGCTGAAAATTGTGATTAGTATAAGGGTAGATTGTCAGCCCATTCTCATTTTTTGGCTTTTCATCCATGCCTATGACATACACGATGGGGAATTCAAGCCCTTTTGATTTATGAATGGTCATCAAATTAACACCGCTTTCGCTCGGTAGAATGGGACGCTTATTGTGGCTATCAACATCAGCGTTCATCTGTTTATGATACCAAGCAATGATACGCATCTCGTGCAGCTGCGATTGCTCACTGACCAAAGCCACCAGCCGTTCAAGGTCCACCAAATAACGCTCGCCTTGAGTGGCTGCCTTAAGCCAAGGCGATTTGTCATCATCATAATCAATGGGCGAATGGTGAAGCGCATAAGCAAGTGCTGATGATACACCAAATTTTTGCCATTTTTCATATGATTTTTTTAGGTAGGCTAAAAGATGAGTTTTTAGATTTTGAGTTTCTGATAAGTCATTATCCAAAGCCTGCTGATCATTTGGTTCAATGATATTTATTGCTTGCTTAAGCGTCATGCCAACCAAGCTTGATACCAAAAATTTACCCAAGTTTTCGCTGTGATTTGGTTGTAGTATCGCACCAATTAACGCCAAAAGATCATCTGCAGCTTGAGTGATAAAGATATTCATCTCTTTGGGAATGATGGCTGGGATATTGAGCTGATCAAGTTCACTTTTTATCCTATCTAGCGTATCAGCTGTGCGTCCAAGTACAGCAATATCCTTTGGCAGTATCTTTTGACCATGTAGCGTATGATCACCTTGCAAAATGGTATTGATATGCCGAGCAATTTGCTCAGCCCTTTGTGCAGCTTTTTGACCAGCTTCGATATGGTCAAAATGCAACACCGCTATGGGATATTTACCATAATAATCGGCATAAGCATCAGATTGCCAATGGATACCGCCACCGTCTTTATGTGCTTGGATCTGCTGATAAAAAATCCCTTGACCTAAATTGGCATGATTGGCGACAGCATCTTGATGATTATTGTCAAACCATGCATTGAGTGCCTCAATCAGTGCTTTGCTTGAACGGCGATTGACCGTCAAAGACAGCGATTGATTCATCAATGGTGCTTTGATGAGCAAATCTTGGTTGCCATAATGCTTAATTAAATTATAATTGGTAACATCGCCACCACGAAAGCGATAAATTGCCTGCTTAGGATCTCCAACTAACAATAAAAATCCCCGTGGCAGTTTTGGCTTCTCGCCACCGATTTGCTCATAGCGGATAAGATTTTTGTGATAATTGGCAATCTCATTGAGATAAACCAGCTCAATTAGCTCAACTTGTAGCCCATTAATATCCTGAGATTCATCAATCAAAGCGACAGGATAATGATGGCGAATCTGCCGTGCCAGTGCAGGACTATTACGAAGTGCCTCATTTAATCTTACCATTTGTAGCGTAAATGTGGTCTGACCATGTGTCTCAAGCCTTTGGGCAATCTGACTTTTTGCACTTAGGATAATGTGTCGGCAGATGTGCGTATGGTATAGATTGGTTTGTTCACTTAGCGTCAAATAAACATTGGCAATATCGCTGAGAGCCTGAAGTGGTAACGCCAAAAATTGATTGATATCGCTTGGGTTGGCACTTTTATTAAAAATTTGCCAATCTTTATCCATTGCTTTTATGATTGCATCAATCAGCTTAAGTGCATCATTATCCACAAAACGAACAAATAGCACGCCGTGTTTTTGGATTAAAGACAGCAAATTTGGCAGATATTGAATCAGTTTGCCAAAGCCTAAACTCTGATTCATTGCTACTTGTTTGCGAAAATTGGCGTCAAAATATGGTGTAAATCCTGTAAAATCTGTTGTTATAATTTGATCAATCATCGCTTTGACCAAGCTTATGTCTGTATTAATAGGCATAAGCTCGTCAATGGGTGCAGAATAAAAATTAATCGCTTTATTAACAATCTTGACAACAGCATCCACTTGGCTGAAAAAATTTGGATAAAATGCTTTAAAGATTTGATAAAATTCAGGCTGGGCGTGCTTAAGCCTAACTTCTTCGGCACGCATCTCATCATGGACGATGGCGGCAACTTTTTGTTCGGCATTATTTAAAATCTCCATGCCAGACTGATGCCCAATTTGGGCGGCAAATTCATTGAGCCATTTTTGAGCAAGGCTATCTAGCGTACCAACAAATAGTTTATCTAAAGAAGTTAATAAAAGCCCTGTGCGATAAACCACTTCGTTTAAGAAAGTTGCTTTTTGAGATAGGATAAATCTGAGTAAATGCTCATTAATTGGATCGGCGGCATCATACCCAGCCTGATCGGCAGAAGTAATAATTTGCTCTATGGGTGCAGTCTGATTAAACCATTCAGGCTGAGTGCTTAGCATACCTTGCAACCAACGCATCAAGCCATAAAAGCTGTGCAGCCGCTCACTGATACGCTCTTGCATCTCAGCTGCCGCCGCCCGAGTAAAAGTTGTGGCAATAATACGCTCAGGCGGATATTTTTTTTCAATTAATAGCCGTAGAATAATCCCCGTCAGCGTCCAAGTTTTGCCTGTACCTGCCGAAGCTTCAATCAAATAAGCCTGCTCAAGCGTGCATTGTAAGGCGGCAATTTGTTCAGAGGGTTTGGGCGGTGTTGGTGGCATCGTCAAGATGGTGTCAGTCATTATGGTGTCTTATTGCGAAGGTCTTGGTATTTTAGCAAAAATACACTTAAATCGTTGTACTTTTTAAAGCACGCCCAATGTCTCAAAAACCTTTCGATAAAAATCGGCTTTTTTATCAATCGCCAAAGGATACGCCCGTGATGATGATGGTAAGCGATATAAATCAATGCGACGGTTGGCAATCAATAGCTGTACTTGCTCGCCAATGTTTGGTATTTTTTGGCTTGTAAATTGCTGACATAAAACTTCAGTCGCTTTTTTGCCTGTGGTGATGAATGCATGACACCAAGGCAACTGCTTGAGCGTCTTTTCAATATCTGCTGGTGTGACAATCTGTAAAAACTGATCAGAAGCGTTGTCTTTTTGGCGGATCACCTGTTCGGCTGTGTCGCCGATGGCGATGCCCGTCTTAGTCAAAAATTGCTCAATAGCATCTTGATCAAAGGTTTTATGCGTGCTATCAATAAATCGCTTAGCATCATCAAAAAACACCAAACCCAAAATACGCCACATATCATTATTATAATTTGGATAATAAAATGGCATTGCCCAACGCTCAGGTGGCGGCGGAAAGCTGCCAAGCATCATCACACACGCATTGGGCGGTGTGAATGGTGGCAAAGGGTGTCTATGAATTGTTTGGATTGTCATAAGCTGATTAAACATAAAATTTGCCTTTACTTGATCATTAAACAGTAAAGGCATTGTTGTGATAAATTGTTGTGATAAATTGATTTGATCAATTTTATTGAACTAACAGCTCTTTGAGTGCGATGACTGTATCACGCACTTTGGCAGCCTCTTCAAATTTTAGCTCACGAGATAATGCCTGCATTTGTTTTTCTAAGCGAGCGATTTCTTTGGCCAGTAGTTTTGGCGAATGTAGGATGTTTTCATCCACGCCTGCCAATGCTTGAGATAAAACAATCTGCACCACTTCAGAAGTTTCGTCATCACCGGTATCAATCTTATCGGTAATGGCACGACTGGCTGATTTTGGTGTGATGCCATGTTCTTGATTAAATGCAATTTGTTTGGCACGGCGGCGTTCGGTTTCATCGATGGCTTTTTGCATGCTTGGCGTGATTGTATCTGCATATAAAATTGCCTTGCCATTCACATGGCGAGCAGCACGCCCAATGGTTTGAATCAGCGACCGTTCTGAGCGTAAAAATCCTTCTTTGTCGGCATCAAAAATTGCCACCAAAGAAACCTCAGGCATATCCAATCCTTCACGCAGCAAATTGATACCTACCAAAACATCAAAAATACCCGTACGCAGCTCATGAATGATTTTCATTCGCTCAACTGTGTCAATATCAGAGTGTAAATAGGCAACCTTAATACCGTATTCTTTTAAATAGCTGGTCAAATCCTCTGCCATGCGTTTGGTCAGTGTGGTAATCAAAACCCGCTCATCGAGTGATTTTTTTAGGTTAATTTCACCAAGAATATCATCAACTTGGGTTAATACAGGGCGGATTTCAAGTATCGGATCTACAAGACCCGTTGGACGCACGACCTGCTCAACCACTTGTTCGGATTTTTCAAGCTCATATTGAGCAGGCGTGGCAGAGACAAAAATGGTCGCTGGGGAAATTTTTTCCCATTCTTCAAATTTCATGGGTCGATTATCCATAGCACTCGGCAAGCGAAACCCATATTGAACAAGCGTTTCTTTGCGGCTTTTATCGCCTTTATACATCGCACCAATCTGAGGCACAGTCACATGACTTTCATCAATAAACAGCAGTGCATCTGAGGGAATGTAATCAAATAAAGTTGGCGGTGCTTCACCTGCTGGTCGACCTGACAGATGACGAGAGTAGTTTTCAATACCATTACAATAACCAAGCTGCCCAATCATCTCAAGATCATACTGTGTACGCTCTTTGATGCGTTGTGCTTCAATGAATTTATCATTAGCACAAAAATATTCTAGCCTTTGGGCAAGCTCTTCTTTGATCGTGGCACTGGCAGCTTCTAGCTTATCTTTTGGAGTGACATAATGTGATTTTGGATAAATGGTAATGCGTGGTACTGATTTGATATTTTTACCCGTCAAGGGGTCAAACCAAGTAATTTTTTCAATTTCATCATCAAACATCTGTATGCGTACTGCCAAGCTTTCACTTTCAGCAGGATAAATATCCAAAGTTTCGCCACGAATGCGATAAGTCCCTCGCCCAAAATCCAGTTCATTGCGTTCGTATTGTAATTCAACAAGTCGTTTGATTACCGCATCACGATGCACTCGATCACCAACAACAATATGAAGCAACATTTTTAGGTAGCTTTCAGGATCGCCCAAGCCATAAATTGCCGATACTGATGCCACGATGATGGCATCTCGTCGCTCTAATAAGGCACGAGTTGCTGACAGTCGCATTTGGTCAATATGATCGTTAATGGCAGAATCTTTCTCAATAAAAGTATCGCTGGCTGGTACATAGGCTTCAGGCTGATAATAATCATAATAACTGACAAAATATTCAACGGCATTATTCGGAAAAAATGCCTTAAATTCACCATACAGCTGAGCTGCCAAAGTCTTATTATGTGCCATGATGATGGCAGGACGACCGCACTCGGCAATCACCTTTGCCATGGTGTAGGTTTTACCAGAACCTGTCACACCCAACAAAAGTTGACCACGCATGTCCGCTTCAACACCTTTTACAAGCTCGGCGATGGCTTTTGGCTGATCGCCCGATGGCTCAAAATCGGTTACCATCTCAAATGCTTGACTGGAGATTTGTGTTCCTGAGACATTCACGCCTGTCAGCTGGGCTTTTTCTTGAATTCTACGAGCAAGTTGGTTGGTTTGTCGTTCGGCTCTGGTCGTTTCGGGCAGTCGCATAATGGATTTTTCTTCTTCTTTAAACAGTTAAATTAATCAAACCCCATTACCATGGGGATGATAATGGGGTTTTGCAAGGGCAATCACTTAACCAAAGGTGGTTAATGACATCAATGAATTTACCAGACCAAATGACCAGCCGTACGCTGGCTGATGAATCCATCTGGTATTTGACCATTAGCAGCTTGCCAGCGCGCAAATGCTTGGCGGGTATTACTACCAGCGACACCGTCAATGCCTTGGGTGTCATAGCCTTGTGCAGTTAAGTTTTTTTGTAAATTGATGATTTGGGTGCGTGATAATGGCTGTTCATGACGTGGCCAAGATTGAACAAGATCATGGCCACCGGCAATTTTTTTGGCAAGCAAAGAAACACCCAAAGCATAGCTTGAGGAATTGTTATAAACACGAATGACCTCAAAATTTTTGGTGAGTAGCAATGCTGGCCCATATTGACCAGCAGGTAGCCACAATTGTGCTTCATGTACGCCACCAAAATATTCACCGCTTGCACTGACCAGCCCTAATGCCTTCCACGCATCAAGGCTACGCTTGCTATTTAGCTGTAAAAAGTCAAACCCAGTTGGTAATCGCACTTCATAAAAAGGCTGTAAGCCACGAATCCAGCCAGCATTTGCCAAATAACTTGCAGTGGAAGTTAAGGCATCTTGGCGATTCCAAGGGTTTTTTCGACCATTGGCATCACCATCGATACTCTCTTGTATCCATGTCGTTGGGATAAATTGAGTATGTCCCATGCCTCCTGCCCATGAGCCTTTTAGCTGAGATGCTGCCACATCACCACGCTCAATCATTAAAAGCATCGCAAGTAACTGGTTTTCAGCAAACTCACGGCGGCGACCATCATACGCTAGGCTTGATAACGCACTGACCAAATCCATGCTACCCATGCCAGCACCGTATGATGATTCCATACCCCAAATGGCGGCGGTAATCTCTTTTGGTGTGCCGTAGATAGATTCAGCTGAGGTTAATATACTCAAATTTTCAGTTAATTTGGATCTGCCTTGGCTGATGCGATTTGAAGAGGCGGCTGATTCGACATATTCCCAAGGCATTTTGGTGAATTCAGCTTGACTACGATCCAACTCTATCACACGCTGATTGAGCGTGGCATTACTCATCAATGAATTTAAACTATTGGCATTAATACCTTTTGCCAAGGCACGATGAATAAAATCATGTTTCCACTCAGTAAAGGTAGCATAATGACTTTGGCTAGTCATGCTGGGTGTGTTGGTGGGGGCTGGTTTTTGTACGACGACCGATTTTTGTACCACAACGGATGCAGGTTTGGCGGTCGTAGGCTGAACGGTTGAGGTAGGTACTTTGGTCAAAGCTTGAGCAGGCACTTGAGCAGGCGGTGCAACCTGTGCAGGATTGGGTGTAACCTGCACAACTTTGATTGGTGCACGCTCATGTGTCACATGAGAAGTACAGGCACTTAAAAGCACACTGATTGTCATGACAGATAATGCCCAATGGGTGGCAGACTGATTTTTCATAAATACTTCCAAAAATAATCTCATTTTACCAATCACAATAGGCATCATCACTCAAGTGTTTAAACACATCAATAAAAATATTGTGATAAAAAGCACCGAGAAGCTATTTTTGGTGCTTTTTAGTGGTTAAAATTTTGGTTTATTTCAATGACATTTCAATTAAACTGCAGATACGCCCGTCATATCAACGGGTGTATCGACGACGGTGACACCTTTATCTTTGACAGCGTCATTTCTTTTATTTTGAAGATCGGTTAAATAAACTTCATCAATATCGCCTGCAATATATTTACCATCAAAAACCGAACAATCAAAGCCGTCAACTTGGCTGTGTTTGGTGTCTTTGACCGCTTCGATCAAATCACCTAAGTCTTGGAAAATTAAACGATCGGCACCGATAATCTCGCACACTTCTTCAACACTACGGCCTGATGAAATCAGCTCACCACGCACAGGCATATCAATGCCATAAACATTGGGGTACATGACTGGCGGCGCTGCCGACGCAAAAAAGACTTTTTTAGCACCTGCATCTCGAGCCATCTGAATAATCTCATAGCAGGTAGTACCACGAACGATTGAATCATCGACCAAAAGCACATTTTTGTTTTTAAATTCTAATGGTACGGCATTTAATTTTTGGCGGACGCTTTTTTTGCGCTGCTGCTGACCTGGCATGATAAAGGTGCGGCCAATATAGCGATTTTTATTAAAGCCCTCACGGTATTTGACATTTAAGCGAACCGCAAGCTCTAACGCAGAATTTCTTGAGGTATCTGGAATCGGTATGACCACATCAATCCCATGATCTTCACCCCATTCACGCAAAATTTGATCGGCTAATTTTTCGCCCATACGCATTCTTGCCTTGTGGACGGAGATATTATCAATAATAGAATCAGGGCGAGCAAAATACACATATTCAAAGATACAAGGCGTGTATTGACCTTTTTCGATAGGTACACACTGATGCGTGTGAATGCTGTGGTTTAGATCAATAAAAATCGCTTCACCAGGTGCGATATCTCTGACTATCTCAAAGCCAAGCGCTTGTAATGCGACTGACTCTGATGCGACCATATATTCTATGCCTTTTTCGGTCAATCGGCGTCCATAGACCAATGGACGAATGCCATTAGGATCACGAAATGCCACCAAACCGTGACCTGTAATCAAAGCCACCACACCAAACGCACCTTGACAGCGTTTATACAGCTTAGTCAGTGCCTCAAAGATATCATCAGATTCTAAAGCAGGCTTGGTAAATTTTTGAAGTTCGTGGGCAAAAATATTAAGCAAAACTTCAGAATCTGACTGAGTATTGAGATGACGGCGATCTTCTTCGTACAGCTCACGCGCCAATTTTTCGGCATTGGTTAAGTTGCCATTATGTGCCAAAGCAATGCCATAAGGGGAATTGACATATAAGGGCTGAGCTTCTGCGGTACTAGAAGTTCCTGCGGTAGGATAGCGTACATGACCGATACCACAATTGCCCACCAAGCGTGTCATATGTTGATTTAAGAATACATCACGCACCATACCATTATCTTTACGCAGATAGAGGCGATTGTCTTTTAAGGTGACAATACCCGCCGCATCTTGACCACGGTGCTGTAGCATGGTTAAACCATCATACAATGTTTGATTGACAGGTTCATGCGCCATAACGCCGATTACACCACACATAGTTACTCCAAATTATTGATAACAATAAGTTAATAATTATTAAAAATTGATGTTAAATGATATTATCATCGTTGATTTTTATAGGGATTTTCCAGCTGATTCCAAGTACTATCAAATGCCTTATGTAAGAAATTCTTTGCCATTGGTGCATAAGGCAATAGGCTTGGAACAAGTACAGATGACTGAGCAGCAGGTGTTAGCATTAATATCGGAGAGATGATACTTAGGACAATCAAAACCTTTAACATGCCAGTGGCGGCACCAAATACACTGCCGCCAATACGATCCAAAAATCCCAATTTTAATGCCTTAAATGAGCGTGATAATAGGCTAGCAACTGTGCCGACAAGTAAAACAGTGATCAGCATGATGACAATAAACGCCATGGCAACTTGTAAAACTGGGTTGTCAATCCATGGGGCAAATATATGAGAAAAACTATTTGCTGTTTTTGATGCAACCACTAAGGCAATAAACCACGATAACAGCATTGCCATGCTTTTTATCATGCCAACAGTAAAACCACGCCAAATACCCAAAAGCACAACAATGCTGATAATAATGTCAATCACATTCATAGGATTATCCGTAGCGATCACCTGAGAGTGCCTGAACGCAATCCGTCACAAGCCCAGGACCTTTATAAATTAGCCCAGAGTACAACTGAACCGCCTTAGCACCTGCATGAAGTTTTTTGACAGCAAGTTCGCCTGTCTCAATACCACCCACGCCAATCAAATCGACTTTATCAGCGATACGGTCTGCAAATTGGGATAAAATCAGCGTACTTTGGTGATTGACAGGACGACCCGATAACCCACCCGCTTCTTCTCCATGACGAAAACCTTCAACGCCTGTGCGTGATAAGGTGGTATTTGTTGCAATCAAACCATCAATCTCAAAATCAATCACTGTGCGAGAAATGTCATCAATCTGACTTAAATCTAAATCAGGTGCAATCTTCAATGCCAAAGGTACATAAAATCCATAGTCATTGGCTAAGCGTAACTGACAGTTTTTTATGCCATCAAGTAGTTGTGATAAGGCATCGCCACTTTGTAAATTACGCAAATTTTTGGTATTGGGGCTTGAAATATTAATCGTGATATAGCTGGCATATGGATAAACACGCTCAAGACAATAAATATAATCATCAAGTGCATTTTCAACAGGCGTCGTGGCATTTTTACCGATATTGATACCAAGAACACCTTGATACTTTGCCTGTTCAATATTATCAATCATCACATCCACGCCATGATTATTAAATCCCATTCGATTAATAATACCGTTCGCTTCTTTGATGCGGAATAAACGAGGTTTGTCGTTACCCATTTGAGGCTTTGGGGTGACCGTACCAATTTCCAAAAACCCAAATCCCAGCTCACTTAGGGCATCAATATACGCCCCATTTTTATCCAAACCTGCCGCCAAGCCCACTGGGTTTAATAAAGAAATACCCATGCACTCAGTCGGTAGCGCCTGCTTAGCATACACAAAACCCAAAAGATGTGCTTTGTTGGCAGATTCAAGCATCTGAAGCGTTTTTTCGTGAGCTTGCTCAGGATTCATACTAAATAATAACGGACGCAACAGTGCATAAGGCATAAACACTTCCTTAAACCATCAAATATGAAATTAAAATTATCTAATTATAGCATAAATAATCAAAATCAGTCGGTGTTTTATTTTTGCTTAAGTGACACGCCATCTCAAAATCTAATAATGCTTTTTTAATGGCAACACCACCTGTATAACCACCCAAACCCCCATCAGATGCAACCACTCGGTGACAAGGAACGATTAGGCTTAAAGGATTTTTGCCATTGGCATTGGCACAGGCGCGAAACGCTTTGGGTTTATCAATGAGTGTGGCAAGCTTGGCATAGCTGATGGTCTGACCATAATCAATCGTCAACAGTGCCGCCCAAACCTGTTGCTGAAATTGAGTGCCATAAGAAAAATCAAGCGGTATGCTAAAGTTCCTGCGAGTACCATCAAAGTACTCATTAAGCTGCTCGGTGGTCTGTAAAAGAATCGCCTGATCGGGCTGATTGATATCTAATTGGGATGGTTTTATAAATATCGCATGCTGATTGGCTTGATTGAGCAGTTTTTGGGTTTTGATATCTTGCCAATCAAGTAAAATCAGCTTACCGTGACTGGCAGTTAGGTGCATGGTTGGCAAATCAGGTAAAAAACTTGGTGGATGATAGTTAGTGCTAACTGCTTTTGCCATCATTCTTCTTTTTCCAAAAGTGCATCAACAAAATCTTTTGGCTTAAATGGCTGTAGGTCGTCAATACCCTCTCCAACGCCGATAAAACGGATGGGAATATCCGTATTTTGGGCGATATTAAATACCACACCACCTTTGGCTGTCCCATCTAGCTTTGTAATACTGATGCCAGTTAAATTCACTGCTTCTGAAAATACTTGCACTTGATTGATGGCGTTTTGACCTGTGCCTGCATCTAGCACGATCATCGTCTCATGCGGAGCAGTTTCGTCGCCCTTTTTCATCACACGCACAACCTTTTCAAGTTCATTCATCAGATGCGTTTTATTTTGTAGGCGTCCTGCTGTATCAGCGATAAGCACATCAATGCCCTTTGCCTTGGCAGACTGCATGGCATCAAAAATCACCGAAGCACTGTCTGAGCCATGACCTTGAGCGATGACAGCAATGCCATTTCGCTCACCCCAAATTTGTAGCTGCTCGGTGGCGGCGGCTCGAAAAGTGTCGCCAGCGGCAAGCATGACCGACTTACCCTCATTTTGTAAACGCTTGGCAAGCTTACCGATTGTGGTGGTCTTACCAACACCATTGACACCCACCATCAAAATGACATAGGGCTTTTTGGTGGTATCAATAATCAAAGGTGCAACTTTTGGCGTCAAAATGTCGGTCAACTCGGTTTTGAGTGCTTTATACAAAGCATGCGAGTAAATCAAATCGCCACGCGCGGTCTGCTCGGTGAGATTTTTGATAATGCGATTGGTGGCATTGACACCAATATCAGCAACCAGTAGCTGATCTTCAACTTCCTCAAGCAGCTCATCATCAATCTGTTTGCCACCAACCAAGACATTAACCAGCCCTTCTGATAGGTTTTTACTTGACTTTGATAGTCCAGCTTTCATGCGGGAAAACCAGCCACCTTTTTCGTTTTCGCTCATATCCTTACCTACATTTTATGATTTTGTTCAATGATTTTGATTGTAGCACAAATTTACCCAAAATTCATTACACAAAAACCTTAAAACCTATCATAACATGCTTGGGGATCGGTGGTATTAGCTGATATTAGGCCATGTTTTGTAATGATTCGCCTAAGATCACGCCACCATCATTTTTGGTAATCATGACTGTCGCTGAGCGCGGTACGCGTCCGCCTGGAACCGCACCCCAAGTCACATCAGGGCTGTCTTCGCCAGGATGCTGGATATTGATGAATAAGGTTTTGAAGTCAGGTGTCATGGTGATGCCTGTGACCTCACAGCCTTTTGGACCCACAAAGAATCTTTTTAGGGTATCATTAGTCGCCATTGCACCCACAGGCGTATTACGTCCTGTGGTTGTGGTCATGATTTTACCATCACCCACATGGCTAGGCAGCGCTGCAAGTAGCATACAGTTGGTAGTTTTGGTATAAGCACTGTCATCCGTTTGAATCCACAAGACACCACGTGGATCAAAATACAAGCCATCTGGAGAAGACAAGTCATTTTCAGCAGATAGATTGGATAAGTTTTGCTCAGTCAAATCATTTGGCGCAGCAAACAAATACACATCCCAATCAAACGCTGTTGCGGTATGCTCACCGCGCTCACGCCAGCGAACGATATGACCATGTTGGTTGCCTTTGTTGTTATAGCTTCTTGGGTTGGCGGCATCGGTAGCTTCAACTGTACGCTTTGAGTTGTTGGTCAAAGTCACATAAACTTCGCCTGTGATCGGACTGACCGAGATCCACTCAGGACGGTCCATCTTGGTTGCGCCTACGCTGTCGGCCGCCAAGCGAGCATTGATGACAACATCGGCTTGGTCTTTGAACGGATAATCTTTATGATTGACTTTACCATAAGACAGCTCACGCCATTCACCTGTACCATCTGTATTAAACACAGCAACATACAGCGTGCCATTGTTCATGTATTTATCGCCTGCTTTTAGGCCTTTGCCCACATCGCTTGGTGACCATTTGGCTTTAGAGACAAATTTATAAATGTACTCACCGCGCGCATCATCACCCATATAAAAGACCACAGGCTTGCCAGCGACAGGCGGTACAAAGGCACAGTTTTCATGAGCAAAGCGCCCCAGGCTTGTGCGCTTTACTGCGCGAGCTTTTGGATCAAATGGATCAATTTCTACGATGTATCCAAAGCCATTAAACCCGTTACGATAATCAGCACTTGCGTCATTGGCTTTGGCAGTGGCTTCCCAGCGACTGAATTCATCAGTTACAATGCCTTCTTTATCGTCAGCAGTGTGCCACAAATAGCCGCCGCCTGTGCTGTTTTCTTTTAAGCCATAGCGAGCCAGTGCGACATCTGCTTGGGTGCCGATTTTGGCTTTGTCTTCACCGCGTGCAAAGACATTTAAAAAGTTTTCTTCGGTGGTTAGATAAGTGCCCCATGGTGACATACCTGAACCACATTGGTTATTGATGCCCCAAGTGCTTTTGCCTGATTTGTCAAATTTGGTGATAAGCATTTTACTACCTGCTGCTGCACCTGCAAAATCTACCGTCGTTGCACTTGAAAAACGCTTATTAAATGGTGAGTTTTTGACCATTTCATAGCGATCGCCTGTCTTTCTTAGCTCAACCACAGTCACGCCATGAGCGTTAGCATCGCGACGCACATCCATAGCAAGGCGTTTTTTTCGATAAATCGGCGCGGCATTGTTATCTTCCTGTGTAAAGAAACCCATTGGGTGTAGATTTTCGTTGGTATATTCATGGTTGATTGCCAACAAAGCACGATTTGATTGATTGGGATCAAATTTGCCGTTGACCATGCCATAAAAATGCATACCGTCGTGGTTATCGCCCATGCGATACAAAAATGATTCGCCTGAATGTTCGCGGTTGTCACGGAACGCTTCGATGCCATCGATCAGCGGCTCACCCAAATGCAAAAATGCACGCGCCGTGTAGCCTTCGGCAACTTTCATGTCATTGCCTGTATAATGAGGTACGGCTTTGAATTGAAGTTTTGTTGGGCGTGCCAAATTTGTTTTCGTTGGTGCCGTGGTGGAATTTGTGCTCGCCATCAAAGGCAATGAGCCAAACATGGCAGCAGCCGTCAAGCCTGCACCACCTTTTAAAATGGTGCGGCGTGACACGGTTTGATTTAGGATATCAGCAAAGCTTGGGTTGCTGGTTGAGTTTGAGTCTTCGATAAAATCGTGTGGGTTATTCATCTGTATTTCCTTAGGCTTGCCATAGTAAGCTGGCTTGGTGAATGCCGTTATCTTAGCAAGCAAGCATGACAGATTAGTGACTGATTCATGACAGATTTATGACAGAGATTAAGCAGTTTTTGTTTGACAAAATTTTCATTTGATAAGCATTTATTACTCAATGTAGATAATCTGTGACATTTGGCTTTAGTGTTGTGTTTTTGATGATGATTATCATTATAATACTTAGGTCATCAAAATAATGGTCAGATGATTTAGCGATAATTTAGCTGGAGTGATTTATGAATGACTTATTAAAAAGTTGCTTACTGATGATATTTGCTTTGACAGTCATCGGCTGTGCCAGTGTTTCACCGACAGCATCGGTGATGATTGGCGGTACAACCACATTATAAAACAAAATAAGGATATACTATGAAACTCATGCCATTGGCTTTTGTGATTGGTGCGGCGGTTGGCTTATCTGCCTGTCAAAGTCTTGACCATACCCAAAACGCTATCTCAACCACAAAAACCCCAAGCACCCAAGCAGAACATCACGATATTTATACCCAAACCTTAAAAAATGGTCTAAAGGTCATCATCAAACAAGACAGCCGAGCGCCCATTGTGATGACCCAAGTTTGGTATGATGTGGGTTCAAGTGATGAGCCTATTGGAAAAGGTGGTATTTCACATTTTTTAGAACACATGATGTTTAAAGATGCCAAAGGTGTCAGTCATGACGACTATCAACGCCTCATTAGTCATTTTGGGGGTGAGTTAAATGCCTTTACCAGTGATGAATTTACGGCCTATTATGAAAGCCTGCCTGCCAATCAATTTCCATTGGCACTACAAATAGAAGCCAATCGCATGAATAACCTCATCTTGACCGCTGAGGAGGTTGCCACCGAAAAACAGGTAATCAAAGAAGAACGCCGCCTAACCACAGACGACAAACCCACCGCCAAAGCTCGTGAAGAGTTTTTGGCAATTGCCCTACCAAATTCTCCCAAAGGTCTCCCCATCATTGGTAGCATGCCAGAGATTGAAGCAATTACGGTAACAGACTTGCAAAATTGGTATGATCAATGGTACGCACCAAACAATGCAACATTAGTACTGGTTGGCGACATCGACCCCAAAACCGCCCTGCCTTGGATCGAAAAATATTTTGGCACTCTAAAACCATCATCATTACCAAAACGCACCCCACTTAGCCAGCCAAGTCATCGTGGCTATACGCAGGCCAATAGCTATCAAAATGTTAAAGTACCAAGCTTAATCATGGGGTTTAATGTACCTACTTTAGGTAGTCGTACTATTAAAAATCATACCAAAGAAGCTCATGCATTATCACTGCTTAGCGATATTGCTGATGGCGGCTTATCAGCGCGTTTTGAGCGTCATCTGATTCGCAAATTACAAATACTAAATAGCGTTTCTATTCGCTATAATATGCTCTCAAAAAGTGATGATTTATTTACCATTATTGCCACACCTCGTGAGGGTGTCAGCTTGGCAGATGCTGAAGCTGCCATATTAGCAGAGCTTAATGCCATCACCAACGATCAAATCACGGATGATGAGCTGGCCCGTAGTCGTGCAGGCTTGTTATCATCTTTGGTGTTTGCCAATGATAGTATCGCCAAACAAGCCTCTAATTTAGGTGCTTTGTCTGCGTTGGGGTTGCCTTTAGATACTTTAGATACTCTACCAAAAGCATTGGACAAAGTCAGTAAATCAGACATCCAAGCTGTGGGTAAAAAATATCTGAACAAAGACAATCTAACCACGGTTTATGTATTGCCCAAAAATACACAATCGCCCTCAGACACTCATTAATCGATGGACACTGACATGAAACATTTAACAAAACATCGCCTATCAGCTGCCATCATTGGCGTTTTATTATTCATTAGCCCATCAGTGCAAGCAAATACGACACACCATCATACGCTAACCAGTAGCGAGCTTAAACTTGCTGATGATAGTATTATTGATAGTATCAATCAATTGGGTGAGCTGACCGTCAATATTCCAAATACACAATATTTTCAAACCAACAACGGTGTGAGCGTTGCTTTTACGCCATTACATGAGCTGCCTATTGTCGATATCAGCTTGTATTTTAATGCAGGGTCAGCGTATGACCATCAGGTTGGCAAATCAGGCACGGCTAACATGGTTGCAACCATGCTCACCCAAGGAACTGACAGCCTTTCTGAAGATGAGTTTGTTGCTGCCAAAGAGCGTCTTGGCATTGATTTTACCAGTACAGCAAATAAGGATAACTTAACTTTATCATTAAGAAGCTTGTCTGATCAATCATTATTAAATCAAGCCGCCGATTTAATGGTCGATGCTGTCACTCAACCTGCTTTTGATGATAAGACTCTACAACGCAACAAAAATCAGCTCATCACCAGTTTAAAACAAAAAAAGCAAAACCCTTATCATGTAGCTTCTGTTGCTTATCATCAAGCCGTATATGAAAATCATCCTTATGCACACGCAACCACAGGCGATGAAGATAGTATTGCCAAAATTGATCGTGATGAGCTGCTTAATTTTTGGCATACTTTTATTAATGCAAATAATGCGACACTGGTGATTACAGGTGATATGACCGCCGAGCAAGCCAAATCACTTGCCAACCATCTGACCGCCAAATTACCGACAGGCAAGTCGTATAAAAATACGCTGGATTTGACAAAACCAGTTAAGGCTCGCCATATCCATATTCCTCACAACAGTAGTCAAACCCAAATCATCATCGGTCACCCCACCAGTAAAGTACGCACGGACAAAGCAGGTCGTCAAGAGTTCAGCGATTTTTCATTAGGTAATGAAATTTTGGCAGGTGGTGATTTTAATGCCAGATTGATGAAAACCATTCGAGAGCAAAAAGGCTACACTTATGGCATTTATGGCGGTATGGAACGCCTCAGAGCAGGTGGTAATTATGTGGTTGAATTTTCAACCGATGGCGATAAAGCAGCCGATGCCATTTTAGAGACGCTACACATCATTAATGAGTCGCTGAATGAAGGCATAACCCAAGAAGAGCTTGAGTTGGTGCGTTTGGGTAATAAAAATGGTTTTGCCAATATTTTTTCAAGCAATGCCAGTATTCATCGTGTCATTGGTGCTTTATTTGTTGCCGATTATCCAAAAGATCATCTTAACAATACGCTCAATCGCTTGGATAATGCCACGATAAATAGTGTTAATACCGCACTGAACTTGCGTATCAAGCCTGATGAATTTATCATCATCACCGTGGGTAAAACTAAGCCAAATTTGGACAAATAACTAAATAACTCAAATCCTTAAAACATGCCAAACGATTTTGGCATGTTTTAAGTGGATAGTTTGGAATGATGAGACTTTGAGCGGCGTTTTTTTCGTTGATTTTGGATCAGTTTTAGGCGTACAAGTCTTAATATTTGAGTATATAATTTGCCCATTTGATGATAAAATAAAGCGGCAATCAAAATGATCGTAATTGGCAAAATCATCGATAAATATCCGATGTAACTGTATAAAAGTACAGCTGAAATACTGCCCATAAAAAATCCCCACCACAGCGAGCTATGTAAAATGATTTTACGCAAGCTGACACGCCGACCAACCAACCAGTTACCTACTGTAGCACCCAAGTCTGAAGTGATACCGGTTAAATGTGTGGTGCGAATGACTGTGCCATGATAAGTTGCAACCATTGAGTTTTGGAGTCCGCACGCCATGGCAATCATCATTTGACCCAAAAAATGATGTGTCAATAAATACATCCAAAGGCTCAAGCACAGCATCAGCACCTCTAAAAGCATGGCATAGCCATAATTTTGGTGGATATTGAGTTCACTTGAGCCAATGATAGCACCACTTAATACCGATCCTACCCAAAAAGACCCGATGGATATTAATAATAACTTAAAATTTAACCAGTCATTGCTAAGCATTGAAACCACAAATAAACTGACATTGCCTGTCACATGTGATGCTGAAATATGGGTGATACCCATTAAGGCAGTTGTATTTAAAATACCTGCACAAAATGCCAAAACCACAGCACTCATTAATACCCAAGTTGGAATGACCTCCCCCATGATTTTCATTAATCATCACCTGTTGTCTAAATCAGCCCTTACCGTATGATTATACAATAAACCACCTGAGCTAAACCATACCAAAACACTACTGTTTTTATTAAAGTTATTGGGCTAACTGTTTGGTCAAACCAGCCTGATAGTTTTAACCAATTCATAAAAAATAATTATCTTAAGCTTAAAAAAATATCATACTTAAAAAATCGGTAATATCACGGAAAATGCATAAAAATTTACTTGGTTTATATGTTCATATAAGATATAATTAACGCTTAATTCTGATTTTTATATCATTTATTTTGACAGTTTAACTGGTTCTTATATTTTCATTTTGTGAGTTACTTTATGTTTAACTTTACCCACACTCAATCCACCTTACGAGACGCCATTACCAGTGCTTATCGATTAGATGAAGTCACCGCAGTATCAAATTTATTAGAAACTCTAAACTTCAATAATGATGAAAAATCACACATCAGCGATTTGGCTCGCCGATTAATTACCCAAGTTCGAACCAACCGCAGCAAATCCTCGGGCGTTGATGCACTCATGCACGAATTTTCCTTATCCAGCGAAGAAGGTGTGGCGTTGATGTGTTTGGCAGAAGCCTTGCTACGCATTCCTGATACGGCCACACGAGACAGATTGATTCAAGATAAACTGTCTGATGGCAATTGGAAAAGCCATATCGGTCATAGCCCATCCATGTTTGTGAATGCTGCTGCTTGGGGCTTGGTTTTGACAGGCAAACTCACCCAGCCTACCAGCGAAAAAGGGCTAAGCTCGGCATTAACCCGTGTTCTACAAAAAGGTGGCGCACCATTTATTCGTGCAGGCGTTAACCATGCCATGAAAATCTTGGGTAAACAATTTGTTACTGGTCAGACGATCCAAGAAGCCTTATCTAATGGTAAAGAGCGTGAAAAGCTTGGATATCGTTTCAGCTTTGATATGCTTGGTGAGGCAGCCATGACCGCTGAAGACGCTGATCGCTATTATCAAGATTATGTTACTGCAATTCATGCGATTGGCAAAGATTCTGTTGGTCGAGGCGTTTATGATGGTAATGGTATTTCAGTTAAATTGTCTGCCATTCACCCACGCTATTTTCGTGCACAACACGCACGCGTGATGAATGAGCTGTTGCCACGCCTAAAAGCCTTGTTTGTACTTGCCAAAGAATACAATATCGGTCTAAATATTGACGCTGAAGAGGCTAACCGTCTTGAGTTGTCATTAGACTTGATGGAAAAATTGGTTTCTGATCCTGATTTAGCGGGATTTAATGGTATTGGTTTTGTGGTACAAGCATATCAAAAACGCTGCCCTTATGTGATTGATTATTTGATTGATTTGGCTCGTCGCAATCATCAAAAACTGATGATTCGCTTGGTTAAAGGTGCTTATTGGGATAGCGAAATCAAATGGGCCCAAGTTGATGGCTTGGATGGTTACCCTGTATATACCCGTAAGGTACATACCGATGTATCTTATTTAGCCTGTGCTAAAAAATTATTGGCTGCTCAAGATGTGATCTATCCACAATTTGCCACGCATAATGCCCAAAGTTTAGCAACCATCTATGAGATGGGTAAAGATAAAGAATTTGAATTTCAATGCTTGCACGGTATGGGCGAAACACTGTATGACCAAGTTGTTGGTGATAATAATTTGGGTCGTCGAGTGCGTATTTATGCGCCTGTTGGTACTCATAAAACGCTACTGGCTTATTTGGTACGCCGCTTGCTAGAAAATGGGGCAAACTCCTCTTTTGTTAATCGCATTGTTGATGAGCAAGTCAGTATTGATGAATTGGTTGAATCGCCCATTGATATTGTCAAAGCCAATGGCATCTCTCAAAATCCACTCACGCCACCACCTCGCCATATTTATGGTGATCGCAAAAACTCGCTTGGATTGGATTTAACCAATGAACACACACTTGGCAGATTAGAAGACTTAATGCAACCTGCCAGTCAGATTGATTTTAATGTCTCTTCATTAACGGCAGTAGATGTCAGCCATCAGCCTGCTCATACTGTCTTAAATCCAAGTGATCATCGAGATGTTGTTGGTCAAGTTTCTTTTATTGATCCAAACAGCGTACCAGATGTTATCACCACAGCTTTAAACGCCCAAACAAATTGGCAGACTGTCTCTGCTGCCGAACGAGCTGCCATTTTACGCCGTTTTGCAGATTTGATGGAAGACTCTGCTCATATGGCACTATTGATGATGGTTGCCGTCCGTGAAGCAGGCAAAACCTTATTAAATGCCATTGCTGAGGTTCGTGAAGCGGTTGATTTTTGTCGTTATTATGCTGATGAAGCAGAATCGCTTAATCTGTCTAGCCCTGTTGGTACGGTCGTTGCGATTAGCCCATGGAACTTCCCCCTAGCTATTTTTGTCGGTGAGGTTGTCTCGGCATTGGTAACAGGTAATACTGTTGTTGCCAAACCTGCCGAACAAACCAGTTTAATCGCACATTTGGCAGTATCTTGGCTACATGAGTCTGGTGTGCCAAAAGATGCTTTACAGCTTGTCTTAGGTGCAGGCGATGTTGGAGCAGCTTTAACATCAGATGAACGCATCAACGGTGTTATTTTCACTGGCTCAACAGAAGTTGCCAAACATATCAATAAACTACTTGCTGCTCGTGATGATAATCCAGTACTCATCGCCGAAACAGGTGGGATGAATGCAATGATTGTTGATAGTACCGCTCTACCCGAACAAGTTTGTGCCGATGTACTGGCATCAGCATTTGATTCAGCAGGTCAGCGGTGCTCTGCTTTGAGAATTTTATGTGTCCAAGAAGACATTGCTGATCATGTGGTTGCAATGATTAAAGGGGCAATGGATGAGCTGATTGTTGATAATCCTGCCGCCCTTTCAACAGATGTTGGACCTGTGATTGATGAAGAAGCACAAAAAAATCTACTTGAACATATCAACGCACTCAAACAAATTGCACCTTATCATGAAGTTGCCATCGCATCAGATGCACCATCAACCTTTGTTGCACCGATTTTGTTTGAACTCAAAGATCTATCACAGCTTAAAAAGGAAGTTTTTGGCCCTGTCTTGCATGTTGTACGATTTGCTGCCCATGAGCTGAATGATTTGATAGACAGTATCAATAAAAAAGGATACGCCCTAACCCACGGTATCCATAGTCGCATTGATGGTACGATTGATCAAATTACTGACCGTATCCAAGCAGGCAATGTTTATATTAACCGTAATATTGTTGGTGCAGTCGTTGGCGTTCAACCTTTTGGTGGACATGGTATGAGTGGTACAGGTCCTAAGGCAGGCGGTCCTTTTTATCTTCAGCGTCTAAGTCATCTGACAAACTGGCAAAAACCAACGGTTGATACGCCAGCGAGTATTGATCATACAGCACTAAGCAAAGTACAGCGGTTAGCGCACAAGCTTTTGACATCTGATAATGAGAAGGCAAATTTTGATGCTGTCGCACAACAAGCCATCAACTCATCTTTAAATCAAGCTTCGGTCATCCTACCAGGTCCAACAGGAGAGACCAACACCCTAAGTTGGCATGCACCAAAACAAGTTGCTTTGTATGGTGGATCACAATCCCAAGCACTAGACGCCTTGGCAATCTTGGCAGCCAATGGTATCATCACTCAGGTTCGCCCATCTCATGTACTGGCAGAGCATGCCAATGAGTTAATTGGCGTCCTAAAAGTTGTTGAAGAACCTGCGGTGAATGCTAATGATATCATCATTGCATTATCAACAATGCCTGCTGATGAACAAGTTAGTATTGCCAAACTAGATGGTTCAATTCGCCGTATCATTGATGCCACCAATGGGCTTGATATTGCAAGACTGTATCATGAGGTCAGCCAAAGCTATAATACAACCGCTGCAGGGGGCAATGCCAGCTTAATGGCTTCGGCGTAAGCCCTTAAACCGCAATAAAACCGCTCTATCTTGGAGCGGTTTTATTGTAATAAAGCAGAATTATTTTATTTTATAAATACTTAAGCAACGAAATCTTGGCCAAGATAGACCTTACGAACTAACTTATTAAATAAAATTTCATCTTTATTACCTTGGGCGATAACTTTCCCTTCAGAAACGATATAAGCTTTTTGGCAAATTGACAGTGTTTCACGAACATTATGATCGGTAATTAGTACACCAATCCCACGCTCACGCAAAGTTTCGATGACCTGCATGATATCGCTCACAGAAATTGGATCAACGCCTGCAAATGGTTCATCCAATAAGATGAATTTGGGATTTGATGCCAAACAGCGTGCAATCTCGCACCTTCTGCGTTCACCGCCTGATACACTCATGCCCAACGAATGGCGGACATGCTCTAAATGAAAATCAGCCATCAGCTTTTCAAGCTGCTGACGCTGCTCTGTTTGTGTTAAATCCTTGCGTGTCTGTAAGATTGCCATGATATTTTGTTCGACGGTCAGCTTACGAAAGATAGAAGCTTCTTGGGGCAGATAACCGATACCTTTGGCAGCACGCTCATGCATGGCATTTTTTGAAATATCTTGGTTACCTAAAATTACCTGACCTTTATCCATAGGCACAAGACCGATCACCATATAAAAACTTGTGGTTTTGCCTGCACCATTAGGACCTAAGATACCGACCACTTGACCTTGCTCAATCTCAAAAGAGACATCCTCGACCACCCATCTTTGACCATAACGCTTACCCAAGTGACGCATCGATAATACTGTTGTCATATTCAGGCCTTAGCGTAACCCACTGCGAGAATTTGAGTCGCTTGGTGGAAAGACCAATTCTACACGCTGACCACCACCAGCATTGGCTTCAACATCACCAACAGACAAGCTATAACGGATCGTATTACCAGAAAAACTTGATCCAGCTTGAGTGAGTTTAGCATTGCCTGTCAGCGTCACAATCCCGCTGACAGCATTATAATCAATGCGATTTGCCTGACCTTTTGCCAATCCCTTTTCTTGGGTTACGACTTGTTGTATGGTGGCAGGCTGCCCTGTTGCAACCGCTGATTTAATGCTGCGATTATTGGTATCAAGATTCACGGTCAAATTATCGGCAGCAATCTTTAATGTGCCTTGCTCAATCGTCACTTTACCTGAATAAGTGGTTACGCCAGTGCGTTCGCTATAAGTCGCACGATCGGCCAATAGTCGGATCGGCTGATTGGTATCAGAAGGCAATGCTGAAGCAATCATTGGTATACTGACTATGCACGATAAAAATAGGTATTTTGTAATTACAAAATCAGCTTTCATATAAAACCTTGAAAAAACTTAAAAAATTTAATTAAAATAAAGTTTGATTTTGACGCTTTGGTGCATCAAAAAGCACTTCAATGTGATCAAACTCATATTCACCAGTTTGTAGATTCGCCCGAAAACCCTGAGCTTTAAAGCGATCTATGCCCTGTTGTACTGTCAGAGGGTCTCGGCTGGATATAGTACGATTTTTGGTATTGCCAATAATATTCAAGCCCTCAATAATCATTTCAGGCTTAGCAGCAGTGGCTGCACGCACCAACCGAAATCCTTGAGATAGTCGCAAATCGCCACTGTTTTGTTCAAGTGTCGCACGGTCGGCAGTCAGCGTATAGGTTTCGCCCTGAGGAGGTTGCCAGTGAATGGTTGCACCCAACATTTCATCTTGACCATTGGCGTTTTGAATCAATGAATCTGCGGTCAGTGTGTATTCTGTTGCACCAGTTTTAGGATCGGTTTGAATGGCTTTGATTTGGGTAACTTCAGAATCCACAGTCGGCACTTCAGGCAAGGCAGGTTTCACCTCGATATCTTCTTGATAAAAAAACCACACTGCCACCGCTAATGCTATGACACCCAACACACTTAACATACGAAAGTTCATTTGGGTCGCCTACTGAAATGTTGCAATGAATGCATCAAAGTTATTTTGTGCCTTTAAAATCAGCTCACAAACCTCTCTGACAGCACCATTACCCCCAGTTTTGGTTGTGATATAATCTGAAACTGCTCGGGTCTGCTCACACCCATTAGGTACACTGATCCCAAAGCCTACCTCACGCACAGCTTTTAGATCAGGCAAATCATCACCGATATAGGCACAGTGTGATAGCTCAATACCAAGCTTCTTAGCAAGCCCCACCAAAGCAGTCAATTTATCATCTTGACCTTGGATAATATGTGAAATACCAAGTTCTTTGGCACGTCTATCAACCATGGTAGAGCTTCGGCCTGTGATAATGGCCAAAATAATGCCTGATTGTTTGAGTGCTTGCAAACCCAAACCATCTTGCACATAAAATGCTTTGGTTTCTGTGCCTTCAGAATTATAAATGATTTGCCCATCCGACAAAATACCATCGACATCCATGGCAAAAAGTTTGATATGTTTGGCTTTTTGGTAAATTTCATTCATGAGTTTATCTTTTTAATTTCAAACCGCTTAATGTCAGTTTAGGTGTATATAAAATTAGCTGATGCCAGCTTTTAGTATATCATGAATACTAATTACGCCAATCAATTGACGATCTTTAAGTACCAAAAGCTGGCTGATGGCATTTTCATTCATCAAACTCAGTGCATCAGAGGCGCGCATCTGCTGATCAACAGACTTTGGCGTCTTGGTCATCAGTGTCTGAATTTCAACCGTCAGATTGGTATGCTCAGCCAATTTACGGCGTAAATCCCCATCGGTAAAAATACCAACCACTTTGCCATCATCATCAACGACCACAGCAAGCCCCAAGCGTCCACTGGTCATGACTAATAAAGTTTCATTCAAGCTTGATTGATGATGTACAACGGGTAAATGATCGGTATGCATGATGTCAGATACACGCGTCAAAAGCCTGCGTCCAAGCGCACCTGCAGGATGAGAGAGTGCGAAATCATGACTGGTAAATCCACGCGCGTGCAACAGTGCAACCGCCAACGCATCGCCCAAAGCCAGTGTGGCTGTGGTGCTTGAAGTTGGTGCAAGTCCAAGGGGGCATGCTTCTTCGGACAGACCCAAAGTCAGTGCAATGTCCGCTGATCTTGGCAAAATTCCACGCTTATCACGACTGATGCTAATTAGTGGAATGTTGAGTTGTTTGACGACAGGCAGCAGCATGCGTATCTCATCTGATTCGCCCGAATTTGAGATGGCAATGAGTACATCGCCTTGTACCAGCATTCCCAAATCACCATGCCCTGCCTCTCCAGGGTGCATAAAAAAGGCCGGTGTACCCGTTGATGCAAAAGTGGCAGCAATCTTACGACCAATATGTCCAGATTTGCCCATGCCTGTTACGACCACGCGTCCAGAACAGTTTAAAATCGTTTGACATGCATTGACAAAACGCTCATCAAGCTCATCAATCAACAACTCCAAAGCACGCTGTTCGGTACGGATTGCGTCAATAGCATCTTGGATGTAATCACTGGGTGCAAGGTTGTTTTGTTTCATTGCCATTTCATTCATCAAAAAAACAGGCCATAATAATAGCATATTTTATCTGTTAATTGATTGGTATTTTAGCATTTATGAGTTAGAAGGTATCACCCAATAAAAAACTTGTACACGATTAACTCGTATACAAGTTTTTATGCCAAAATACTTCATTTTGGGTTGGATAAGTCAAGATGATGACCAAATCAGGATTGATTTTCAAAATCGTCATCATAATTAAATTTTGGGTCAGGTTTGGCGTCAAAACCTGAGCGGTTGAAATTTTTGGTATCATTGCTTTCAAAGGCCTTACCATCAAAGCCTCGCTCCTCAAATCCTGAACGATCAAAATTTTGACGCTCAAAACCAGTATGATTCATACCACCGCCTTGATAGCCCATACCACCACGGTCAAATCCGCCTTGAGTTTGACGCTCAAAACCAGTTTGAGAGGTACGAGTAAAGCCGCCTTGTGGGCGAGAGCTGCTTTGATAGCCCATACCACCACGGTCAAATCCGCCTTGAGTTTGACGCTCAAAACCACCGCCTTGATAAGTGCCACTAGACATGACACCCAGATTAGCGCCTTGATATCCACCAGCGGATTGTGCAGGTGTAGAGCCGCCTTCTGTGCGAGGATTTCTGGTAGGTACAACCGTTGAAATGGCATGCTTATACACCATTTGGCTGACTGTATTTTTTAATAATACGACATATTGATCAAAAGATTCGATCTGCCCTTGTAGCTTTATGCCATTGACCAAAAAAATTGATACTGGAATACGGTCTTTACGCAGAGCATTCAAAAATGGGTCTTGTAAGGTTTGTCCTTTTGACATAAGTTTCTCCAATCTAAATAGCTAAAGCAATGTAAATGAGAAGACGCCTCATGAATTATTGCAAAAATTGCTGTTCTACTTGTTTTATGCTATTAAATGATACTATTGTTAAGTTATTTTTGGTTGGTTTGTCTGTCTGTGCCAATTGCTTCAGCCAAGTATATTGGCGTTTTGCCAATTGCCTTGTAGCATATAATGCCTTATTTTTCATATCTTGACAAGCCAAATCCCTTGTATTTGTCATGGTTTTTTTAGATTTTTTGTTAAAATCTTGATGAATTGAATTAATTTCTTGGTTTTGCTTGGATTTTTGAGCATGATAATAAGGCTTAAGCCCAAGATGGGCAGTGACACAGGCATGATCAATTGCAATCAAATAATCAAGCACCTGCCGATATCCAACAGCACGCAGTGCTGGCATATCGGCCGTCAGATTTGGATGCTGCTTGATTAGTCCGATAACTTCTTGTAAAAATCCATCCGCCCACATTACTTGAAGCCTTTGTTCAATCCGCTCATGCAACCAAGCTCTATCTGGCATAACAATAATAGCGTACCAGTGCCATTTTGGGTGGTGGCTGATTGCCAGCTTTGGTGTTGATTGCCAATGGCTTAACGGCTTACCTGTTTGTAAGTGTACCTCAACGGCACGCGTGATACGCTGAGTGTCTGTGACTTTGAGTTTTTGACAAATCACGGGGTCATGTTGTTTTAGGTAATCATATAACGCTTTATTACCCATTTCATCGTGCCAAATTTTGACCTGATTGCGGATCATTGGATTGGTTTGCGGTACTGCGGATATCCCATCAAGCAGTGCCATATAATACATCATCGTTCCGCCGACCAAAATAGGGATTTTATTGCGCGCATGAATCTCGCCAATCAATCGCTCAACATCTTGCACAAAATTTGCGACGCTGTAGCTTTGGGTGGGCGGCAAAATATCTACCAAATGATGTGGATAAGCGTTCAGCTCATCTTTGGTTGGCTTAGCCGTGCCAATGTCCATGCCTTCATATATCAGTGCACTATCAACAGAAATCAGCTCAAACCTGCCTGTATCATATAGCTTAAACGCCAAATCTGTCTTACCACTGGCGGTCGGAGACATCAAGCAAACGACACTATTATTTGGCAAATCTGTATAATGCGGCAGATCCATTAAACTTCCTCAAGGCCCATCAAGGTAACGACTCTTTTGTCATCAAGATGGCGAATGATATCAATGTGATAATCAGGTTTGGGTAAAACCTGACTGGCACGGCTTGCCCACTCAATAATAACAAGGCTGTTTGGTTCATCAAAATATTCATAAAAGCCAATAAAATCAAGCTCCTCAGGGTCATTTAAGCGGTATAAATCAGCATGATAAACAGGCTTTAATCTTCCTTGAAGATTGATTTGATAAGGCTCTACCAGCGTGTAAGTGGGGCTTTTGACAGCACCTTGATGACCCATAGCTTGTAGCCAATAGCGTACCAAAGTCGTTTTGCCTGCACCCAAATCACCTGACAACCACACACTGCCCAATAAGTTCATCTGAGCCAATGTTTCGGCAAGTGCTTGGGTGTCCGCTTCACTGTGTAAGGATAAGGTTTGGCTGATCATACTTGAACCTGCAAATCCACTTTTGGATTGACAAATGCATCGCCTTTTAGCAGCTTATCATACATCTGAGGGTCGCTCCACTCTGATTTAACTTGCTCACTAAACTCAAAATCAGCTAAGCTAAGTACGCCCATTTGTTCATTTTCAACATCTTGCTTAAAGCACTGAGCATAGCCTGTCGCTGTCTCATGGACAATGACAGAATAAACGCTGATATCTTGTTCACCGTTTTGCATGACAGTTTGATTCAAAATGGCATCTGCCCAAAAGAAAATCACTCGACTAAACTGTTCGGCTGAAGGTGATACAGGCAAACTTATCCAACGCGCACTAAAGTCCTTGCAAGCTTGGATATAGCGTGTATCGTCCTGATCCCAAAAAGTGATGGCGTGGTCAAAACTGTCTATGATATCTTTGATATGGTGCTTTAATAGCCCAAAATCATAAACCATTTGACCGTGATCAAGGCGATGTGCCTCCAAAATCAGTTCAACTTCATAACTATGCCCATGTATGGATCGTTTACAGCGATCGGATGAACAATTACGCACAATGTGTGCATTTTCAAATTTAAACAGTTTGCGAATTCGCATGATAAGCCTTTTTTATTGTCATCTTATGTTTGTTTGGCATTATTATATCACAGGTGATTTTTGACAAAAAGCAAAAACGCAGCAAGGCATTTGCGTTGCTGCACTGTGCTCTAAAGCTTAGGTTAGCCGAATGCTAACAATCGATCGCCATCTTTATCAGCAATGCGTGTCGTCAAACCCATGGTATTTAGTAGATTGATAAAAGGTCTGGCATCTAGCTCTTCAACATTGACCATCGTACCTACATTCCATTCACCACTGGCGATCAAAAGTGCTGCTGCAACAGGCGGCACACCTGCGGTATAAGAAATGCCTTGACTACCGACTTCGGCATAAGCGTCTTCATGATCGATGATATTATAAATAAATATTTCTTGAGTCTCGCCGTCTTTTTCCCCCTTAACTTTATTGCCGATACAGGTCTTACCTGTATAATGTTCGGCAAGACTGGCAGGATTGGGTAAAACCGCCTTGACGACTTTTAGAGGCACTACTTCTAGACCCTCGGCAGTTGTGATCGGCTGCTCTGATAAGAGACCAAGATTTTTTAGCACGCCAAATACATTGATATAATGATCACCAAACCCCATCCAAAAACGGATATTCGGCACATTTAAGTTTTTGTGCAAAGAGTGCAGTTCATCATGCCCGCTTAGATAGCTGTTTTGAATACCGACGATGGGTAAGTCATCTGTCCGCTTGACTTCAAACATTTGGTTGGTCTGCCATTGGCTATTTTGCCAAGAATAAACCACGCCAGTGAACTCACGAAAATTAATCTCAGGATCAAAATTGGTTGCAAAATATTTGCCATGGCTACCAGCATTAATATCAATGATATCAATATCGGTTACGCTGTCTTTATCAAAATACTCAACACCCAACCGTGCGTATGCATTGACAACACCTGGATCAAATCCCACACCCAAGATGGCGGTTGCACCTGCTTTTTTGAAGGCTTCTCGTTTTTTCCACTCATAATTTTCATACCAAGGCGGTATTTCGCAAATTTTATGCGGATCTTCATAAATGGCAGTATCTAAATAATGCGTACCTGTTTCGATGCACGCATCCATCACACTCATATTAATAAATGGTGAGCCAACATTAATCACGATATCTGTATTTGTTTGGCGGATCAATTCAGCCACAGCGTGATGATCCATCGCATCCACCGCATGAGTATGCAAAACGGCATCACGCTTAAAACTGCCCTTTTTGGCGACCTGTTTGGCAATGGCTTGACACTTGTCAATCTTGCGTGATGCGATGTGAATTTCCCCAAAAATATCATTTGCCATCGCACATTTGTGTGCAACCACCTGAGCGACACCACCTGCACCAATGATGAGTACATTTTTTGCCTGAGACATCAATCCTCCTTAATGCCCAATGAATGAAATGAGCTTATCAATAGTTGTGTGTGAATTAAAAAGGAAGACTTCAAGGAAAATTCACACACCCAAATTATTTGCTATTGATGATAAAAACTTTAATAATAGCGATTATTTGCCTGATTTTCAAGCAGTTAGATAATCATTTATTCTCAAAAGCAATGTTTCATTTAGGACAGACTGGCCTTATAATCTTCATAATCAAATTGGCGTTGAATCATGATTTCGCCATCTTGGCGAATAATCACAATTGATGGCATATCAACGCCATTAAACCAATTTTTCTTAACCATCGTATAAGCAGCGGCATTGCCAAAAGCGACTTTGTCACCAATCTTTAGAGGTTCATTAAGCGTATAATCTCCAAAAATATCGCCCGCCAAACAGGATTTGCCATAGATTCTTACTGAGGTTTCATCTGTCGATGTGCCATCAAAATCTGCACCTGTGGTATCATAAGCTGTTTCATTGACATAAGCCAGCGGCGAAGATTGACGATAAATAAGTAAATCTAACATATGTGCCTCAATGGAAGCATCAACTACTGCCAGCGGCTTATTATTATACATCACATCAAGCACGCTGGTCACAAGAACAGCACCTTGGTGCACTGATGCCTCCCCTGGCTCAAGATAAATTTGTACACCATATGTTTCGCTAAAATTCTTAAGCCTATTGATAAATTTATCTAAAGGATAATTTTGGTCAATATAATGGATACCACCGCCAAAGCTGATCCATTCTAAGCGATGAAATAACTCACCAAAGCGGTTTTCTATATCGGTCAAACTTTGGCTAAATGCCTCAAAATCAGTGTTCTCACAATTATTATGAATCATCACACCAGTAATCTGATCAGCTATCGCCATAATGCTCTCAACATCATGCTCGCCCAAACGGCTAAATGGTCTGGCAGGGTCTGCAATGATAAATGATGAGTTGCTGGTTTGAGGATTTAGGCGAAGCCCAACGGGAATATTTTTATCATCAGCCAATGGCCCAAATCTTTTTAATTGATTAATAGAATTAAAAATAATCTTATCACAGTAATCAAGAACTTCTTTAATTTCATGATCGGCATAAGCCACGCTATAAGCATGCGTTTCACCGCCAAAGCATTCTTTGCCCAGTCGCACTTCCTTTAAGGACGAGGAAGTTGTGCCATGAAGATACGGCTGCATGGACTCAAAAACCCCCCAAGTGGCAAAACATTTAAGTGCAAGTAACGCTTTTGCACCAGACTCATGACAAACCTTTTGCGTGACGCTAAGGTTGTCAATAATGGCACGCTCATCAAGCAAATAATACGGCGTTTGAATGGTTGCTAAATATTGCTTTTGCTTAGGAGTTAATCGAGCAAAAAATTGACTCATGATAAATTCCTTTGATAAAATTCATGATATATTTTAACAAAATTTTTGGTAGATATGTTTTAAAAGGTTGATATTGATATCATTTATGCCAAAAATATTTTTCTTTTATTGGTATCGTTTTGGGTATTATGTTGCTTATTTGTTGGTATAGATGATTGATTGGTATACTCTGTATGATATGTTTTTTTAAAGCTACAAAAAATTACCGATTCACTCATCTTATCCTACTAAAAATTTGCTAAAATACTCATCAATTTTATATTTAGTAGGCTTTGGTTATCAAACCATAGCGATTTAGGATAATCAAATTTAAGATCGAATCATATGGATAACACTCAAACAACCCACCTTTCTTCTCAGTTGCACAATGCCCAAATGATAAAAAACGGCAATGACACAACTTTTTATCATACAGATAACGCACAAACGGACACGATGAGTCTTGAAAATCAATTTGATGCCAAAGACAGTAGCAGTTGGTTTAATGAAAGCTTGCTCTTAAGTTGGCAACAAACTTTTGGCAATATCAAGCATGGCTATGTCAAAGCAGCTGATAATTTGGTTGATGAGCTTTTGGTCACACTCACCCAAAAGCAAGTTAATGATGCTTTGTATAATTTTGTTACAAAAAATGTTGGGCTGTTGCATAATTTAAAATTGGATATTCATGACAACTGGCTTAGATTGACTTGTACAGTCGATATCATGGGTCTATATACAACAGTGGCCAGTAATTTTGAGCTGGTTCATCTACAGCTAGATCGCCACACTCAGCGGTTGGTGCTTAAGCAAATCGGTGATACAGATGTGATTGAGCTACACAGTAAGCAGTGGTATAAAGCCCCAGCTGCACGACTTGGCGTGGGCTTATACCGTACGCTACTACGCAAAGATCCATTACCTTTTATTTTGAATAAAATTAAAATTAAAGGCATTCCATTTACTGGGCATAAAGGCAATATCATTTATCTTGACATTGGTCGATGGCTAAAAAATAACGATATGATCATGAAAAATCTAAAAAAAGTTCAAATCAATGATGGTTACTTAAAAGCACAACAGCTCTTATTAAAGGTTCAGCCAAATTTTGGTGATATCTTAAGCTTTGGCGATCCTGATGCTGACATCATTACCGAAAAAGACAACCCAAAACACCAAAAAGCAGATTGATCGTCGTTTTCACTGGATAAAACGCCCTAATTTCGCTTTGGCTGATTTAACCATAGTATATCAATTAGGGTAAGTATTCAGCACAGTCAATAAACAATGGCAACTGATTTTCATTTTTAGGGTAATAGCTGACTTTAGTTGTGCCGTTTAAAGTGCAGCAACAGGCCAATATTTCATCATCTGCTAAAGTTGCCAACGGTTTTTTAACCAAAGTGATTGACCCAGTGGTTGCCAATACTTTCATGCGACAAGTACCACAATAACCCTGTCGGCATTCGTAGTGTACCTTTTTATGTTCTGTACGAATCATGCCGTCTAGCAGTGTTTCATTTTCATGCAAGTAAAATCGTGTCTCGTCAGTAAACACCCAACCCATATCGCAATCTTTATTTTTCTTGTTATGACTGATTTATGAATTAGGGCTTGTCTCATAACAAGCCCTTTTGGTAATTAGTTATAGCTCAAAATCGTCCAAATCCACATCATCTAAATCAGAATCAATCTGACCAACCAAATAAGTGGTAATTTCGGTTTCTTGAGGGGCAACCTGAACATTGTCTGAAGACAGCCAAGCATTAATCCAAGGAATGGGATTGGTTTTGGTTTCAAAAATAGCTGGCAATCCAATAGCCGACATACGAGTATTTGTAATAAACTCAATATACTGGCATAAAATATCTCGATTTAGACCAATCATTGAACCATCTTTGAATAAATAGTTTGCCCAAGCTTTTTCTTGTTCGGCAGCACTTTTAAAAATCTCAATCGCTTCTTCTTGACACGCTTCGGCAATGGCAACCATGTCAGGATCATCTCTGCCTTGACGCATCAGATTGATCATATGCTGAGTGCCATTTAAATGCAATGCTTCATCACGCGCAATCATTTTAATAATTTTCGCATTACCCTCCATCACTTTACGCTCAGCAAATGCAAACGAACAGGCAAATGATACATAAAAGCGAATGGCTTCAAGCACATTGACAGCGACAATACACAAATACAGCTGTTTTTTTAGTTTTGGTAGCGTAACCTCAACAGACTGCCCATCAATCTGATAAACGCCCTCACCATGCAAATCATACAATTTGGCACATAAATGCAAGTCATCGTAATATTTGGCGATATCACTTGCACGCTCAAGAATATATTCATTATCCACAATATCTTCAAAAATTTTACTAGGGTCATTGACCACATTGCGAATAATATGTGTGTAACTGCGTGAATGAATCGTCTCACTAAATGACCAAGTCTCAATCCAAGTCTCAAGTTCTGGAATAGAAACCAAGGGCAATAAAACCACATTTGGGCTACGACCTTGGATACTGTCTAACAGAGTCTGATATTTAAGATTACTTAAAAAAATATGTTGCTCATGCGTAGAAAGTTCGGCAAAATCAATACGATCCTTTGAGACATCGATTTCTTCGGGACGCCAAAAAAATGACAGTTGTTTTTCGATGAGTTGCTCAAAAATCGGATGCTTTTGTTGATCATAACGAGAGACATTCACGGGTTGACCAAAAAACATCGGCTCTAACAAGACATTATTTTTAGTTTGGCAAAAAATAGAGTAACTCATGTGATGGCTCAAATTATAATCAAGTGTGATGAAAATAAGATAACTGGTAATAGATAACCCAACCGATTGGGTTTGGCTATTATCGGTTGTTATTTGGTATATGTTATTTTGTATATTTTAGCATAAATGCACCAGAGTTAAAACCCAATTTATTCTCTTAGTAATTTTGTGATTTGATTTAAATCATTTATGATTAAAGAATTGACCACGGATGATTTTAAATAAAACTGTGATTAATTCTATAAATTTTATCTAAATATTATCTAGGCCATGTGCCAAATCTTTGATAATATCACGAGCATCTTCAACCCCCACCGATAATCGAATCAAACCATCATGAACACCTGCTTCAATACGTTGCTCAGGCGTCATACGAAAATGCGTGGTGGTGGCAGGATGGGTAATGGTAGTTTTGGCATCACCCAAATTATTAGTAATACTAATCATACGGGTGCTATCAATCACTTGCCATGCCGATGCTTGGTCAGCCACTTCAAAACCAATGATCGCCCCAAATGCTCCCCCAGTCACTTCAAGTGCGGTATGCTGTGATTTGGCAAGCTCATGCGAGGGGTGGTCTGACAGTCCTGAAAAATGAACTTTTTTGACATTAGGGTGACTGGCTAAAAATTGGGCAACTTGATTGGCATTGTCACAATGCACCTTCATGCGTAGAGATAGCGTTTCAAGCCCTTTTAAGAGTACCCAAGCATTAAAAGGTGACAAGCTGATGCCGCCTGTACGCACCACACCAAATGCTTTTTCCATCAGCTCATCACGCCCAACAAGCGCACCGCCCAAGATACGCCCTTGCCCATCAATGTATTTGGTGGCTGAGTGAATGACCACATCAGCTCCTAGCTCTAAAGGCTTTTGGATGGCTGGTGTTGCAAAACAATTATCAACAATCAATAAGGTATCGTGTGCATGGGCAAGCTTGGACAAGTAACGCAAATCGGCAATCTGTGCCAAAGGATTACTTGGGCTTTCACAATAAAGCACACGGGTATTAGGGCGTATCGCTGCTGCCCATGCCTCATTATCAAAACAATCTACATAGCTGACCTCTACCCCAAACCCCTGAAAATAACCATCAAAGAGTGCGATCGATGAGCCAAATAATTGCTTAGCACAAAGCAAATGATCGCCTGCTTTTAGGTATGCCAAACACATGGTCAAAATAGCACCCATACCAGATGCGGTAGCGACAGCTCGCTCGCCATTTTCAAGTAAAGCTAAACGACGCTCAAAGGCTCTGACTGTTGGATTGGTATGCCGAGAATAGACATTGCCTTTTTTATTACCATTGAAATGATCGGCTGCATCAGCGGCACTGGCATACACATAACTGCTGGTTGTAAAAATAGCTTCGTTATGCTCGCCTTCATCAGTGCGATGATAACCGCCTCGAACTGCCAAAGTCTGCTCAAAATAACCAAGACTTGGATCAAGTGCATCTGTCTGCCAATTTGGGTCAAGCTGAGTCATAAACATTCCTTAAATTGGGATAAAATACGGTAAGCATAGCATATTTTTTTTGTATTTTCATCAATCATCAGCCCTACTTAGACTAATTTATCAGACTGCTTAATTCCAAAATAGAAAATAAAAAGTCTGATTTGTCGTTGGTTTTTTATGACGAATTTGCGTAAAGTATGCACTATCTGTTTATTTAGTTTGGTTTGGATTTATTATGATAACATTGCTTAAAAAAACAACACTGCTGGCAACAGCATTTGGTATCTTTTTTGGCTTAACTGCTTGCTCAAACAATACCAAAACTTCCATCCAAAATACTGACACGACAGCCAGTAGTACAGAAGCTAATCAAGATCCAATTGAGCTTTTGAATGTTTCTTACGATGTGTCTCGAGATTTTTATAAAGCGTATAATGAAGTTTTTATAAATCATTATTTGACCAACTACCCAAATACCAAAATTAAGATCAAGCAGTCTCATGGTGGCTCAAGCAAGCAAGCACTTTCGGTAAAAAATGGACTGCAAGCGGATATTGTTACCATGAATCAAGGCTCTGATATTGAGCTATTGGCTGATGCCAAATTGGTGGATGGCAATTGGCGACACGCATTCCCAAACCATGCCATTCCTTTCACCAGTACTATCGTATTTTTGGTACGAGAAGGCAACCCCAAAGGCATTAAAGATTGGAATGACTTGGCAACAAGTGGCATAGATATTATCATCGCCAACCCAAAAACCTCTGGTAACGGTCGCTATGCGTTTTTGGGTGCTTATGGCTATGGCTTGAATGCTTATCATAATGACGAAGCTCAAACTCATGCGTTCGTCAAGACACTTTTAAGCCATGTTAAAGTATTTGAAAATGGTGGGCGTGCGGCAACAACAACCTTTGCCCAGCGTGGCATCGGTGATGTCTTAATCACCTTTGAAAATGAAGCCAATGTGATTAAGAGTAAATTTGGCAATGTGGATATTATTTACCCAAGCTACACAGTGAATGCAGAAAATCCGATTGCTGTGGTGAAATCTGTTACCGACAACAAAGGCACAACCAAAGCTGCAACCGAATACCTCAATCATCTGTACAGCGACGAAGCTCAAGAGCTTGCCACGAAGTTTTTCTTAAGACCAAGCAGCCCCGATATCCTAGCCAAACACGCCGATAAATTCCCTGTCATGACAACCTTTTTTCCTAATGATGTCTTTGGAGACTGGGCAAGTATCATGAAAACTTATTTTAGTGATGGCGGCTTATACGATAAGCTTGCCGTCCAAGCTCAAAATCAGTAATTCATTTTTGCTCAAACAGTTGTCAAACAATCAGTTTGGCGATTGTTTGAGCAAACTTAGATCAGATAACTGTTAAAATTTATCATTATTTCACAATAAAAAACAAAAGCGTTTATCGCCTTAAGTATTAAACCATCAAACTGTTTGACTGGTTGGGTCAATGATGAGAGCATCCAATAAACCAGCATATAAAACTTGTGCAAGTTCTTTACCTTTTTTAATCTCAGGCAGTGGCTGCAGGCCATCCAATATCTTTTGCCAAGATTGACCTTGGTAATGATCTTCATACTGACCTGACAACCAATCATTAAACTGGCTTTCACCAAATTCAAGCTCATTTTTGGTATTCAAAGCGACAATGTTCAGTGAAGTCATCAAAGGTAGCACCAAAGGCATCTGCTTGGCTAATAAACCCATGACCATGAAATTTTGTAGTTGCCGCTTAGCAGTCTCTTTATGAATGGGTTTTAGCTTTAATAAGGAAACATCATTGAGATGAAAGTCTTTTAAATCATTGCTAGCCTGCCCAAACTGCCATAAGCTGCTGCCAAGATTTTGTTCAATGTCTTTTTGGTCGGTTTGTCTGCTCACTTGCCACGCCAAATGATGCAAATAAAAGCGTAAAAAATGCCCTGCACGCACTGTATTTGGTAGCACTCGCAACCATTGATCGCAGCTGATGGGTAATTTTGCGACAATATCCAGCGGGATATGATTTAGCTCAACTGCAATATATTGCTCTTTGGTTGGACTAATCATTGAAGAATATTGTAATTGCTGCTTCTTAACTTGTAAATCTGTTAGATTTTGTGCAAAATCGTCAGTCAGCTTCGCCAGTTGCCCAACCAAATTATCCAAACTGGTCAAACGATTTGCACCAGCGGGTAGCAAATTATCATAATAGATGCGTACAATGTGAGCAAACTCTGATGCCTTATCATCGTTCATATAAATGGTATCTATGAGCTTATGATAGTCAAACTCATCCATAGGCATGCCATCAAATACCCCTTGTGCCATGGCATCAATCAAGGTCTCTTTAAGCTGATATTGACCCAAACCGTCCAAAGACAGCGGCTCTTCTAAAAAGCCGTCTTCTGCGTCATATAGTAGTGGCAGTTTGTGTTTTAGATAGGCTGTGGCAGGATTTTTAAGTGTATGATAAATCTGATTAAGCGGCATACTGTTTGGTAATTGAATGCCAAAAATGGTTAAAACTTCCTCTAATTGCCCGCTGTCACCTTGTAAGTTGTTTTGTAACGCTTCTGCAAGCATCTGATAAATTGTCGCATCAGGTAAGCTTATGATGGGTGATTGATTAAAATCTTGATCCAATAAATGACGCAATTTTACCATCATGGGCGATGGTGGCAAGTAATAAGTTTGGGATTGTTTGGCGTGCAGAATTTTTTGGGTTAAAAAATCAGCCAAATCATCTTCATCACAGACCATCTCTTTTGTTTCATAAAATACAGACGCATCAAAGGCATTGGCAGCATGCTCATAAATCAAAAGCTGCTGAACCAATTTCGGGGCGATGGTCGCAAGTTTAGCATGTATTTGATCGGCTTGATTGGTATGATCCGCCTGCAAGTCAACTGCCCAATCCACATTAGATTTAAAAAATTCAATCAACTCACTGACTGGTGATGCTGGCAGTAGCTGAGTGCCGTCATCGGCGACATTGGTATAAAAAATGGCACAAGCATCACGGCTACACAGTATGGCATCTAAAAATGCACCATTGTCATCATCTTCTAAAAAACGATCGCCACGACGCTTAAGCCCAGCTTTCATCAAATCTAGGCGCGCTTGTCGATCTTGCCTAGGGAATGCCGATAAATTCATATCCAGCATCAGCGTCAAGCCAAAAGGCACATTTCTTAAAGCCCCAAAACGCGCAAAAGTGATCGTGCCTGCTGGCTCAGCACTCACCGCTTGAGAGGCAAGTAAACTCGTCATACTCTCAAGCACAAATTCAAGTGTAAGCTCTATGTTTTGAGTGCCTTGTGTAGAATTCTTAGTATGGTGGTGATAATGATGATTGGCACGGATGCTGGCTGCAATACCATTCATCACCTTGAAAATAACATGCATCTGACTGGTTTCACGATATTTGGTAAAGTAGCGATTGATGACACGATGCTCGATATGATGAAGCCAATCAATCACAGGTGCAAGCCGTTGATATTCATCACGAAATTCTCTGAGACCTGCATGAATCAGACACAGCGCCTCAACAATCGGTTGATCAGCTAATGTGACCCCCTCTAAAGGCAAGCTTGCTTCTTGAAATGATTCATCACGCCATTTAAACGGATGCATCAATGAGCTTGGAGATGGTGAATCACAGGGTGTTAAAAACCCTGCCACGATACGATCTAAAGCATAGCTAAAACTATAACGATAATCCAAATCAGCTTCATTTAGTGTCATTGCCAAATGTGCAGCATCAAATCCTCGGCGAAAGCCAGCCGCATCCAGCAATTGACAGGCTCGATTGACTGACTCAAAATCAAGCCCCAAACTTTCGTACAATGCTGGCGTCATCAGCCATTCATACACATCATCACGATAAAAACGCGCATTTTTGGCACCAAGTAGCCGATAAAACCCACTGATGGCAGCCATCAGCGAATCTACCTCACGACTGGCAGTACCGGTAATTTTGGCAGGTAGCTTCAGCCCATCCATACCAACATCATCATTAAAAATCAGTCGGATAAGATCTTCGGCTGCCTGAGCTTCAGGTAAATAAACCACGATATCAGATAATTTTCGGCAGCTACCGTCAGAATTTGGCTCATTAAGATAGCGAGCTATGATCATACGAGCCACTTCAAGCTGTCGTTTTAGACTGTGGCAGGCATGGATACTTAGACTGGGCAGGCGTAGAGATTGATCATTTTTATCCAATCCAAGAGGCAACACTAACTGGCTTTTGGTTTTAACTTTTTGTTCCCAAAACGCACTATTTTTGAAGGCTGATACAAGTTCTTGTTGCCACCATTGTTTGGTAGCTTCGCCATCTTCAAGCATTAAAATATCGGATTTTAGCTGATTTAATAAACTTTTAGATTCTTGAGCCGGCGATACAAAATCATCCTGCCAGTCAACTTGCCAATCTTTGGGTGTGCGATAAGTTTCATAAAATCTGCGATTCACCCCTTCTTTTTCATAATAATAATCACCGCCCGACATATCTGCCAGCATCGCAAAAGTTTCTCGGGACTCTTTACCCAATCTTGATAATAAAACATGACCATAATCTTTTAGATAGACCAAGTTTGGGTTAATAATACGCTGCGTTGCCAGCCAGTTTTTATCAACAATATCCGCCCAAAACATCTTTGATGGATTAAAATGCAATAAATGCACATTCAAATGAACTGATAAGCGTTTTAAAAATTGTAGCTCCAGCAAGGGAATTTGCTGGATAGTAAATAAATAAAGGTGATTAGGCAAGCTTTTATATGCTTCAGCTGCCACACTTTCACCACGCAGCCCATCAAGCACTGCCCAAAATCGCACCTCAAGCGTCTCACGATAAGCATAGACCTCAGAAAATAGCTGTCGCCACAGATATCGTAACAATTTTTCAAGATCGTGATATTGCTGAATCAGCCATTTGGGTGTTGGATCACTATCGCTATAATCATTGGCAAATCTATCCTTAGTATCGATCATCTCATCGATTGATTCAGGTAGTGGTAAGTCATGGGTCCATGCATGTAGCCATTCGGGTCGATGGGTCAAATATCGCACAAAAACTGACGACACCTCCTCACAGATTCGCCATAGCCGATGCTCTGGAATGCTTTGGTTCTGAGTGTCATAAATTGCCATCAAAAAATCATACAACGGATGATGATCATCTTGCATAATCTTGATAATCTGCTCACTAGATAAAGTTTTGATAAAGCCAAAAATCCGCCAACGCATGACCGAACCAGACAGTACCGCCACCTCTGGCACCTGCAAGGCATCTGAAGGATGATGATTAGCATCAATCCTAAGCACTTGCTGAATAAGCTGCCACTGATATTGACCCCAAAATTGTGTCATAAAAAGTGTGCTAATCCCAAGCCGTTCAGCAATACTGCGATTGAGCCAATCACCAAGTACCATCGATGGAACAATGACGATAAATGGTGAAAAAACAGAAATACCCAGTGCCTCACCTTGACGCTGTGCCTGTGTTTGCTGGTAGTAATGAATCAGATGATCCAATAGAATTTGGGTATCATTTGACTGAGTAATTGTAAACATATTATCAAGATAACTTGGTCATCAAATTGCTTTAAGCTCAAGAGATTGGGCGTATTGTACTGCTTCACGAGCTGCAATGGTTTTTGCCCATCGAATGACATTTTGATAAGTATGTACTTCCAAAAACTTGGCGGCATCGTAGCTATCAGAGACATAAAGCTCTCCCAAGCACAAACGCCCATACCATGGATAAATCGCCATATCAGCGATCGTATAATCATCTTTAATCATAAAGGTATGGTTTGCCAAATGCTGATCTAAGACATCCAATTGTCGTTTGGTCTCCATCGCATAACGGTTAATAGGATATTCCATTGGCTCTGGTGCATAGGCATAAAAATGACCAAAACCACCACCCACAAACGGTGCTGAACCCATCTGCCACATGAGCCATGAGTAAAGTTCTGATAACTGATTGAGATTAGTTGGGATAAAGGCGTTATGTTTTTGGGCTAAATACAATAAAATCGCCCCGCTTTCAAAGATACGAGTAGCAGGCGTGGTACTTTGATCAAGCAATGCTGGAATTTTGGAGTTTGGGTTAATTTTGACAAAATCCGATCCGAATTGATCTCCTGCCATGATATTGATCTTATAGGCATCATATCCTATGATTGCCCCAAGTTGTTTTAGCTCCTGCAGTAATATATTCACCTTAATGCCATTGGGCGTATTTAAAGAATACAGCTGATAAGGCGAGTCGCCAACAGGCAAGTTCTTCTCATGCGTTGCCCCTGCTGTGGGGCGATTTGTACCGCCAAATGTGCCACCGTTTTTGGCTTTGATACTTTGATAATCCCAAACTTCTGGCGGTGTATAAGTATTCATATAATATCCTTTTGCTTAAGTATTTTTTGAGTTGATAGACATAAAATAGTATCGTGAACTATCAGTATATATCACTATACAGCAAAAAAGTGTCAATTGCATCAGCTTTTTGAGTTTTGTAAACTGGGTTTTGTGTGCGTATTTTTTGATAAAATGATTAAATGATTAGAGTAATAACCAGCCGATTTTCATCTTTTGTTTTTATTATTAATATTTAATGATAAAAATCATCTTTTTAATTTATACATATTATTATTTTAAAGTATCATTTCTTAAGTTAATTCATATTAATTTATAAAAAAACGCACCGATTTTGATCGATGCGTTGTTAGTCTTGGCGATTAGATTATAACAAGATACGACGCGGATCTGCCAACAATTTTGCAATATGGCGAGTAAAGACCGCAGCATCCGCACCATTGATCACACGGTGATCATAAGACAGTGATAGTGGCAACATGAGCCGTGGCTCAAATTCTTTGCCATTCCATCTTGGCTGATACGATGCTTCAGATACACCCAAAATACCGACCTGTGGCCAGTTTACAAGTGGCGTAAAGGCTGTGCCGCCAAGATTGCCTTGACTTGAGATGGTAAAGCTTGCACCTTGTAGGTCTTTGGCGGTCAGTTTTTTATCACGCGCTTTTTTGGCAAGTTCACCAATCTCAATGGCAATCTGCTTGATACCTTTATCTTGAGCATTCTTGATCACAGGTACAATCAAACCATCATCGGTTGCTACCGCAATACCCATATTTACCGATTTGCGGATAATAATTTGTGTATTATCATCCGATAAATGGCTATTAAATTTCGGCGTTTGGGTAAGTGCATATGCCACCGCCTTAACAATAAATGCCAAAATAGTCAGACCAATGCCCTCTGCCTTAAACTCACCCTTAAGCTCATTACGCAAGCTTTCGGTATCTGTGATATCAGCAAGATCAAACTGCGTCACCTGTGGTAGATAGGTATTGTAGTTTAGCTGCGGAATAGAGACTTTTTGTAGACGAGTGAGATCTTGGATTTCAAGCTCGCCCCAAATCTCTTTATTGCTCATATCTGGTAAGCTTGGCAAACCAGAACGCACCTCGGTCGTGCCAGATTTTGCTTGACTGGTAGAACCGCTGATGACTGATTTGACATAGCCAAATAAGTCTTCTTTTAAGATTCGCCCGTGAGCTGCTGTACCTGTCACAGCACTGATGTCCACACCAAGCTCACGCGCAAGTTTACGCACCGCTGGGCCTGCGTAAACATGTCGAGCTTTTTCGTTTACGACAGCTTCTGGCAGTTTGGTTTGTGGGCTTTGTACAGACTTGTTTTTTGATTCAGATACTGCCGCTTGGTTAGCTTTGGTATCTTCTTCTTTGGTTTTTTCGGCTGGTTGCTCTTTATTTGATGATTTTTTGGCTGAAATGCCCTTGCTCTTAATCGTAATAAACGCTTGACCATTTGAGACACTATCGCCTGCTTTGATTAAGATTTCTTCGATCACGCCATCAACTGGTGCAGGTACTTCAACCGAGGCTTTGTCAGACTCAACCAAAATCAATGGTTGATCCTTGGTAATTTCATCACCAACTGCCACCATAATATCAGCAACTTCGGCACTATCTACGCCAAGGTCTGGTAAATGATGCGTTTGACTACCAGCTGATTCATTTAAGTCAGGCTGATCGTCTGTTTGCTCATCATCACCGATAGATATATCATCTTCATCTTTAGCCGATTGTTTTGTTTGAGGTTCATCGTCGGATTTTGAGTCAGTTTTTTGAGCATCGCCACTTTGATCACTGTCAAGAGTGAACAACAAATCTCCTTCGGAGATGTGATCACCGACCGAGATATGAATTTCTTTGATAACACCAGCACCAGTTGATGGCACTTCAACAGAGGCTTTATCAGACTCAACCAAAATCATATTGTCATTTTCGCTGACGCTATCGCCAACTTTTACCATAATTTCAGCAACTTCAGCTGATTCAACACCCAAATCGGGGGCTTTGATTTCCATCATATTCTCCTATAAATTGGGCAGTTATCAGTGATTGTCATCTTCGACCAGTTCAGGTACAGGGTTTGGCTCACGAGTTGCCTTTGGTGCTGGTGCATCTGGGAAGAAATCATATTGAGGCTGCCGCTGCCATGCTGGTGCTTGATCGGCGTCAATATCAAAACTGTTGATCGCATCTTGAACCAAGCGAACATCAATGTCACCTTCATCTGCCAATTTTTTCAAAGTTGCCACAACAATATGTTCTGCATTAACATTAAAGAAACTGCGTAATTTGGCTCGACTATCCGAACGCCCAAAGCCATCAGTACCCAAGGTTACATATGGACGGCTGTCAGGTAACCATCCACGGATTTGTTCTGAATAATTACGCATATAATCTGTTGCTGCAACCACAATACCTTTATGTGATGCCAATTGACTGGTTACCCATGGGGTTTTTTGGTCGGCGGTTGGGTGTAGGCGGTTGTAGTCGTCACACGCCATGCCATCACGAGTCAGTTCATTAAAACTGGTCACACTCCAAACATTGGCAGTGATACCAAATTCATCTTGCAAGATTTGTGCCGCTTTTTCAACTTCACGCAAAATCACACCCGAACCCAGTAGCTGAACTTGAGTTGAGCCATTATCTTTTAACAGGTACATACCACGCTTAATGCCTTCTTCAACACCCTCAGGCATGGCTGGATGTTCATAGTTTTCATTCATCAAGGTGATGTAATAATAAACTCGCTCACCTTGTGCATACATACGGCGTAAACCATCGTGCATGACGACAGCCAGCTCATAACCATAGCATGGGTCATAGGTTACGCAGTTAGGTACGGTACCAAATAAGATATGGCTATGGCCATCTTGATGCTGTAAACCTTCACCATTTAGTGTGGTACGCCCTGCTGTCGCACCAAATAAAAATCCTTGTGCTTGACAGTCGCCCGCTGCCCACGCCAAATCACCAATACGCTGGAAACCAAACATTGAATAATAAATGTACATTGGAATCATCGGTAACGCATTAACCGAATAGCTGGTTGATAAGGCAATCCATGCACTCATTGCACCTGCTTCATTGATGCCTTCTTCTAGCATATGGCCATCTTTGGCTTCACGATAGCCCATCAAAGCATCGGCATCTTCAGCGACATAGTTTTGACCCACTGATGAATAGATACCAAGCTGACGGAACATGCCTTCTAGACCAAAGGTACGCGCCTCATCAGGCACAATCGGCACAACATGTTTATTTAGACCTTTATCTTTTAATAGGGCTGACAATAAACGCACAAATACCATAGTGGTTGATTGCTCTTTGCCTTTTGAGCCTTGCAGAACTTGATTAAATACCGAAAGCTCAGGAATCTCAAGTGGAATGTGACCACTGCGACGAGATGGCAAATGACCGCCCAAAGCCTCTCGGCGACCCATCAGATATTTATATTCGGCCGAATCTTCACTTGGGCGATAAAAAGGTAATTCTTTGAGCTGTTCGTCGGTCAATGGTAAATCAAAACGGTCACGGAAGTATTTTAAGCCACTTTCGTCAATTTTTTTGATTTGGTGAGCTTTATTGACCGATTGAATCTGAGTAGACAAACCATAGCCTTTCACCGTTTTCACCAAAATTACCGTCGGCTGACCTTTGGTTTTCATGGCTTCAGCATAGGCAGCATAGACTTTTTTGGGGTCGTGACCGCCACGATTTAGGCGTATAATCTCTTCATCACTGAACTGTTTTGCCATCTCTTCAAGCTCAGGATACTTACCAAAAAACTCCTTACGAACAAAGGCGGCATCACGAGCTTCATAGAGCTGATACTCACCATCTACCACCTCTTCCATGCGTTTTTTGAGTGCCCCTGAGGTATCTTTGGCAAGTAATGGATCCCAATGATCGCCCCAAATGACTTTAATCACTCGCCAGCCTGCACCACGGAACACCGATTCAAGCTCTTGGATAATTTTACCGTTACCACGCACGGGACCATCCAAACGCTGAAGGTTACAGTTGATGACCCAAATTAGGTTATCCAGCTTCTCACGACCTGCCATTGAGATAGCACCCAAGCTTTCAGGCTCGTCAGTTTCACCATCACCTAAAAATGCCCAAACTTTACGATCCTCATCTTTGATTAGGCCACGATTGGTCAGATATTTTTGATTACGGGCCTGATAAATTGACATCAAAGGACCCAAGCCCATGGATACTGTTGGGAACTGCCAATAATCAGGCATTAAATAAGGATGCGGATAGCTTGACAAGCCCTTGCCATCGACTTCACGGCGAAAATTAATCAGCTGCTCTTCAGACAAGCGACCTTCTAAGAATGAACGGGCATACATGCCTGGTGCACCATGACCTTGATAATAAATCATATCACCGCCATGGTTTTCGCTAGGTGCACGCCAAAAATGGTTAAATCCCGTCTCATACAGTGTCGCTGATGATGCAAAAGTTGCCAAATGCCCACCCAAATCGTCATTATTTTGGTTGGCACGCATGACCATTGCCAAGGCGTTATAACGAATCAATGCACGAATTTTACGCTCCATGTGCAAGTCGCCAGGATAAGTTGGCTCATCTTCGGCTGGAATGGTATTGATATATGCAGTATCAAGGCGGTTGAATGGTAAACCTTCTTGAACAGCCATGTTATAAAGTGCTTTTAATAAAAACTGTGCACGATCTTTGTCTGCATTTTTTATGACCGATTCAAATGCATCAAGCCACTCTTGGGTCTCGATGTGATCGGGATCGTTATAATATTTTGTCATTGAAATTACCCTGATAAAATTACCCATCCATTACTCATGGTGGACTATACACACAAGCAGATGTCTGCCCATGCAACCGATTAAAACAAGTTTAATATATAAATATTCTTGTTTATTATAAAAGGATTTTTACCAAAAGTTTATTCACAAAAATAAATACCAATACCAGTTTCATTTATTAAAAAAATAGTGGGACTAATTAAAAATGAATACCCACTTTATGGCTTACCATGATTTTAGATAGACACACAGTACAGCCCACTTGATGATAATAATGAATCGATATCAGCTATATTTGGTCTAATAAAAATGCCGCAACTTGCTTTATGCCTTGTATATCGTGGTTTTTTAGTGGCAGTCGTGCCAAATTCATCTGCCACTGTTCATCAAACCTTGCCGCCAGAATATCCAAATCTATCACCACTTCATAATCGTATTTGGTACATTTTTTGGCAGGATTGCGTCCACATCGCCGTTCAATTTGTTTCAGCGTTTGTTCAATGTCTGTATATTGCATAGTTTTTGTCAGTATAATATAAGCACAAGCATTATGATAAATTCTCTGACTACGCCCAGTGAAATCTTGTCCACAAATTCGCTGTGATAATACGACTCGCCCAAGCTCTTGAAGCGATTTAATGGCACAAGTAAACGCAACCTTGGCATCATGGTTACTGCCCAAAGCGATAACAATCGCATTTGCATAGGCTTGTTTGCTCATACACCTGCCTTGCGGATGATTTTAATACCCACGCTATCAGCTTGCTTGATGGCATTGGGCTTATGTATGGTCAGTGTGATTTCACAGCATGGATAATTGGTCAAAACATGATGCGCAATCTTATCCGCCAAGGTCTCTAAAAGCTCAGCTTGCACCTCATGGCACAATTTTTCAATATCCTCACAAACGGCTTTATAATCAATCACATACGCCACATCATCATCGGCAATGGCACGCGTCATATCACAGACCATCTGCGCATCGATGATGAGCCTTTGTTTGATGACACGCTCCCAAGCATAGACACCAATCACCGTATCAATATTAAGCCCTTGTATGAACACAATATCGCTCATTTATGCTCCTTTTTTATGTTTAAACATATCCGCACTAAACATCAAAAGCCCGACCCAAATTAATACAAAAACCAACAATCGCTTGGCATCAAAAGGCTCGTGATAATAAAAAATAGCCAATAAAAATATCAAGCTTGGCGTTAAGTAATTTAAAAAAGATAAGGTATTAAACTGTACCAGCTTGGTCGATATATTATACAAAAGCAGCGGCACTAATGTCACTGGACCTGCTAACATCAAAAGCCAAATCTCAGATGACACCCAAAACGCCATCGATGAGCTGGCAACATGAGAAAATTGCAACCAAATCAGTGATATAGGTACAAGCAATGCTGTCTCAAGAAACAACCCATCAAGTGCATCAAAAGGCGTTTGTCTTTGAATAACACCATAAAGTCCCCATGACAGTGGCAATAACATACTCACCCAAGGCAACCCGCCCATCCATACAATCTGAATGCCAACAGCGGCGGCGGCCAGTAGTACAGCGAGTTTTTGCATCAACCGCAGCTTTTCTTTGAATATTAGCATCGAAAATAGCACGCCAACCAAAGGGTGGATAAAGTAGCCTAAGCTTGCTTCAAGTACCTGATCGTGCGTTACTGCCCACACATAAACCAACCAGTTTGTTGCGATTAAAACAGAAGCAAGAAAGGTTAAAAACAGCCATTTGGGCTGCTTTTTGATTTGATCAATCCACCTAAAGCGTCTTGTGATTATGGTAATCCCAAGTAAGATAACAAAAGTCCAAACCACACGATGAACGATGATTTCTATGGCATCATATTCTATCAGCTCTTTGAAATACAGCGGAAAACAGCCCCAAATCAAAAAAGCAGATAACACTGTCAGTAACCCTTTTGGCGTGGTTGTGACTGTTTTTGCCATAGCAATTACCATAATCAATCGGTAGATGGATTATTTAAATAGATGGGTTATTTAACCTCAATAGACAGACCAACACGATTGGCAAGCTCGGCAAAATTTGGAAAACTGGTATTGACTGTCTCGGTGCCTTGAATGATAATGTCATCTGTGGCGCGGCTGCTTGCCACCGCAAAACTCATCGCAATCCGATGATCGTGATGACTCTCAATCACACCACCGCCAAAGATGGCGTTTTTCTCACCTTGGATGCCTTTACCTTGGATAATAATGCCATCTTCTAGCACTTTAGAATCAATACCAAGTGTTGCCAAGCCATCTGCCATCACTTGGATGCGATCAGACTCTTTTACTCTCAGCTCCTTTGCACCAGTCAGTTTGGTGACACCATACGCACAGCTTGCTGCGATGAATAATATAGGAAATTCATCAATCGCAAGTGGTACCAAATGCTCTGGTATGTCAATACCATGCAAATCAGAAGGTCGCACTGTAATATCAGCAATCGGCTCGCCACCTACGACAGCTTCATTCATCACTGTGATATCAGCACCCATCAAGGTTAAAATATCGATGACGCCTGTGCGAGTTGGGTTCATGCCCACTTTTTCAATGGTCAGTCCCTCACCGCCTCCAATTGCACCCAGCACCATAAAAAATGCTGCACTGGAGATATCTGCTGGCACAATAATATCTGTAGCTGTCAGCCTGCCGCCGCCCGTCACACTGATTTTACACCCATCAACTTGCACAGGATAACCAAAGGCATTTAGCATACGCTCGGTGTGATCTCGGCTCACTTCAGGCTCGATGATGGTTGTGGTACCCTTAGCCCATAGACTTGCCAAAATCAGACAAGATTTAATTTGAGCAGAAGCAACAGGCAATTGATATTCGATGGCATTTAGAGTTTGTGAGCCTGTGATGGATAAGGGTGCTGTGCCTTTTTTACCCGTTGATTGGATTTTGGCACCCATATTACGCAGTGGTACAGCCACTCGCTCCATCGGACGCTGAGATAGGCTGACATCACCCGTCATCACGCTATCAAAGGCTTGGGCGGATAAAATTCCTGCCAATAAACGCATGCTGGTGCCTGAATTACCCATATATAGCGGAGTTTTGGGTGCTTTTAGACCATCAATACCAACACCATGAATGGTAACTTTATCGCTATTTCGCTCAATCTTAACGCCCATATCAGCAAATGCTTGCAGTGTCGCCAGTGCATCTTCACCCTGTAAAAATCCTGTCACATGAGTGACACCATCAGCCAATGCGCCAAACATGATTGAACGGTGTGAGATCGACTTATCTCCTGGGACACTAATCACACCTGAAATGGCATTTTGTGGCCGAATATGATAACTTTGACTCATAATAGTATCCTTGATGGCATCTGGAGTAATAACAATATTAGGTTTGTGCATCGGTTTTTTGGCGAGCATATGCCCAAAATGACGGCGAGCATGACGAGCGGTGGCGAGCCAATCAAACATTTTTTCAGAATCTTCTTGATCAATGATTTGGCGAAACACTTGTAAATGATTCACAAATTCATCTAATGCATTTAAAAGTGCAGGCTTGTTAGCGATAAAAATATCATGCCACATCACAGGATGGCTGGCGGCAATACGACTAAAATCCCTAAACCCACCCGCTGCATAACGAAAAATATCCAAATTATCATCATGGCTTGCCAGCTGATGTGTCAGACTAAAAGCAAGCAAATGTGGTAAATGGCTGGTATAAGCCAAAATCTCATCATGGCGTGATGCACTCATTTGTATAACCTTAGCACCGATTGCCTGCCAGATTTTGGCAATTTTAGCAAAATCGGCTGCTTGGCTATGAGTGCTTGGGCATAAAATGACCTTATGCTGTACAAAAAGCTCACCATTTCTGGCGTCAAAGCCCGACCTTTCTGCACCTGCAATCGGATGCCCACCAATAAAATGATGGTACGCACCAAAAATCTCATCAGCCGCTTTAGCAACTGATACTTTGGTGCTGCCCACATCTGTGATGATGGCATGACTAGCCAAATCACCCAAATCTATCGCATGCTTTAGCATCTTCATGATCGGATAAATGCTTTTGACGGGCGTGGCAATCATAACCAAATCAGAGCCACAAACTGCACTGAAAATATCTGTGCTACCACTTGAAATCACGCCTGCCGCCAACGCATCATCGATACTTTTTTGATTGGTATCAGCGGCAGTGATTTGACCCACCAAAGGCGTGTTAAGCCGATGATTGGCATTGTGTACCGCTTGTACAAATGATGCACCAATCAGCCCCAAGCCGATTACGCACAATTGCTCAAACAACGGCTTTTTTGTATTATCCATTGGATTTTTCATACGCTGTTAATTTAAAAAAGTTATAAAACAGCTTTTGGATAAGAGCCTAACACTCGCAAATCCTTTACTAGTGGTCTGATATCTTCGATCGCAGCAGCAACATGCTTATCTTCGATATGGCCATTCATATCAATAAAAAATACATAAGCCCATTTATTCGGACGCTCAGGGCGTGTCTCAATACTGGTCATCGATACTCCGTGACGGCGTAAAGGTTCCAAAATCTCAATCAACGCTCCCGCTTTATCTGGACTTGAGACCATGATTGAGGTTTTGTCTTGACCAGATGGTGCAATGTCTTCTCGCCCAATGATTAAAAATCGTGTGGTATTACCCGGATTATCCTCGATATTTTCGTATAATTTATGTAAACCATATTCAGCAACAGCCACATCACCTGCAATTGCTGCAGAATGCCATTCATTTTGAAGACGACGAGCCGCTTCACCATTTGATGAAACTGCCACTCGTTCAACATTTGGGAAATTGACATCCAGCCAGTGGCGACACTGTGCCAATGCTTGCTGATGGCTATAAATACGGCTCAGGCTCTCAACACGGGTATGCTCTGCCACCAAAAAATTATGATGAATCGGCAGCTCCACCTCGCCAATGATTTTTAAGCTTGAGCTTAAAAATGCATCCAAAGTATGATTCACCACACCTTCTGATGAGTTTTCAACAGGCACCACGCCGTACATCGCACTGCCTGCTTCAACTTCACGAAATACATCGGTGATGGTTGTCAAAGATACTGTCGTGGCTGCTTTACCAAAATGCTTTAGTGCTGCTGCATGGGTGAATGTCCCAACTGGTCCCAAAAAAGCCACTTTTTGTGGCTCTTCAAGCTCAAGGCATACCGACATAATTTCACGAAACAAGCGTGCCATCTTTTCGCCAGATAACGGGCCTTCATTACGCGCCATGACTGATTTTAATACTTGAGCTTCTCGCTCAGGGCGATAAAAGATGGGGTGATTTTCGTGGTTTTTTTTGGCAACTGCCACTTGCTGAGCAACTTTGGCACGCTCATTGATGAGCGTTTGAATTTTCTCATCAATGGCATCAATTTGGGTGCGATAGCCTTTGATTTCATCGGTATTAACAGGCAAAGACTGAGTAGTTTGGCTCATGACAGCATTCCTTATACGCATTAAAATATGGTTAATGATACACGATTTTAACGATGAGTTGTAGCGATTTTATCAAACTTTATTTTATCTGTAATATCAAATAATTTTTAGATGACATTTAGATAATACACCAAAAATTTCTAGCCAAATACCGTCAATTGTGCTAATTTAATCAACAAAAAACTGGCAATTTGATCAAATGATTTTCATAAATCATAAATTTTACTTGCAAAAATTCGATACATCTGTAAACTAATTGGGTATTTTATTTACCCAATAACCAAATCTTTTGGGAATTTGGTGGACTTTTGAAGGTCAAAGGTGATTATGAAAAAATATCAATGTATTGTATGTGGCTGGATTTATGATGAGGCACTAGGTTGCCCCGAAGAAGGGCTTGCACCTGGTACACGCTGGGAGGATGTGCCTGATGATTGGCTTTGCCCTGAATGCGGCGTTGGTAAAGAAGATTTTGAAATGGTGGAAATTTAAGCCATCATGAGTATCAATCGCCCCATCACACCACCTAACAGCTGGCAAAAATTTGGAGATATTCACTGGTATCCTTCTGATCTGTCAGAACATCTATTTCAAGCCATCATTGATATCGGTGAAGGTATTAAGCTTTGTGTGGAAGCAGGCGGCAACCCCGAGCATCCACCAATGATCTTTATTACAGGCCTTGGCTCACAAATGATGTTTTGGTCAGACCAGTTTTTAAAGCGATTTATTGATGCTGGATTTTTTGTCATACGCTTTGATAATCGTGATACAGGCCTATCAAGTAAAATCCAAATTGATGGCCTACCAAGACTCAATACCTTCAAAATGATGCTAAAAATGCAGGCAGGTCTATCCAATCGCTCAGAGCCAGTTGCCTATACTCTAACAGATATGGCAGAAGATGCAGCACGCCTAATCAAAACCATGCAGCTTCATAATGTCAATCTTATTGGGGCTTCGATGGGTGGTATGATCGCACAGATTGTGGCAGCACGCTATCCTAAATATATCAAAAATTTAGTACTGCTATTTTCTACATCCAATCGGGCATTTTTAAGGCCGCCAAACCCCAAGCAATTCATGACATTTGTCCGTCGCCCTGAAAGTCATTCAGAAAGAGATATGGTTCGCCACAGCGTATGGTTTATGACAGCGGTTGGATCGCCTGGCCATTTGGACATCAAAGGTACGCGCGCCATTGCCGAAAAACGCTACCAAAGAAATTTTCATCCATTAGGCGTCTCACAACAGCTGACTGCTATTTTGGCATCAGGTTCGATATTACGCTTTACCAAGCAGATCCGTGCTAATACTTTGGTTATTCATGGCAATAAAGATGGTTTAGTTGCACCAAGCCACGGTAAATTTCTTGCCAAAGTCATTCCAAATGCTCGTTTTGTATTGGTTGATGGCATGGGGCATGACTTACCAAACTATTACTACCCTTATTTGACGGGGCTAATTAGTGAACACTGTCAAGCTTAACGCTTGATGGTGTGATGGCAACATCATTTCGTAAAACTGCTGACATACGCTTTGAGGATTTTTATGAAGCACATCACATTTAAAGATGGCAGCACCGCCCCTGTCAATAATATTTATTGCATTGGTCGTAGCTATGCTGAGCATATCAGCGAGCTTGGCAATACACCAACAGGCGAACCTTTGGTATTTTTAAAGCCAACCACAGCACTGACCACCGATAACACCCTAAGATTACCAGGCTATTCAGAAGATATCTATCATGAAGTTGAGCTGGTTGTTTATATCGATCAAGATGTGGCAGATGACCAAATTCCTGATCTAAGCTGTATTGCAGGATATGGGATTGGGCTTGATTTGACAGCACGAGATATCCAAAATGCCCTAAAAACCAAAGGAATGCCGTGGACAACTGCCAAAGGCTTTCGCCATGCTGCTTGGCTATCTGTCTTAACCAAAGGCATACCAACAACACATCAATTATCACTGATGGTCAATGGCGATATCCGCCAAGACGATAGCACAGATAAGCTTTTATTTGATATAACTTATCAATTGAATTTTTTGCATGAAAAATTCGGCTTGCGTCAAGGTGACATTATTTATACAGGCACGCCCAAAGGTGTTGGCAGACTTGTCAGTGGCGATACGCTCGTCGCCAAGCTCGATACAGAATCTTACACTATTCATATTGTCTAAAGATCACACGCCAAAATAACTGACGATTTTTTTAGAACTTCATTGGCGATCTTCCAAATTTTTGTTACAATAAGCACCAATGTTAAACAAATACTTGGGGGAATGATGAAAATTTTGGTACTCGGCACAGGGGGCCGTGAGCATGCATTGGCATGGGCTTGTGCAAAAGATGATGCAGTTAAGATTGTCTATGTTGCGCGTGGTAATGCCGGTACTGCTATTGAGCCAAAATTACAAAATGTTGATTTGGATATTACCGATCATAACGCACTGATTGCATTTTGCCAAACACATGACATCCAATTTGTCGTTGTTGGACCTGAAGCACCGCTGGTTGCTGGTGTGGTAGATGATTTGCGTCAAGCAGGCATTGCTGTTTGGGGCCCAACAAAATACTGTGCTCAGCTTGAAGGCTCAAAAGCATTCGCCAAAGAATTTATGCAAAAATATGGCATTCCCACAGCGTATTACCAAGTCTTTACAGAAATTGAAGCCGCCAAGCGTTATGTGCGTGAAAAAGGTACACCTATCGTCATCAAGGCAGATGGCTTGGCAGCAGGTAAAGGCGTGATCGTCGCCATGGATGAAGCGACAGCTTTTGATGCAATTGATGATATGCTTGATGGCAATAAATTTGGTGATGCAGGCAGCCGTGTGGTCATTGAGCAATTTTTATCGGGTGAAGAAGCATCATTTATTTGCATGATTGATGGCGAAAATATCCTACCGATGGCAACCAGCCAAGACCATAAGCGTATTTTTGAGGGTGATACTGGTGCTAATACAGGTGGTATGGGTGCATACTCACCAGCACCTGTCGTCACGCAGATGGTGCATGATAAAGTGATTGAGCGGGTAATTCGCCCTGTTGTTGAGGTGATGAAGGCCAATGGCACGCCTTATACAGGATTTTTGTATGCAGGGCTGATGATCGACGAGCATAACGACCCTTATGTGATTGAGTTTAATTGCCGATTTGGTGATCCAGAGACTCAGCCGATTATGATGCGTCTTAAAAGCTCTTTGACTCGCCTAATCCAAGCAGGTCTTTTGGGGAATTTACCAAACGAAGCTCAGTGGTTGGATCAAGTGGCTTTGGGTGTGGTTTTGGCAAGTCGTGGCTATCCTGAATCCAGCATCAAAGGCGATATCATTACAGGACTTGATACCCAAACAGACCGCTTAAAAATCTTCCATGCTGGCACCAAACAATCAGGTGATGCCATCGTGACTGATGGTGGGCGGGTTTTATGCGTCACAGCACTGGCAGATGATATTCAAACCGCCCAAAAAGATGCCTTGGCTGCCATTGAGCGTATTTATTTTGATGGCATGCAATATCGCCGTGATATCGGCTGGCGTGCCATCAAACGCTGATTTAATCAACAAAAAAGATGGTTTAACCATCTTTTTTGTTTTTGTCAAATATCTTTTAGGTTTGACAGATGTTAAATGAATAGAAATTTGCTATAATGCAACCATTGATAACCATATTATTTATTGCATCACAACAATGAGCCAACCACTGAATAAACTCAAAACTTCGCCTTTTTCACGCCGTCTATCGATTGCAAAAACTTCTTTAAATATCGGTAAAAATTGGGCAAAGTCCAGCATGAACGGTCTTTTGATGACCAAAGAAGAGCGAGAGATTGCCAAGCATACTTTAATGCAAGAACAAGCGGATTATTTGGTCGGTGAGCTTGGTAAATTAAAGGGTTCGGTCGTCAAAGTCGGTCAAATGCTTGCACTATATGGCGAGCATTTTCTACCCAAGGCAGTCTTAAATGCCTTGCATACACTGGATGCTCAAACGACGCCGCTGTCTTGGCATGTCATTTATGCGACACTTAAAGCAGAACTTGGTGAGCAAATCGCTGACTTTGATATCGACCGCACACCCATAGGTACGGCAAGCTTAGCACAGGTTCATAAAGCTGTACATAAATACAGCGGTCAAGATGTTGTACTTAAAGTACAATATCCAGGGGTTGCCGATTCAATTGATTCTGATTTATCTATCTTTAAGCATTTATTAAAAATTACCAATGCAGTACCACAGACCAAAGCATTGGATGCTTGGTTTGAGGAGATCGGTGAGCTTTTGCACCGTGAAGTGGATTATCGGCTTGAGGCAGAAACCACCAAGCGTTTTGCTCATTATTTGGCAGATGATGAGCGTTATGTTGTGCCGACAATTTATGATAATTATAGTACTAACCGATTGATTTGCATGAGCTTTGAAGCGGGTATTTCGTTAAATGATCCAATCATCACCACCCTACCCCAAGACCGTAAAAATGCACTTGGACAAGCCGCCATCGAAATTTTCATGCGTGAGTTATTTGAATGGGGTGAGATGCAGACCGATCCAAACTTTGGCAATTATTTGGTGCGCTATGAAGATGGCATTGATAAGCTTATCTTATTAGATTTTGGGGCAATCAAGCAATTTGACGATCATCTTTTGAGTATCGCGTATGGGCTGATTAGTGCAGGCTATCATCAAGACAAACAACAGATGATGGCAGCCATGACAGGCTATGCTTTTTTTGATCAGTTAAACGGTAAACCCAAATCTGATATAGCAGAAGTATTTTTGATGGCTTGCGAGCCTTTTGCTCATGCGCAGGCACTTAAGACACGCCATGGCGGTCATTCTTCACATTTAGATGAGCAAGGCTTATATATTTGGTCAGGTAGCGATTTATATGCCAGAGTAATGAATGCCGCCAAAAATGGTATGCAGTCGCGTGAATTTAGCCTACCACCCAAAGAAATGATGTTCATCAGTCGTAAATTTATTGGTGCTTATGCCTTATTGGTGGCACTGAATGCACGCACCGACAGTGACGCACTGGTTAAAAAATTTATTAATTAACTCATTAATCAATATTAAAATAAATGAATAAAATACCAGCACAATTTGGCTTGATGATTTTGTTTTAATCACTTTTTTACTGGTCAATATTTAAAAACTGTAAAGCGCAATAAGCTGCCGCACGCCCTGTTGCCATACAAGCGGTTAATAAATAGCCGCCTGTTGGTGCGTCCCAATCAAGCATCTCGCCAGCACAAAATACACCCGACTCTTTGATAAGCTGTAGATCATTGCCTAGAGCAATGCGTTTGATGCCGCCGCCAGTACTGATCGCTTCATCTATTGGTCGAAAACCTGTCGCTTGAATGGTTAAGTTTTTGATATGCACTGCCATTTTGGCGGTATCCGACCAATCTGCCTTAGGCGTACACTCCCTTAAGATAGAGATTTTAACAGCATCTAGACCAGCTTTTTTGAGTAAGGTATTCAGCGATTTTCTTTTAGTTTGGCTTAAAATATGATGAATGGTATCAACAGATTTATCAGGCATCAGATCGACCGATAAATGAAAGCCATTTTCTTTTTGACAGCAACGCATTGCCCGATTGAGACGATAAATCAGTCCGCTTTCTAGTCCATAATGGCTGATGATGACATCCCCTTGATACGACTTTTTCCCTACACTGATTTGAATACGCTTTAATGGCTGACCAAATAACGGCACCATAAAAGACGACCAATCAACCAGCACGCCGACATTACTGGCATATAAAGGTGTTAATAAATCTTTATCAAACCACTGCTGCCAAGCACCATCACTGCCAAGTGCTCGGTATGACCCACCGCCACACGCTAAGATAACCGCATCATAGTTAGCACAAAAAGAGTCAATAAGCTCCGCCTTAGCATCAAGTTTATCAAAGCTTAATACCCTGCCTGATATCTGAGTACAGCGATGGCGATAATAAAACCGAACGCCCCGACCATTTAGCCGAGATAGCCAAGCACGAACCAGTTTTGAGGCTTTCATTTCTACTGGAAAAATCCTGCCAGATGAACCAATGTAGCTTTCGATACCCAAAGATGCCATCCACGCAACGATATGATCGGCATGAAATGACTGTAAATACCCGGTCAGCCAATCATTTGGCGTGTAACGATCCACAAAAGTCTCAAAAGGCTCACTGTGCGAGATATTTAAACCAGTCTTGCCTGCCATCAGTATTTTGCGTGCGGCAGTTGGTTTGTGTTCATAGACATCTACCGATACAGGGTATAAAGACAACACTTCAGCCGCCATAAGTCCAGCAGCACCCGCACCAATCACAGCAATTTTTGGTTTCATACAGCCTACTCTTTTACAGGCGTATCATCAAATCTGGTCTGATAGCAGGCAGGTTTGGTGAGAATAATTTCTTGACAAAGCTCGCCACGAGCCAAATATTTGATCTCAAAGTGCGTGCGTGCTGATGTTGAATCAATGGCATACTTGGTATAAGGCAGTCGCCAAACTTCGTCCAACAGCTGGCACGCCTCATCAATATAAGACTCAATATTACTGGCAATCCTGACAAATCCCCCAGCTTTTAGACGAGATAATAAAAATTCAAAAAATGGCATATTAAGCCAGCGCTGATTTTTATTATGCGGTTCAGGATTTGGATACAAAATAAATACGCCGTCAAGCGAATTGGGTGCAATAAAATGTACACAAAAGGTAATGGCATCAGCATGAACGAAGGTTAAATTATTCAATTCACCAAGAGCGGCTTGTTTTTGAAATGCGTTAAATTTTTCACGAGTTCTTTCAATGGCGATCAAATACTTGTCTGCATTTAAGCCAGCAAATTGCATGGCATGCTTGCCCTTACCTGCACCAATTTCCAAAAAAAGTGGTGTGTTTGCGGTCAGTGATTGAAAAATGTTTTGTCTGTCTTGGTCTTGGACAGTTTTTGGTGCATGTAAAAATTTGGCGTCAAATAAACGGTCAAAACGATGGCTTGGTGTGTCATGATGAATCATAAACAATCTAATTTTCGGCAAATAAAGCATTATATCACACTCAAAGTCTCTGCATAGACCAAAAAATTCGCACAAAATCCTTCAATGATTTATAATAGTCTAATTACTATCAATCATACGAGCAAACACCATGAGCCAACTTAATATCGCTTATACCGACGGCGCCTGTAAAGGCAATGGAAAACAAGGCGTATCTGCAGGCGGTTGGGGCGTGTATTTGCATTATTTCAATGGCGATGAGCGGCATCTGTGGGGCGGTGAGCCTGATACGACCAATAATCGCATGGAATTGATGGCTGCCATCACAGCTTTGGAGGCAACGCCTGCACAGATTCCTCTGCAACTTTGGACAGATTCAGGCTATGTTAAAGATGGCATAACTCAGTGGATTGGCGGTTGGAAGTTGCGTGGTTGGAAAAAAGCAGATGGCAAGCCTGTCTTAAATCAAGACCTATGGCAACGATTGGATCAGCTGACCCAAAATCGCATCATTGATTGGCAATGGATCAAAGGCCATGCTGGTCATGCTGGCAATGAGATGGCAGACCAACTGGCCAATAAAGGCGTTGATGGTTTTGGAGATGAGACCCTCCCCAATCCCATCGTTCACAATGACGAAAATTTTATGATAAATACACCCAAACCAAAACACCCCTATGCTTACAACACCATCCAAAACCCTGATTATGATGGTGATACCAGTCGTACCAATACTGATTTTTGGCCAATTTTACCCAAGCCTGACAATCGAGACGCACCCGAAAGACAGCTGATCATGGATACTGAAACCACAGGTTTTAATGAAGCTGGTGGTGATCGTATCGTTGAGGTCGGAATTGTTGAATTGGTTGGGCGTAAATTCACAGGCAATATTTTACATGTGTACATCAATCCTGAAAAACACATGGATGATGCAGTCATACAAGTTCATGGCATCAGTAATGCGTTTGTCGCAGATAAGCCCAAATTTGCTGAAGTTGCTCAGCAGATTTATGAGTTTATGGCAGGCAGTGAGGTCATTGCGCACAATGCCGCCTTTGATATGAAATTTTTAAACATGGAATTTAACCGTGCAGGTTTAAGTAATTTTGCAAACAGTGTTAAAGTTACCGATACACTAGCACTCGCCAAACAAATGTACCCTGGTCAAAAAAACAGCTTGGATGCTCTAGTAAAACGGCTTGGCGTCGGTCAAAAAGATCGTACCTTTCATGGGGCGTTGCTTGACTCGGAGATCTTAGCTGAGGTGTATTTGGCGATGACAGGCGGTCAAATCGCAATGGCAATTGACGATGATAACACTGGTGGCAGCAATACTCGTAGTACAGGATCTGCATTTTACGATTTATCTCAATATGCAGACTCACTGGCACTTTCTGAGTCTGACATTGAGGCTGATGCTCTATGGCGTGCCAAGGTGTTATCATGACAGCGAACATTTGGATCGTACAAGGCGATGGTATTTTATGTACAAGCGATGGTTTGCCATTTGTGCTTAAGTTGTCCAATGTACCAACCAAAGCCATTCATTTGGGTTTTGCCGAAACGCATAATAAGCAGTCTTTACTTTTGTGTTCACCAAATCAGTTGCCGATTAGTCATGCCATGGATATCAATGATGCCATCAAGCTTGGGTTGATTTTTGCTTATGGTGACGGCTATGACACCAAAACAGTCAGAAATCTAAAAATAGTCAGTTTTCGTGAATTTTTGACTGTGATGGATAATAAGATGCTAAACTTGATGGCTCGTGCAATCATGCTGATTGGTTGGCACAATGACCATCAGTTTTGTAGTCGCTGTGGTGCTAAGACGACACACCACCCCCAAGGAGAACATGCTAAAATTTGCCCAAAATGTCGTCATCATGCCTACCCTAGGGTACAGCCTTGTATTATTGTTGCCATCACTCGCATTCATCCCAAAACCCATAAACAACAAATTCTTTTGGCGCGTCATCACCACCATAAAAGTGGCATTTATGGCTTGATTGCAGGCTTTGTTGAAGTTGGTGAAACGCTGTCCATGGCAGTTCATCGTGAAGTATATGAAGAAGTGGGACTATTGATTGATGATATTCGATATTTTGATAGTCAGCCTTGGCCCCATCCAAGTAATCTGATGGTTGGCTTTATCGCCAATTATAAAGAAGGTCAAATCAACATTCAGCGTAATGAACTTGTCGATGCCCAATTTTTTGATATTGATCAGCTGCCACCCATTCCAAATCAAGGTACCATCGCATGCTCACTGATTCAAGCGGTGGTCACTGCCTAACTAATAAGATATCATGATTACATACACGACAGAACGCTTAGACAATTTACCCATCTTATTTCAGCCATTAAACTTACAAAGCTTAAGCAATGCTGATCGTCAGAGCATTGCCGCTATTGATGCTGCTTTACCGCAAACTCAATGCGGCTTATGCGGTCATCATGATGGCTGCCTGCCTTATGCTTATGGCATTGTCATGCACGGTGAAGCAATTAATTTATGTGTACCAGGCGGTCAATCCGTAACCGATACCATTGCAAATATACTAAACAAGCCTACCAAGCCTGCTACCCCAAGCCAATGGCAAATCGATCCACTAACCAACCGACCCAAAGAAGTACGGGCCATCATCCAAGAAGCGGACTGTATTGGTTGCACCAAGTGCATACCCGCCTGCCCTGTTGATGCCATCGTCGGTACCGCCAAACATATGCACAGCATCATTACCGATCTGTGTACTGGCTGTGAGCTATGCTTAGCCCCCTGCCCTGTAGATTGTATTGATGTCATACCGCACTTGCGTCAATTAAGTGATGCTGACAGAATCACAGAACAAAATCATCTGCGTCGCCGTTATCATCAGCATCTTGACCGAGTTGCCATGACCATCGAACAAGGCACAAAGCCGGTTGTGAGTACCATTGAATCTGCCATGGTGAATGTACTTAACCAACGCCAAAATACTGAAATTGATGAAATCCATGCCAAAAATGCAATTGCTGCGGCCAAGCTGCGTACCCAAATTAAAAAACTTAATAAACAATTAACACTCAAAGCTGATGCAGACCTACAAAATAAGCTTGACAAGCTAAATGCTAAGCTTAGTGAACTACAGCCCTGACGCTCATGAGAGTGCAACATGACAACCAAGACTAAAAAAGCACATCAGCATTTAGAAGTAATCAGACGGCTTGAAGCTCAAAATTATATTTTTACCCAAGATCCAAAAATCATCACCGAGGCTGTTAAGTTGGAAAATGGCACAGCATTTGATAAGCTATTTATCCGAGCTCAAAAAATTGACAGCGATGCACGCATTATGCAGATATTATCAGACACACAGCATGGTATCTTAAGTGTCATCAGACTGATTTATCTGCTTTATTTTATCTTCGCTCTCATTGGCGTTGCAAGTCTGCTTGGCACTCAAGCGATTAACTTTTTTTATTTGATGGTAGCGTTATTAGGTTGGCATACGCTTTCTTTGGTTTGGTGGCTGATATCACTTGCATTTTCGCACCGCCCATCGATGCTTAGCAGCGTCGTGGAACATATCGCCCTTAAAAATAAGCTGATTGAGAAGCTAAGTGCTTGTGATAAAAACATCCAAAAAGTTTGTTTTAGCGTCTTAAATGATACAATCAAACCCATCAAGCGATGGCAGATTGCCAGTATCTTACACGGCGCTTGGCTATTTGGCTTAATGGGTAGCATTTTGGGTATGCTGGGCTTATTTTTATTCAAAAGCTACAGTTTTCACTGGGAATCGACACTGCTGACCGATCATCATTTTGATCGTTTGATAACGATCATCGGCTATATTCCCAGTCAGTTGGGGATTGTGTTGCCCAGTGCGTCAAGTCAGACACCTGCACAATTTGCCATATTGGCGATGACAAGCGTTATCATCTATGCGATTTTGCCTCGTTTGGCAGCATATTTATATAGTCGTATCAAAGCACGCCAACAGTTTCGTATTGATACCAAAGCACCCTATTATGCCAATTTGATGAATTTTTATCGTCAAACCATCATTAATGCAGATGACTATCAGTCGCCTAAGCCTACAACGATTGCACCTATTGTATTAAGCGATCGATTAGTTATTGCTGCACTTGAAAAGCCTTATTATCATCATCCAATTCCAATCAATGCCATAAAAGATTTTGGCGTGATTGATACACACGCACAAATAAAGATGCTACTTGCAGACGCTTTGCACTTATCGGCACAAATTTATTTAATTATCAATACCGATACCGTACCTGATCGTGGCATAGTGCGTAAAGTAGAACGATTAGCTAGCCATCAATTTGGCATTATAGCGATGCTTGTTGGTGAGCAGATACACGATGATGCTTGGAAAGTGGCGCTAAATGAACGCCGTATCCCCATATTTAATCACTGATTCGTCCAAGGAGAAAACATGCCGTTATTTGTCATTATTGGTCACGATGTCGCTGACAGCCTAGATCAACGTACCAAAGCCAGACCTGCACATCTTGAACGCTTAAATACGCTGATGGCACACAATCGGCTCATTCTTGCTGGTCCCACGCCGATCGCACATGGAGAGCCTGCCATGAGTGGTAGCGTGGTGGTGGCTGAATTTGAGGATATTCATGCCGCCAAAGCTTGGGCAGAAGCAGATCCTTATATCATCGCAGGCGTGTATCATCATGTCGATGTTAGGCCTTTTATCCAAGTTCTTCCTAAGTAGTATGAGGCAACTCATGACAGACACGCTAAAAACCGCTGATATCGTATGGAAAGAAGATCACAATGGTTGTCTTATCCCCACATCACGGCATTTTGATGATATCTATTTTTCACAAGCTGGCGGTTTAAGCGAGACTTACCATGTGTTTATTCATGGTAATCGGTTAACCGAACGATTTGGTCAGTTAACCAAAAACGAGCGTTTTGTGATTGCCGAAACTGGATTTGGTACAGGATTAAACTTTTTGGCAGTTTGCCAGCTTTGGCAAAAAATAGCCCCAAAATCTACTCGATTACACTTTATTAGTACCGAAAAATATCCGCTTGGTCATGATGATTTTGCACAAGCATTATCTGCATGGCGTACTGACGACAGTTTTGGCGATTGGGTAGATGCGTTGATTCAGGTTTATCCACTGCCTTTGGCAGGATGCCATCGACTGCATCTGAGCGAAAAGATTACTTTGGATTTATGGTTTGGTGAGGCTTTAGATACCCTTAATGAAATTGCCAATAATCAACATGAGCATAGCATACGCATTGATGCTTGGTTCTTGGATGGTTTTACCCCTGCCAAGAATCCAGATATGTGGAGTGATGCATTATTTAAGGCGATGGCACAGCTTTCACATCGCAAGACGACAGTTGCAACCTTTACTGCAGCAGGATTTGTACGCCGTGGCTTGATTGATGCAGGGTTTGACATGGTTAAGTCAGCAGGCTTTGGGCGAAAAAGACAAATGCTATGCACAGCACCAATGCCAAATCAGCCTACCTTAAACCATTATCAGATAGGTTTTAAGCCCAAAAAGATCGCAATTATCGGCGGCGGTATCAGCGGCGTAAGCACCGCCGCTGCCTTAAGCTATCGTGGGCATGTGGTGCATTTGTTTGAGCCTGATGATATTATGGCAGGTGCGTCAGGTAATCCGTGTGCATTATTTTCACCCAAACTAACCTTGCTGGATCATGCCACCAATCACCTGCCTACGGTCAGTTTTTTGTATTCATATCGCCATTATAAAGCAATGAATTTGTACTCACAAATATTTGATCAGATTGGCGTTCTTGATTTTTTATTACCCAGTCAAAAAACTGCCAAAAAAAGACAAGCACTGATTGATGAATATCCAAAGTCGTTAATCAGTATCCACTATCCACAAAAAGACAGTTCTGCACTTGGCCAAGATCTGCGACAAACAAATATCGTTGCACACATTCCCATGGGCGGTATTTTATACCCGATTAACATTGCCAAGTTACTAAAAAAGCATTTTATACATCACCCTTTTAAGGTCGTACGCCTTCAAGAGCAAGAAAATAGGGTGGTATTGACAGCTTTTGATGGGCAAAGTCATCAAAATTTCAGCTTTGATCAAGTCGTGATCGCTGCAGGATTTGCCAGCCATCTCATTGATAATCGGCTGTTTAATTGCCGAAAAATTCGTGGTCAAGTTACTTGGCTTGCTCTTACCAACGGCGATGATCCAAAAAAGCCAACTCAAGCGACCAACGCCATCAAATACGACGGTTATAGCACCGAGTTTTTTGACTCTAAGAGCCAATCAAAATCCTTACTATTTGGCGCAAGCTTTATTCGCAATAATACAGAAACAAAGCTAAGCGATGATGAGCATCTTAGTAACTTTCAAAAATTTAGCCAAGCTTTGCCCAACTATTGCCAGTCTTTAAATATCTCTAAAGATACTCATTTTGAAGGTCGTGTTGGGATTCGTGCCCAAACGCCAGATTATCACCCTTTGGTCGGCAAAATTTCCGATAGTGACCATATTTTTTGTCTGTACGGCATGGGATCTAAAGGCTTTAGCTTTGCCCCTTTTTGTGCCGAAATATTGGCTGATCTGATGGATGGGGGCATTTTGCCCGTGTCATCTAAGCTATTGGCGAAACTATCGCCAAACCGTGATCGGCTAAACACGCCCATCCAAGAAGAAGATTAAAGATATTTTTGGTTTTAATTATTTGGGCTGATTATAATAAATTTGGAAAAATGGTTCTTAGACCTGCCACAACGATTTCTATCGCCACAGCTGCTAAAATAATCCCCATAATACGATTGATGATATTTAAGCCAGTATCGCCAAGCAATTTACTAATCCGCCCTGCTGCCATTAAAGACAAATAGCATAAAATACTGATGCATAAACCTGCAACAATGATGAGCGACATTCCCACAATACCACTTACTTGAGATGAGTAGATAATGACAGTGGAAATACCGCCAGGCCCAACCATCATTGGTATCGCCAGAGGCACCACGGCAATGCCAGTCAAAGAGCTTGGATCTTTTGCCTTGGGCTGGGATAATTCCAGCTCATCTTCATTGGGTTTGACAGGATTATTACCATCATTCATCATGCCAAGTGCAATCAAAAATAGCAAGATACCGCCTGCAACTCGAAACGACCCCAACGAGATGCCCAAACCACGCAACATGATCTCACCAAATAATGAAAAAAATGCAATCGCAATAAACACTGTTGCACTGGCAATCCGTGCAACACGGCGTTTATCCTCATAACTGTATCCATGCGTAAAATTAACGAACATTGCCAAAGCTGCCGATGGGTTAATCAGCACGATAAAGGCTAGAATAATTTTGATAATCTCAACTTCCATTCATTCCTCGGTACAGCAAATTTATATCGATTATGGCTACTTATTTTATCATGCTTTGGCAGTGTTTGTATTAATGAAAGGAATTTACCTAAAAAATAGTTGAAATATGTCATAATTTGGAGTATCTTTCTTGAAACTTTATCCAATGAAATGTCATATGAATAATAACCAAAATGCCGTTGTATTATTTTCAGGCGGTTTGGATTCGACCACCTGCCTGTACTGGGCAAAATCACAATTTAAAACTGTCACTGCGGTCAGCTTTTGCTATGGCCAACGCCATTCAAGTGAACTTCATGCCGCTCAAAATATCGCCAAAAAGCTTAGTGTTAGACATCATGTCATTGATATTGATATCGCAAAACTTGGTGGCTCGGCATTGACCGATATGAATCTATCGGTGCCAAATCACGATGAGTCTGTCACCTACAGCGATGCTGATCAGGTCGCACCGATTACTTATGTACCTGCACGCAACACCATCTTTTTATCTTATGCGTTGGCAGTTGCTGAAGTGACGCAAGCATCCGCCATCATCATTGGCGTAAGTTCGGTAGATTATTCAGGATATCCTGACTGTCGCCCTGACTATATCGCTGCCTTTGAAACTATGGCAAACCTTGCTACCGTTTCAGGTAGGCAAGGCAACCACCTATCCATTATTGCACCATTACAAAATTTATCAAAAGCCGATACCTTAACGCTTGGTATCTCATTGGGTGTGGACTACTCAATGACCGTTTCATGCTATCAAGCCGATGCGTTGGGCCGTGCGTGTGGTCACTGCGACAGCTGCCATCTGCGTAGACAAGGATTTATGGATGCTAAGATTGCCGATCCAACACGCTATCAATAAAAAGACTTATTCATTACCATAAATTAAGCCCTGTTTGGTAACAGGGCTTAATCATGTTAGTAAAATCAAATACCAGCTAAGATTGTATGAAGCTTATCATTAGGATTGGATGCATTTGTAATTGAACGCCCTATGACCAAATAATCCGAGCCATTTTGTAGTGCTTGAGCTGGTGTGCAAATGCGAGCTTGATCATCTTTAGCATCCTCGACCAAGCGAATGCCGGGCGTAATTAGTCTAAACTGTTTGCCAAATTTTTGTTTCAGAAGCTGTGCTTCTTGAGCTGAGCAAACAACGCCGTCTAATCCTGAATCATGAGTCAATCCTGCCAAATGGCGTACCTGCTCACTCACCGAACGCTGAATACCAAGCTCGGATAAATTAGCTTGCGTCATAGAAGTTAGCACAGTGACCGCAATCAATAATGTATCATAGCCCCCATCTTGTAAGCGGCTCTTGCACAAACGCATCGTATCAGTGCCAACCATGGCATGAATATTGGTCATCCATACACCCATATCAGCTGCCGAAAGTACTGCTTGTGCTGTGGTATTTGGGATATCGTGGAATTTTAAATCTAAAAAGACCTCAAAGCCACGCTCATGAAATGCCTTAATGATTTGGATACCACATACAGTAAATAACTCTTTACCCACTTTTAGGCGACACAGTGCTGGGTCTAAGCTGTCCGCCAAGGATAGTGCATCGTTTAAATTATGCTTATCAACAGCTACAATGATGGGTGAGGTAATTGCCATAAAATATCCTTGTGACCAATCATAAAAAGCCGTAGATGGTGGCTTTTTATTAAATTATGACGGCAATCATAGCATATTTTAATGGCATTCGCAATTTAGAATAACAGCCATCATTAATCGGGCGTTGAGTTATAAATTTGGATGATGATAGCCATCATTGGTAACTTGTTGTAAAGTAGCATCAGCCAAGGTTGGTTTATTTGGCTGATGCTCAAGTTCTAATCTGCGAATTTCTTCAGCTTGTTGTGCCAGTTGAAGATTGGCTTCACTAAGCTTGGCTTGAATGGATGCTTTTTCTTTTTTGAGACGACTGATTTCCCACTTATTTTGAAAAACACGAAATAATAACAGTGCAAGCAAAATCCCAATCAAAATGCCTAAAAAAATTGTTGCAACTAAAACTAAACCCAAGCTCATATTTGCAACACTTGAAAATAATAAATTAACAGCGATTGCTTGATTATTGAGAACGACAAGTGCCAAAGAATAAGCAAATGCCAGCACCAATAGGATGATTAAAATAATATGCATAATTAACCCTTTGTTTAGTCAGTCATTAACCAAATTCACCGATTCACGCAGTGCCTTACCAGGCTTAAAGTAAGGAGTGGCTTTGGCCTTAACAGAGACACTCTCGCCTGTGCGTGGGTTACGAGCAATGCGTGCAGAACGGTGATGTAAACAAAAGCTACCAAAACCTCTAACTTCAATACGCCCATCATACACCAACTCATTAACCATCATCGCAATCATTAGGCGTACTGCTTCATCAACAACATCTTCTTCTAACTCTTCACAGACTGATGCCAAATTTGCAATCAAATTAGATTTATTTATTACCGCTTGCATACGACCTACCTCAATCACAAATCAAGCTTTTTATCAAAAAAGCTGGAAATAATAACTTAAAACACAAAAAAAGAAAATAATTTTTTTGTTAAAATGTCACACATTCAAAATACATTCAAACCGTTAAAAATGATATTGAATCAATTTACTGCAATAAAAAGAGCGATGACCAACACCGCTCTTTTTAATAGGCTTAATCATATTCAGGACAATCAACCTTTAAGCTGCTCACCGAAAATATCGCCAAGTGTTTTTGGCTGTGTTTCAGCTGCTGTATTAGAAAGCTCTTTAATGGCTTGACGCTCATCAGCTTCATCTTTTGCCTTGATTGATAGGCTAATATTGCGAGATTTACGGTCAACGCCGACAATTTTAGCTTCTACTTCATCGCCAACGCTCAAGACTTTAGAGGCATCTTCGGTACGCTCACGAGCAATATCTGCAACACGCAAATAACCTTCAACTTCATCGGCCAAAGTAATCACCGCACCTTTAGCATCCACTTCTTTTACTGTACCTTTAACGATAGCACCACGATCATTTGATAGCAAGTATTCATTAAATGGATCAGAGTTTAGCTGCTTAATGCCTAGGCTGATACGGTTTGCTTCTGCATCAACAGACAATACGACCGCCTCAACGGTATCACCTTTTGAGTAATTGCGGATGGCTTCCTCACCAGACTCAGTCCATGAAATATCAGATAGGTGTACCAAACCATCAATACCACCTTCTAGACCAATAAACAGACCAAAGTCAGTGATTGATTTGATGGTACCGCTGATTTTTTGACCTTTTTCATGGTTTTTATCAAACTCAGCCCATGGATTTGGCATGGTTTGTTTGATACCAAGGCTAATACGGCGACGCTCACCATCAATCTCAAGAACCATCACATTCACCTCATCGCCCACTTGAACAACTTTTGATGGGTGAATATTTTTGTTCGTATGGTCCATTTCAGAGACATGCACCAAACCTTCAATACCTTCAGCGATTTCAGCAAAGCAGCCATAATCAGTTAGGTTGGTTACACGCGCTTTGGTGATGGTACCCACTGGATAAGTTTGCTCAACTTCAGTCCATGGGTCAGCACCCAATTGTTTTAGACCCAAGCTAACACGGTTACGCTCACGGTCAAATTTAAGAACTTTTACTTTAAGGTCTTGACCGACTTCCACTGCTTCTGATGGGTGCTTGATACGCTTCCACGCCATATCGGTGATGTGCAATAGACCATCAATACCGCCTAAATCAACAAATGCACCATAATCAGTTAGGTTCTTAACGATACCTTCTACTTCCATGCCCTCTTCTAGCTTGGCTAGTAGCTCATCACGCTCTGCTGAATTTTCAGCTTCCATAACAGCACGGCGTGATACAACGATATTGTTGCGTTGTTTATCAATTTTAATGACTTTAAATTCAAGCTCTTTGCCTTCTAGGTGTGTCGTTTCACGAACTGGGCGAACATCTACCAATGACCCTGGAAGGAATGCACGCACTGAACCAATCTCAACAGTGAAACCGCCTTTAACTTTAGATGAAATAACGCCTTTAACGATTTCATCATTTTCGTGTAGTTGTTCAAGCGCACGCCAGCTTTCTTCACGCTTCGCTTTTTCGCGTGAAAGCACAGTTTGACCCATGCCGTTATCTACAGCTTCAACTACAACATCAATGCTGTCGCCTACTGCCACTTCAAGCTCGCCAGCTTCGTTTAAGAACTCTTCACGAGCAACGATACCTTCAGATTTAAGACCTGTATCAACTGTAATCCAATCGCTGTCAATAGCAACGACCGTTCCTGAAATCACTGAGCCACGCTCAATGTTAAGACCTTGTTCTGATTGGCTTGCTTCAAACAGTTCAGCAAATGATACCATTATATTTACCTTAAAAATTAGCCGTAGCCTGTCCAGCACAGTACGGTTCAAGTGATGTATAGTCATTAAGAAATGCTGGTTTTAAACTTAATGACAACACAAAAATATATTAAACCTGTTAATTATAGCAGATTATAATCCCAATAGATAGTATTTTTTATGTTTTATCTCTTAAATGACAAACTTAAATGGCAAAGTCTTAATTAATAAAGTTATTTTTAGTCAGCATATCATCATTCAGATAATTTTTGTTCTATAAACTGCATTGCTTCTTCAAAAACCAAATCGGCTGACTTATCTGAACTATCAATCAATAACGCATCATCGGCAGGACGACTTGGGGCAACTGATCGATTTTCATCTCGCTCATCTCGTGCGATGATATCCGCCAATATATCATCAAAATTTGCCTGTTTTCCTGCTTGAGTTAATTGAGTAACACGCCTTTTGGCACGAGCCTGAGCGCTTGCAGTGAGATAAATTTTTGCATGGGCATGAGGAAAAATCACCGTACCCATATCTCGCCCATCTGCCACCAAGCCAAGCTTGTTATCTGCGATATTTCTTTGTAAGTCAAGCAGTGCTGAGCGTACTTTTGGAAATGCTGCAACAATAGAAGCATAGCCGCCGACAGTTTCATTACGGATATCATCACGCAATGGCTTTTTATCAACATAAATATCAATGGTTCGTGTTTTAGCGTTTGGGCAAAAACTTAAATGAAGCGACTGCACCAAATCAGATAAGGCAAGCTCATCAGGGGTGTTATCAAGTAATCCTGCTTGATAAGCCATCAGCCCAACAATACGATACAACGCACCGCTATCTAATAGCTCAAAACCAAAATGCTCTGCCAGCCGATAAGCCAGCGTACCTTTACCCGCACCGCTTGGGCCATCAATGGTGATAATGATTGGTTTATCTGAATTTATCTGTAAATCAGTCATAAAATTGTGTTTTTTCATAGATATGGTAAGGTATGTTAAATTATTAGGCTTGGGTTTTTAATGCTCTTTTTTCTTGGCGTCGCTGCCTAAAAAAACCACTCAATAAGGCACTACTTTTATCTGCCAAAAGTCCGCCATAAACACTTAAGTGATGGTTATAAAACACCTGTTCTGGTAATTTTAGCTGACTTACAACAACGCCAGCTTTCGGTTCAAATGCACCAAACACAACACGGCTTATGCGAGCATGAATCAGCGCACCAAAGCACATCGTGCAAGGCTCTAGCGTTACATAAAGTATACAGCCTTTTGGTAGGCGATAGTTATTTAGCGTCTCACACGCCCGCCGTACTGCCACAATTTCAGCGTGTGCTGTCGGATCTTGGGTAGTGATTGGGCAATTATAGCCTTCACCTAAGATCCTACCCTCGTATACAACCACTGCACCGACAGGAATTTCACCAAACTTAGCACCTTGTTTGGCAATCTCCAAAGCACGATTCATCATCTCAACATCACGCATCGACCAAAAGTGATACTGATCATAACTGATATTAGAATTATTAATGTAATGAAATGGCACTATCATATTTGGCAACTATTGAGGCAAAGCCCAATTGATCGGTGTTTTGCCATGGCGTTGCAAATACTCGTTTGTGCGTGAAAATGGTCGAGTGCCAAAAAATCCCCCACGATTTGCCGCCAAAGGTGAAGGATGGCTTGCGGTTAGCACCAAGTGTTTTGATGTATCAATAAATCGACCTTTATGTTTTGCATAGCTGCCCCATAATATAAAAACCGTCTGGTCGGTATAATTATTAATGGCTTCAATGACGGCATCAGTGAACTCCTCCCAACCTTGTTTTTGATGACTGCCAGCAAGACCTGCTTCAACGGTCAAGGTGGCATTCAGCAGTAATACGCCTTGCTTAGCCCAAAAGCTAAGATCGCCATGACGACTGATGGGCACGCCCAAATCATTTGATAGCTCTTTTAAGATATTTTGAAGGCTGGGCGGTTTTGGGATAAGTTTAGGTACCGAAAAAGACAACCCCATGGCCTGACCTATGCCATGATAGGGGTCTTGGCCTAAAATGACCACTTTAACTTGAGATAATGGCGTTAAATGAAATGCGTTAAATATTTGATTTTTTGGGGGATAAATATTTTTTTGTTGATGATATTGCATCTTTAAAAAATCACGCAATTTATCCATATTTTCGCTAATCAAGGCAGGTGCAAGCGCCTGCTTCCAGTCATTGGGCAGCTGTACTCGCTCAAGAATGGCTTGTTGTTCTGGCGTCATGATTTTCTCACTTATCTGATTTTTTCTTAAATTTTACCTCAGATGCCTTCACAACAATAGTACCTGCCAATTTGTCATGCCAACCTTGTTTAATTGGGCTGCGTGCTGCCATGATATAATTAATCATCAATAAAATCAGCGCCATATTAATGGCGATTGGCAGAGCACTTGCCAACTGATAGATAAAAAATAGCACGACAACACGCAAGACAAATCGCTTGAAAAAATTTGGTTTTTCTAAAGTTTTTGTATCTACAGTACGAATGCCTGCGACCAGTTTACCAAATGACTGTGCTCGGACTATAATTAAGATAAGCTGAATGATTAAATAGGCAGCAATCAAAATGCTTGATAGTGTCATCGTTTGTGCAGGTATCTGCGTTGCCAATTCTTGGGCATAAGCCATGCGTGTCTCAAAATCGCCTGTATTTAGTAGAACTGGATCAGGGTTTAGTGCCATAAACTGCTGTAAAAAAGGCATCAGTGCCAACATAAATAGCACAAAGTTAATCATCACCGCCATAAATCTTGAACCAATGGTTGCCAAAACTGCCTGCGTATTCTGACTAATCGCCACATCAGATGTTCGACTGGACGACTGATCATTTGTATCATCAGACGGCTGAACGGGTTTTTTACCATACAGCTCATCTACACTGATACGCTTAGGTTTATCGGTAGATTGGGTGCGATCAGAGTGAAAATCTACATTATCACCAAATCCTCTTGTTTTGGTTTTGTGCTGAATCTCAGCCAAAGTTGCTGGTTTAGGTGGTAGCGTACTATTGGGCTGATAATAGGATTGATTTTGGGTTAAGTCGCCCAAGCGTTGCCAAGTGGTCATTGGTGAGTGCCAAATCAAATCATCAAGCCGTACCTCACCAGATGCTAACATGGTATTAAGCTCTTCGAGTGTATACGGTCCTGCCTGCACTTGGTTTCTTGCCAAATAAATTTTCATAAATTACTCAATTAAAATAAATTCTTATCATCGAGCTATTGTAAACCAAAAGCCCAAAATAAAAAAGACATGATCGCCATGCCTTTTGTCTGTACAAATGTTTTTTGATTGCTTGATTGACGAAGCAACAAATCTTTTAACAAAATAGTATATTAGTAAAACTTAATTATCGTTTGTGCTGGTAATCACCAAACCACTCAGCTACCTGAAGCGACTATCGTAAGGCATTGCCTTTGTAGGTGAGTTAATTGCCATTGATAGGTTTTGTAGGTTTGGACTGAATTTATGGATAAAATTTCAAAAGCATCTGATTAAATAGACGCTTTTGATTGGTCTTGTTAATTAATATATCTTAACTTAATAATTAATTATAATTTTATACTTTTTTGAGTAATACCGATCCAATTGAATAACCAGCACCAAAAGAACACATTACGCATAGATCTTCGCTTTCAACACCGTCTTGAGTCTCATGGAACGCTACCACAGGGCTTGCTGAACTGGTATTGCCATATTCTGCAATGACAACAGGTGCAATGGATTTATCCGCATCTTTTCCAACGACCGTACGCAAAATCAAATCAATCATATTAATATTGGCTTGATGTAGCCACATACGCTTAATTTGATCGGCTGATAAGTTATTTTCGGTCAAATGTATGGTAATGATTTCTGAAACTTTGGGGCAAACTTCACGGAATGCCTTACGCCCTTCTTGTAAGAAAAGCTTATCAGTAACTGGCTCTTTGATGTCTGCATACATTTGTGTATCTGCTGCCAAAAACTCGCTACGATCCATAAAACCGTACTCATTTTTAATATTGGCAGAAAATTGTGTGTATAGCTTACTGTCAAGAATTTCATAACCTTTTGGGGTTGACAACTCCTCAACAATCGTCGCAGCCGCCACATCACCAAAAATAAAGTGGCTATCACGATTACGCCAATTAAGATGCGCTGAGGTAATTTCAACATTTAGCACAGCGATTTTTTTGCCAAGCCCTGCTTTGATGCTGCCTACCGCTTGGGCAATGCCAAAAGTCGCCGCACTACAAGCCACATTCATATCATAAGCAAAGCCATGCTGCATACCGATGGCATGTTGAATCTCGATGGCGATGGCAGGATAGCAACGCTGGAAATTTGATGATGCACAAATAATACCATCTAGGTCATCAGCCGTCAGCTTGGCACGATCCAAAGCATCTTTGAGTGCTGCTAAACCCATCTCTGCCATCACTGACAACTCCTCGCCAAGTTTGCGAGCAGGAAAAATAGGCGCCATGATTTTGGGATCTAAAATTCCTTTTTTATCAATCACATAACGAGATTTGATACCAGATGCCTTTTCGATGAATTCGCTTGATGAGTGCTGAAGGGCCACCTTATCACCTGCTGCGATTGCCTTAGCGTGTTCGGCATTATAATTATCAACATAAGTATTAAATGCAGCCACCAACTCATCATTGCTAATTTGATAAGCAGGTTTATAAAGACCGGTTGCCGTTAAATAAATTCCCATAAATTACTCCTAGTCATCATTGGCTTAGCATGGATAAAACCCATGGCATATCCTTTTGGTAAATTTTGAATCTCAATAATTTTATCACAAATAAATGTAACGAGTTGTAAAAATATACGCTTGTTTACATAAAATATTTGCCAAATCAAAATAAATAATTAATTTTCAGTGAGTTACGATCATTTGACAAATTTCTTAAACATAACAACCCATATCACTTAAAAAACAAATTATCGTTAAATGATAGCCAAGCCCCATATCCATGCTATACTACAAATTTGCCCTGATTGTTAAAGGAATATTTTATCATGAGCGTACGCCATTTTCGTAATCTTTTAGATATGACGCCTGCCGAGCTTGAGGCTATCATCAGTCGTGCAAGTAAGCTGCGTCAAATGCAGCAGTGTGGCGAGATTTATCGTCCGTTTGTGGGGCGTACGCTTGGCATGATTTTTGAAAAATCCTCAACTCGCACACGCATCTCTTTTGAGGCTGGCATGGGTCAATTTGGTGGTCATGCCATCTTTTTATCGCCAAAAGATACACAGCTTGGTCGAGGCGAGCCTATCGAAGACTCCGCCAAGGTGATTTCAAGTATGGTTGATATCATCATGATTCGCACTTTTGAGCATGACAAGCTGGATTTATTTTGCAAGCATTCGTCTGTACCTGTGATTAATGCGTTGACTGATGATTTTCATCCGTGCCAGTTGCTTGCTGATATGCAGACCTTTCATGAACATCGAGGCAGCATCAAAGGCAAAACTGTCACTTGGGTCGGTGATGGTAATAATATGTGTGCCTCTTATATTTTGGCAGCTCATCAATTCGGCTTTCAGTTGCGTGTGACAGCACCATATGGATTTGAGCCGAATCCTAAGCTCATCGAAGAGTATAGCCACTGCGTCACTTATGTTGAAGACCCTCAAGAGGCTGCCAAAGGGGCACATCTGATTACAACTGATGTATGGGCGAGTATGGGTCAAGAATCTGAACAAATGACGCGTGCACGCCGATTTGCTCCTTATCAGGTTAGCCCTGCCATGCTTGATAAGGCTGATCCTGATGTTTTGTTCATGCACTGCTTGCCTGCCCATCGTGGCGAAGAAATCAGCTTTGATCTGTTAAACGATCCCCGTTCTGTGGTTTGGGATGAAGCCGAAAACCGACTGCACGCCCAAAAAGCACTGATGGAATTTCTTCTTAAAGATAAAATTAATTTAAGTTCATAAATTTAAATTCTAAATATCATGCCATGTCTTGATGACAACGACAAAACTTGGGGGTATATCTGTATAAAAGCAGATACAATGCTGACTTATGTCAGCGAATGACAGCCTTAAAATCAATCAATCATTTGGCTTAGAAATTTTAACCCTAATTATCCATCATGTTTAAAATTGTGGTGAGTTTTTGGTCGTGATATAATAGCGTATATTTTTTTTAGGATTTATTATGACATTAATTAAGCCTTTAAGCTTAGTAATGATAAGCTTACTAAGCATCGGCATTGCCCATGCCAATACTGATGGCGATATTATCTCAGGCGAGGTCATCGTCCCAACCCAAACCGATGATACTGTCATTAACAGTATCGAGCAAGGGGGTAAGCGTACAACAATACACAATTTGGACGAATACGCTCGTCGTGTCAATGAGTCGCTATGGACACAAGACATGAAAGTCAATACTGCCATGACCGTAAAAATGCAAGTATTGCTTGACTGGAATCACGCCTCCCCTGGCCCTATTGATGGTGGTTGGGGCATGAATTCAAAAAAAGCATTAATGAATTTTCAAAAAATCAAGGGGCTTGAGCCAACGGGTAAAATGAACCAAGCTACTTGGGATGCGTTAAACCAAAATATTGCGACCAATCAACCTGTTTTGGTCAGTTATACCATTACCGAAGCTGATGCTAAAGGTCCTTATAAAACCCTACCCAATGATGCAGAATCTCGTTCAAAGTTAAAAGCTTTAGGCTATGAAAGTATTCAAGAGATGCTTGGTGAAAGGTTTCATATGGATGTGGCATACCTAAAAAAACTCAACCCAAATAAACGCTTTGTTGCTGGCGAAAGCATTACGGTTATTAATACTGGCAAGCCATTTGAAGGCGTTGTTACTCGTGTGGTTGCTGATCGTAAAGATAAGATTTTATATGCTTATCATGAAGACCAGCTTGTCGCCACTTACCCAACAACGGTTGGCGGTGAGGCAAGTACAACACCAGGCGGTAAGTACAAAATCATCAATAAAGTTAAAATGCCAACTTATAAGGCCACCGTCAATCGTGATGATGAAGACAACAAAGTCTATTATTTACCACCAGGACCAAACAGTCCTGTCGGTGTGGTTTGGATGGGATTAAATAAACCCAGCTATGGTATTCATGGTTCGCCCATACCAGAGGGCATTAGTCGTCAATCGTCGCTGGGCTGCATTCGCCTGACCAATTGGGATGTGCTAGAATTGGTCGCTGTCATCGAAAATGGTGCGACGGTTGAGATTCGTTAATTTTTTAACCAACTAATAAAAATAGCTTGAAAATTCAAGCTATTTTTTATATTTAGGACATTTTTGTATGATTTAGCATGAGATTATTTGGCGTGATAAGCAAGCTTAACGCCCAAGGCATAGCCATCATTACTATCAAAGTTACCTACTTTATCTTTGGTTGGTAGCTGTGCTTGAGCATCTCCAAATTTAAAGTATTTACCACCCAAAGACAGCGACCATTCAGGTGTAACATTATACCGCGCACCTAAGCCCAATGAATAATAGCCTTTGATAGGACCTAAGCTACTTGCAGGGTTACCTGCACCACTATCCCAACCTACCGCACCTGAAACAGCCAAACGATCGCTAACACGCTTACCCAAACCAACTTCAGCCGACCATTGGTCTTTGTCATAGCTGATGATTGGTAAACCCTGTGGATAACGAAGTTTTGTGGTTTCTGTATACTGTGTTGGGCGAATGTCAAAATCAGACCATGGTACATAGCGTACTTTGGCAGTTAATAGCGTTGTTGGATTCACACCAGTTTGAAAATCTAAGTTCCATGAGTCAGGCAAAGTAACTTTAAAATCCTTTTTACCCGCATAGCCCGTCACAGGAATGGTTTCGGCAATTTCAGAGTCATGCTCAATCTCAGAGCGATAGGTCAAAGCGGCTTTTAGGGCAATTTCGGGTTTATAAAATGCCAAACCTGCCGCCCAGCCCAATTGAGTATCTGTTGCAATTTTGGCATCATAACCTGTCATGACTTGATAAGCAGGACCACGCAAATGCACTTCGCCCTTAACTCTTTGAGCCACAGGACCGCCATAGATTTGGAAATTTTTATTAGCACCCAATTTGGCACCGACTAACATGGTTAGGTTGTTGGTGCGAATTTCGACATTAGTCTTTTGACCGTCAGTTGCTTCTGCATGTGCAGCCGCTGCTCTTAATCGGTCAGCAATGGGTTTGGCTTGTGCTGAATTGGTTTCTACGATTGATGCTACTGCCAAAGCACGCTGAGGTGATTTAACACTGTCTAAAACTGGCTTAATTGATTTATAAGCAAGGCTATCGTTTAATTGTGCTTTTGTAGCCTGATTGATAGCTTGGGCAAAAATTGTTGCTGTTGCATTTTTATCTGCCACAAAATTACTATTACCATCATACTTAATTGCTGCACCAAATGGCTCATCGTACAGCACACCCACACTAAAGGTGTCGTTGATGTCTGCTTTAACGCCATAACGGAAAAAATCATAAGCTTCGGCAATATCACCTGTATCTTTGCCTGCGGTATCTTTACCGGTAACATTGGCATCAATATAAGTATAAACGGTTTCGGCATAAGTGCCATCTTGTAAAAAAGCAGTCACATCTTGCCCTGAGCGATCCAGGCCTGCTGCTTGTGCTGCGGTTGCGGTTAGGGTTGAAAATACCGCCAAACTCAGCGCTTTGTATCCAAATTTTAAGCTCATCACTTTCTCCAAAAAGTCAGTCCTTACAATATGTAAAACTGTCCATACTTCTTTATAGAACAGTACAAAAGTCTTACACATTTGTATCTTAAATGAAATTTAATCACAAAACAAGTAAAATATATATATTTTCTTACAATTTTTAGCGTTTATTTTCATTTGTTTGATGGTTGATATTTGATTGTGTAAATCAATCGGATTTAATAATGTGGCGGTCTATCAGCCAATAAATCAAATGTAGCAATGCCTACATCGTCTTGCTTGGCTTGGATATGTTGGTACATCAGTTTTAACTGATCTTGCAAATCTCTTAAATCACGGTCTTGGCGAGCAATAATTTTACTAAGCTCATCACAAGTATCCTCCAAAAAGCTGATGCGTGTTTGTAGATCAATTAAGGTAAAATCTTTGGTAAATAAGACATCAGGCATAAAAATATCAACTCATTTATTGGGTATTAAGGTTTTGGATTAAGGTTTTTGGGTAAATCTTTGACCAATTTGGCTTATTTTACGACATAACGCACAATTTTTGGTTAAAATTTGATATGATAGTTAGTCTATTGATTTTTGACAATCTTTCATCACTTTTTTATCATTGATTTTACTGTATCACTTTTCATCTTATGGCTTTAATTCACTTAAAAAATATTCATTTAGCCTTTGGCACAGCACCGATTTTAGATGGCGTTCATTTTACCCTAAAACCCAATGAACGCGTTTGTTTGATTGGTCGAAATGGCGAAGGCAAATCCACCTTATTTAAGCTGATTATGCGTCAAATACATGCTGATGATGGTGAGGTACTCATCAAAGATGGTACAAAAATTGCCATGCTGGCACAAGATGTGCCAAATGAGTCGGCCAGCGTCCTTGACGTGGTGATGGAGGGTGATGACAAAGTTGCCCAAGCCTTAAAAAACTATCATCAAGCCAGTGCAAAATGCGCCATGGGCGACAATGAAGCCTGTGATGTCATGAGCGGTCTTCAGCAAACCTTAGACGCTCTGAACGGTTGGGACTTGGAGCGGCGTGCGCGTGCATTGATTGACAGCATGGGGCTTGATGCCGATGCTTGCTTATCAACATTATCAGGGGGTCGTAAACGCCGTGTTTTGTTAGCACAGGCTTTGGTAACAAATCCTGATGTGCTACTTTTAGACGAGCCAACCAACCATTTAGATATTGAAAGCATCACTTGGCTTGAAAAATTTTTATTGAATGAACGATTAACCGTTCTTTTCATCTCGCATGATAGGAAGTTTATTGATACACTTGCCACTTATATCATCGAGCTTGACCGTGGTCAACTCTCTGGCTATGATGTGACGCAAGGTGTGGGTGGCTATGCACGCTACCAAGAGTTAAAAGCGCTTGAACTTGCCAGTGAAGAAAAATCATTTGCCGAATTTGATAAAAAGCTTGCCCAAGAAGAAGTTTGGATTCGCCAAGGCATTAAAGCACGCCGCACCCGTAATGAAGGTCGTGTCCGTGCCTTAAAAGCCATGCGTGAAGAGCGAAAAGCACGCCGTGATGTGTTGGGTACTGTCCAAATTAGCCAAAATAATAGCGAAAAATCTGGAAAAATTGTTTGTGAAGTCAATCACTTAACTTTAGAATACGACAATAAAACCTTAGTTAAGGATTTTTCAACGCTGCTTGTTCGTGGTGATAAAGTTGGTATCATTGGCAAAAATGGCGTTGGTAAAACAACCTTAATTAAAAGCATTTTGGGTTTGGATGATTCAGCGATTCAATCAGGTTCGGTTAAGCTTGGCACCAATCTAAATATTGCTTTTTTTGACCAACTCAAAGACGACCTAGACCCTGAAAAATCTATCACAGATAATGTTTCAGAAGGCTCTGACCATGTCGATGTTGGTGGAAAAACTACGCACATTTTAAGCTATTTGCAAGATTTTTTATTCACGCCAAATCGTGCTCGCACACCTGTTAAAGCACTATCAGGCGGTGAAAAAGCACGCGTTTTATTGGCCAAATTATTGCTAAAACCTGCCAATGTTTTGGTGCTAGATGAGCCTACCAATGATTTGGATATGGCAACACTTGAGCTTTTAGAAGATTTTGTGGTCAATTTTAAAGGCACAGTATTACTCATCAGCCATGACCGTGCTTTTATGGATAATGTTGTTACCCAAACTTGGGTATTTGATACTGATAAGTACGGCGACGGTATCGTTTTGGAATATGTTGGCGGTTATGAAGACTATGTACAACAGCATGAAAGATGGCTGGCTCATCACGCCACAGACAATAAACCTAAGGCGACAAAACCCGCCGAACCCATCCAAATCAAACCACCTCAATCAGGCGTTGCCCAAAAACGCAAACTCAGCTATAAAGAGCAGCGTGAACTTGAAGATTTGCCTAATGAAATTGCTGCACTTGAACAAGAGCAGGCACAGCTTGCCAAAAAGATTGAAGATGGTTCATGGTTTAATACCGATTTGGCGGCAGCAACGAAGGCTGGTGAGCGATTGGTAGAGATTGATGAGCTTTTGATGATGAAGCTTGAGCGATGGGATGAGCTTGAAAATATGACCCAATAAACTTTAAAATACAGGTTTAAACAGTACCATTAATAAAGAATATGATCCATGAGTTGCCATCATCAGCATAAGCAGACACCCAAACACGCCATATCCATTAAGCATATGCCAAGCTTGACAGATACTCATAAACAAAGTAGCCAAGCTGAGCCAAAATCGTTTGAATGGGCGTTTTTACATCCCAAATATTGGGGAGTTTGGCTGGCTTTTGCGTTGATTTTACCACTGATTTTTCTACCGCTGCGTTGGCAGTTTTGGATCGGCAAGCGTCTTGGCATTTTGGTACATTACTTAGCTAAAAGCCGAGTTCAAGACACTCTAACCAACCTGCAGCTTACCTTCCCAAATCAACCAAAATCAAAACACAAGGCCACCGCACGGCAAGTATTTATTAATCAAGGTATTGGTATTTTTGAAAGTTTATGTGCATGGTTTCGCCCTAATGTCTTTAAACGCACTTTTAGCATTTCTGGTTTACAGCATTTGATTGATGCCCAAAAACAAAATAAAGCGGTGATTTTACTTGGTGGACATCGCACGACGCTTGATTTGGGCGGTCGGTTATGTACACAGTTTTTTGCGGCGGACTGCGTGTATCGCCCACAAAACAACCCTTTGCTTGAATGGTTTATCTATAATGCACGCCGCCGTATCTTTGATGAGCAAATCTCAAATCGTGATATGAAAAAACTCATCACTCGGCTCAAACAAGGTCGGATAATTTGGTATTCACCTGATCAAGATTTTGGTCTTGAGCATGGCGTGATGGCGACCTTTTTTGGTGTGCCTGCAGCAACGATTACCGCTCAGCGTCGTCTTATTAAGCTGGGTGATAAAGCCAATCCTCCTGTCATCATCATGATGGATATGCTCAGACAAACGCCCGATTATATCGCAAAAGGTCACCGTCCACATTATCACATCAGCCTAAGCGCTGCGTTAAAAAATTATCCCAGCGATGACGAAACCGCCGATGCTGAACGCATCAATCGACTGATTGAGCAAAATATTCAAAAAGATTTAACCCAGTGGATGTGGTTTCATCGCCGCTTTAAAACTCAAGCCGATGACACCAATTACTATCAACATTAATGATAATTATTAATTTGGAAAATACAACCATGATTCGTACACTTTTGGGTGGTAAAATCCACCGTGCTACTGTTACTGAAGCTAATCTAAATTATGTGGGTAGCATCACCATTGATGTGGATTTGTTAGATGCTGCTGGTATCTTAGTGAATGAAAAAGTCAGCATCGTCAATAATAATAATGGTGAGAGATTTGAAACTTATACCATCGCAGGCGAGCGTGGTAGTGGCGTGGTGTGCCTAAATGGTGCAGCTGCTCGTAAAGTACAACCAGGCGATGTTGTGATTATTATGAATTATGTGATGATGCAGGATATTGATGCCCAAAATCATAAGCCCAATGTTGTTTTGGTTGATGCCAACAATCACATTACCCAAATCATGCACTATGAACCTGCCAATACCATTTGGTAAACTGCTGACTGGCAAGTTTAATTGACTAATTATCAGTACACTGATTTGACCACTGCCAAAAAAATGGTACAATACCGAACCAACAGGCACGACCTGACTTATTACTTTGAACAAAATAACTGCTAATGAGTCAAATATTACCATCATTCGCTTAAAGCCAGTGCCAAGCGAGTATGGATAAAGGATTAAAATCAAAATATCTATTTAAATCAAGGATTTATTAAAATGATACTGATGATTGATAATTATTGTAGTTTTACTTATAATATTGTTCAATATTTTGGAGAACTACAGCAAGAAATGACCGTTTGGCGAAATGATGAAACCACTTTGGATCAAATCATCAAGCTTGCACCTCGAGCGATTGTTTTGGGTCCAGGTCCTTGCAGTCCAAACGAAGCAGGCGTAACACTTGAGATTTTAGATAAACTCTCAGGAAAAATTCCAATTTTGGGCATCTGTTTAGGTCATCAAGCCATCGGACAAGCGTTTGGCGGTCAGGTGGTGCGTGCAGGTGAGGCAATGCATGGGCGACTATCATCTGTACACCATACCAATCAAGGTGTTTTTGCTGATATTCCAAACTCTTTTAATGCCACACGCTATCATTCTTTGGTGATTGACAAGGCAAGCCTACCTGATTGTTTAGAGGTCACCGCTTGGACAGCTCATGCTGATGGTCGTATGCAAGAAATTATGGGCGTACGCCATAAATCGCTTGATGTTGAAGGTGTGCAATTTCACCCTGAATCTATTTTGAGCGAATATGGTTATCAATTATTGAATAACTTTTTAAAGCGTTGTGGGTTGGCCAAGCTTGAAAATAGTCACTTACCCAAAGTTGTCTGATACCAAAAAACACGCATGCAATTAATTAATTTAGCATGCCTATTATTGAAACCTATGATCAAAAATTGATAACAGATTGACAATCTAAATTCACGACAGGCAGTCCTACACTGGAAAAATAAACCAAATATTATGACAAAGATCATCACCACCGATGATATTGCCATCATGACCGATGATGATATCTTAGCTATTTTGACCAAAGTCCTTAACCACTTGCTAAAAAATATTGAATTAACCCATGATGAGATGCGTCAAGTCATGCTCATCATCATGCAAGGTCGTTGCCCTGATGCGTTGATGGGAGCCATTTTGATCGCTTTGCGGCAAAAAGGTGAGTCTATAGATGAAATTACCACTTGTGCTAAAACAATGATTGAGCTTGCCGATACCATTGATATTTGCAATCCCAATGCAGTTGATATTGTTGGTACTGGTGGCGATGGTTCAAACTTATTTAATGTATCAACAGCATCTGCTTTTGTGGCAGCGGCGGCAGGTGTTACCATTGCCAAACACGGTAATCGTGGTGTATCAACAAGCTCTGGCTCTTCAGATGTGCTAAGCTTGGCGGGCGTGCGTTTGGATATTAATAAAACTCAGACAGTCAAAGCCATTAATACGCTTGGCATTGGATTTTTATTTGCACCCAATCATCACCCTGCAATGCGTCATGCTGTTGGTGTCCGCCGATTGCTCAAAGTTCGTACGATCTTCAATATTTTAGGCCCACTGACCAACCCTGCTAAGGTTAGCCGTGCTGTGGTCGGTGTTTTTAGCCCTGAACTGTGTGAGCCATTGGCATATGTTTTTGCTAAACTTGGTCTTACCCATGTCATGGTCGTGCATTCTCAAGATGGCTTAGATGAGTTTAGTCTTGCCACGGGCACACATGTCGCTGAGCTTAAAGATGGTAAGGTACATACTTATCTTTGTCAGCCTGAAGATGTTGGTATTGTCTCAAGAACTTTATATGGTCTGACTGTCAATGATTCAAAACAAAGTCTTGAAATCATCAAAAATGCACTGGGCGGCACAGCAAATGATGATATCAGCCTAAAGGCACGAGCGATGATTGCCATCAACGCAGGTGCTGCTATTTATGTGGCAGGCCATGCCAAAACACATGCCGAAGGCGTTGCCATTGCCAAGCAAATTATGACAAGTCGCCAAGCTTTAGATAAGCTAAATGCATTTACAAACTTTACCCAGCACTGTGAATAACAAGTCCAAATACCAAGGATGATGACAAGCTTATGACAACAAACACCCCCAGTATCCTTCAAAAAATCATCGCAACCAAACACCAAGAGATTGCAGTCGCCAAAGCCATCAAAACGACCAATGAGCTTTTAAAGTCGGCAGCTTGCCACATGCCTCGAGGTTTTGCTGATGCACTAAGAGCAGTTGATACAACAACTGATATTGGTGTGATTGCAGAAGTAAAAAAAGCCTCGCCTTCCAAAGGTATCATTTGTCAAGATTTCAACCCCGTGACAACAGCACAAGCCTATGAAAAGGCTGGTGCAACCTGTTTATCCGTACTCACAGACCGTGATTATTTTCAAGGTCATGATGACTATCTTATTAAAGCTCGCAAGGCTGTTCGCTTGCCTGTGCTTCGCAAAGATTTCATGGTTGATGAATACCAAATTATTGAATCGGCTGCGATGGGGGCGGATTGTATTTTACTTATCATGGCTTGTTTAGATGCTGATACCGCCTTACACTTACATCAAACAGCAACTGACTTGGGTCTGGATGTATTGATTGAAATTCACACTGATGATGAGCTAACCCAAGCATTAAATTTACCCAAATCAGCTCACAATATCTACGGCATTAATAATCGCAATTTAAATACCTTTCAGGTAGATTTAGAAAATAGCATTCGCTTATCCCAACGACTATTTGCCAATCTTGGGCAAGATGCCCTTGTGGTTAGCGAAAGCGGTATTCATCATGCCACCGATATTCACCGAATGCAACAAAATCATATTCACCATTTTTTGATTGGTGAACAATTTATGAAAACTGATAACGCAGGTGGTGCATTATCACAGTTATTAAAGACAATTTAACATATTTTAATTAAATTTAAGGATAAAATAAGAGTATTATTATGAACACAACCAAAAAACGCATCCTAACAGGTATCACCACCACTGGCATTCCCCATTTAGGTAATTATGTTGGATCCATTCGCCCCGCCATTGCCGAGGCTCATCGTGCCTTTGAGAATCATGATGGAGATGCGTTTTTCTTTTTGGCAGATTATCATGGTATTATTAAATGTTTTGACCCTGATGAAATTCATCGCTCTACTCGAGCGATTGCCGCCACTTGGTTGGCATGTGGTCTTGATCCTGAAAAAGTTATTTTTTATCGTCAATCGGACATTCCTGAGATTCCTGAATTGGCATGGATACTCAATTGCTCATGTGCCAAGGGGCTGATGAATCGTGCCCATGCTTATAAAGCCGCCGTCGATATGAATTTAAGTAAAGAAGATACCGATCCTGATTATGGCATCAGCATGGGATTATTTGGCTATCCTGTCTTGATGGCGGCCGATATTTTGATGTTTAATGCCACCCATGTCCCTGTGGGTAAAGATCAAATTCAGCATATTGAAATGGCAAGAGACATTGCAGGATCGTTTAATTTTAAATACAAACCCTTATTTGTCGAGCCTTTTGCCGTTGTCGACGAAAACACACCGCTACTGACTGGTTTGGATGGACGAAAAATGTCAAAAAGTTATGGTAACACCATTCCACTTTTTGGTGATGGCAACCCTCAAATTGACCCTGAAAAAGCGCTTAAAAAGGCAGTCATGCAGATTGTCACCAATTCTCAACCACCCGAAGAGCCAAAAGACCCTGAGCATTGCACCATTTTTGAAATCTACAAAGCCTTTGGTACGCCTGAAGAGATTGAAGCATTGGCAACACATTATCGTCGTGGTATTGGCTGGGGTGAAGCTAAAGAGATTTTATTTAATAAAATCAATCATGAAATTGCCCCTTATCGTGAGCGTTATTTACATCTAATGAATAATCCAAAAGAGCTTGAAGAAATTTTACAAATGGGTGCTACTAAGGCTCGGCGTGTTGCCCAAAAGCAGCTGGATAAAACTCGCCGTGCCATTGGCATCAAGCCACTTGCCAAGCTTAAATCATGATCACCATATCAAATAATCCAGCACCATCAAAAACAGCTGATGTACGCATCTTTGATACACCAGTACTAAATTTGCCTGAAGATTTATATATCCCGCCACAGGCATTTGCGATTTGGCTTGAACAGTTTGCAGGACCTTTAGATTTTTTATTGTACTTAGTCAAAAAAAATAATTTTGACTTAACTGAAACTGCTATCTTGCCAATTACCGAGCAATATTTAAGCTATATCAGTGAGTTGGATGAAGCGTATTTTGAGCTTGCGGGTGATTATTTATTAATGGCAAGTACACTGATTGCCATTAAATCTGAGTTGTTATTGCCCCAATCTAAAGTTGATGATGATGAGATTAGCCCTAAGGCTAGATTAATCCGAAGGCTTGAGGAGTATGCTCAAATCAAAGAAGCTGCTCGGCGTATCGATGGTCTGCTTCGTCTAGAAAGAGATGTTTTTTTAGCATTTACCAGTATGCCAAGTCCCGAAGCCATGCAAAAGCAGCTGCCCAAGTATTCGCCAGAGCTTTTGGTCGAAAGCTTAATTCATATGAAAATTCGCCCTGAAGCTATTACCCATACTGTTCAAGCGGACAGCGTGCCATTATCTCAGCGTATCGCCAGCATTACACGCTTGATAAGCGAAAAAGGCGTTAGTACCTTTGCCGAACTGATTGATAAATCTCAAGGCAAAATAGGCATTGTGGTGAGTTTTGTGGCTGTACTTGAGCTGATGAAACGAGGTTTAATCGGATTTGATGAAGCCAATTCTGGTAAGCTTAATCCAACCAAAAATGATACTTATCATGATAACCAAAATGGGCAAGATTTAACAAAACAAAGCTTACATTGGCTACATTAATCGCTGTTAGTTTTTAATTCACTTAAGTAGCTATTTTTATATACTCATTTTTTAAATAATCATGAATCTGTTATGACACAACATACCACCTCTGATTTTTTGCAAGCTCACAAGCAAGCTGAAACTTTCAGCCGATATATTGAAGTTTTACTACATGCCAGCGAAACACCGCTGACCGATAAAGATTTAAAAAAACATCTGATGATCGGTTCAAATGAACTTCAAGATGCCTTGGCCATTCTGCAAGAACGGCTGTCTTATGGTGTATTGACACTCAATAAGACTGCCAGCGGTTATCGCTTGCAAATCAAAGACAGCTACAGTAGCCTAATTCAGCAGGTTTTTCCTGAGCGGCTAGAAAATCTAAGTCAAGCCTTGCTTGAAACCTTAAGCATCATTGCTTATCAGCAACCTGTCACACGATCAGACATTGAGCAGGTGCGTGGCGTGGCAGTCTCTAGCAATATTTTGCGACAATTATTTGATAAAGGCTGGATTGTCGAAAATGGGCATAAGGACACTTTAGGTCGCCCTGCACTACTGCACACCACCCAAGCATTTTTGGATGCGTTTGGGCTAGATAGCTTAGATAGATTGCCACCACTGCCTGACCTTGACCACCTAAAAATCAGGCAATGAACTTATAATGAACTTGTTAAACTCAGATGAATCATGTATGATGACAAGTTTTTCATCAGCGTTCGTGGGTGTTTATCTAGGCTAATCAACCATTAAACCGATATATTTCACATTGAGATAATGTTATAACCAATTTTCTGGATTTAAGTTATGAATCAATCAAAACCCAAAAACAACTCCACCATCAACGAACAAAACGCAACCAACAAACCTGCTGGCGAAAAACTACAAAAACTGCTTGCCAGATTGGGTTTGGGTTCACGCCGTGGGCTTGAAGAGATCATCAAATCAGGTCGCATTTCCATTAATGGTAAAGTCGCCACATTAGGCGATAGGGTTATCTTAACCGACGAAATCCGCATTGACGGCCGTCAAGTACGCCTGAAAGCCGAGCGTGAAAAGCGTCGCCGTGTCATTGCTTATTATAAACCTGAAGGGGAAATCTGTTCAGCCTCTGACCCTCAAGGACGCCCGACCGTTTTTGACCGTTTACCAAAACTCACTAACGATCGCTGGGTGATGGTGGGTCGCTTGGACATCAATTCATCAGGTCTTTTGCTGTTTACAAATGATGGTGAGCTTGCACATCGCCTGATGCACCCTTCTAGTGGGATAATCAGAGAGTATGCTGTACGAGTTTTAGGCGAGGTTACACCACAAATTGCCAGTCAACTCACCGCTGGTGTAGAGCTTGAAGATGGCGTTGCCAAATTTGATGACATCAAAGAAGGTGGCGGTATTGGTGTCAATAAATGGTATCATGTGACCATCAAAGAGGGTCGAAAACGAGAAGTTCGCCGTATGTTTGAAAGCCAAACACTCAAAGTATCTCGCTTGATTCGTACACGCTATGGCACCGTAATTTTGCCCAAAGAATTGCGTACAGGTCGTTTTATTGAGCTTGATGCCAGTGATATTGGCAAGCTGGTTGATTCTGTTGGTCTGCGTCAGCGTCAAGGTACAGGGCTAAATCACGCTACCAAAGAAAAACAAGCACGCATTCACAAAAAACCTTTAAAATCTCGTGAGATACGCCGTCAAAAGCACGAAGCCCACGAGCGACGAGAAGAACGCAAAAAACACACACCAAAACATCGTACACCCAATCTTAGCCGTACCAAATTTACCAAAATTTAATAAGTTTATCTTAATTAAACAATAATATAATAAGCTGCCAAATGGCGGCTTTTTTATATGAAATTTGACACAATTTCAACCAATTTAGACTCACTTTTTTGACAACATTTTGACATTTATATTTAAATAAATTGATTTATATTCACAATTTTTTGATTAAAATTTATCATCAAAAATAACCCATTCTCAAATTACAAAAAACTTGAATATTTTTTTCTGTACAAGCCATTGATTTAATTGAAGTTGAGATTTGAATCATAGTTTTAATAATTAATCAATCTTTTATTTTAAGAAAAAATAGGATATATTGTTGCCCTAAAACCATCCATACACTAGATATGGTATATAAATTATCAAAGTGGTTGATTAGCCTCATTGGGCGATACTCACTCATTTTGTCACATGATTGATCGTATATCTGATACAACGACTGATCAAAAACTGTATTCAAAACTTTTGGAGCCATAATGACGCACATTGATACAATTAAAGTCACCAAGAGAGATGGTCGCCTTGAACCCATTAATCTTGATAAAATTCACCGAGTCATTGCTTGGGCTGCTGAAGACTTAAATAATGTGTCTGTTTCTCAAGTTGAGCTAAAATCTCATATTCAATTTTATGAGGGGATTCGCACCCGTGACATTCACGAAACCATCATCAAAGCCGCCGCTGACCTGATTTCGGTAGAAACGCCAGATTATCAGTATTTGGCAGCTCGTTTGGCAATTTTTCACCTGCGTAAGATTGCTTATGGAAAGTTTGAACCACCGCATCTGTATGCTCATGTTAAGCATCTTACCGAACAAGGTAAATATGATCAGCACATTTTGGCAGATTACAGTATTGATGAGTTTAATGAGCTCAATGATTATGTGGATCATAACCGTGATATGAACCTAGCATATGCTGCTGTTGAGCAAATGATGGGTAAGTATTTGGTACAAGACCGTGTGACCAAACGGGTTTATGAAAGTCCGCAATTTTTATATGTGTTGGTGGGCATGTGTTTATTTGCAGGCTATGATAAAGCACAACGCCTTGACTATATCAAGCGTTTTTATGATGCCACCTCAAATTTTTACATCTCCTTACCCACACCGATTATGTCAGGGGTGCGTACACCGACACGCCAATTTAGCTCGTGCGTTTTGGTTGAATGTGGCGATAATCTTGATAGCATTAATGCCACAACATCAGCAATTGTGCGTTATGTCTCACAGCGTGCTGGTATTGGTGTCAATGCTGGTGCTATCCGTGCGCTTGGCAGCCCAATTCGTGGTGGCGAAGCACAGCACACAGGCTGCATTCCATTTTTTAAAATGTTCCAAGCTGCTGTTAAATCATGTTCTCAAGGCGGCGTTCGTGGCGGTGCAGCAACTTTATTCTACCCAATTTGGCATTTAGAAGTTGAAAGCTTATTGGTGCTAAAAAATAATCGTGGTGTTGAAGATAACCGAGTGCGTCATATGGATTATGGCGTACAGATTAATAAAACCATGTACGCCAGATTAATTAAAGGCACTGACATTACTTTATTTTCACCCTCAGATGTCCCAGGGCTTTATGAAGCATTCTTTGCCGATCAAGAAACTTTCGAGCGATTATATACCCAATATGAAGCCGATGAAAATATTCGTAAACGCAAAGTACCTGCCCGTGATTTATTTAGCCTAATGCTGCAAGAAAGAGCAAGCACAGGCCGTATTTATATTCAAAATGTTGACCACTGCAACACACATAGCCCCTTTGATCCGACGGTCGCACCGATTCGCCAATCTAATTTGTGCATGGAGATTGCCCTGCCAACAGCACCTTTGGATAACATCAATGATGAAAAAGGTGAGATTGCGCTGTGTACTTTATCAGCGATTAATTTAGGTAAGATTGAAAAATTATCCGATATTGAAGAGCCTGCTGAGCTGATCGTGCGTGCGCTTGATGCGTTGCTTGATTATCAAGATTATCCTGTAATTGCCGCCAAAAAAGGCAGTACCAATCGTCGCACTTTGGGCGTTGGCGTGATTAATTATGCGTATTATTTGGCAAAAAATGGAACTCGTTACTCCGATGCAGCGGCGCTTGGTTTAACCCATCGTACCTTTGAGGCACTGCAATATTATTTGCTCAAAGCATCAAACAAACTCGCCAAAGAACAAAGTGCTTGCCCTTGGTTTGATCAAACCACATACAGCCAAGGCATTTTGCCTATTGATACTTATAAAAAGGATTTGGACAGCATTTGTACCGAACCTTTGCATCTTGATTGGGAAAGTCTACGCACAAATATCAAAGCCTACGGTTTGCGTAACTCTACCCTATCCGCCTTGATGCCATCAGAGACCAGCTCTCAGATTGCCAACGCAACCAACGGCATTGAGCCGCCTCGTGGTTTGGTATCCATCAAAGCGTCTAAAGATGGTATTTTAAAGCAAGTTGTGCCTGAGATTGAACGCTTGGCAAGTCAATATGAACTGCTTTGGAATATTCCTGATAATAATGGCTATCTGCGTTTGGTTGGAATCATGCAAAAATTCATTGATCAGTCCATCTCCGCCAACACCAATTATGACCCCACTAAATTTGAAGGTGGTAAAGTCCCGATGAAAGTGCTGATTCAAGATCTGCTAACCGCTTATAAATTTGGTGTCAAAACTTTATATTATCATAATACGCGTGATGGTGCTGATGATGCCCAAGGCGACTTGGACGATGGCTGTGCAGGTGGTGCGTGCAAGCTTTAAGATATCAAAATATCGCCCAATTTGTTTGCCAAGTTGGGCTAATTTTATATTTATGGCATAATATCCCTTAATCATTAATTGCTGAGTTTGGATTTTCTTGCATTTTTATCACTCAGATTATATGCTATAATGTGTCAATTATTTAGTTAATTATTTACATCTTAGGAAGATTGCCTATGAATATTCAAGCATTAATGCAACAAGCCCAAGCCATGCAAAAACAAGTTGAAAAAAATGTTGAAGCTGCCAAAGCAAGTCTTGCAACCAAGGAAGTGCAAGGCGAAGCAGGCAATGGCTTGGTCAAAGTTACCATGACAGGTCGCCATGTCGTTAAGCGTTTAGCCATTGACCCAAGTCTAATGGATGATGAGCCTGACATGATAGAAGATTTGGTAGCTGCCGCAATTAATGATGCGGTGCGTCAAGCAGATGAACTGTATGAAGAGGTGATGGCTGGTGCGACAACTGGCATGGGTCTGCCACCTAGTATGAAAGGCTTGTTTGGCTAAATGCTCACCCCAAAACTGGATAAACTCATCAAAGAGCTACAAGTCTTACCAAGTGTAGGACAAAAATCAGCTCAGCGAATGGCGCTACAGCTTTTGACCAAAAAACGCACCCAAGGATTATCTTTGGCGGCTGCACTTGAGACTGCGATGCACGACATTAAAGAATGCTTGCAGTGTCACTCCTTTAGTGATGATGAGATTTGCCCAATTTGCTTAGATCATCGCCGTGATGATGGGCTACTATGTGTTGTTGAGAATGCATCAGATGTCATGGCGATTGAGCAAAGTGGTGCTTATCGTGGCAAGTATTTTGTACTTGGTGGGCATTTATCGCCCATCGATGGTATCAATGCCAATGATTTGCATATTGATCAGTTGATTCATCGCATCAGGCATGAAGCGATCCATGAGGTGATCTTAGCCACTGGTGCCACGGTTGAAGGACAAACCACGGCTTTTTTTATTCATGATGCCATCTGTACCCATGTACCCAAAATTACCCGTCTTGCTCAGGGCATTCCTATGGGCGGTGAACTTGGATATGTGGACAGCATCACACTACATCAAGCACTACAAAATCGCAGTAATATATCGTAGTAATATATAATGATCAATTATGACTATACCAACTCTTGAGTTTCCAAAATTTACCATCAATCAAGCGGCTTGTGATGGACTGCCAACCATTTGGGTGCAAAATGATGATGATCTGTACGCACTGATTGATGAGATTGATGCTAGCGATGTGGTCGCACTTGATACTGAATTTATCAAACGAACAACCTATTACCCAATTTTGGCACTGATACAAATCAATACTGGCAATGCCATTTATCTAATTGACGCACCTAAGCTGGATTTGACCGAATTTTGGCAAGCACTTGCTGAGGTGCCAATAATGGTATGGTACGCATGCGGCGAAGATTTGGGAATTTTTTATTTACTGGCCAAATGCCCACCACTGACCAATATTTTTGATGTACAAATTGGGGTAGCTTATTTATCAGGTAAATTACAAGCTGGTTATAGCCAAGCTCTTAATGAAATGCTTGGCATTGAGATTGATAAAGGCGAAAGCCAGTCAAATTGGCTAGCGAGACCTTTGTCTTATGAACAAGAGACTTATGCTGCTAATGATGTCCGCTACTTATTAAAATTATATGAAGTTGTACGCACCGAATTGGCAGCTCGTGGCATTTTAAATTGCGTCCTTGAAGACAGTAATCACTATGCTCGAGAACTGCACACCATTCAAAATCAACCCGATGAGATGCTGTATCTAGACTTATTAGCACCGATTTATAATCGCCGTCAATTGGGAGTACTTCAGCAGCTCACCATTTGGCGTGAAGCATTGGCAAGAGCAACCAATGAACCCAGAAGCTTTATTATCAGCAAACAGGCACTTAGGGAAATTGTTCAAGACATGCCTGATAGTATCAAGCTTTTGGCTCGTACTACCATCAACCGAGCTGTGCTAAGACGCTATGGTAACGAAATTGTACGCATCATTTGCCAAGTCAAAAATATGCCTGATGGCAATCTGCCTGCATTACCGCCACCGACTTATCATAGTAAATCCAAACCCTTTAAAAATGACTTAAATGATATCATCAATGCCTACAGTCAAAGCCACTACATTCCCCCTAATTTATTATTAAAAAACCGTTGGATGAATGACTTATTGGTCTTGGTTGCTTATGATGGCTTAATTGAAGAATTACCGCTTGAATTGCTTGGTTATCGTCAAAGTTTAATCACAAACAATATTTTACCAGCATTAAGACCCTATAAAGAACATATTTTAGAAGTTTTAAATACACCTGAATATAACCATTGATTATACACATGAATTATCAAGATAAATTTGCACGCATTGTCGTCTATTGTGGTTCAAACTTTGGCGATACACCTGCTTATTATCATGCCGCCCAAAGCTTAGGTAAAACTTTGGCAGAGCATGACATCACCTTGGTTTATGGTGGTGGCAATGTTGGCTTGATGGGCACGATTGCAGACAGCATCATCGCACATGGTGGAAAAAGTATTGGTATTATTCCCAGATTTTTGAAGGATAAAGAAGTCGCTCATCATGGGCTAAGCGAGCTTATCATCACAGAAGATATGGCAAGTCGTAAACTAAAGATGATATCCTTAGCAGATGCTTTTATTGCTCTTCCTGGTGGTATTGGTACCTACGAAGAGCTTTTCGAGGTCATGTCACTGGCACAATTGCGTCAGCACGCCAAGCCAATTGGTGTTCTTAATGTTGATGGGTTTTTTAACCCTTTTCTTAAATTGCTTGAACAGACAGCAAAAGCAGGCTTTATGCCCGTTTCAAATATTAATTTGATTTGTGTGGCCGACAACATCCCCACACTACTGACAAAAATGGCAACTTACCGGTTTACCGAATCTCAAAAATGGGTCAAGCCCAGTTGGATGGATGAGACATCGGCTTATACTGTACCCAAATTCACCTAAACAGACATCAGTTTGCCAAATTGTACCAAAATATGACAAAAAAACACTTGCAATAAAATAAAACGAATGTACACTATATAAAGATAATTTTTAAACCATCTTGGCTGTTTGCTTAATCGGTGGTAAGTTTTGCTCGCTAAAGGCGTGGATAGCCTTTTGACTGGCGTAATATTAACATTCTTATTTTTATCAAGGTAATACTGATGGACATCAAAAAAATTCGTGAACTTTTAGATCTGATGGAAGAAAAAGATCTGTTAAATTTGGAATATGGTTATGATGACAAATACATCAGCCTTACTCGTAATACTGCCGTGCAGACAGTCGCTACCACCCAAGTTGTTTCAGCAGCACCGTCAGCCACAACTCCTGCTGTCGTCAAGCCAAGTGGTCAGCTTGAAACTTCGCCCATGGTTGGCGTCTTTTATTCAGCACCCAGCCCTAATGATCCTCCTTTTGTCAAAGTAGGTCAAAAAGTTGAGGCTGGTGATACGCTTGGTATCATCGAAGCCATGAAAATCATGAATCCCTTAGAAGCCACCCAAAGCGGTATTATTGAAGAAATCTTGGTTAAGAATGCCGAAGTGGTCGAATTTGGTCAGCCTGTCATTCGCTACAAAGCCTAACAGGAAGACACTATGATTAAAAAACTTCTCATTGCAAACCGTGGCGAGATTGCTCTACGCATCGTGCGTGCGTGCAAGCAATTGGGCATTGCGACAGTAGGCGTTTACTCTACTGCTGATAAAGACTTGATGCACTTACGCTTTGTTGATGAAGCGGTATGTATCGGTAATGCGCCTTCCGCTCACAGTTATTTGGATATTAATGCCCTACTGGCAGCAGCTGAGATTACCGCAGCTGATGCCATTCATCCTGGATATGGGTTTTTGTCAGAAAATGCTGAATTTGCTGAACGGGTTGAAGAGGCAGGCTTAACTTTTGTTGGCCCGCACCCAGAGCACATTCGATTAATGGGCAATAAAGTTTCTGCAATCAATGCCATGAAAGAAGCTGGCGTACCAACGGTACCAGGTTCTATCGGTGCAATCACTTTAGGTAATGCTGAAGAGCAAGCTCGTGAAATTGGCTTTCCATTGATTGTCAAAGCTGCAGCTGGTGGCGGTGGTCGTGGCATGCGAGTTGTTGAGCGTTTTGAAGAACTGTTAATCCAAGTTCAAGCCGCCAAAACCGAAGCTCAAAATGCCTTTGGTGATGATACGGTCTACATGGAGCGTTTTTTAAAAAATCCTCGCCATGTTGAGGTACAGGTGTTGGGTGATGGTAATGGTAATGCTTTGCATTTATTTGACCGAGACTGTTCATTGCAACGCAGGCATCAAAAAGTACTCGAAGAAGCACCTGCTCCAGATATTCCTGATGAGGTTCGTACGCCAATTTTAGAAGCATGCGTTCATGCCTGTAAAAAAATCGGTTATCGTGGTGCAGGCACCTTTGAATTTTTATACGAAAATGGTGAATTTTTCTTTATTGAGATGAATACCCGTGTACAAGTTGAGCACCCCGTAACCGAGATGATTACAGGCATCGATATCGTGGTCGAACAATTAAAAATCGCCGCAGGGTATGGATTATCCTATCATCAAGATGAAATTACGATTCGAGGTCATGCCATCGAATGCCGTATTAATGCTGAAGACCCAAAAACTTTTATGCCATCACCTGGTCAAATTCAGCGTTTATTCACTCCAAGTGGTTCAGGGATTCGCTTTGATTCACATCTTTATCAAGGCTATACCATTCCAAGCTACTATGACTCTTTAATCGGTAAGCTCATATGCCATGCCCAAACTCGCCGACAAGCTATTGCTAAGACATTGCACGCTTTAGATGAGCTGGTTATTGAGGGCATCAAAACCAATATTCCTTTACATCGAGATGTCATCTTGCAAGATGAGGCATTTTGTGAAGAGGCACAAAATATTCATTATCTTGAAGGTCATATGCTAAAAACGCAATGATTGGGCATGTTTCAATCGATTACAAAGCAGTCAAAATTTGACTGCTTTTCATTATTTTAGCATAATTATTTGATACACTAAAAAGACGATCGCTAAAATCTACTCAAAAGATTGAATTTATCGCTGATAATCCCAATGTAAGCGTTGTTTGATTTCATCACATGGCAATTGGTTGATTATTTGATTTGATTGCAATTTATCACTGTCAACCAAGGTATTTGCCACAATAAAAGGAATAGTCTTTGAGCATCACTCGCACCATCCAAACCAATCTAAACACGCATGAATTACGCACTTTGCTTGGCGAATATAACAAACACATCAAATACATTCAGGAACGACTTGAGGTCCAAATCACTCAGCGACAAGATCAGTTTATTATTACAGGTGAGCTTGATTTGGTTGAGCGAACCGAAATTATCATCAACAAACTGGTGGAGCTTGCTGGCGAACAGCATAATATTAGTGGAGAAGAGCTTCATTTAATTATTCAATCAAGCTTATCTCGTGATTATGATTATGCTAACACTCAAGGTAAGCACCATGATCATAGTGGCAACTCAAAAGATAAAAGCGATACTAATGTCGCTTTGCGTACACGCAAAGGCAAGATCATACCAAGAGGCTACAATCAGCAAGAGTACACAAAAAAAATCTTGATTTCAGATGTATCTTTTGGTGTTGGGCCAGCGGGTACAGGCAAGACCTATTTGGCGGTGGCATGTGCGGTAGATATGCTTGAGCGTGGAGAGATTGAACGGATTTTACTGGTTAGGCCAGCCGTTGAGGCAGGTGAGAAATTGGGATTTTTACCGGGTGATTTGACCCAAAAAATTGACCCTTATTTGCGTCCTTTGTATGATGCACTGTATGAGATGCTTGGCTTTGAAAAAGTTGGTAAGCTGCTTGAGCGTCAAGTGATTGAAGTTGCACCGCTTGCTTATATGCGTGGACGAACACTGAATAACTCATTTGTCATTCTTGACGAGGCACAAAATACCACGCCAGAACAAATGAAAATGTTCTTAACGCGTTTAGGCTTTGGTTCAAGAGCGGTGATTACAGGCGATATGACGCAAGTTGATTTGCCTCGTGGTCACAAATCTGGCTTGGCTCAAGCTTTACAAATTTTATCCAAAATTGATGAAATTCATATCACTCGCTTTGATAGTAACGATGTGGTACGCCATCATTTGGTTCAAAAAATTGTTCAAGCTTATGATCAATTTGATGAGGTGCAACAGGCGGCAGCCGCCGAAAGAAGAGCACTGCATCTGACCAAACAGTCAATTGCCAATGAAGAAAAAACCGAATTACAAGGGGCTGTCGATGCCCAATGAAATCAAGCTGGGTTTTGATGATGATTTAACAAACACTGTCCAATCTTTGTATTTTGATATTGATTTAAACAAGATTGTTGAGACAACTTTATCCATCATGACCCAAAAATTACATCATGGGATCGATTTTGTTTATTTTCCTGATGCCATACAGATTTGGCATATGCCCAAATCTGTCAGCATTTATGTGGTTAACCATGCCCAAGGCCGTGCTGTAAACTTAGCGGCCAGAGGTAAAGATTATGCCACCAATGTGCTTTCTTATCCAAGTGAGCTACCCACTGAGATGACCACATTACTCGGAGAGATTGAGCTTGGTGAGCTGGTGTTGTGCCACGAAGTTGTTCTTAATGAAGCAGATGAACAAAACAAAAGTTTTGAGTCGCATTTGACACATCTGATTATACATGGTTTATTGCATCTACTTGGTTTTGATCATGAAATTAGTGATGCTGATGCTGACCAAATGGAGGGTTTTGAGATTGAAATCTTAGCACAGCTTGGTATTGATAATCCTTATCTTGAGCCTTAATCTTAACAATCACCAAAACGCCATGTTGATACATGGCTTTTTATAGACATAAAAAATGGCTCCATCAGCACATCTTCGGCACACTTTGTATCTACTACCGTTGCTACCTTCCGGTCCTGGCGGGGTTCATAGTACATAGTTGCGAAGCTACCGATGAAGCCAAGTCAATATTATAATTAATTCTTTATAAGTTTGCAAGAAAAATTTTGATCGTTTTTAAAAAGTATTAAGATTGGTTGGGGATAAACACATCTTGGGTCGTTGCCAAACCTTGTGCCAAAACTGGCATTTGTAAAATCCGTGCTTCTGCCAACTCAAATGAGGCTGGGCTTAAATTCTCAAGCCTGGCAACCATAGACGCTACAATCGGCATATGGCAGACCACCGCAACACATTTATCATCCAGATCTTCACCGAACTTTGTACGCACGATATCTTCAAGGTCATCGATAGCAATCATAGGATTATCATCGGGCGTAATACTGTTTAAGCTCATAAAACTTGGATTTTGACCCAAAGTCATCGCCCAAGATAACAAAATCTTAGCAGTCTGATCGGCACGATTATAGGGGCTTGCGATAATGAGATCAAGCTGATAATGCTTGGCAAGATACTGTGCTGTCTGCTGTACTTGCAGACGCCCAAAGTCGGTAAGATCTCGCCCTGCATCATCTTCACAATACGGGGCTGCTTGCCCATGTCGTACAAAAATAACTTTCATCATTTATCCTTAATACAGTTGATATACCAAAGCTAAGGCATATCACTGGATTGAATTTCATCTTTGGGCTTAGCATTGGCACTGGTCTTTAGCACTTCACTAAACTCATGGCTCAAGCGTACATTGCTTTCATCATGCGGCAAAACAAATTCCACATCACTTCTAAAGCCTGTTTCCATCAAATTAAGTGCAACACCAAGTGCAGATTTATTCTCATATAATACCGCATGCAGTGCATGAGTGATGGGCATATAAATACCCAGTGCTTTGGCACGAGAATGCACTTGAAGAATTGTATTGACACCTTCAGCGGTCTGACCTAATTTTTTGATGGCGTGTTCAAGACTTATACCCTGACCAAGCATATAGCCGATGCGATAGTTACGGCTTAGCACCGAACTGCAGGTAGCATATAAATCCCCCACACCAGACAGACCTAAAAAAGTCAAAGGATCAGCACCAACCGCCACACCAAAACGACTCATTTCGGCTAATGCACGAGTCAATAACATGGCTTTGGTATTTTCACCCACATCATACGCTGCCGCCATACCCATGGCGATGGCATAGATATTTTTTAGTGCGCCGCCAAGCTCCACGCCTTTAATGTCACTACTGGCAAAAACACGAAAAAATGCACTATGTAAAGCGGTTTGAACAGCTTTTCTAAGCGGTTCTGATGCTGAGGCAATGACTGTTGCGGTAGGCATATTATCCATAATTTCTACCGCTAAGTTTGGTCCACTCATGACACCAAAATTCACCTCAGGCAACACCTCTTGGATGATATCACTCATCATCGCAAAAGTCTCTTTTTCCATGCCTTTAGTCAGTGAAACCACAGCTTGGTGTGTAATAAAGGGCTTAATATTGGTCAGCATCTCTCGAAATGCCGAGCTGGGTACTGCAACAAAAATCACATCCACGCCTGCCACTGCTGTTTTCAGATCGTGACTAAATTTCAAACGCTCATCAAGCTTATGATTTGGCAAATATTTTTTATTGATTCGAGTTTTATGCAGAGACTTGACAGTGCGCTTATCTCGTACCCACAATGTCGCATCACAACCGTTTTTAGCCGCCAAATTTGCCATGGCAGTTCCAAAACTTCCACCGCCCAAAAAGGCAAAACTCATCTGATGAATATCCGATGCGATCTGCTCTGTTGCCTGCATTGATTCAACCAGTTGAGCTGATTTTTTCTTTTTTAGTCCAGTCAGCTCAGCGATGCTAGAAATCAATGGTTTATTTGGCAGACCCGATTCTTTGATAGCGCTTACCGCATCATCAATACCGATGCTGGCAGCATCGACAATTTTTTGTACTTTTTGGTTTTTGACATTCGGTTTGCGCAGCTTCATACGGCATGCATCCTTTCAATGGTCATAAATAATCAGTTATTGGCGATATTCAACATAGTCAGATAAATCCACAGTCTCACGATCTGGCATCTGAACACTACTTGAACCTGTATAAATCAAGCCACAAATGGTATTTTGTTTTGTCACACCAAAATAATCTTTTACCTCAGGCGTATTACACAAAGGACCTGTACGCCACACACTGCGATAGCCCAAAGACTCAAGTGCAAGCAACATATTTTGGGCGACTGCTCCTGCACTGAGCAATTGTTCAAATGGTGGTACTTTTTTATGATACTGATATTCGGTTGCAATCACAATAATCATGGGTGCTCTAAGCGGCATATTCAGTATTTTTTTGATCGCAACTTCATCTAATATCTCACCACATGATGCTGCTTCATGCTCAGCTGCTGATAACAACACTTGACCAAATTCAATCAGTGTCTCTCCTGTCAATACCCAAAATCGCCATGGCTTTAACTGTTTATGATCTGGTGCTACCATCGCAGCCTCCAATACCGATTTTAGCTCAGCATCGTTTGGCATGGGCAAAGATAGGTTGCCGATACTGCGGCGTTGGTGAATAATATTTAAAATCTCATTTGTCATTATTTTATCCTTAATTTTTATTAAAAATTCATATCGCTGAATTCATCTTAATCCAAGCGATGTTCTTCTGCCAAGTATTCCTCTGACTGCATTTCAAGCAGGCGTGACCGTGTCCGCTCAATCTCAAATGCCAACTTTTCACCCTGATAAAGTGTCAAAATAGACTGTTCGGCTCGTATCAGTAATTTGACACGACGGTCATAAAATTCATCCACCAAATAAATAAAGCGGCGTGTCGGATCCATAAGCGTATCATTTAGTGCAGGTACATTATCCACCATAACGGTATCAAAATCATTGGCAATTTCAATGAAATCTGCTGCTGAACGAGGCTGCATGCAAAGCGCCCGAAAATCAGCCAGTAGCATGGTTTCTGTACGCTTAATGATATCAATATTGCGGCCGCCAATCACAATCGGCGATGTGCTGATGGTCTGACCGCCTGCCAAGGTGTCAAATCGCTCTGACAGCCAATCTTTGGTGTCATCGGTCAAAGGCGAGCTGTATAGTTTGGCCTGCTTTAAAAGCCTGAGACGATAATCAATACCAGCATCAATATTCATGACCGTCGTATGTTTTTCAACTTGAGCGATGGCAGGCAAAAATCTATCACGATGAATCCCATTTTTGTATAGACCTGATGGTTCAATGTTGGAAGTTGCCACCAATGTAATGCCACGATCAAACAACATGCTAAATAAATCGCCCAAAATCATTGCATCTGATACATTTGACACAAAAAATTCATCAAAGCAGATGACAACAGCTTCTTGATGAATGATATCGGCAACTTTTTTAAGGGGGTCAGCCTGCCCTTGAAGTGCCACTAATTCTCGCTGAACACGCTGCATAAAGTGGTGAAAATGCATTCGCATCTTACGCTTGATTGGCAGGCTTTCATAAAACATGTCCATCATCCAAGTCTTACCACGCCCTACCCCGCCCCACATATACAGACCTTTTGGCATGACTGGTTTGGATTTAAATAGGCTTGAAAACCACCCACCACCTGAGCTGTCTTGTGATTTGATAATTTCATGATACAAATTATCCATATAAGTCACCGCCGCCAGCTGAACGGCATCTTCACTAAAATCGCCAGTCGCCAAAGCAGCCTGATAACGCTCTAGTGGCGTTTGATTTGACATAATAAATCCTTGTTATATTTTTTATTTAAATTTATTTAAATTTTGGTGTGTTTTTGTAAACTCTGCCCAAGCTCAACCAATTTGCCATGGAAAAAATGTCCTGTTGAAAGCACGGTAGTGGGAATTTCCCTTTCTTCGGCAAACTGTGCCAAATGCTCAGGGCTGACCAGTTCATCTTGATCGCCATAAATCATAAAAGTATGGTCAGCTTGCCAGCGTAAAGATGCCATGCCAACACGCATCACCGAAGGTGCGATGAGTGCTAAATTATGCAAATTCACATCAAAAAACTCTTCATTATCCGTCATCAGACTTGCTAAGCGTGTAGCAGTATATCCACCAAAACTAAAGCCTCCCAGCCAAAGTTTGCGTGCTTTTGTATGCTTTAAAGCATAACGCAGTACTGTCAATGCATCTTCAAGCTCACCATCGCCCGTGCCTGTTTGACCAGTTGAACGCCCAACACCACGAAAGTTAAACCGTAGCACATCCATGCCACCATCACGACAAAATCGGTACATGGTGCTAACCACTTTATTATTCATCGTGCCGCCTTGGACAGGATTGGGATGGCAAAGAATCGCCAAGCCATCTTTGGTCTGTCGCTCCCCCGACTGCCAAATGGCATCTACCTCTAGCACACCTGCAGGCGCATCGATCAGTAAAATCTCTTGTTTCATCGTTAAAATTAGTTTGGTAAATGAATCTTATTATATCATAATTTATGGTTGTGCAAAACTTAGTATGATATACAAAAAGCCCACAGTGACACAAAATACCTGACTTGAAATGCAGCGATTTCTTGTTATACTGATGAAATAAATTAATCTATAATTGGGGATTTATGATGAAAAAATTACTAGCAATTGTCGTCTTGGGCGGATTATTATCGGCTTGCACCAGCACATCTACGACCGCACCTGTCATTACACGCACTGGTGGCATTCACGAAACAACAGGTTTGGGTGCAACCAAAACCAAGGCACAAGAGTCTGCCTTGGCAGCTGCCAAAAAGCAATGTGGTATCCAATCGCCCATTGTGGTATCTGATAAGATGACTTATAATGGTATTCTTAATGAACACACAGGGCGCATGATTGAGCAAGGTGTGAGTGTTGCGGGTGCTATTTTTGGTCAATCAGCACCAAAACTTAGCCGTGATGATGATTTTGAATATGCCATAAAATTTCGCTGCCAATAATCAATCAATAAAAAACAAACGATAGATATTCGCTTGTTTTTTATCTAGCCAGAACTTATTTGACTTAATATTCAGTCAACCAATCTACTAATCAAAAATTTTGTATAAATAAAAAACAGCCATCATATGACGGCTGTTTCATAAGTGCTTGGACGCCTGAGCGATTAGCGAGTGCGTGGATAAACTTCGTCATCACCAAAGAAGTAAGCGATTTCTCGTTCGGCAGATGCCACAGAGTCAGAACCGTGTGCTGCATTTTCATCGATACTGACAGCAAAATCTGCACGAATGGTGCCTTGTGCCGCTTCTTGTGGATTGGTTGCACCCAAGATTTCACGGTGGGCTAAAACAGCGTTTTCACCTTCAAGCACTGACACAACGACAGGACCTGATGTCATAAAAGACACCAAATCACCAAAGAAGCCACGCTCTTTGTGTTCAGCATAAAAACCTTCTGCATCAGCTTGAGATAGGTGCTTATATTTCATGGCAACTGGCTTAAGCCCTGCTTTTTCAAAACGAGCGATGATATCGCCGATATGGTTTTTGCCAACTGCGTCTGGCTTGATGATAGATAAAGTGCGTTCGATAGCCATAGTTTTTCCTTATGCTAGATTAAGTGACAGTAAAATCGTGATTGATTATAACAATTTTTCCAACAACTTGCATCTTTTTAAATCAGTTTATGGTGAAATTTTTACCGCTGGCTTATGAACTTATCAAATCATTCTAAATAAGTTGTCTGACGGTTTTAGCTTACAAATTCGTCTTTTTTGATACCTTAATTTGATAAATTTTGGTATAATGACAAAATTTCACACAACATACGAGAATTTATTATGGGTTTTAATTGTGGTATTGTCGGCTTGCCAAATGTTGGTAAATCCACCTTATTTAATGCACTCACCAAAGCAGGTATCGCTGCTGAGAATTTTCCGTTTTGTACCAAAGACCCAAATACTGGCATTGTCCCTGTCCCAGACCCACGCTTAAAAGCACTGGCAGCTATTGTCAATCCTGAACGCACCATTCCAACCAGTATGGAGTTTGTAGATATTGCAGGTCTTGTGGCAGGCGCTTCTAAAGGCGAGGGTATGGGCAACCAATTTTTAGCCAATATCCGTGAAACTGACGCCATCGCCCATGTGGTACGCTGTTTTGATGATGACAATGTTATCCATGTTGATGGGCAGGTCAATCCGTTATCTGATATTGAAACCATCAATACAGAGCTTGCTTTAGCGGATTTGGAGGCGGTCACTCGTGCCATTACAAACTTAAATAAAAAAGCCAAAGGCGGTGATAAAGATGCTCAAGCTGCTCTAGGGGTCTTCCAAAAAATTGAACCTTTACTTGCTGATGGCAAGCCTGCGCGGTTGGCGGACTTAGATGCCGATGAAAAAAAGCTGATTAAAAGCTATGGTCTTATCACCTTAAAACCCGTCATGTATATTGCGAATGTGGCAGAAGATGGATTTGACAATAATCCACATTTAGATGCGGTGCGTGAATTTGCTAACAATGAAGACGCCATCGTGGTTGCCTTATGTAATCAAATTGAAGCTGAAATCGCCCAGCTTGATGAAGAAGAAAAAGCAGAGTTTTTGGAGGGCATGGGCATGAGTGAAGCAGGTCTTGACCGTGTCATTCGTGCAGGCTATGAATTATTAAACCTACAAACTTACTTTACTGCAGGCGTCAAAGAGGTGCGTGCTTGGACAGTACCTGTCGGAGCAACCGCTCCAGAAGCTGCTGGCGTGATTCATACTGACTTTGAGCGTGGCTTTATTCGTGCTGAAGTTATCGGCTATGATGATTTTATTGAATACGGCGGTGAAAAAGGTGCCGCTGCCGCTGGTAAGTCTCGTTTAGAAGGCAAAACCTATATTGTTCAAGATGGCGATGTGATGCATTTTAGATTTAATGTATAATCAATATGTCAAATTGTGTCAGCCAAGTTATGCTTGGCTGATTTTATTAATGGGTGGCATTAAGTCCCTCAATATCTCATAAAAATTTTGACTTGATTTGAAATTGTTGGTTGGTTTTGCTATATTATCATGGTCAATATTTTTAATGATACTCATTTCGTTTTAAAGGATAACTATGAACCAAAAATTACTTTTAGCTTCTGTGGTGGCAGCTTTGACTTTGACCGCTTGTAGCAAGCCTGCCGATGAGTCCAGCCAAGCAAATCCCTCAGCTGAGCAAGTTGCCAATCCTGCCACACCAGATATTACAGCAGAGCATGCAACCATGCAAGACGAGCATACTCACGCACATGAGCATCATGATGACCATGCAGGTCATATGCACATCCACACTGATGGCGATGCGTATCAATGTGGCGATCAGACAGTTCATATTGTCGTTCATAATCATGAAGGTGAAATTGAAGCTCACCTAAATCATGATGGTATTGAGTATGATTTTAATCAAGATCCCAGTAATAAAAATCAATACACCAGCAATCATGGATTTGCTGATAACCAAAAAACCATACTCACCATTGATGGTAACAAGGCTGTCGTAACTGGTGATACCAATCAAGTGTTGCTTGACTGCGTCAAAGCCAGTTAATCGGCCATTTTAATACTTAATATAAATCATTTTAAATCACTCACTGCTTTAAATGAGTGATTTTTATTTATGATCTTAAAATCATCACCATAATACATATTAAAAGCATTGATTTTAAAAATTTCAGCAAGCTTTTTTGAATGACTTGCAACTGGCAAGGTTTTTATCCATAATATACAGTTATTCACTCAACCTTTAAGTTTATCACTGGACGAACTATGAGCATCGCAAGAACAACCAACCGTGAACAAAAAAAGCGTCAAACTCGCCAAGCATTTTTTAATGCCGTGCTTGATTTATGTATGAGCGGTCAAGGTTATAGCTCAGTTAGCTTGCGTCAGGTAACACGAGAGGTTGGTGTTGTGCCAACCGCCTTTTATCGCCATTTTGATGACATGGAAAGTCTTGGTAAAGCATTGGTTGAAGATGAACTTGGTGGTGCACTTGCCACGCTCAGAGAGCATATGCAACTTGGGCGTAAACGCAGTTTTGACCGCCAAATTGCCAAAAGTGTTCAGCTCTTTTTTAAGGCAGTCGATGCCCAGCCTCGCTATTGGCAATTTATCGCCAGTGAACGGTTTGGTGGCTCAGAAGCGGTTCGCCGTGCCATCAATGAACAAATCAATACCTTTGCCAAAATTATGAGTGCTGATTTGGTATTACAGCCTGCTTTTGAGCATATCAATAGCTATGACCGTTATTTATTAGCAGAAACGGGTGTGAATTTGTCTTTTTCATGGATTATTGAGTGGCTGGATTTGACGCATATGCCGATTTTTTTGGATGAAGAAGAACGATTATCAACTTGTGAGCTGGACACCAAAAAACAGCAAATGTTGCACCGCTGCACACGCCAAATGCAAATGGTGCTGTATGGTGCTTATAACTGGAAATCCAGCGAAGAAACTTTATTGGATGAACCTGCCAATATATAACACCCCACTTAGGTGGGTATCTTGTCCTTATTAATCCTGATATTAAGTACGACTATGACCCAAAAAGTTCGCAATACGCCAAAATCTATTCTCAATAATAGCCAGACTAGGTCTCAAATCAATCCAAAAGAAGATACATTAGGTACTATCTTGCCCAAACAAGCTGCCACTTTGACCACCAAAAGTATGCAAAAAACACCCAAATCTCAGGTTGTCGCTGTTAAGCCAAATGACATCGTACCATCCAAGTCAATCTATCAAACTGCCAATCAAGTGCTTCGTGTCGTTTCTATTAATGTCAATGGCTTGCGTGCGGCTGAAAAAAAAGGATTCTTTGAGTGGCTGGCTGTCAGCAATGCCGATGTGGTCTGTATCCAAGAATCACGCATCACTCATGAACAATGGACGGATAAATTTCGCCCAAAGGGCTGGCATACGCATCTATTTGCTGCCCAAAAAGCAGGCTATGCTGGCGTTGCTATTTATAGCCGCCTACCTTTTGTGTCGGTGGTAGATGGCTTGGGCTTTGATCTTGCCGACAGTCAAGGACGATTTATCTGTGCACAGTTTGATTTGTCCGCCCAAGGCATCGACCATCCAGTGTATATTGCTTCTTTATACCTACCTTCTGGCTCATCAGGCGAAGAAGCTCAAGCCAGAAAAGATCTTTTTTTAGAAAAATACCGCCACATTCTTAAACAGTGGCGAGATGAGAATAAATCACTCATCGTCTGCGGTGATTATAATATTGTGCATAAACGCATTGACATCAAAAACTGGTCGGGTAATCAAAAAGCATCAGGCTGCCTGCCACATGAGCGAGCTTGGCTTGATCACATCTATGACGAACTTGGCTATGTTGATACATTCAGAGTGGTTCGCAAGGATACCGATATTTATTCTTGGTGGTCAAATCGTGGTCAAGCCCGTGCCAAAAATGTGGGGTGGCGTATCGATTATCACGCCTGCTCACCTGATTGGAAAAAACGCACCTTGAATGCTTGGGTCTATAAAGATTCTTGGTTTAGCGACCATGCACCTGTTATTATTGATTATCAATTATAAAGTTATTTAGGGTGCTATGACTGCTATTTTACGCTCTAAATGACATCGTATTCATGCTCACATCGCCAAATCCCAAGATAGCAAAATACGATAAAAAATATCCATACCCTACCCCCAATCAAAAAGCAGATTATCTTTATTGTAGATTTTAAGTCATTAATTTTTGGCATTGAATTTTTAAAATTGAACAATTATTATTTTCATTTAAAATTGTAGCCATTATGTAAAATTTTAGGTAAAATATAACATACTTTTTATTTTTATCTGTAAATAAAAAATTCATAACATAGATAACCCAAGCCTAAATCTTGATTGGTTTACCTTTCTTCTTAGACAGACGCTTAAGCCATTTTTGGCATACGGCTGCTGTTGGCTTAAAATTATGCAAACAAGGAGTGAGCATGCTTACCTTTTTGGCGATAGTGCCGATTATTATTGTCTTTTTATTATTGGTGGTGATGCGACTACCCGCTAAATATGCCATGAGCTTGGCGTACCTTGCAACGGCTGCTTTGTCATATTTTGTTTGGCAAACCAGCGGTAACCAAGTTGCTGCTGCAACCATCCATGGCGTACTGACTGCGGTGAATGTTTTATTCATCGTTTTTTCTGCCATTTTGATTTTAAATACCTTAAAATACAGCGGTGCAATTAATGCCATTCGTCAAGGCTTTATGGATATCTCTCCAGACCGCCGAGTTCAAATGATTATCGTGGCATGGCTATTTGGCTGTTTAATCGAAGGCTCAACAGGCTGGGGTACGCCTTCGGCGGTGGCAGCACCGCTCCTGCTTGCGTTGGGGTTTCCTGCGATGGCGTGTGTGATGGCAGTTTTAATCATTCAGTCCACACCTGTATCTTATGGTGCCGTTGGTACGCCACTTTTGATTGGTGTCAATTCAGGTCTTGAAAATAAAGACGACCTTGCTCAAGCACTGGCAAATATTGGTATGGATTTACCTGCCTATATTTTCAATATCTCAGGCAATGTGGGCATGATTCATGGTATGGTCGGATTTTTAATTCCGTTAATATTGTGCGGATTTTTGACACTATTTTTTGGTCAAAAACGCTCATTTACCGAAGGTCTAAAAGTGGCACCCTTTGCGATTTTTGCAGGCTTGGCGTTTACCATTCCTTATGCCTTGACCGCTAAGTTTATCGGCCCTGAGCTGCCATCTATTGTGGGAGCGGTCGTTGGCTTATCCTTGGTTATTCCTGCTGCCAAGCGTGGGTTTTTAACCCCAAAACAAACCTTTGACTTTGGTCCACGAGAAAGCTGGGAGAAAGAATGGGTCAGTGAATTTACCATCACCGATTCAACCAGCGATATCTCTCCAAAATTTTCGGTCATACGTGCGTTTTCACCCTATCTACTCATCATTACCATTTTAATCATCACACGGACGATTGCACCATTAAAGGCATGGCTCACCAGTGATGCGGTTTCTATCGTTTTTGCCAACATTTTGGGCACAAATATCACCAATAAAACCCAGTTGCTTTATTCTCCTGGTGGCGTGCTTTTATTGGTGTCAATTTTGTGTATTTTTATTTTTGGCATGAAAGGCAATATGGTCAAAAAAAGCTGGTCAGAGTCAGGCAAAACCATGCTCGCTGCTGCACCTGCGTTACTATTTTCGGTGCCGATGGTGCAGGTATTTATCAATTCAGGCACATCGCCAGATGCTGCTGTACAGATTCTTGCCATGCCAAAAGTATTGGCCACCTCAGCAGCACAAGCATTTGAGGGCATGTGGCCTTTGGTTTCACCTTGGATTGGTAGTCTTGGCGCGTTTATTGCTGGCTCTAACACGGTTTCTAACATGATGTTTTCGCATTTTCAATGGGGGACAGCAACCCAAATCGGCTTAGGTGTTATGGATGCCGCTAAAGTTGTTTCCTTGCAAGCGGTGGGCGGTGCAGCGGGCAATATGATATCGGTTCATAATGTTGTTGCGGCATGTGCTGTTGTTGGTTTGGTCAATCGTGAAGGTTATGTCATTCGTAAAACTTTAATTGCCATGTCCTATTATGTGATTCAAGCAGGTTTAATTGGTATGGCGATTATATTTAACCCAACTTATTGGGTGGGTGCTGTCATCTGGCCAATATTGTTCTTATTTATCATGAGCAAGGTGGGTAATAAAGCCTAGCATGCCCCCAAAGACAACATTTTACCACTCATTAAACTAACCCAATCTTAAGGTTGGGTTATTTATGCCATCTAAGCCAAAAATAAGCATTTGATTTTAGTTTTTACTTGCCGATTTAAGATAAAACCAAGTAAAATACCCATTGATGGCTAAAAATTACCCAAAAACATGATATCAACGATTAAATACTCAAAAAATTAAGCGAGAAATTACCATGGCTGATTTAAGTAAAATTACCGAAATTGAAGATTTGCGTCGTATCGCTGAGCGTAAAGTACCACGAATGTTCTATGATTATGTGGATTCAGGTTCATGGACACAAACCACTTACCGTAATAATGAAACGGACTTTGATCGCATTAAGTTGCGTCAGCGTGTCCTTGTCGATATGGATAATCGATCGCTTGCCACACAAATGATTGGTCAAGATGTCAGTATGCCTGTGGCAATCGCACCGACTGGATTTACTGGCATGATGTGGGCAGATGGAGAGATTCACGCAGCGCGTGCCGCTGAGAAATTTGGTATTCCATTTTCACTATCTACCATGTCGATTTGCTCGATCGAAGATGTTGCCGAAAATACCACCAAACCATTTTGGTTTCAGCTGTATGTCATGCGTGATAAAGAATTTATGGAAAATCTAATCAAGCGTGCCAAGGCTGCAAATTGTTCAGCACTGATTTTAACGGCGGATTTACAAGTCTTAGGTCAGCGTCATAAAGACATTAAAAATGGACTATCAGCACCCCCAAAACCGACACTAAAAAATATCTTAAACTTAATGACCAAGCCTGAATGGTGCTACAATATGCTTGGCACAAAACGCCATACTTTCAGAAATATCGCAGGTCATGCCAAAAATGTGTCTGATCTATCCAGTTTATCAGCTTGGACAGCAGAGCAATTTGACCCTGGTCTTAGCTGGGATGATGTGGCACGCATTAAAGATATGTGGGGCGGTCCTTTGATTTTAAAGGGCATTATGGAACCTGAAGATGCCATCATGGCAGCACGCTTTGGTGCTGATGCGATGGTAATTTCAAACCATGGGGGTCGTCAGCTTGATGGTGCGCCAAGCTCTATTGCTTCTTTGACTGACTGCGTACAGGCATCTCAAGCTGAAAATTCTAACTGTGAAGTTTGGCTAGATAGTGGTATTCGCTCGGGTCAAGATGTACTAAAAGCCATCGCCTTGGGGGCAAAAGGTACGATGATTGGGCGTTCATTTTTGTACGGCTTGGGTGCTTATGGTGAAGATGGTGTGCGTCGTGCGCTGGAGATTATCTATAAAGAATGTGATGTCACGATGGCATTTTGTGGTCATACCAATATCAGTACGGTAAATTCTGATATTTTGGTCAAGGGTACTTATGAGCATCTCAAAGCCAATCAGCCACACATCACGCCAATTCGCTGGTAAAATTCAATAAAAAGTAAGTTTACTAAGCTAATAAAACCTACCAAGAATTAGTATCAAAAAAGGCTTTGGCTCATAGATTATTAGCCAAAGCCTTTTTTATTCTATCATAACACTACGATCAAATTTTCAATCATTCACCGACAAGTATTTTAAAATTTAGATCGCCAATCATCGACCCATAACTTGTATTAATGGTGGTGATTGTCATTTTGCCATCTCAATTAAAATGCGGTCAAAGCCCAAAGTCTCTTGCACATTTTGGGCGTAAGCTGTCTGCGTATCATCAATACAGCTTAGTAATGATTCAAGTTTTGAAGAGTCAAGCTGAACTTGAGCCAACAACGCTACCACATCTATATCTTGATGTAAGCTTGGTATCCCCAAGAACACACGCCATAAATCCATTAACATGACTCTTGATAGCGTGATAAATTCAGCCAAAGTTAAGGTTTTTTGCCAGTAACTACTAGCGGCACTGGCGGTACGCTTGGATAATTGTAGAGCGGTGTAGGTTTTTAACCAAAGTGTACGCTGATCAAACCATTTGGCAGAAGATAAGCTCTTAGCCTGCAAGACCGCCCCATCGCTGATATCTAATAAAAGCTTTGATAGCTCAGGTGACATAAATTCACTCAGATAATCAATCGCCTCTACTTTATCTATATAAGATAAAGGCATTGTCTGTACACGGCTTTTGATGGTGGGTAAAAGCCTAGAAGGATGGTCGGTAATGAGTATCAAAAATACCCCATCTCGAGGCTCTTCAAGCGTCTTTAAAAATGCGTTGGCAGCACCCAGTGTCAGTGTATCTGCCCCATCAAGCACAATGACTTTTACCCCATGCCCTTTGGTTTGACTGTATTCTTGGAGCAAACGAATATCATCAATTTTGATGCTATCACCCTGCGGTAGCACCAATAAATCAGGATGCGTTCCAGCACGCAACCATTGACAGCTCTGACAGTGACCACACGCACCATATTGGTTTTTTTCCAAACACAGTAAATACGCCACAAATCGCCAAACAAACTCACGCTTACCGATGCCTTTTTGACCTGCAGCAAGTAAGCCATGTGGCATACGCTGCTCAATGAATTGACCTGTCAGCTGCTGCCAAGCCTGTCTTTGCCAAGGAAGTAATGGAGCAAAGTAGGGTAACTGTTCTTGCTCGTTCATGGCGTATCGTCCATGTGGATTTCATGGCTAATTTCGTGGTAGCGTTTTAGCATAATACCGTCAAATTCAAATGCCATTATCCACGGAAATTTGTGCTTATTGGCATTAAAATCCTGATAACCAAAATCCGCCTGATAATACTTAATGATGGTAGATAATGCCGTACCGTGCGTGCCGATGACAATCGTCTGATTGGGATAATTTATCAAAATTTCATGCAACATAGCAATGTTTCGTTGCTGGACACGGTGCAAACTTTCACCATTTTTTAGATGAAATCCAAAATCTTGCCACTGCTTTTGGCTAAATTCATCAAAATTATCCACCCAAGTGCCAATCCGCCTTTCACAAAGCTTCTCTTTTAGATGAATGTTTTTTTTGCGACTGTTGGCAAGCGGATAAATCGTATCCACCGCCCGTTTGTAAGGGCTTGAAAAAAACACATCAATATCAATACCCCTAAACACATCAAGCAACCGCTCGCTTTGGGCAATGCCTTTTGGGGTCAAGTCTCGGCTAAACTCATCACGATTGGCATAATTGGGTTCAGCATGGCGAATAAAATAAACTGTGGTCATCGCCACTCCTAAAACTTTAAAAACTCATCCATAGGCATAGCATTTAGTCTGTCCAAATCCTCTTGTGTGTCCACCCCAGCTGGCAGTGCAACTTGTGCGATATCAATGGCGATACGCTCACCATTTTCAAGTACCCGAAGCTGCTCTAGACTTTCTAATTTTTCAAGCACCCCTTGAGTCCAGTTTGTGAACTGCTTAAGCATACGCACACGATACGCATATAAACCTAAGTGACGAAATGCATGATTAGGCATATCCAACAAGCCATCACGGTCATAAGGAATTGGTGCACGACTAAAATATAAGGCATGCTTTGCCTGATTCATCACCACTTTGACCACTGAGGGGCGAAAAAATTCTTCTTGGTTGTAGATTGGCTCACATAAAGTTGCCATCGCACAATCTGGATTATCAATCAACAGCTGCGTCACTTGCTCAAGTAGCACCGTTGGTACCAAAGGTTCATCACCTTGCATATTGACAATAATATCATCATCATCAAAGCCCAAATCCGTTGCAACTTGAGCCAACCTATCCGTTCCAGATGGGTGAGTGCTGTCAGTCATGACGACATGTATGCCTACATCGGCGCAAGTCTGATAGACTCTATCGTCATCGGTGGCCACACAGACGGTGTCTACAAAACTTGCTTTTAAGGCTTTTTTTGCTGTCCATAGAATCATCGGTTGATCGTGCAAAAGCAATAAAGGCTTGCCTGGTAGACGGGTGGATTGATAACGAGCTGGAATAATCAGATGAATTTTTTGCATAGCTATCCTTAAAAATTAAATTGGTGTATTTTTATGCTTATCCTACCAGATAAAGATACAGGCATTGTTAGATAGAATTTTCAAGCTAAATACCCAACAACTCCAATCATTTAATTTAATTGATACTTAACAATTAAATGATTAATCTGCTCAATAATGCCATCAGATAATACCATCTCCACAGGCAGCACCCAAATATGATTAAAAATATCATGGGTAGTTTGTGTCGCCAAATGACGCAATTTTACCGCATCTTTACTGGTGACAATGATAGGATGATTGATCAAATCCACCAAATCCTCAAGTCTAAAATCATGATGATCTCCAAAAGGATGCGGAATAACCAAAAACCCCTGATCCGATAAAGTGTCAAAAAACCGCTTAGGATGCCCAATACCGCTGACCGCATGAACATATGTACCTACAGATGGCACAGGGCTTTTATGATTGCCCATCAGTGGCTCAATTTGCCCTACTTTTAGGCTCATTGCCATCGCTTTTTTAGGATATTTGGTCATATCTTTATCATGATAAAGGACCAAAGCGTCTTGTAATCGGTCAATGGGTTCTCTTAAAAAACCCTGTGGCAGAAGCTTACCATTACCAAAACCTCTGGCAACATCAACCACAATCCACTCTTCATCACGGTGCAGTGCATAATGCTGTAGCCCATCATCACTGATAATCAGTGTCGTCTCAGGAAAATTTTGTAGTAATAAATCAATGGCTTGACCACGATTTGGCGCAACTGCCATAGGTAAAAAAAATCCATCAGAATACAGACTTTGGGCAATTAAGCAAGGTTCATCACCCACTTCATTGGGCGTACTTGTTGGCGTGACCAATTTGGGCATTTGTGTGCTGTCACCACCATAACCTCGGCTGATGACAGCGACACTGATACCTTGTTTGCGTAAAATTTTAGTCAAAGCAATAATGAATGGCGTTTTGCCACTGCCACCAACAGTGATATTACCAATAACAAGAACAGGTACAGCCGCCCGATAAATTGGGCATTTACCTGAGTGATACAAAGATTTTCTAGCATGCGTCACCACACCGTATAGCCCCGATAGAGGTGTTAACAGCTTTAGCCAAGCTGCATTTTTTTGCCACGCCTGCGTCAATGCCAACTCAAGCTTCTTCATGACCATTGCCCTGCTAATTTTAATATCTGATGATCAATAATCTGATATTTGGCATAGTCTATTGACCAGCTCGCCAAACTCATCATGGTCATAAAAGAAAATCTCCACACTGCCCTTGCCATCTTTGCCTTGCTTTAATTTAACCTTAGCACCCAGTGCATCCGATATCTGCTGAGAAAGTGCCAAAACTTCATGATTTGGCTGAACGATAAGCTTAGGATTGGGATCTAAAATTGATTTGACCAGCCTTTCAGCATCTCGCACTGTCATGCCGCCATCAACAATTTTTTTGGCGATAATGGGCTGTTGCTCTTGGGAGAGTGATAAAAGGGCACGAGCGTGTCCCATATCCATCACACCATCTATCATATATTGCTTGACTTGATCGTGTAGGTGATTTAATCGCATTAAATTTGAAACAGTGGTGCGTGCTTTACCAACCACGGATGCAATCATTGCATGACTCATACCAAACTCAGTATGAAATCGTTGCAATGCCGCTGCTTGCTCTAAGACATTTAAGTCCTCACGCTGAATATTCTCAATCAACGCCAAAGCAATCGCAACCTCATCAGACAAAACCCGCTCAATGGCAGGAATGGTCTCAAGCCCCGCCAATTTTGCCGCTCGCCATCGACGCTCACCAGCGATAATCTCGTGCGTTACCGTATCGCTGGACTTGCTCTCATCTGACAAAAGTGGGCGAATGACAATCGGCTGCATCACGCCATGCTGTTTGATGGACAGTGATAGCTCATTGAGTGCCTCTTCGTTCATATCACGCCGTGGCTGATATTTGCCTGATTGCAGGCGATTGGTGGCGATTTGAACAAGTGCTACTTTCTCACCCATACCAGCTTCCAAAGCTGGGTTATTGTTACCTGCTTTTTTATCTGCTTTAGCTTTATTGATTTTGGTAGTCTTGGTTGAGGCTGTAGGCTTAGTTTCGGTCTGTTCACTGGCGGCACTTGCCACCAAAGACTGGGCACCTGCGATGATTTTTTTTTCTGCTGAGATGTTGCCAAGCAGCACATCTAGCCCACGATTCATACCCAATCCACGCTTTTTAATCATGAAAATTTCCAGTCTGCAATTAATAATTCAATTAAAATTTATGATTGACGCATGCGTCAAATCAGAGTATCACGGCTCAGCCAAACCAAACTGCCAAAACAAAGCGATCTGTTTTTGTTGATATTTGGGTAAGTTATCCAAAACACTCACCGCCTTATCATCAGCACTTTGATGAGTGGTATCAGACTCAGCGGTGCTTGATACCGCTTGCGGCTTATCGTTAGGTTGATTATTATCTGCCATCACCATTTTGGCATCATCAATCACATCAACAACTTGGCGACTCACCTTTGTGCCGCTTAAGAGTGTATCCAAACCGTATTTGACCCCAAGTCTGCGTTTTTTTGCCATAGCTATCTATCCGTTTGATTTGGCTTTCGTTTGTGCAATCACTTCATTCATAAGTTTATGATAAGCGATTGCACCTTTGGATGATTTTTCATAAGTAAAAATTGATTGCCCAAAGCTGGGCGCTTCTGCCAAACGCACATTTCTTGGAATACTGGTTTGATACACCAAATCACCAAAATGGCGTTCAAGCTCACCAGAAACATCTTGTGCCAATGTGTTACGATAATCAAATAAAGTACGCACCACACCACGAATATGCAAAGATTCATTGATGGATTTTAGCTTATCAATCGTCGCAATCAAATCTGCCACACCTTCAAGCGCATAATACTCGCACTGCATCGGAATAATCACGCCATCAGTTGCCGAAAAGGCATTCACCGTAATCATACTAAGACTTGGTGCACAATCCATCACGATATAATCATACTCAAGCTTGCCTGCCATCTTGGCATCTGCCATCGCCTGCTTAAGTAAAAAAGGCGCGTCTGCCACGCCTGCAAGTGATACATCAATACCTGCCAAATCTCGGTTGGCACCAATGACATCCAAGCCAATATCGGTAGATAAGATGGCATCTTGTAAAGACACGCCATCAAGTAGCACATCTGCCATTGTATATTCTAAGGCATTTTTATCCAGACCAACACTGGTGGTGGCATTGCCTTGGGAGTCCAAATCAATCAGTAGCACCCTTTTTTTGGCAATTATCGCCAACGCTGCTGCCAAATTGACTGTTGTTGTAGTCTTGCCAACACCCCCTTTTTGATTGGCAATTGCAATTATTTCCATAATAAAACCTTAAAAGAAAACATATCCAATAAAAATGATTAAAAAATTACTGCTTTGTTAGGTAAACCACACATCGATCGTCATCTAATTTGGGTACGCAGATGGGCTCAATATCTATGTGCCAAGCTTGCAAATCTGCCATCTCCTCAGCGGTCGGATTTTTACCTTTCATGGCATACAAAACACCTGTATCCGCCAAACATGGTGTAGCAAGGCTAACAAAATCAGTCAGTGACGCAAATGCCCGTGAAGTAATCACATCGTACGCACCTGCTTTTTGGGCATGATGATGCTCAATTCTAGAAGCAATTGGCGTGATATTTTTTAAGCCAATCTCACTGCTAATCTGGCGAATAAAGCGGATTTTTTTTTGATTGCTATCAAGAGCATCAATGTGCCAATCAGGCTTTAAAATTGCCAAAATTACCGATGGCAATCCTGCACCTGTACCAATATCTAGCAAAGATTTGTTTGGTTGCGTGACAAACGGCAGCATGGGTATAATCGCCATACAATCAAAAATATGCTTCACCAAAGCCTCATCAGGGTCTGTGATAGCGGTTAGATTGTACGCTTTACCCCACAATAAAAGGCCGTCTAAATACCGTAAAATCTGCATATTTTGCACATCGGTAATCGTCAATCCAAGCGATTGGGCTGCCTCATCAATGGCAGTGGCGAAGCGTTGAAATTTATGGGAGATTTTGGAAAATTTGGGCGTCATATCATCGTTCTTAATCAATTTAACCAATCAACACAAGATTGCCAAATAAGGCAGTAAAAATAAAAGTTTACACACAGCAAAGCTATTTTATCATGCTTTAATCTGCTAAAATACCCTTTTTAACCAACCCACTGCGTTTTTTGGGCATTTCGTTCATATTTTACTATTTTGCACAAAGGATAGCAGACGAAGCTGATTTTGATTTTATGAAAGATAATGCATATCATCGTTTAAAAAACAACTACCGATTACAAGCTTGCGACTTAAAACGCTACACCGATCCCAATCATCTGCCCAAATCTAGCCGTCTGCATCTGCCCAAACCCGATATTGCATTTGGTCAAAGCCGTGCCATCAAAGCCTTAAACACCGCATTAGACATACACGCCAATGGCTATCATGTGTTTGCAGTCGGTGAAAATGGGTTGGGCAAGCGTACACTCGTCACACGCCTTTTGGCTGAGCGTGCCAAGCATATGCCAACACCGAATGATTGGGTATATGTACATCATTTTGAAGACATACGCCGACCCATTGCCATTGATTTTCCTGCTGGTATGGCAATTATTTTTCAGCAAAAAGTCCATAAACTTTGGCAAAATGCCAAAAAAAAGCTGGTCGCCAAACTGCTTGGAGATACTCACCAAAACCACATTGAACTGATAAAATCAGCCATACCCCTACAACAAAACAAACGATTTGATGCTATTAATGCTGATGCCAAACAACATAATTTGGTACTAAAGACCACAGGTGATGGGCGTGTGCATTTTGTGGCAATTGATGACAGCAAACCTATAGATACCAAAAAGCTCGCCCAGCTTCAAAAACAGCTTTTAGAGGCACAAATTGAGCTTAGTGAGCTTGAAGACAGCACGCATGAGGCACTTGATGAGCTACATCAAAGTACTGCCAAAAAAGTACTTGAACCCATGTTTAACGCTGTGATGGCAAACTTTGAGAACCACCCAAAAGCCATCCGTCATCTCATGGCGATTCAAGATGATATGGTCAAAAACATTACCCATATCATCAATGAAGATGATGACAATTTTATCGCCACCAGTTTATCACAAGTACCAAGCCGATATGTTGTCAATATCTTGGTCAGCCATCAGCCATCAGCTGGTGCACCGATTGTATTTGAAGATTTGCCAACACATCTAAACTTACTTGGGCATATTGAATATACCACCGAGCTTGGTACTGTCTTAACAGATGTTAGCATGATTCGAGCTGGTGCATTACACAAAGCAAATGGCGGCTATCTTTTATTAGAAGCCCAAAGCCTACTTGAACATCCCTATGCATGGCAAGGTTTAAAGCGTGCTTTGCAATCAAAACAAATCAAAATCTCAAGTCTTGAACAGATGCTCACTTTGACAGGCAGCCTATCGCTTGAGCCCGATAGCGTGGCATTGGATGTCAAAGTCATCTTACTTGGTGAAGCTGATTTATATTATGAATTGCTAGAATTTGAACCTGAATTTAATTCGGTCTTTAAAGTTCGTGCCGATTTTCATGATGACATTCAACGAGATGACTGTAGTGAATATGGCATGGTATTAAAAATGGTGGATATGATTAAAAGCCATCAGTTGCCCAATTTTGATAATACCGCATTTGCTGTAATTATTGATGAATTATCCAAGCTTAGCGATGATAAAAATAAGCTGGACTTACACGCCGATCGCTTGTCAGGATTATTGGTTGAATCTGCACGAATCGCTACCCTTGAAAATAACAAAATAGTCACCGCCAAGCATGTACAAACCGCACTTGATGACATCACTGAACGAAAGGGGTATTTAAAGGATTTGTATTGGCAGGAGATTTTAAACGGTCAGCAAATTATCTGCACCAAAGGCTGGGCGGTTGGGCAAATCAACGCATTAACCATCATCAGCTATGCTGATAGTGAATTTGGGCTACCTGCACGCTTGACCGCTTTGATTCAGCCCAACTTTGGTCAAGGTGAGATTTTAGACATTGAACGAGATGTTGAGCTTGGTGGTAGCTTACACGCCAAAGGCATGCTCATCATGTCCAGTTTTCTGCGTGCCTTATTTAGCGAATTTCATGAATTAAATTTCAGTGCGTCTTTAGCATTTGAGCAAAGCTATGGGCAAATTGATGGCGATAGTGCAACCCTTGCCGAAGCGTGTGCCCTTTTATCGGCTTTAGCCAATATTCCCATTGCCCAAAATCTTGCCATCACAGGTTCAATGAATCAATTAGGGCAAGCTCAAGCGGTTGGTGGCGTGAATGCAAAAATCGCTGGATTTTTTGATGCTTGCCGTGATAAAGGGCTTGATGGCAATCAAGGGGTAATATTACCACGCGCTAATATTGCCCAACTGATGCTGCGTGATGACATCGTACAGGCTGTTAAAGATGAACAATTTCATATTTATGCCATCGACCACATTACCGACGCCCTTGCCCTTTTGTCAGGCATGCTCATTGATGATAAAAATAAGCATGGCGAGTATAAGCGTAATACATTGTTTGGCAAAATCGTCAAACGCCTTGAAAGCTGGGTACAAGATGATAAAGACGACAAAGACAACCGAACAGCTAAAAACTAAACCAGTATGCCACAAACTATAAACTATAAACTATGACAACCAAACCCAAATTAACCACGACCAAAACGGCTAACACGCCGCCCTCACGCTCCATGAATGCCAACAAGCGTTTGGTATTTTTTCAAAAACTTGCCAAGCATATCAAAGAACCTGTCACCGAACTTCACTATACTTCAGAATTTGAGCTACTGATTGCTGTCATGCTATCAGCTCAAGCCACCGATAAAAGTGTCAATATTGCCACCGATAAATTATTTAAAGTTGCCAACACCCCCAAAGCTATTTTGGATTTGGGATTAGATAACCTAAAAAGTTATATTAGCTCTATTGGACTGTATAACTCTAAAGCTGCCAATGTCATCAAAACCTGCCAAGACCTCATCACCAAACACAATGGCCAAGTACCCCGCACTCGAGATGAATTAGAAGCTTTAGCAGGCGTGGGCAGAAAGACCGCCAATGTGGTGCTAAATACCGCGTTTGGTGAGCCTGTCATGGCAGTAGATACACATATTTTTCGTGTGGGTAATCGGACAGGATTGGCCACAGGTAAAACCGTCCTTGCTGTTGAAAAAGCCTTAATGAAGCGTATTCCTGCCAAGTTTTTGGTGGATGCACATCATTATTTGATATTACATGGGCGTTATACTTGTACAGCACGCCAGCCCAAATGTGGTGCTTGTGTGGTATTTGATGAATGTATGTTCAAAGACAAAGAGCAATGGGCGTTAAAAGATTTAAGTTAGCCCAAATTCAGATTCATGATAAATTTGCTCAATGCTTATCTTTTACCAGCACTCTAATGATATTGGTTTTTTCTTTTTGATGGCTGATTAATGTTGATATTGGTTAAAACCACCAAGCTATTATCATCAAATCTTAATTAATTGTAAATATTAATTAATTGTAAATATGAATTATAAATTGATCAAAAATAAGTTGCAATTTAGCAACTGTTTGTTTTTTATTTCATAAAAATGATAATAATTATCACTTGTGTTAAGATTACTTATTTGATATCTTTTAGCCATCTTTTTAAGAGTTGGCAGTGATTTGGTGTATAACCTTACAGTTGTTGGGTTAGACTAGAAGTATCCAGTGACAGATGGGGCGTATTTAGTCGCTTAAGCCATTTTAGTCATCAACCAAAGTCATAAACTGGAGTAATGCTATGACACAACTTACTTTCGCCGAGCGTCTCAAAGAAGATACTCGCAACATACACGACAGCGTCGATGAGACGGTCATGTCAGTTAGACCTTTTGACAGTGTCGAAAATTATATTAAGTTTTTAAATCTACAATCTGTTTTTCATAAAATTGTTGACCCCATTTATAAAGACCCAGCATTGAACCAATCCATTGAAAACTTAGCATCAATGACGCGTTATGATGCCGTTTTAAATGATTTAAAAGACCTAGAACAACAGCCAAATACCTTTAAGGCAAAATTACCAGCACCAATGGGTGCCAAAGCCATTGGCTGGCTTTATTGTGCCGAAGGTTCTAATATTGGTGCAGCCTTTTTATTTAAAGACACAAAAGAAAAATTGGGTTTTGATGAAAATTTTGGTGCCAGTCATTTAGATGCGCATCCTGATGGGCGTGGTAAGCATTGGAAGGCATTTCGTGAATCTTTAAACCAGCTCAATCTTAGTAAAGATGAGCAAGATACAGCCATTCAAGGGGCAACAGAAGCCTTTGAATTTTATAAAGTGGCACTTAAGCAGATTTTTGGGTAACCAAGGGTATCATTTTAAGATGATTACTTCACCTTAAACAATACCTTAATAATCCAAGATGATAAAACCCAAGTTCATCGTTTTGAATTTGGGTTTTTATTAGACAGTTAAATGCCAAACATGATGCTTATATTGCTTTTACGGTATTTTCAATTGTGCCAAAAATACTTTCACCTGTTTCATCAAACATTTCAATCCGTACCACATCACCATCTTGCATAAACGGCGTTTGCTGTTTGCCTTCAATCGCCTCATACATACGAAGCTCTGCCAAACAACAATAGCCCACTCCACCATGCTCAACGCTCGACCCCCAAAGGCTGTCTTGCTTATTTGACACAGTGCCTGAACCAATGATAGTGCCTACTGCCAAATGACGAGTTTTGGCAGCATGGGCAATCAATTGCCCAAATCCAAAGGTCATATCCTCACCAGCATTAGGGCGGCCAAAAAGCTCACCGTTTAGATGGACTTGAATGGGTAGGTACAATTTGGCAGCTTGATTATCCCAAGCTGTTATTTCATCAGGTGTCACAGCAACTGGGCTAAATGCAGAAGCAGGCTTACTTTGAAAAAAGCCAAATCCCTTGGCAAGCTCCGATGGGATAAGATTTCTTAAAGAAACATCATTCACCAGCATCACCAATCGGATTTGTTCGGCAGCTTGTTTTGATGTGCTACCCAAACTAACTTTACCTGTAATAACCGCAACTTCCGCCTCCATGTCAATACCCCATGCCTCTGATGCCACAATGTCATCTCGTGGCCCAATAAAGCCATCAGAACCGCCTTGATACATCAATGGATCATCATAAAAAGATTCGGGTACCTCTGAATTCCGTGCTTTGCGAACCAATTCAACATGATTTAAATAAGCCGAACCATCTGCCCATTGGTATGCTCTTGGTAAGGGCGAATGGCATTGTGTTTGATCAAAAGGCAATCCATTACGGTTGTCATTTAAATCCTGATAGACCGCTTGTAGCTTGGGCGATACCACTTCCCAATCATCTAAAGCAGCTTGCAGCGTTGGTGCAATATCCTCAACTTTACGATATTGGCTTAAGTCACGGCTAACCACAACCAAACTGCCATCATGTACCCATTGTGCGTGTTTGGGTGCTTTTTTTGTTTGTGCCCATTCATTGAGCATATCCCATTTTACTTTATCTAAAGCACGGTTATCTGATCGGTTGCGATATCGCAGGCAAGCTCAACACGATGACCATTTGGGTCAAAAAAATAAATGCTCTTAAACAGCGTATGATTTACAGGTCCCAAAACTTCCAAGCCTGCATCAATCAGCTTTTGCTTGGTGGCGCTTAAGGTCTCTTCGCTATCAACTTTGAGTGCTAAATGTTGAGTCCATATGGGCGTATTTTCATCTCGTCCCATCGCAGGCTTGGTTGGAGGCTCAAAAAATGCTAAGATATTACCACCGCCTGCATCCAAAAAAATATGCATATATGGATCAGGTTCACCCGTTGATGGTACTTTATCCTCAGCAATTGCCAAAACAAAGCCCATATTCAGATGCTTTTGATACCATGCAACCGTTTCTTTGGCATCCTTGCAACGATATGCCACATGATGCACACCTTGAGTGATAGACATTCAACCCTCCTGTGAATGAATATTAACACTATTATCCAGCATGATAATAAGAATATATTTAAAGCGTCGTTACCTTTGATCATCATGATTGAAAATTGATAACAATGTACAATTTTAAGTCAGTTTTATATAAAAAATGCCAAAGGCAGGCACACTTTGATCAATTTAAGACACCTTAAGAGACAATCATCATAAAAGTTATGGCTAACATGATGACCGTGCCAATTACCCTACCATTTCATCAAAAGATCAGGCTAAGATAAAGTGGGATTTTTTGGATTATTTATCGGTATTTACGATAACTTATCAAAAATAAATAGATAAATTAATTTTTTTAACAATAAAAAACCCAATCATAACTGTATCAAGTCAAGATTGGGTTCGTTGATATATTTGATAATCAAATAACTAAGTCATGCCAAAAAGTTATTTTCACATAACACTGATAAGATAATTAAATAAAAGTTAATTATCAGGGTTAATACCAACTTTTATCCGATGCGATCATTGGTAAAATCACACTCACTTAAGCATCATAAGGGTCACGCAACACAATGGTTTCATCACGATCAGGGCCTGTTGAGATGATATCAACAGGGCAACCGACAAGCGCCTCGATGCGTTTGATATATACTTGAGCATTGGCAGGCAGTGAATCAAAGTTGGTCACGCCAATCGTCGATTCGCTCCAACCTGGTAGGGTTTCATATTTTGGTACCACTTTTTCATAATATTCAGCATCATAAGCACCAGCACACTCACCTTCTGGTACTTCATAGCTGGTGCAAATATTAATCTCATCTAAGCCATCTAAAACATCAAGCTTAGTCAAACAAATTCCACTCATTGAGTTTAATACAACCGCACGGCGTAAGCTGACCGCATCAAACCAACCACAGCGGCGAGCTCGGCCTGTTGTTGCACCAAATTCATGTCCAACTTTTGCTAAGTGAGCACCAACATCATCAAACAGCTCTGTTGGAAATGGTCCTGAGCCGACACGAGTGGTATAAGCTTTGGTAATACCTAACACATAGTCTAAATATAAAGGGCCTAAGCCTGTACCTGTAGATACGCCGCCTGCTGTTGTATTTGAGCTGGTAACAAATGGGTAAGTGCCATGGTCAATATCAAGCAATGTCCCTTGAGCGCCCTCAAACATCAAATTTTCGCCATTTTGTCGACGGATCTCTAGTGCATCGGTCACATCAATGACCAAATCCTTAAGCTCGGCTGCCCATTCTTGGCATAGTTTGAGCGTGGTATCAAAATCGATGGCATCTACCTTATAATATTCGGTCAGTGCAAAGTTATGATATTCAAGTAAGTTTTCTAGTTTTTCTGGCAAATCTGCACGGAATAAATCAGCAACTTTGAGTGCACGGCGTGAGACTTTATCTTCATAAGCAGGCCCAATACCACGACCTGTTGTGCCAATTTTGCCACTGCCTCGTTTGATTTCACGAGCTTGGTCAAGTGCAGTATGATAAGGCATGATAAGCGGACATGCAGGTGAGATTCGCAAACGCTCACGCACAGGCACACCTTTTTCGATTAAACCATTCATTTCCTTAAGTAGTGCCTCAGGAGATAAAACAACTCCATTGCCAATGAAACAGGTTACGCCCTCACGCAAAATACCTGATGGAATAAGATGCAGAACGGTTTTTTCACCGCCAACAACCAGTGTATGACCTGCATTATGCCCACCTTGAAAGCGGGCGACCGCTGTGGCTTTTTCGGTCAGCAAATCCACGATTTTGCCTTTACCTTCATCACCCCACTGACTACCCAGCACGACAACATTCTTACCCATAATATATCCTTAAAAGTTACTCAATAAATCAATCAACAACATCAATCGGTGACATTTAGTACTCATCACCAACTAATCGCACCGCCCAAATCGGCTTATCTTGATCGGTGTCCCAATGCAAAATACCATCAATCTGGTCAGGCTTATCATCTACAGTCAAGGGCTTAATGACAATACAGCCTTCAGATTGTAAGGTTTTAATTTGTGTGGCCAAATCAGCTTTTGTGTCTGCATCAGCATTTTGTAAATCGTGATAATCCACCAAAATCACGGTATCTTCTTCAAGCTCTACAAATTCAAGCAAGCGATTAATATCCATACTAAAACCAGTTGCACCCCTTGCCACGCTGTGAGTTGAGATGCCATCAAAGCGACCGCCTCGTACCAAAGCTTGAGTCTGTGTGGTTCTATTACCCAAATAGACATTAAATACCACGCCAGTGTGATAATGATATCCTGACAATTCAGTCACATCAATACTCACACTCATACCCACCGCTCTGATATGTGCCGCCAAAGTAGCAAGCTCATTTGCCGCTTGGATGATTTGATTATCTTGGCGAGCTTTATCGGACAATTTACTTAATAAAGCCTCGGCATTTGGCGTCCGATCACTGCTTAATGTATGCTTAGCCAATACCAAAAAATCAGTTGCATCGCTTGGGCTGTTTAAGCTGTTGCCCATATTTTGGCACCATTTGGTAAGTTCTGGCATGGCTTTTTTATGGTAAATGCCAATCAGCTCATCAGCATCTTTGTTTGAAACGCCATGCAACTGACACAAGCGATCAAAAATAGCGACATGCCCAATATCCACATGCAGCATCTGTCGGTCTAGTCCGACCTCATCTGCCAATGCGACCAGTAGATCAATCAACTCAAGCTCGGCACAGATATCATCTATCCCAAAAATCTCGGCACCCAATTGAAGCGGCGTACGCAAGCCAAACAGACCAGTCGGTAGGGTTTTGACAACCTGCCCAACATAACAGTAACGGCTGATGCCTTGACCATATTTGCTATCAATGCGTAGAATTTGTGGCGTAATATCGGCACGCAAACCCATTAAACGACCATTGAGCTGATCGATAAATTTGAAAGTTTGGCGTTTTAGGTCTTCATCGGCATTATTTAGCAGACTTTCGGTATACTCAATTAATGGCGGCGACACCAAGCGATAACCGTGTGCGGTTAGCACAAATAGCAAGGCATCACGCAGGCTTTCTTGTTTTTGAGCATCGGTAAATAGTACATCAGCCACACCATCAGGTAGAAGCCAATTTTGCTGAATGTGTTTTGTATCCATTTGGTGTTCGGTGTTAAAATTGGTGGTGCTATGCTTTGGCACAAAAAACCCCTGTCAGCAAATAAAAACAGTCAAACAAGCGTTTGACCAAAATACGGTGTCATGAAATACGGTGTCATGAAAAAATAACTTGGGCTTATAACAAGCTTATAAAATAAGCATCATAATTACAAATGAGTTATATTGACTCATTTGTGATCACAGTAAGCATTTAGCATTTTTTCTTGACTAGTGTACCATACCTTAGCAGGCTTGCAAGGTTAATTTGAAAAAAAAATTTTATCAATCGCTCAATTGTCAATGAAGTCATTATTTAACTGATGAAAAATTGCGACAGTATTGCTATAATAACCCACTGAATATAAATTTGCTCTATAGTTTAGGGTTTTAATACACCGATCATCACAAAATGTGCGATTTTTTGGGGATTTTATGACACAGCATAATACACAAACCGATCACACCCCAAATCCAAACGACCTGACCCACCCTGCCAAATCCGCCACCATATCTGATCTTAATCCTATCATTCATCAAGATGAGCTGTTTGATGAGTCAGACATGATCAAAGTCACCAACGACCCTGAGCATACCCCTGAAAGTGCTGAAACTTTCCACGACACTCAAGACAGCTATATCTATGGCGATGCCGATGCCACAGACGAAGATACCATTGAGACAATGACAGTCTACGATCCTGATGCCGACCGCTTAGAAGATATTGAGCAATCTGGGGATAATGAAACTGTCATCTGTTATGCTTACTCTCGTAAAACAGGCGCACCCATTGAGCCTTTAGCAATCGAGGATGTCAGTCGTACGCTTACTAATAATAATCAATTTATCTGGCTTGGACTATACGATCCCAGTCTTGAAACCGTTCAAGAGGTTCAAGATGCATTTGACTTACATGAGCTTGCCTTAGAAGATGCCTTTGCTGATCACCAACGCCCAAAGGTTGAAAGCTACGGTAATGATACCATCTTTGTGGTTGTGCGTACTGCTAAGCTTGAGGATAACCAAATTCGCTATGGTACAACCGCCATTTTTATGGGTAAAAATTTCATCATCAGCGTCCGCCGTGGTGCATCCAATTCCTACACCCCTGTTCGTGAACATTGCCACCGCCGACCTGAAAAATTGCGTTTGGGTCCAATTTTTGTACTACATGCAATTTTAGACTTTATTGTTGATAACTATTTACCAATCACTGACCGATTGGGCAATTATTTGCGTGAGCAAGAACGCAATATCTTTTCACATGAGTTTAGCAAATCCACCCTAAAAAGTTTATATGAACTAAAATCTCAACTGGTGCATATGCGAGCGGTGATTTTGCCTGTTCAAGATGTGTGTAACTTTTTTATTAATCATAAAAAAAATGAATTGGTCTCTGCTTTTCCTGTTGCCGCCAAACCTTATTTTCGTGATGTCAATGACCATCTTTTACGCTCAATTGATGCCGTCAATGGCCTAAATGAAATGCTCTCTGTGGCAATGGATACCTATATGGCGATGGTGACAATGGGGCAAAATGATGTTGTCCGAAAATTGGCGGCTTGGGCTGGTATCGCTGCTGTACCAACGGCGGTTGCTGGCATTTATGGCATGAACTTTGATTATATGCCTGAGCTGCATATTCGATATGCTTATTTTGTTGTTGTTGGTGCGGTCATGTTGGTTTGTTTGTTTTTATACACCAAATTTAGAAAAGCAGGTTGGTTATAATTGATCAATTAAATCGATTACGCATCACACGACGATAACTTTATCATATAAGTTTATAATTTTTGATTTTATTAGCACAATACTTAAGCTTGCATTAACTTACATTAAAATGGCGGCTTAATGATTTGTGCTTTTTTATTCATCACTAAAATAAGGAATAACGATGGCTGAAGCTGGTATGGCAAGCGAGCTGATTCAAGTTGTGACACTGCTTGGAGCTGCCGTAATCGCAGTACCCCTTTTTCGTAAAATTGGGTTAGGGTCTGTTCTTGGTTATTTGGCTGGTGGTCTGATAATTGGGCCATTTGGCTTAGGGATATTTACCGACCCACAGACCATCATTCACACCGCTGAACTTGGTGTGGTGATGTTTTTATTCATTATCGGTCTTGAAATGCACCCATCGCATTTGTGGAGTCTTAGACGACAAATCTTTGGGCTTGGGTCTTTGCAGGTATTAGGTGCAACCGCCTTAATGATGTTGGTACTCAAGATATTTGGGGTATCATGGCAAGTGGCATTTGTGGGGGCATCAGGGTTTGTGCTAACCTCAACGGCAATTGTCATGCAAACTTTGGGCGAAAATAATGGATTGTCTACCGCCAAAGGTCAAAGCATGGTATCCATCTTATTATTTGAAGACTTGCTGATTGTTCCGCTGTTAGCCATTGTGGCTTTTTTATCGCCTGTGGTGCATACCAGTGAAACACCAGCTTGGCAAGCGATTGCTGTGGCATTAGGTTCATTACTGGCATTGTTGATCGTTGGGCGTGTACTGATTAATCCATTATTTACGATACTTGCCAAAACTGGTGTACGAGAGATTATGACAGCTGCAGCGTTATTGGTCGTGCTAGGATCGGCACTACTGATGGAGCTTGGCGGTCTGTCGATGGCGATGGGTGCATTCGTTGCAGGTGTGCTGTTATCTGAATCCAGCTTTCGACATCAACTTGAAGCAGATATTGAGCCTTTTCGTGGTCTTTTACTGGGCTTGTTCTTCTTAGGCGTCGGTATGGCACTTGATTTATCCATCGTGACCAAAAACTGGCAACTTATCAGTCTTGGCGTCATCGCACTCATGCTCACCAAAGGTCTTTGGATTTATTTTGTGGCCCGTATGACCAAAGCTGGGCATGCCATCGCTATTGAGCGTGCAGTCATGATGGCACAAGGTGGTGAGTTTGCCTTTGTGCTATTTTCAGCAGCGGCGACGCATTCGGTCATATCCGCCGATACACATGCTAATTTAACAGCAATCGTTGTGATGTCCATGGTACTTACGCCGCTATTTTTAGTGATTCATCAAAAATACACCGCCAAAAACACATCGCCAGCGTCTGTAAGAGACAGTGATGCCATTGATGAAGAAAATCCTATCATTATCTTAGGACATGGCAGATACGGGCAAGTTGTCAATGGCATGATGACCGCATGTGGTTATCAGACCACATTGATTGATAGTGATGCTGACCATGTAGATGGTTTGTCAAACTTGGGGATTCAGACTTATTATGGCAATGCCACACGATTTGATTTGCTTGATATGGCAGGCATCGCCAAAGCCAAACTGGTTTTAATCGCTATCGATCATCCCAAAGAGGCACTGTCCATCGTACGCCATCTACGCCACACCTACAACGATTTGCCAATCGTGGCTCGTGCTTATGATCGCATTCATGCCTACCAATTGCACAAAGCAGGTGCCAGTGCGGTAATTCGTGAGACTTTTGATTCAGCGGTACGCAGTGCCCGTACAGGGCTTGAGCTTTTGGGGATGGATAGCGAGATTGCTGAACGCATCGCACATCTGTATCATCACCGAGATCGAGATGGTGTGGCAGCTGCTGCCGAAACATACGACCCAAACATCAGCCGCTATAAAAATACGCATATGATTAGCATGCTCAATCATCATCGTGCACATACCAAGATGATGATTGAAAAAATCTTGCGTGGCGAAGAAGTCAAATGGCAACCAAAGCGTGGTACTTATTTAGGCCAAGAAAATCAATAGCCAAAAAAATGCCTTGAAGCGATTTCAAGGCATTAAATATCAAGTACTCAAAAAGACTAAAGCACCATCGCGGCAATCCAACCAAAAACAATCAAAGGAATATTATAGTGGATAAAAGTTGGAATCACAGAATCATGAATATGGTCATGCTGGCCGTCTGCATTCAGCCCCATGGTGGGACCTAATGTAGAATCTGATGCAGGTGAGCCAGCATCACCCAGTACGCCTGCTGTTGCAATCAAAGCCACTGTCGCAGGTACACTAAAGCCCATCGCCATACACAATGGTACATAAATGGTCGCAATAATAGGGACAGTCGAAAATGATGAACCAATGCCAAGTGTCACCACCAAACCAACAAGCAGCATCGATACTGCCGCAAGCATTTTGTTATCACCAAAAAGACCCACCGCCCCATTAACCAACGCATTAATCTGCCCTGTGGCTTTCATCACCTCTGCAAAACCTTGAGCACAAATCATGATAAAGCCAATCATCGCCATCATTTTAATGCCATCATTAAAAACCTCATTGGCATCACGCCATTTAACAATACCTGTTGCCATAAATATCGCAAAACCCACGAGTGAGCCAATCAATAAAGAATCTGTCATTAGCTGTGCGACAAATGCCGCAACAATTGCCGCCATTGCCACGACGATATTAAGCGTACCGACTTGAATAGACGCCTGACCGACCGCCACGACTTTTTCTTGATAATGACGCGGTTTACGATACGTGACAAAAATGGCAATCAAAAGTCCAATCAGCATACCCAAAGCAGGGATCATCATAGTTTGCATCATTGAGATGTTGTTGGTTATCATGCCTGCTTCATTGATATTTTTAAGGATAATTTGATTCAAAAAAATATCGCCAAATCCATAAGGAATAAACATGTATGTATTGACCAAACCAAAAGTTAAAATACATGTGATCGCACGGCGATCCAGATGCAAGCGATTCATCACCGATAACAGTGGCGGCACGATTAGGGGAATAAAGGCAATATGAATCGGCACAATGTTTTGAGACATGATTGCCATAATAATTAAGATAAAAAATAACAAAAACTTAAGCCCACCTGTGCCATCAGCGTACTGCAACCGAGCAATCAGCTTATCTGCCAATATCTGTGGCAATCCTGAATGGGCAATTGCCATCGCAAAAGCACCAAGCATGGCATAAGATAAAGCAATTTGTGCACCATTTTTAATACCATCTTGAAAAGAAGTCAGCGTATCAGCGACCGACATACCCGCCATCAAACCGCCAACAAGTGCCCCAACCACCAAGCTTAGTACCACATGTACCCGTACAAGCGATAAGCCAACCATCACAATGACGGCAAGCAAAACAGCATTCATCATCACCCCCAAATCATACCTATCAAAATTAAATTCTGTATTATACCCAAAAAAATTCATAAAATTTTTTAAAAATATTATGATAAATCAATAAGTTATATATTTAATTGTGATAGACAATTTTTACAAAGCCAATCATTTGGTCATGATGATTAAAAAAGCGAATGATTTGCCAAGTTTTTGATATCAGGTCTTGCAATTTACGCTATAAGCCACCATAAATCCAGCATCATTTTAAAAATATAAGGAATACTAAAATGACAACCCCAAATACAACTTATGACAATGCCAATAATCATCATAATTTACAACAACTGCCCTTAATTGCTGTTCGTGATGTCATCATTTTTCCGCAGACACAAGTCGCCTTATTTATCGGTCGTGAGCAGTCCATCAAAGCCATTGAACTTGCCCAAAAATCACATGAGGGTAAACTGATTGCGGTTGCCCAAAAAGATTCACTGTCTGAACAGATTGATATTGAAGATTTACATCGCTACGGAACACTTTGCCGAATTGTCAGTACCATGCCACATGACTCCGATGATAAATGCTTAAAGGTGTTGATTGAGGGTCTTGAGCGTGTTGAAATCGGTCGCATCCAAAATGCCAATGATGATACTGATGATAGCTTTATCGCTGAGTTCACTGCTGCCAATGTTGACCTCAATCTTAGCCAAGAAGAAGCTGATGCTCAAAAGTCGGTGCTGCTTGAGCTATTTAGTGACTATGCTGAAAGTACGCTGAGAAATTCGCGTGAGCTGATCCGTGTTGCCAGCGGTTTTGATAATTTGCTTGAGCTGATTTACTTTGTCGTGACACGCACACAGCTACCTCTTGATAAAAAGCAAGCTTTGCTTGAATCGGGTGATGCTGCTGAATACTTTAAGGTGCTAAGCGAATATTTCACTAACACTAAAACCGAGCATAGCATCGAAAGTCAGCTACAAGACACTGTTCGAAAGCAAATGGAAAACAACCAACGCGAGTATTTCTTAAATGAAAAAATGAAAGCCATCAAATCAGAACTATCCGATTTAAATGATGGTGCCGATGATGACGATGTTGAGCTTGAAAATCGCTTAAAAGAAGCTGATTTGCCCGATGATGTCCGAAAAAAGGCCGAAAGTGAATTTAAAAAGCTTAAACAAATGCCAGCATCATCATCAGAGGCATCGGTGGTACGAGGTTATGTTGAGTGGATTTTAGACACGCCATGGAACAAAGCCAGTAAAGTTAGCATTAATCTTGATAAAGCCAAACAAACACTGGATAAAGATCATTATGGGCTAGATGATGTCAAAGACCGCATTTTGGAATATTTGGCAGTACAATCTCGAGTGAAGCAGCTTAAAGGGCCTATTTTATGTTTAGTTGGCCCTCCTGGGGTGGGTAAAACTTCCTTGGGCGAGAGCATTGCTCGTGCCACAGGTCGTAAGTTTGTGCGTATGGCATTAGGCGGCGTGCGTGATGAAGCTGAAATTCGTGGGCATCGCCGTACTTATATCGGTGCGATGCCCGGCAAAATTGTACAATCACTTGCCAAAGTTGAGGTTAAAAATCCGCTATTTTTACTCGATGAAATTGATAAGATGGCACAAGATTTTCGAGGAGACCCTGCTTCTGCCTTACTTGAGGTCTTAGATCCTTCCCAAAATAAATCCTTTAATGATCATTATTTGGATTTAGATTTGGACTTATCACAAGTGATGTTTATTTGTACTGCCAACAGCATGAACATTCCGCCTGCATTGCTTGACCGTATGGAGGTCATTCGCTTACCTGGCTACACTGAAGATGAAAAAATGGCCATTGCCAATAATTATCTAACCCCAAAAGCTTTAGAACAAAACGGCCTAAAACCCAATGAGCTTGATATTACTGATGATGCATTAACCAGTATTATCCGCCATTATACCAAAGAAGCAGGCGTTCGTAATCTTGAGCGCGAGATTAATAAGATTAGCCGAAAAGCGGTACGCTCCCAAATCGAAAAATATGGCGTCAAACCCAAAAAAGGTGTTGATATCGAAAGCTTGACCATCACCGATGATAATATTTCAGATTATTTGGGCGTCAAGCCATATGATTATGGTTTGGCTGAAAAAGACCCTGAGATTGGACGCATTACAGGTTTGGCGTGGACTTCGGTTGGTGGTGAGCTTTTGACCATCGAATCTGCAACCATGCAGGGTAAAGGCGAGCTTGTCTTTACAGGGTCGCTCGGTGATGTCATGAAAGAGTCCATTCGTGCTGCCATGAGTGTTGTGCGTGCCAATGGTGAGCGATTTGGGATTACTTATGAAAAATTTAAAAATACCGATTTGCATATCCATATGCCTGAAGGTGCAACCCCAAAAGATGGCCCATCAGCAGGTATTGCCCTAACTACTGCCATCGTCTCTGCCATGACAGGCATCGCCATTCGTGCTGATATTGCCATGACAGGTGAGGTTACTTTGCGTGGTAAAGTATTACGCATCGGTGGATTAAAAGAAAAGCTCTTGGCGGCACATCGTGGCGGCATCAAGCATGTCTTGATACCCAAATCCAATGAGCGTGATTTGATCGAGATTCCTGACAATGTCAAAGAAGGTCTTGTCATTCAATCTGTTGAAACCATTGATGAGGTGCTGGCGGTAGCTTTGGTTGAGCCAATTCGCCCACTTCCTCCACAAGCGGTCACTCACAAGACCAGTAGCGATACTGTACGCAGCTAAACAACAGCACACCTTGGCAGATAGTGTCAGGTGTGCTTTTTTTAATTAAAAGATATGCATCATGAAAGCCTTATTTGACTATATTCCACTCATTATATTTTTTGTTCTTTATAAAACGACCGAACCAACAGACAGCACGCATCCGATTTTACAACTCATTGGGTCGGCAGGTACGGATAATAACCACATTTTAGTGGCAACATTTGGGCTGATTGCCGCAACTGTAATTATATATGGGTATTTATTCATCAGCCAAAGATTTCACCTAGAAAAGCAGCAGTGGTTTGTGTTACTGATGACGGTGGTTTTTGGTGGAATCACCTTAGCACTTAGCGACGCATTTTATATCATGCTAAAAGCAGTGTTAATTAATGGTGCATTTGCACTGGGGCTACTCATCTCCCCATTATTTAGCAAAGATAAAAGCCCCATCATCAAACGCTTGTTTGAACCTGTATTTCACCTAACGCATCAAGGTTGGCAGTATCTTAATTTGGCTTGGGTGGGTATGTTTACTGTGATGGCAGGTTTACATACATTTTTTGCATTCATTTTTGCAGAGGGGAAATACTGGGGCGAATTTACCGCTTTTGGTGATATGATTGTCATGTTTATATTTTTGGGTGTGATGTTTTTTTGCCTAAGAAAAAATATCAGAAAGGACATTACTGAGAATTCTAAAAAATCACTTAATAAATAGTTACTTAATAAATAATCACTTAATAAATAGTTACTTAATAAATAATCACTTAATAAGCTCACTTAATAAATAATAAGCTAATAAAAAGCACTGTTAAAACAGTGCTTTTTATTTATCTTTGATTTGATTAAACCATCTATTCGCTGACAAAAGCGATTTTGCCCAATCCTGCTTTTGATGCCTCAGCCAAAACCTGTGCGACGGTATCGTATTTACCCTCTTTATCAGCACGCAAATTAATTTGGGGGTTTTTGCCTGCATTAACCTGCTCGGTGAAGCGTTGGCTCAGCTCATCTAAGGTCAGTGCTTCACGGTCCCAATAAATGCCCCCTGCCTCATCAATGCTAATTTGTAAGACCTCAGGCGGTGCATCATTCACCGATGCCGAAGTTTTTGGTAAATCAAGCGGCACACTTGGGTTTAGCACGGTCGCTGTTACCAAAAAAATAATCATCAAAACCAACATGATGTCAATCAGCGGAATAAGGTTCATCTCATTCATGCCGTTATTGTCATGATCACCTAACTCAAAAGCCATCAGACCCTCCTTTATCGTACAATCTTAGACAGAATTTGATGGGCTGTATCAGTTGCCAGATGAATCGCTTGCTTGTTGATGCGTGTGGCAATGTTATAAAAAATAACCGCAGGTATTGCAACTGCTAGACCCAAACCTGTCATAATCAATGCCTCACCCACAGGCCCTGCCACTTGTGCCAAGCCCGCTTGACCTGTTGCACCGATGCTGTGAAGGGCATGAAAAATCCCCCAAACCGTACCAAACAACCCAATAAAAGGTGCGATGGAAGCTGTTGTGCCAAGAACGGGCAGACCTTTTTCAAGTTCATAACGATGACGAGCGATTTGTTGGAGCAGTTTTTGCTCTGTTGCCATCTTGCGTTGGTCAAATGGCAAATCACCCAAGTTTTGGATATTAATTTGGGCAGTTAGCTCATCAACAATATTTGCTGTGCGACGCCGAGAGTTAATCACACGCATGATGCCCACAACCCAAGATATCATTGATAAAGCCAACAAGACAAAAAACAGTGTCTTACTCACCGCATCAGTATGCGACCAATAAAATCCAAAATCCATAAATTCACCTCAAATTTTCAAAACTCAATCAGATGACCAAATATTTGGGCAACTCAACTAAGTTATCATAAGAATTATTGCTAAAAATCAGTTAAAACCACAAAATTAGTTGGTACAAGACTCATCTTTTTGTAATTTTAGCGTAATCGGATAAATTGCAGTGCCAACACGCGTGATGTTACCTTCTCTAAATGGATGCAGGCGACCACGACCTATTTGACGGATAATCTGTCGGTCTAATTTGGCATCGCCTGTTGAGCCATTTAAATTGACATTGGAGATTTTACCCTCAGCATCAACACGGAAACTCACTTGAAGCGTGGTGTCAATATCACTTCTTGCTGAACAAAAATTATTCACTCTGGGCTTGGTTTTCCAGCTGGCATTACTGATATTAATACCACCTTCCACGGTCTGATTCTGGCCAGGCTGACCGCCCCCATGATTGCCTGCTTTTTTGGCAGCATTAGCCGCCGCTTGGGCAGCTGCTCGCCTTGCAGCAGCCACTTGGGCTTCTTTCTGTGCTTGTTCTCTGGCTCTGCGTTCGTTGTCAAGTCGCTCCTGCTCACGCCTTGCGTTTTCTAAGCGTTCTTGTTCAAGTCGTTCTTGTTCCCTGCGTTCATTTTCAAGTCGCTCTTGTTCCCTGCGTTCATTTTCAAGTCGCTCTTGTTCCCTGCGTTCATTTTCAAGTCGCTCTTGTTCAAGTCGCTCTTGTTCTTGAATTTTGGCCAATTGTTGTTGCTGAGCAACCCAAGCCTCTTGAAGTCTTTGTTGTTCTAAGATGGCTTCTACATCAATCTCGGGCTCAGGCTCAGGCTCAGGAATTGGTTCAGGTAATGGCTCAGGTTCAGGAATGGGTTCGGGCGGCTCAATAACCTCAGGCGTAGCGACCTCTGGCTCTACAACAGGCTCTGGTGTAACAACAGGTTCGCCTGGTGGTTCAGGCGATTCAAGGTCATTAAGTGCGATGGGTTCAGGCACTGGTTCTTTGATAAATTCAATCTCTAAAGGCGGTGTAACAGGTGGCGGTGTGATTGGTTTTATAGTCATATTCGCCAATCCAAAACCTACCAATCCATGCAAGACAGCTGCGATAGAGATAGCCAACACTTTGATTTTTTTGGAATTATCCACTTAAAACACCCATAAACAACCAAATATGGTATATCTATTGACAAAAATTAAAAATAAAAATAGTAACGATAACGATTATCAGTTGTCATATTATGAACGATTTAGTTATAAATTGCAATCTTTTAGTAAAATTTATTTCACCAAAATCGGCGACCATCTGATGATACAAAAAGTTATATTATAACATTAATAATCTATCCGCCAACCCTTGTCAAACAAGTTTATGCAATTTTATGGTACGCTATTTTATCTTAGCAATTTTAATCACTTTGCTAGATTGCTAGAGTTGAAAACCTATTTGTTGGGTTGTTATCATCAAATACCAAAAGAACTCATACAACTTTTGGCAGTCGATTTGGTGCTATCAGATTTGGCTCATTTTCTACCCAATAATGACAGCCAATGCTATGCGGGCGATCTAAGCTTGCTTTTGCGACCAAATAAGCGCACATGGTGAGATTAAGCTTTTGAATTTGGCTTTGGGTAGTGAGATTTTGGGTGGATAGATCAGCCAAAGCTCCCGCCAAAAGCTCGACAGTTTTTGCCACATCCTCTTGCCTGCGTATTACCCCAAGATGTTGCTGCATTAGCTGCTTAATCTGAGCGACATCCAATGGTATACTTGATGCCAGATTAATATCCTTTTGATGCGTTTGAACCGACCAATTAGGCAGTACTTCACGATTTGACCATTTCGCCAAAGGTTCTTGCAAAGATTTGGCAGCATTTTGACCCATCACCAAACACTCCAGCAATGAATTACTCGCCAACCGATTAGCACCATGCAGCCCTGTATATGCCATCTCACCCAAACAATACAAACCCACCACATCACTTCGCCCACTGACATCTGTCAAAACACCCCCACAAAAATAATGCTGTACTGGCGTTACAGGAATTGGCTGCTTGGTTATATCCACGCCTTTGGCTAAGCAAGATTGATAAATTTTTGGAAAATGCTGCTTGATAAATTCATCTGATTGATGGCTGATATCCAAAAATACGCCCTGAGCGGTACGCTGGGCCTCCTTGATAATGCTTCTTGCGACAACATCTCTGGGTGCAAGCTCTAGACGCTCATCATAATTTGACATAAAGCGTTCGCCTTGAGCATTAATGAGCCGCCCACCCTCGCCTCTAACCGCTTCTGAGATCAGTGCTGTTTGAGCCATAGCATCATCAAAACCTGTTGGGTGAAATTGAACAAATTCAGCATTCACAATGCGGCAACCTGCTCGGTACGCCATAGCAATACCATCACCAGTACACACCTCTGGCGCTGTGGTATATTGATAAATCTGCCCTAAGCCGCCAGTGGCAAGCACTACTTTATCGGCATCATATTTTTTGGATTGTTGATTGATGAGACATACCACACCTTTACAATGCACTTTTTTTGTCTTTACATCAAGCTCAGTCAAAATGTCTGTCACAAAACACCGCTCAAGCACATGGATATTTGGGCGAGTCTGCATGTTTGCCCAAAGGCACGCCATGACTGATTGACCTGTATGATCAGCGACATGGCAAATGCGGCGTCTATTGTGTCCACCTTCTTTGGTTAGGTGTAAACCCTCTTTGGTTGTACTAAAAGGCACTGCCAAAGAACTAAGCCAAGCAATCGCATCAGCACCTTGATGAATGATTTGCTCGGTTGTGTTGGGATCGCACAGCCCTGCACCTGCAATGAGCGTATCTGTCACATGCTCCTGAACGCTGTCGGTTGGTGCTATCACCGCAGCGATACCACCTTGGGCAAAGCGGCTTGATGTATCCGCAATTTCACCTTTGCACATTAATAAAACTTGGCAATCTTTTGGCAAAGATAACGCTGTGGTAATGGCAGCCAATCCGCTACCAACAATGATCACATCATAAGAATCTGGTTTCATTTAGGCAACTCCCAAACCATGAACCGCTGGTTTCTTGGGCAATGTTTTTGAAAATTCAATCATTTTATCCAACGCATGGCGTGCATCATTCATCAAAGACTCAGTCAGCTGAATTTCACCTGTGCCATATTTAAGCGCTTGATAAACCCCTTGGACACCATTCATAGCCATCCAAGGGCAAAATGCACAGCTTTTACAAGTTGCACTATTGCCCGCTGTCGGTGCTGCAATGAAAGTTTTTTGTGGTGCATGCTTTTTCATTTCATGCAAAATCCCCAAATCGGTTGCAACGATGAAAGTTTTTTCGGGACGATGAATGGCAGCTTGTAATAGCTTACTGGTAGAACCGACCACATCTCCTTGAGCGACCACACTGGCAGGGGACTCTGGATGTACTAAAGTGATCGCTTCAGGATGTTCACTCTTAAGCTGCTCAAGCTCTATTGATTTAAATTCATTATGCACAATACAAGATCCTTGCCATAAAATCATATCCGCCCCTGTTTTTTGGCGAATGTACTCGCCCAAATGACGATCAGGACCCCAAATGATCTTTTCCCCTTTGGCATGTAAATGACTGACAATTTCAAGTGCGACCGACGAAGTTACCACCCAATCAGCACGCGCTTTGACAGCGGCACTGGTATTGGCATAGACAACCACTGTTCTATCAGGGTGTGCATCACAAAATGCACTAAATTCCTCAATTGGACAACCCAAATCCAACGAACATTCAGCCTGTAAATCAGGCATTAAGACAGTTTTGTGCGGACTTAATATTTTGGCACTCTCACCCATAAAACGAACCCCTGCGACCAATAAGGTCTTGGCATCATGCGCCGCCCCAAACTTAGCCATCTCAAGCGAATCCCCAACACAGCCACCTGTCGCCAATGCCAAATCTTGAATGTCAGGATCAACATAATAATGTGCAATAATCACCGCATCTTTTTGGATAAGCAGATCCTTAATATTGTGTTGGTATTGGGTCAGTGCATCTTTTGGTAGCTCAGGCGGAATCTTTGCCCATGCTTGCTTGATGCGACACGATGTCGTTGGCATATTTGATAAGGGTGCTTCATAATCAAACGCTTGTTGGGTATTTTTGTGCATCACATGCTCCTTTTTTTATCAGCTTAAATGATTACTCAGATGATTTATGCTCATTTTGAGTATTAATTTGACATATTATGCTCATTTTGAGTATAATGTAAAGCAGTTTTTGATAGGATGTCGCTTTTTAATCAATCTGGTTATCAAAAGTACATTGAAAATTAGTAAGATTTTTTTTAAAATGATGATTTTTCAATGACTGTGAATTATGAGCATACATTCATCAACCAATACTCCCCAACAAACTGACGGCTTGGTCGATCTTGTAACGGTTTTGGCTGCTGTTACTGATCATAAAGCTCGTATCTTAACGGTCAGCGGCGGTGATAAGTTGCCCAGCGGTCAGCTGACACCCATTCATCATTCACTACAAGCTGGTGTTAAAGACTGGGTACGCACCCAAACCGCTCAGCCAATGGGTTATGTGGAACAGCTGTATACTTTTGTAGATGGTGAGCGTAAAAACGCACAAGGTATGCCCGTTTTGTATGTTAGCTACCTTGGGTTGGTTAAAGAAGCGACTGCCCACAGTCTCAATCCTGATGCCACTTGGCAAGATTGGTATGATTATTTTCCATGGGAAGATCGGCGTAATAGCAGTAAGCCTATTGAGATTTTGTCAGGTCTGTATGCTTGGGTGGATGCTGGCAACGATACCCAAGAACGCCAAGAACGGCTAAGACGGGTTCAATTATGCTGGGGTTTACCTCCTTATTCGTGGTCAGAAGAGCAGGTACTACTACGCTATGAATTATTGTATGAAACAGGGTTGGTTGCCGAATCGCCTTGGCAAAACCCAAATTTTGATTTTCGTCATACTGGTCGTTTTATGCAGCATAGCCATCGCCGAGTACTAGCCACGGCACTCGCCAGATTGCGTGCCAAGATAAAATACCGCCCTGTTATTTTTGAATTGATGGCAGATGAGTTTACATTATTTCAGCTTCAAAAAAGCGTCGAAGCCTTATCAGGTCAAGAACTGCATAAACAAAACTTTCGCAGGCAAGTTCAGCAGCAAAACCTGATAGAAGCCATTGAAGGCAGGTTTGCTCATGAGCGTGGTCGGCCTGCACAGCTTTACCGATTTAAAGACACGGTGCTGCTTGAGCGTTTGTTATCTAACACTCGCCTGCCCGTGAGCAAATGATTCAAGATAAATAATTTAAGATAATGATTAATAAGATAAGGATAAATTCATGAAAACGCCATTATTTGCATTGCCTGATGCCCTACTAATACCCACAGTCCAAGTAGCACTTTTAGAGGATTTGGGGCGGCGTGGTGATGTTACCTCGGCTGCGGTCATTGCCAAAAATAGCACAGCAAATCTTGCCATCGTAAGCCGTGATACAGGCATTTTGGCAGGCATGGATTTGGCAAGGTTGGCTTTTGAATGTATTGATAAAACAATCAACTTTAGCCCAAATGCCTCAGATGGGGATACTATCAAATCAGGTCAAGTGTTGGCTTATGTATCGGGCAATACCCAAGCCTTATTACAAGCTGAAAGAACAGCACTAAATTTTTTGACACATCTAAGCGGTATCGCCAGCATGACCGCCAAAGCAGTTGCCCAAATATCACACACACAAGCCAAAATTACCTGCACACGCAAAACCACACCACTTTTAAGAAATCTACAAAAATACGCTGTGCGAGCAGGTGGTGGCTGCAATCATCGAATGGGGCTAGATGATGTGATCTTAATTAAGGATAATCACTTGATTTATTCAGGTACGCTTAAACAAGCCATCGCCAACGCCAAAGCAGCCGCAGGTCATCTTATCCCCATTGAGGTTGAAGTGGATACCATCGCACAGCTTGAAGATGCCTTGGAGGCTGGAGCGGACTTTGTTTTGCTTGATAATATGGATAACGATACTCTAAAGCACGCCGTATCACTTTGCCAAGGCAAAGCAAAAACAGAGGCGTCAGGTGGTATTACCTTTGAGCGACTAAAAACGGTAGCCGATTGCGGTGTTGATTATATCGCTTTGGGCTATCTGACCCACAGTGTGATCAATCACGACATTGGTTTGGATTTTTTGGATTAATACTCTAAACAATCTACCAAACCTGCCATCGTATTTGATTTACAGGTTTTAAATCATAATTAAATTGCACCAAAGCACCATTAAGGTGCTTTATTTTAAACATGCTATACAATATTTTTTAACACTAAGGAGCGTTATCATGTATAGATTACTCATTATTTTAGGTTATGTATTTCCTATTGTTGCACTCAGTCTTCTTGTGTTTAGTTTTTGGTATTGTCATGGTAATGTTTGTTGGGACGGTTACTAAATATATGACCAAGTCATTACCATGTATCATGGTTTGGATACGATACCTACAACCCACCTGACTAATCTTAGGGATATTTTTAAGTACCATTTAGGGTAATCCTAGGGTAATTGACATAAAATAATTACCCTAAAATTACTCTGCTCCCACACTTGCCATCAAATCAGCATGATGTTCACGCAATAAGCTGTCTAAAAGCTCAGTCAAATCCCCTTCCATGATGGCATCAAGCTTATATAAAGTTAGGTTAATGCGGTGAAAGCGTCAATAACTATCAGCAATTAGAGTACTTTTAGGGTAATACCATTACACTTAATTAGTGAAGGTTTAGTATATAAAATATCCCCAAACATACCTATACCAGTTTATTTATACCATAAATAAACCCTATGAATATTAGGAGTAAATACCAAAAACCTACCCATATTAGGTAGGTTTTTAGTGCGTATTAGTATAGAAATTTTAGACTAATAAATCAAGACACTCTTCTTATTCACAAGAACATAGCTATTAATGGTAACTGTGCTAATGCACCAATACCCGTAAATGCCCCAAGACCTGTATTAAACATAGGGAAAAATGGATTTAATAAACCAGCAACAGGTAAGTATTCTTCTACCATGAAATGTTGAAGCATTGCATGACCACCATTTTGATGTAGTTGTCTTGCTAGTGCTCGTTGGAATCTCACAGTAAACTTAGTAAACATAAACAGACCCAAATCATTTGCTGCTTGTAGCGTACGGTTTGTAGGAATGTCATAATTAATAAATACTTCCTGAGCCATCTGAATACCATCTTCAAATGCAGCTTTCTTAGATTTACCCATCTTCAATGATTTTCTTTCAATATGCTTAGCTAACACAAATTTAGCAGCAAAATCAGAGAACTGAGTAGATTCACTCAAAAACTTATGAATCTCAGTATCAGGGTGGAATGTTGCCCACTTCATTGTTGTGCGTACTGGTTGTGGTATCTTCTCTGCAAGGTTATCTAATTTCTTCTCAAAGTCAGATTTAAATAACTTGGTTTCAGAACCCATATCAATGTCTTCCACAATCGTACTCATCAAGCCTTCTTCCATGTACTCGTGCATACCTGAATTTTGCATATTCTGTCTGACAGCAACTAACTGTGCTTTAAGCTTCTTACGCTGAGATTCAGAAGTTGCATTAAGCATCTCAAAGTTAATACGCTGCTCTTCTGCTTGTAATTGACGATAAGCTTTACCTTCTTTCCAAGCATAGAACATACCCCTTGCTAACTCTGTAGGTGTAATACCATGAGCTGCTGAGATTAACGCATTAGCGATAATGTTACCAATCAGAACTTTGACAGAACGAATCACAATAAGGTCTTTGGCTTGGGTAACAAACCATTCCCAAACATATTGATGATTAGCAGCTTTATTACGAGCTTGCTTACCATAGATATTTTCATACAAAGTTACCATGAACTTCTCAAAGTAATTACGCTCACCACTCACCTTATCAAACATTTCAGAGACATTATATTTTCTAAAGCCAAAGACAGAGTTAAATACTGCTGTACGGATAACAAATGGTTTACCCTTACCAAATTGATGCTGCATTTCTTGGTAGAACTCATAAGGCATCATACGAAGCATCTCTTGAACTCTTGGGTCAGGAGAATTAGGGTTAATCACGGTAAAGTGTACAGGTGAGATTTTAAAACCAGTTGTAGGATTCTTAGCGTCTTCAGCCAGTACCTGTGCTAATGTACGCTGTGTATCTACTAACTTTGGTTTAGCAACCAATTCACTGCCCATAGTGGCTAACATCATATCAAATGATAAATCACGGTCTAGTAGCTTATCTCTTAGTTCGCCTGACATTTCATAGTTATAACCCAAAATCAGCATATCATTACCATATCGTGGAATGAGATGATTGCCCTTAATATTTCGTGGATCATAGCTTCGTGCATCCATTGTCTTAGCAAGTTCAGTATTACGCTTTAAACGACCTTGACCTACACGAGCTAATTCTTTAGCATTAGTCTTATAGTTAAAGACTTCATAACCACGGAAGTGAGTATCTTTCATATCCAAACCACCAGAGTTATAACGAGCATAGGGTGCGTTCTTGTTAATCATCAGATAGCGAGGTTCAGTATTATCTAACTCATCTTGAACAATAGAACCATGTAGTACTTGTTCATAGCCCTTTTGGATATAATCATCTACTTCTTCAGCTTTTACAGCAACGACATCTACATGCGGATTATGAATGGCAGGCTTAAATCCTTTGATATAGTTCAATGGATTGTCCTTAAACTCTTCTTTGGATTTCTTCACAAGGTCATGATGGGTATTAAGCATAGCAATCAACACTTGACCTTCATTTTGAATCAAGTCCTGTGTTGTGTACATATACTTACCATTAACCATCTCTAAACCATGTAGTGTAACTAGCTCATCTACAGCTTCAAAGATATTCTGATCCATCTGTTCGTATGGGGTAATGCTTCGTGTACCTGCAGAAGTTGCAATCAATTCAGCGTTCTTTTTCACATCGCCTGAGACTGTTTCACCTACCATATACCAAGCCAAGTCTTTGGTATCTTTAAGCAGTTGATTGAAATGCTCACGATTTTTTGACAAAGACTGTAGCTTATCTTCCAACTCTTTAATACGAACTTTTCGTTGTTTTGAGTTGGCAATATAATTGAGTGTTTGTTCCATACCATGATAATGCAATAGTGTCTGTGCATCAGACATCATTACAGTACGAGTGATAGACTGCTTAGCGTGGTTATCAAATCGTTTAGGGTCTTTCATAATAGAAGCAAAGTTATTTAACATAGACTGCTTATAGTTAGCACGGTCTTGGGCGACTTTATTTACAATACGAATAACACGCTCTACAGTATGACCCACGCCACGCTGACCTAGCATTTCATTGACAGTTTCTTTGATAAAACCCCGTGTTGCTGATTTGATGTCTTGGTTTCCACCATAAGACATATTCATATCTAAACCAGTAATCGCCAAACCTGCTTCTATCGTAAGGTTCATACTGTCCTTTGCAACACTGCTCTTACTAAGATTTTCTGATTGCTTCGCTGCTTTAATACGCTCTTTATGACTACGCCAAGTATCACGCATTTGACTGGACATAGGTAAACCACTGATGATAGCTTCACTACCAATATCCCAAGTCTTATCCCATACCCAGTTAGCAGCGTCCATAGGCTTTTGATAGACCGTATTCCATGCTTTATCTATCATAGATACACGAGCTAGACGAGCATTAGTTTCAGCATTAACCAGTTTTGCCATAAGCTGTTTGGTTGCTTCAGAAGTACTATTTGCATTGATATATTTGGTTCTCAATAAATTCATAGCTTTGTGCCATAAATTCATGAACTTATCAAACCAACTATCATGCTTGGTTTTGCGTAATTCTACTTTCTGATCAGTTAATTCATTGAATGTTTGTGATGATAAAACCAAAGCAACAACAGAAGCTAAGTTATTCATCTCACCTATAGATTTAAACAATTTACTGTGTTCTGTATCATACAGATTTTTAACTTCATCATTCACTGTATGATAGTCAGGATACAGATCAGCAGCAGTAGGATAAGCTTTAATCAGTTGTGCATGAATCTTATTAAGTTCTGATGTAATGTTAGAATCAGTATGATTGTTTACTAAGAAATCTACAATACTGGTTACTGCTTGGTAAGATAGCTGTTCTTTGACCGTCATATTGAATGTATTTGGAACAAACATTTTATTCACCTGTTTAGCAGTATCTAAAAGACTCTTTTGCTCCATCTCACTTAAAGTACTATAAGCAATATTACCATCAAACAGACTATCCCAAACTTCTTGTAAATGCTTATTCCACCCATCAGTTAGTGTCTGACTATCCAGTGAATTAAACACTTCTGATACAGATTGTCTATCCGTTTCATCAAATATCTGTGAATAACGAGTGTCTTCGTTGCTATCTGTAGTAAGCTGTGTTATATTGGTTTTGTCAGATGCACCCATACTATCACGAGCAAGTGTAGGGGTAGTATGCGTAGGCTTGGAAGTATCAAATCCTACTCCTTGTCCATCATCTGATACTTTATTTGAAGCTCCCACATCAGTACGAGCGGAATAGGACTGATTGTGCGTAGGACTGGTTTTGCCATCACCCTTGCCAGTACCATCTTCAAATATCTCAAATGCGGTGATCACCCAAGCATTACTGCCTTCAGCTTTCCTTAGAGCCACAAAGTAACCTTTGTGAGTAATCTTAATATTTTTTACGCCATTAGATGAATTATAAGCATCTGCTGTACTGCCTTGTGCAATAGTCTCCACAATGTTGTGTGTCAGCATCTCAACCACTTCATCATAACTCATCTTATCCTTACGGATTCTTGCTTCTATGATATGACTGATGCCTTTAGCTCCTTTGGTTTTACCATTGGTTTTGATGATGCCTGTATCACCCCAAACAAAATCAATCCATCCAATATCGTTACGATACATAGCACGCTTAACATCCGCTTTGGTTGTGATGGCTTTATTCATGGCTTCTGTACCACGCTTAATATTGGCTTGAACTGACTTCATAGCAGAAGCACTAAAGCGAGTATCATTACTTGTTAAGGTCAGTAAATCCACAGGTGGATTATCCATGATGGTTTCAACATTTTGTACAAATGCTTTATATCCATCACCCTTAAAACCAAGCACCTTAGATGCTAAGCGTACCAAGAAATCCATCACAGATGAGATGCCTTTTCTTGGTTTGATACCTAAATCAGCAAGCTCCATAGCGTAATCAATATAACGCATCATCTCAGGGTCAGTCATACCATAAGCGATAAACTCACTTAAGCCAGCATAATGATTACCATTAGTTGTATCAGCTTCTTGAGATGCTTTGATGACTTCCATGATTTGATTAACATAAGTTAAATCATCTTCTTTGGTGTCATGACGACTATGCCCATACTTTTTATTAAACGCTACATCTTCTTGCCACTGAGCCATGACAGCATCAAGCATCTTATTCAGATGATTTAATTCACTGCGTAGGTCTTGAGCGTTAGAGATGATGGCGTACTCAGTCAGAGCGTGTACAAGCTCATGATTGATAACTCGTAGCTTATTCTCATCGTTACCACTTTGGCTAAAGGTTTGGTTATCCAAAGTCAATGTATGGGTAGTTACATTATAGCTTCCATAGGCACGAGTACCATTAGGCGTAGTTACATCAGCAAACTTCACAGACATCTTGCTTAGGTGTTGGTTGGCTTTACCCATCAACATCTTATTAAGCTTTAACTGTACTTCACTGACATTAACCAAACCTTTAATGGTTTGGTCAAGCTGTTTTAGGTTTTGGATTGTTGGCTCAGTTGGTGTACTGGACGAGTTAGTAAATGCAGCTCCCTGAGTACCGTCTGTTCCTGTACTTGTTGTGGGAAGTTGGGAAACTTGTTCTGTTGCTCTGGTGTCAGAGAGTTGTACAATTCCAGACTCGCTTGTTTGCTGTTTTGTAGTATCTGTTCTTTTGTTTGGTTCATAACCCATTACCTTAATAGTTGTATTAAGAGCCAAATCTTTTTCTAATTGATTGATTTGATCTACAACCTTATTCTTTTCTTTAAGAGCAGTTTGACGGTCAGCATCTGTTACTTGATACTCACCAAATTCACCTGCATACTGGTGTAGATAAGCCAAATTAGCTAACTGATCTAGTTTATTAAGCTCAGTATCTTTAACTTCATTAATTAAACTAGTAAGTCCTTTGGTAAGCTCAGCAAAGACTTCATTAACATGGAAATCTTCACGAATAACCCCATCTTTAATAAGTGCATAGCTACTTTGGATAACACTGGTTAATGCCCGTAATGACTCAAGCTGACCATGATAACTTACCAAAGCTTGGAAGGTTGCTTTGTTTTGTTGGGTAATCATATCAAGCTGATTATCAATAGCCCCAATATTTGCATCATGAACATTAATATTAATCTTCTTACCCATAGCCATAGCAAAGGATGAGATATAACTATCCATAGACTGTGTTTGAACAGAGTTAGCCAATAGAGCTTTATCTTCAAGATGTATATGTCTTGCAGGACTACCAAACGAAGTTGCTTGATACTTACCTGATTTATTTACTAAGAAGAAGCTGTTATTGGTCAGATTCGCTTTATCTACGAACAAAATCTCTGCTAAGCGTGTTAAACGAACCTTAGCTTTGGATTCATTATTTTGTACAGAATATACATTATGAATCTGTGCCTGAACTTTATCCATCACAGAATGGACAAGCTCTTCACGCTCTTTATCAGATAAACCACGATAGCTAATTTCTTTAAGAGCTAATTCGTTTGCCAGTCCCCTATCTAAACCAGTCTCAACTAAAGCATTAGAGATTCTCTCTGCAACAGTCTGTATAGCACGCTCTTCTACTTCACGATACATTTGAGTAAATAACTCAACTGTACTGCTTAGTATACGCATATTGACTTTATTCTTCTCAATATAAACAGCTTCATAGTCCTGCAGTACTTCTGCAAGATATTGACCCATAGTAAAGCTATATTTATTATCTAACATAGCTTCATCTTTAGGGCTAATCCAAGCTTCTAGCATATATTTGAGATCTAAGTTCTCATTAATAACCACTGCTTTAGGCTCATTATCAATAGTAATATCCCATTGAATAGGTTTTTGTGTCATGAATGAGAATAAACGATCTACTGTCATTACTTGGTTTAGAAGCTTAGCTCTTTGGGTGTCATACTCTAACTGAGTCATTTGACCTGCTTCTAGGGCTTTTTTATTTGCAATATCCTGTTGAGCAGCAAGTGTAATATTATCTTGCATCTCTTTTAAGAAAGTACGAAATACAGCTTTCTTAAGTGAACCAACCCCTGCACCATAGTTAAATGGAATCAAGACACTCTTAGCCACTGCTCGTTTAGTTAAGCTCTTTTGTACTCTCATTAATGCACGAAAAACCTGTTCATTATGGTTGGCTAGATCTTTTTCTAAATTCGCATGAAACCCCATAATAAAAGCTTCTTGTGCTTTCTCATTAATGACAGCGTTCTTAAAGGCAGTATAATAATCACCCAAATTCTTATCATGACGAGCATCAAAATAAGATTTAAAGGGGTCATTAAAACTAAAAAAACCCGTGCGTAATAATAACTCTTTATAAAATGCACCATTCCAAAAGTGAGCCAATGCTGCACCGTTATTTAAACCATCAGAGCCTAAACCAAGTGATGTTGTAAAATTAGCGTGATTATTTTCTTGTGTAGTTTGAAAATCTGCCCATTCTCTTAGAGCTCTTAATGAGCTACCAGTCATAGCCATCTCATCAATAACACTACTAAGATGATTCATCTCTTCAGATGAAATCTTATCACCTGCTTGTGCTTTAGAAACAATCTCTGTCGCTTTTTGAATATGTTCTTGGTTTAGATATTCTATAAAAGCAGGAATAAACACATAACTGGGCAGCTTATCTACGGTAAACCCTTCTGTGAATATTTCTTTAGAGCCAGTATTTTTAAAATAAGCTTCAATGAAGTCTTCACTGCCTTCCATATTCTCAGCTAATGCACGCAGGAAGTAAGTCAGGTTTAATTCATCTTTAGTCAAATGTTTAGAATGAATTTCTTTACCATGCTCTTTAAGCTTACTTTGTAAAGAGTCTAATACTGATGAGCCATCTTTATTCTTAAGCTGTACAGTTACTTTAAAGTTACTAGGCTCAGCCATAGCACGGTGTAGTTTAGAAGACTGATAGTTAAAGACATTACTGTTATAGTGCATACGACTATTAACAGCCATAAACATTGTATCCCAGTACTTACGGACACCATCTACTTTTGGGATACTATTGATGAAATCTACAGCATTTGTCCAATCACGCATAACAGCTTCTGCCTTGCCTTCTAAACCATCACGGTCATTGATATGAGCTGTTTGTAGTTCACCTTCTTTTAACTTAGCACCAATCATCTCAAGGAAAGCATCTTCATGTTGGGAAGCCAAATTAGTTAATAGACTAAAGGTAGGTTCATTAATCACATTTGCATGGGCTTGTGCTTTAGCAACACGCTGGGCTTGTAGGTCAGTAACTGTTGCATCAGTTCGTTTGATTCTACGCTTAACATTAGCAACGCTTTCTTCTATTGGCTTAAGTGATGGCATGCGTACAGCACTAACACCACCCATAATATCTGTCAGATAGCCTGCTGTACCTTTATTGGCTTCACTGATTTCATTGATGCGTTTGTTTATACCTTCACCTTCTTTATTGGTAATAGAGACAAAACGAACAGTACCATGTGAATTAAAATCTTTTTCATCAATAACACCACGAACTTCTTCAATAGCTTTTTTATGTTTTTCACTAGAAATGCTATGTAAGTGAATTAAATCCGCAGATTGCATTGCTGATAATGCCCAAGTACCCAGTGCAGAATACAGACGAGAATCTACCGTAATAGAACCATTTTCTGTACGCTGAATATTTAATGTTTCAGCAATTCGTTTACCTAAATCATCAGCAACCTTGACATAACCTGAGCCAATATACTTATAGGTTTCCCACATTTCTTTAGTAATATAAGCATTGTTTTTTTGTTCTACATCATTACTGGTTAAACCAAGTAAAGCAAGAATATCATCACGCATATTCATAGTATGATTAGCAACGCTGTTTAGATAGTCATAAGCACCATAACTCAGTGCATCTAAAACATTACTATCAAATTCACCAGTTTGTTTATCATAGAAGTAGTTTGCCAACGCTCTGTTTTCATAACCTTCATCCGTTGGTTTAAATACTTGTTTTAGATGCTCACGAAACTCAGCAGTAAACTCAGCAAAATCATTAATCTGTTCTCTTTGTGCTTTTGTAGGTGGCTCAAGATTTAATATCTGACTTGCTTTAACTGGGTTTGTATAAAGCTCTCTGACAAAGTTTTGGATACTACTTAACGGTTTATGTAGTGTCTGTGCTTGTCTAAAGCTTGTTTTTAAGATATTTCTAACAACTTTAGAATCCTTTGTTGCAGTAATAGGTTTTGTCAGATCTTCCTCAATATTTTTAGCAGGCTCATTTAATTGGCGTATTTTAGCTTCAGAAGATTTAGAGAAATTCCCTTCGCTATCTAAAACACTCAAAGAAGTGCTATCACTAACAATACCTAACAGTTTTGTATACGCTGTAGATTCATCTTTACTAAACCCAAAGAAATTAGTAACAGCATCCATTAAAGCATGATAAGCCTTAGTAACTTTGTTCTTACCACGAGATACTTTAACTTGTTTTAGTACAGACTTAACATCTTCATTAAATAAACCAAGCTGTAATAAATCAGCAGCAGAATCCGTTGCTCTCATCAGTAGTGCTTTACTGTTTTCAGTAAATTTTTGATTTGGGTCAGATAAGATTTTACGCATGTGCTTACGCACATCTTTATTGATACTGTCTATTGTTAAGCGTAATTCACCCAGCTTGGCTTGTCTGTCAATAACTTCATCATCAAAGAGCGTATCAGTGTTTTGTTTACCTTCTTTTCTATTAGCATCTCTTTGTTTTTTGGCTTCAATGTTAGCCAAGGCAGTCACATGATCTAGGGTATCTAGTTCATCAGCAATGTTACCAATCTGCTTATGTACCATTGCTTGAGCAATATCACGAGTAATATCTTTACTATCTTCACTCACACGGATGGTGTCATCATCATAACTGGCTTTTTCGTCATAGCTAGTTTTGTCTTGAATCTTAACTTTAATATCAGGACTATATCTAGACAATACACTGATTAGTGCTTGGTTTTCAGCTTGAGATTTATCTTTAGTTTTAATCTGAGATGATTCTATAGAACTGGCTAAATCACTTACTTTAACTGGCTTATTGATAAAGCTCTTTTCAATAGGCGTATTTGTAATATAAACTGTATCTTCTGCTTTGTTTTCTTCTTTTGCTTTAGAAGTAGATTCTAGTTTACGAACCTGCATTGGTTTTAGTACAGTTTCTTTCGTGATTGCATTACTAGCACGATTCGTTGGTATAGATGAATTACGCTTTACTGCAACTGCCTCTTGTGGTGTTATAAGCTCATCTGCAGAAGATTCAGCCTCTTGGGTAGAGTTTTCTTTTGTATTGGTAGAAACATCTGTAGGAAGCGTCTTTGTCGCTTCTGTGGTGTTATTTTGATGAGATTCAAAGACACTAAGGTCAAAACCAGTATTTGTATTTTCATCAATACCAGTTTCAGTAATTCCATTATTATCAGTAATATTAGGTGGAGTATTATTTCCTGCATTACCGCTGTTTAAATCAGTATTTGTATTACTAGTACTATTAGTAGCTGTATATTCATTGAACTTATTTAAATCATCTTTAGAAAAGACATGGGGTTTATATAAGTTATCTTCTTTACCAAAGGTATTCGTATCAATAGGTCGTTGAATTTCACTATGAAACTGACCATCTGCCATTAATGTACCCATATTAGATAGAACATTAAAGACAGCTTGTGGTTGCTCTTTATATGATATTTTTTGTAGTGCTGGGTGTTTACGGAGTTCTTCTACCACTCTAGGAACAATCGCAGCTTCACTAAACGCTGAGTTACTCATCTTGTGCTGTACAACAAAGCCCGTATTAGGGTTAGCAGCCATCTGTAATAATGCACGACTAAAATCTTGGTTATTGCTAACAGCAACACGCATAAAGTCCATATAGCGGTTAGCACTTTCAATCATAGCAGCATCTTTACCTGCCTGCGTACCATCATGCACAATGCTATACATATCCCCACCAAACTCTTCTATCAACTTAAGCTTCTGTTGATCATGAGCGTTGGTTGAATTGACATAGATGGGTGATTGGATAGGTGATCCAAAGATACCTGCTTTAATGACTTCTTTATTTTCATCAACAAAGACATTACTTCTAACAGTAACTTGACCAGTTTTAGGGTCTTTAGCTGACCCAGTACCACGATAGATACTAGATAAAGATACTGTTGCCATTTTACCTTCATCATTGACCTGCCTTTCACCACGCCCAAGCCAAACATAATTAGGTGTTGCCACGCCTTCTTGGATTTTACGCTGATATTCACCCACACTACTATCACGAGCCAAAGTATCGTTATATGGGTTTGTAGGCAAACGAAAAGGTTTTCTTTGGGTAGGTACACTAGATGGTGTTTTTGTTACAGGTGGTGTAACAGGTATAGATTCTTGTGTAGGTGTTGTTGTAGGCTCTATAGTAGGGTCTGATGTTGTAACATCAGCTACAGGCGTTTGATTAATATTTGATGCACGAGTAACTTGTACAGGCTGTTGTTGCTGAGATACGCCAGTATTAATTTGACTAAAGTCTGTTAAACCAAAGTCTGATACTTTAACTGATTCTTTAATGCGGTCAGATGCACCATGTAACTCATAAGCTTTATCATAACCTTGTTTGATTTGATTAAGGTGAAAAGCTTCTTCAATCAAATTATTAACAAAGTTTCTTGAGATATTACTAATCTCAATAGCACCTGTTTTAGCACGCAACTCTTTTGAGATACTGCCTTCATGTACTTCCCATTCTTGGCTATCTGCTTTACGGGCAATATACAACGGCTGTTGATTTTCATCAAAGCTATCCATTGCTTGTTTAGCAGCACTCGCTTTAGATGTATGGCTTTCATTGAATCTAGACAAGTGATTATAGTAACTGTCTAGTACGCCAATATCATCTGTCTTTAAGTACTGTACCAAACCTTGTTGGTAGCTTTGTAAACCAATATAACCATCTTCAGCACGCTTGGCTTTTTTACCAATATAAATATCATGCTTAACATCGTCTGTATTTTTAGTCGCATTTTCTACAACACGCACTTCCTTTAATAAGCGAAGTTTCTCAGCGTGTTTTTCACTTAATGCACCTTGTTCTACCAAAATGTTAATCATGTCATCAGAGAGCATCTCAGAATAACGGATGATCTCATCAAAGGTATCTTGCTGTGCTTTACTGACTGCTTCAGACTCTACAGAGACTTGTTCTTGTTGTGAGTTAGTCTGATTATCAGCAACCTGTGCTTCTAGTGAGCTAATCTTGTCTTGCAACGCTTTTTGAGCTTCTGCTTCTTTAGTTTTGGTTTTTTCATCTTTTAATTTCGTTATTAAACTTTCTAGTCGCTCTTGTGCTGTACGGTTATCATCTATGTTCAGATTACTGTTACTAGACTGACTAGAAAAAGACCCAGTGTAATTAGAGCCTAATAGACGATTAATATCAGCATGACCCTTATCTAACTTGGCTTCATGTGTGCTAGAGTCAAATGATGCACCGCTTTTTAATTTATTTTGACCATAAGCCCAACCAATAGCAGCATGACCCCAGCGTCTGTCTTTTAAGTCAGGGTTGGCTTGTTTTAAGAAGTTACGAGTATCATAAGTACCACCTCTATACTGACTAAGTGTTATTCCACCACTTTTCATTTCTTGCATAAAAAAAGCAGCCATTGCATCTAAACTGGCTTGTGTTTGTGGAATACCTGACTCTTTAACATCAATTCCCCTATCTTTTAAAAACTTAAATAGGTTAGTACGCCTGCCTTGTTGCCAACTGATGAAGCCAAAGTTATTAGCACCATTAGCATGGTCTGAGTGAGAACCAAACATAGTCTTAGCACTAAAGCCATTTTCACGGTTTACCTCACCAATTAAGTAGCGTGCCTGCCCATCAGTAAAGCCTGCTTTACGAAAAGCCGTATAAGTACCCATAATCAAGTCATCACGACTCTTATTGCTATTATCAATACTGAAGTTAGTTGAGTACTGAGATGTACCTGATACTACTTGTCCTTGTGCTTGGGTAATACCTACTTTGTCATAGATTGGTTTATACCATCCACTATCAGGGTGTGCTTTGTATTTATCTGCTTTAGCATAATCAAAACCACCAAGGAAAGTTACACCCATTTCCTTAGCAATATTAGCTAAGTCAGTATTCATGCGAGTACCAAGCTTACTGTCATCTTTAAAGTTATTAGCAACACCCATAACTTGTACGGATGCACCATTATCTTTTAGATACTTAATCTGCTTACGGATTGTGTTTAAATCAGCCTTGGTATTATTAGATAAGCCAGTAGATAGAACGACAGTTTTACCTTGTAATTCACTCTTACTAAGTTTCGTGATGGTATTAAGTACTTCATTAGGATTACGACCGTCTTTACTGTAAGAAGTAACACCAAACTTTTTATATTGATTACCAAACGCATTGGCAATGCTATCACCAATGGCAATAACGCCTGTAGATGCTTGCTGTGTATTAGTAGTACCAGTCCCAACACCATCCACATTAGTATATTCAGGGATTTCAGGTTGATAATTAACAGCATCCGTCAGTTGTTGTTCTGCTTGTTGTTTGCGGTTATGGTAAGCTTCAGCATTTAGGTCAAGAATACGCTGTAAGACTTCATCAGAAGACATTTCTTGGGATAACTGTAAGTTACTTACTTGTTCTAACGCAGCAACGGTATCTTGTAAGGGTTGTACTTGGTTATTAAACCAATCATTTCGCTTTTTTTGTAATTTCTCTTTTTTCTTACCATCAGGCAGTTGTGCCAGTTTTTCATCAAATTCAGTAAGACGACTCATAGCCGTTGTTAATGCTTGAGTCTGTTCAGCTTTAGCACTATCAATATCTATCTCACCTAAAGCAGCTTTGCCTGCACTGACTTGATAAGCATAATTAGGATCATAGTTTTTGTTATTTGGGTCTGTCTTTAAAGTAGATCTAAAACCCTTAACATCTCCTACTGCTGCTTTTATGTTACCTACTATAGCAGGACCACCTGCCATACCAAAGCCTACAGCAGCTTCCATACCTGCATCTTTACCTACTTTACCCCAATCAATTTTACCTTCTTTTTGTTGTTGGTTTAGAGCAGATTCTAATGCACCTTGTACAGCTTCCTGACCTGTTTCAGTAGCTGTATTAACAGCTGTTGTACGAGCTCTATTTGCAGAGTTAGCTAATATCCTTGAAACATCTCCATTAGCAATGATTTGTTCAGTAGAAAATGAAGAAGGCAATCCTTTACTAACAAGACCTAGACCTGCACCTGTAGCGAGATCGTACGCCATATCCCTATGTGTGCTATAGCCTTTATCCTTTGCTGTATCACCCATCTCTACAACAGCAGATGTAACTGCTGTACCTATTCCTGCTCTTGTACTTGCTGATAAAGCTGCATTAGCTACCTTTGCACCCCTGCCAATAGCACCTGCAGGAAGTGCTTGGGGTAAAGATGATCCAGCACCTGCAGCCAAGAGATTAGGTTTAGTTAAACTATGCCCAAAAGTAGCAGCAAATTTGAGTAAAGGGTTTTCAATATCTTTAACTGCTTCATCTACTTCAGCTTTTTGACGGTAATATTCATTAGAGTATTTTTTAGCTATATACTCTTCTATAGCCTTTGCATCATAGATTCCCAGCTTCTTTAATGCAGCTTGATATATCCCTGCATTGACAACTCGCCCTGCTATCTTCTGTTCACTCTCAGGCATTGGAATTAAAGGTTTGGAGTCTCCAGTAAACATAGAATAAGCGTTATTAACTGGATTAACAACATGCTGTGTAAGCATTGTATCAGCCACTGCTAAACCACCTTGAATTAATGAGTTTACACCTGAAGCAGCACCCCATCCTGTATCAGTGAGTATGTTACCTCCGTTATGTCTAGCTGTGACTTTAGGAGAATATACAGGAGCAATCTCAGGTGTAATAGTGTTATTTGTAGCAGCTTGCTTATAAAAACTATTTTCTGAAGCCAATCGTGCAGCTTCTTCATCTGTAAGACGCTTCTGTCTTTCACTATGGGTTTCAATACCCATCCTCTTTTGGGCTTGTTCTACTTGAGCAATATTGCGTGATTGGGCTGCTTGTAATTTTTGAAGGACTTTATCAAGATCAGTACTCATAGTTTACCTATCCAGTTACTCTAAGAAATAAAGTAAGTTTACAACTAGAGAAAGATAGATAACTAATTTGCGTCCGTTGGACGCTTTTGTGGTTTGTTTTTTATTAATTCTTTTAACTTATAGGAGTAACTCCATGAATATCACCAAAATTGATACACTCATTTCAAGCTTTTCTGATGCCATTGCCATGTTATCAGAACTAAAAGATGAACTTACTGAACCTAAACCAGTCATATTACAAGAACCATCAGCTTCCACAACAGAAGTCTATCTTAGAACTGAAGTACTATACCCTTGGGTAAAGTTAAAAAGATGGTGTACACAAAACCATGTACAACCAGTCAAAAAAGACCATTATGGTTTGATGATTAACCATTACCCTGCTTCAGCATGGTTAGAAGTATTTGGGGTAGATATTATTGAGATCATGTCATTGAAGTTACTTGATGAAGCTGTATGAGTCAATATTTATATGGGATATTTATATATTTTATAGTTAATATAAGTACCCTTGTATTGACACTGTGCACGGAAACCTTATTATATACTTACACTAGCCACTGGTTTGTTAAGTATAAGGGGGAGATATGACCTATGCAGTAAATATGGCTCGTAATATCCTAAGTACTTACTGGGATAGACAGCTACCTATTAAGCCAGAAGATATTGCAGAAGCTTTAGGTGTAACAGTGATTTTGGATAGCGATATGGAAGACACGACATCAGGTTCTTATAGCCTTGATGGAGATCAGCCAGTTATCCGAGTTAATGCTAACCAGCACTCAAACCGTCAGAGATTTACCCTTGCCCATGAGTTAGGACACCATGTCCTACTACATGGGGAGCGTGAAGATAGTCCTGTGACATTGTTTCGTCAAGAAGGTACAACCAGTAATCTTGAGATTGAAGCCAATGCTTTTGCAGCAGAGTTACTGATGCCAAAAGGCGTGATTGATTATGTGGTAGAGAACGCTACCAAACCAACCATACAATATATGGCAGAGCAATTTTGGGTATCTGAACAAGCCATGATCTACCGCTTAAGGAATACTGGATGGCTATAAAGCGAGAGAAGGCATTAACCACTCCAGTGATAGATGCAGTCAATGCAGAGCTACAAACCAATCAACAACGAGCAGAACTTGAAAAGGTTCGTATGCTTTGGTTTAGAGTAGCTGTTATTGTGGCTCTAGCTATTGCGATTACATTTGCTCTATTAGCCATCCGATTAGTGTGTGCTTACATTAGGTTAACCCAATCACTTACTGTAGTGCCTGCACTAGAGTACTACTGGCATATGCCTTTGATGTTCTTACTGGCTTGCACCACTTTGGTGATCATCACTCTACATTCAGTAGCTTCCTTTGGTCAATCTAATGAAGTCAAGGATAACAATCACCCTGCTGAAGGTTTACTGGATAAGGTCACTGAACTGTGTAATAAAGTAGTAGAGTTGATTTCAAAATCTGAGGGTAAGTGAGTAGAGCAACTCTATTGACAAGGTTTAGCTTAATAGGGTAATCTTTTTATACTAGGTATTTATATTACTTTAAAGCCAACCACACCACCACCAAAGGCGGTGATTTTATATTACTTATATTAACTAGTAGTTACTGATTATGGATAAGAAACCAGAGAAAATAACCATCAAGATTAAGAAAGAGGATTTAGGTGATCTTGATGAAATTACGATTGAAGTACAACAAAAAGAATCTGCTGTAGATAAAGTATTAAATCAGTCAATTGAAGGTGCTCAATCATTACATCACAAAGCCAAAATAAATGGCTGGTATCGTAAAATCAAGATACTAGTTATAACTGTTTTAGTTATCTATTTAAGTATTTTCGCTATAATTTTTATTGAGCCACTCCTATGGCGTTTAGGATATTAATAGTAATATTGTTAAGTATACAAACCCTGATATATAAATATCAGGGTTTGTATAAAACAGTAACTCTTACTTAGATCTATCTTATATTAAAATACCTAAGAGCTTTATCCAGACTTTCCTTTCCGTTCTCCACACTTCTTTCCCAACCAACAGGAGTTTTCGCTGTAGGTGTAAGTGCAGTTGAGGTTGGAGTTTTACTTTGATTTTTTCCTTTATCATTTGACTTACTCTGCTGTTTTTGTTGTGGAGATGGATTGTTAGGTACATAAAAAGGATTATCAACTTTCTCTTTTGATGCTTCAAGTGCTTCATCTAAAAGTTTAATGGTATTTGCATCTGCATATTGCTTAAATGCCTTGTTTTGATTTAAAGTTACTGCATTATCTCTAACAAACCCTTTAAGCCCTGTTGGGTATGCTGTATTAATTGCTTGTAGATAGAGAGAGAAATCTTTAGCAGCTCCATAGAAAGCTTCATTAGCTATCTCTGCCCTAATATTATGAAGAACATTCTTATTTAAAAGTGTATATTCCATATTATCCAAGGAATTATTCCTAGCTACCCCAAACATATCTATAATACCAAAGCCATTACCTTGATAAGCAATGTCTAGTCTACCTGCAATACCTGCCTCTACAATTCTAATTTTCTCCGCATCAGTCTTTCCATGTTTACGAGCTAAATCAAAGTAGTCTCTTAAGCGTGTATCACTTACTCCTGCATTTTTAGCTAAGGCAGGTGCTTCTTTAGTAAACCACTCACTAGCACTTATTTTAGAGCCTTGAATGTGAGAATTGTTATGTTGGGTATGTAGCTTGTTTGCATAAGCAAGTGTACTAGCTAACACCTTATTAGGATTAAATTCACCATTCTCGCCAATAAACCCAAGAGCTTGCTCTTCAGTTAAACCAACACTAGTAAGCCTATTTACATTGTTTTCTTTTCTAGCTTTAACTTCCTTTGATGAACCGCCAGAGCCATCACCCCCATTAGTTGCTTCAAGGTAGTCAATAGCGTTCTTTTGCTCGCCCAGCTCTCTGTCATTTTGTACCTTAGCCCACCTAATCTTAAGTTCTTCTTCAGCATTTTTAATAGCAGAAATAGCTGCTTCATATTCCACTTCATTCATACGCTTACTATGGAAGTCGTTATGAGCGACCTGCTCTAGTCTTGCTAGGATGAGTGGGTTTTTTAAGGACTCAATCATCTCTGAGCCATAATGAGATGTTAATGCTGCCTTATCTAATGCAATATCATCTAATGCTTGTTTTCTAGCTTTTGAATCTTCTAGTTTATTGGCTTCAGCTTCTTTAGCTTTAATAGCACTACTTTGAGTTAAATAAGTAATATAAGCAGATCCATATAACTTAACAGCTTCATCAACATAAGCATTATCAAGTCGCACTGATTCTGTTTTCGCTTTTTTATCGCCATCTATGATGCTTTGTATAGAGCTATTTAAAGCAGCACTACCACTAGGATACTTAGTTATATATTGTTCTGCAAGAGTCCCTATTTGCTGATATATCTTATCTTTATCAGGATGACCATCAGGTAAGAGGCTTGCAGTATTGGTTAGGTTATGGATTACATCAGCAGTATTATCAGCATCATACTGCATAACTTCTGTGGTATTTTTTCTTGACTTACTGGCATGATCAATAGCATCTACTGCGTCCTTGATTAAAGTAGTATTACGACCATCTACATACTTAATAATGCTGTTTATATTAGCAGCATCAAAACCACCAATGTCAGTACCATATTTGGTTATCAGACCGTCAATTAAGGCAGCTTTATCAGTAGTTTGAAATTGATCTAGATTTATTGCATTGATTTCTTTCTCAACTTCATTAAGCTTATGCTGCTGTGCATATGTAAATACATCAGCACCTGCTTCAGTTAGTTGTTTAAAAGCTTTGTTCTGAAGTTCAGCATTTTTATAAGCACTATTAATGACATCAGTAGCATCAATGGCTTCTACATTTGTCCACTTAGGTGCTGTACTAAATACTGTATCAAAATTACTCATTACTTCGCTCCATATCTATTTAAGTATTCCCCAATGCTTTCAGGTCTAGCAATACCTGTACCTTTATTATTGGCTTCCCAATACGCTTGACGATAGCGTTGTCTTTCTTCTAGCGTATTATTCCAAGCTTTGGCTTGCATCTCATAGTTACGATTGTTATTCATCATATCATGAGCCAATGTCTGTTTAGCAAGCTTATGTGCTTTTCTAGCATTAATTGCTTCAAGAATTGAACCTACTGCTTTTAAGCCAGTATTAAACTTTTCGCCAGTACTCATTTGTCCCCAACTGTTTCTAAAGCCCCTTGTATTGTTAGATAAGCTTGATTGGATAAGACTACCTACACTACCTACCGCATTTCTCCACTGTTGTTGTTGGCTTGGTAGACCTAAACCATTGTAATTAGCATAGCGTTGGTTAGAAGTATCTACCCTAAACTTAGGCTGGGTAACTACAGTATCAGCGGGTAGGGTCATAGTAGGCATAGCAGTAGGGGTAATCGTAGATGTATCTGTTAGAGTATCATCAGTTAAATAACTACCTACTGCTGGTACATAAAAAGGATTGGCAACAATCTCATTCATAAAATTTCTCCTTTGGTTTAAAGTTAAGTGATTAAAAGAACATCTTCAACTTGTTGTTGTATGTCTGCCACAGTTGTTAGATTAGGGGTTTGTTGTTTACTTAGTAAACCATCAGCTAAATTACTTACTGTACCTAAAGACAAATTGACGACATTGATGTTACTATGCCTAGCATACATCATTTGAGGTGTCTCAAATAAGTTTACTTTAGGTGCATAGCTTGGCATGTTAAGATACAGCTTAGCATCTTTAGCTACGCCCAAATCCAGCATCTTTTGTTTGGTTTTGAGTGCTTCTGTTTTGGTTTGATACTTGACAGTTTCATCTTGGATTTGTTTATATACTTCAGCTAACTCATAAGCTTTTTGTTTGTTATAAGCATTAAATGACTGGTTTACTGCAGTCATAATATTAGGTGCGGTTATAAGCTTACTAAAGTCCCAACTTGCACCATGAGCCGCCATAACCACTGTAATAATCAGTTGTAAATAGCCAGCTAATTTGGGTGAAACCAGTCCTAACTTAACAGCAATTTTTACTACAAAATTAATGGCAAGACTTACTGCCAATGACTTTGCTAAAGCCACTAAAGCTGCATAAGTACTGCCACCATCACCACCCCCTGTTATGATAGCAACAGCAATACCAACAATCACAGCACCAAACTTAACAGCTGGTTTAACCCAATCACGATATACCTTGACAGTTTCTTCTGTACGGGTATGTAATTGCATTGCATACTGTAAAAGTTCATCTTGTTCATGACGAGTTAATTGTTTTAGTAAGTAAGGTATGACAGGTAAATTATGGTAGGCTAATGTAGTAAAGCCCACTACCCTACTGCCATATAGCGTTGAAGCCATTAAGGTGATATTTTTTCCTATGGGTGTTCTTGTTGTTTTAGGTATTCTGTTATAAGGGTATAAGTTATAGGGCACAAACCAATAGTTATCAGGTCTTGTATAAGAGCCATTCGTCTGATGGTTTATTCTGATATCCAGCAGTTCATTGGGAATATCAAAAGTACTGCCATTACTGGTATTTATTCTCTGAGCCATGCGTTCAGTACTATTTTCTAGTTCATATTCATTAACTGGGGAGTTATGCCTAATAAAATTACTTCTAAAATCATCTATGTGTTCACGGTTGTATGTCATCACCTTGAATCTGTGTGATTGAAAAGTAAACGGATTGCCCTGCTGTCTCCAAAACACAGTGTCATCAATGCCACCATACTCTGTAGGTAGGCTATACATATAAGTAAACTGACGATAATATGCTTGATAATCAGGATTAAAGTAAGTTGCTATCCTAAACTTAAACATCATGTAGTTATACAGATGCCAGTATTTGTGTAGTACAGGTACATCAAAATCTGATTTATCATAAGGCAACGGTACGCTCAAGTGTATCCATACATCATCTAATTTACCCCAATCAGCACCCATACTATCACGAAAACTAGAAATTAATTCTTTAATATCATACCCAAGTACCGCTAATGCTTCTGCTGCATAAGCACGGTCATAGGCGATACGCTCGTGGCTTTGTTTTAATTGTTCTGTGCGTCTTTGTCTATTTAAAAACAATTTACCCAATAAAGAATTTCCTGTCAGCAGTTCTGAATCTTTATCCATATCATAATCAGAGATTCGTATTGGTATTGGGTGATACTGACTGATGGGTATTGTGGTTGTGTGTTTACTAGCCAATGCCCCAATACGATGGCTTCTTAAATCAGGGATATGTTCATAGTAGGTTTGTACATTACCTTGTTTATCAATATATTCTGCACCAAACCATTCATAAGGTTTTGTATCTCGTTCATCATCAGGATAAGGGGTAGGTACATAGTTTGTAGAGATATTAGGCAGTAGTGATTTAGCATCTATCCCAATCAGCTCTGCGATAGGCATCGTGTCTTTACCTGCTACTTCTTCACGCATGATTTTATCGTAGTCTTCTTTTAGAAATTTAACAAAGGTATAAGACTCTCTAGATAAAGGTTTTACTCTAGGATAGCTGGCTAATTCTCTAATTTCCCTTGGATTTGTTTCTAATTTTGTTCTATAAGCCCTACTATAATTGTGTGCACGACTTAAGCGATTCTTAGGGTGTAGATAGTGATAATTAGGTTTGTTAACATAACTGCTAGAACCAAGATACCACGATTGTAGGTTATAATCATTACCTACTAATACCACCACATATCTTGGATTACTTTGTATGAGTACTTCATGATTATGGTCAGTTTTATTCACTTGTCTAAATCTAAAACGCTTTCTTGCCCAAGCATCTACACTAGGCAATTCCCATAAGTCTCCATGATCTATGTGCAAAAATTTATCTATTTGGTTTGGGAATTTTTCTTTAAGATACTCTTCCGCTGCTTTTTTCCAATTTAATTGTTTTAGTGGTTTGCCTATGGCACTGAACTCACCAAAATCCCAACGATACTCACTATAGATATTTTTGGTTTGTACCAGCTCATATAACTTATCCCATCTGCTTTTTAAGCCATTTTGACTGGAAGCTAATAAATACTCATGTAAGGGTCTTTGTGAACCTTCAAATACCCATTGTTTAATGGCTTGCTTCTTAACCTGTTTTGCATCACTGACTTGACTGGGGGCATACAAAGAAGCACTGTCCGTATTTGTAAATGTCTTTTTCTTTTTAAATAAACTCATAACCTACCTATTTAAACCAATAAAAAAGCTAAAGTATTGCTACTTTAGCTTATTATTGTAAGGACTGGTTAATTACAGATTATGCTGAAGTTACCCCTGTAATGGCTGTTTCAATCACACGCCCAATATTAGACGCATTGAGTTTATTGACATCATTAGGTATGGCTTGGTCAGCGGCATTGGTATGGTGTACTTTCCATACATCAGCCATGATATTTGCCATCTTAAGCTTACTGTCATTATCAAAGCTCTTAGCCTGTGCTGTCAGTACTTTATTGTTCTTATCCATAACAGAGTTTGCTTTGATGTATTGACCATCTGTTTGTGCTTTTTCTGTAATGACCTTTTGGCTATATAGCTCTTTTTGGGCGGTGATTTGGGCAATCTCAGCAGGAATTCTCTCAACTTCTTTGGCTTTTACTTTCACTTCTTCACGAGCCACATTGACCTTTTGCTGGGCTAATTGCAGTTCTTGTGGTTTGATATTTTGAAGTTCATAGCGTGTCAGTTCTTTTTGGGCTTGTTGTAGATCTACTTGAGCACGATTTAAAGCCACTTGAGCATCTAGTACAGATGTTTGTTTTGTGGTTAATGCAGACTTAGCGACTTCATGTGGAGCATGGTTACCGCAAAGAAGAAAATGCCATTGCAGGATTTAATCTCTTGGTTTTAGATGTAGATAGTAGTACTAAGCTTACAACTGCTATGATGCTATTGAAAAAATATACAGCAATTTATTATACAACCAAACGCCATCAAGAAAATGGTGAAGACAGATATCGTATTATTTTACCTTTGAATTACACACTTAAGTTAGACTCTAAAGAATACAAAGAGCTGTATAACAATGTCATTAATTCATTACCATTTGAAGTAGATGCTCAGTGTGGACAAAGAGCTAAGAAATGGCTGACAAATCCAAATGCACAAGTACATACTGTTGAAGGTGAATTATTTGATATTTTACCCTTCATTCCTAAGACCTCTAAGAATGAAGAAAGAGAAAAATTATTACAAGATCAAAGCCAAATGGATAACCTAGAAAGATGGGTTATTAATAATACTGGTGACGGTAATCGTAATAATATGCTATTGAGATTTGCAATGATATTGGTAGATGCTGGATTTAGCTTTGATAACATCAAGGATAAAGTCATCTCACTGAATAATAAGATGGCAGATAAACTTGATGAGATTGAGTTATATAACACCATCTTCCATAGTGTTGCTGCAAAGCTAACTTCAATAGCATAACATCTTCCCATAGTACGGCTTTGTTACCGTATTGTGGGTTTTGTTTTAAATCCTAGGAGCAATCATGACTCAAATTAATGACCATTTAGTCTTAGTCTGTGGTAAATCCACAATGGGTAAGACGACTTGTTTACGCACCCTTAGAAATCCTGAAGGTGTTATGTACCTTAACTGCGAAAATGGGAAGCGTCCCCCCTACCGTGAAGCCAATAAGTTTAAAATGTACACCATCACTGACCCGTTTCAAGTGCATGAAGCTTTTACTCATGCAGAAACTCAATCTGATGTTCATACTATTGTAATTGATAGTCTCACTTTCTTATTAACTATGGCAGAAAAGCAAATTGTCCATACAGCCAAAAATCCTCAACAAGCTTGGGGAAAATTTCAAAACTATATCACAGATTTAATGTTAGATTATGTAGCGAAATCCACAAAAAAGATTATCTTTACAGCCCATATAGTGGATCAAATTAATGAGGCTGAAATGGTTAAAGAGACTTTTGTGCCTGTTAAGGGAGCTTTAAAAGCACAAGGTATAGAAAGCTTTTTTAATGTTATTATCTCAGTTAAGAAAATCAAAATTAATGACTTAGAAGGTATTAATACCCCTTTTTTAAATATCACAGACCGTGAGCGTGAGTTGGGATATAAACATTGTATCCAAACGAGACTTACCAAAGATACTTTAACTGAGCGTTTAAGAGAGCCATTAGATATGTGGACTGAATCAGAAACATTCATTGATGGTGATATTCAAATTGTTCTTGATAGATTGGATGAATACTATGGATGACGCTATAAAACTATCCCCTTACGCTAGAGACCTTACAAACAATTTGGTTAAAGGAATCGTAGATGAGTATCATAGAAAGTACATTAACTCATGAGTTACTAACATCTTACCTAAAGTACAACGAAACCAAAGGAGAATTTACTTGGATTAAAAGACCCAATAAAAACATTCATCTACATACTCGTGCAGGTACAAAAAACTCTGCAGGTTATCGTGTTATTTCTTTATTTGGTAAACGCTATCTTGAGCACAGATTAGCTTGGTTTTATGTACATGGTGAAATGCCCAAACATGAAATAGACCATATTAATCAAATTCGTGATGACAACAGAATTAATAATTTAAGACAAGTTACACGTTCTGAAAACCAAAGAAATAAAACCCGTAAAGATAGTCGTGTAGATGAGATAGGTATTTGGTGGTGCAGACGCAGAAAGCGTTATATCGCTGAAATCTCTCTTAATGGAAAGAAAGTCTATCAAAAATCTTTTACAGACATTGATGAAGCCATCAGTGCTCGTAAAGCTAAAGCATTAGAGCTTGGCTTCCATGAGAATCATGGTAAGACCCAAGCTCAATATTAATTTAATCAACCAACCCAAAATAAGGAACTATTATGAGTTTTCTATCTAACCTAAGCTACCAAGACAACATCAATGACGACAAAGATACACTAGGTGGTAGCTTTACAGTCTTAGAATCAGGTGTTTATGATGCTACTGTCAAATATGCCTATCTATCGCAAGCAAAATCAGGTGCAGGTGCAGTAAACTTTGAATTTGATGTGGATGGTAAAACCATTAAAGAAACCATGTATGTAACTAACCGTGAAGGTAAAAATTACTATGAACGAAACGGTCAGCGTAACTATCTACCTTCATTTATTAATGCTGATGCGATTAGTTTATTTACTACCGGTAAATCTTTGTTTGAGCAAAAAGAAGAAACCAAAGTTATTAACTTGTATAACTTTGATGTTAAAAAAGAAGTACCTACTGAAGTACCTATGCTAACTGCAATGATTGGTAAAACAGTTAAGCTAGGTATCCTAAAAGAGAAAGTCTTTAAACAAATCAAAGATAACTCAGGTAACTATGTAGACACTGATGAGACTCGTGAACAAAACAGTATCAATAAAGTGTTCTCAGCAAAAGACAACCGTACAGTTAATGAAGTCCGTGCAGAAATTGATTCTGCTCAATTCATGAACGATTGGCTTGAAAAGTGGGAAGGTCAAGTATCAGATAAAACTGCTAACAAGAAACCTACTGCTTCTGCACCTGCTAAGAAAACTTCATCACTATTTGCATAAGGAATTAGCATGACTACACACACTATTTTAGAAACTGCACAAGATGTTATTGAATTGGTTACTGAATGGCATAAAAATAATCAATGGTTATTAAGCCAGCGTATTGCTCATACAGAGAACTTTGAGGTTGCTCAAGAGCTCCAAACGATTAAAGAGCTTTATAGCGAACTACCTTTTGAGATTCTATTTATCAGTAAGGTGGATGAATGAGTAACCAACCAGTGACTATCATTGGCTTTGACCCCAGTTTACGCAACTGGGGTTATTGTATTGCAACCTATGCTGATAATAAATTAACATTTCATCAAGGGGGTGTCATTCACTCAAGACCAAATACAAAACAAAAACAAAACCTACAAGATTTACTTTCAGCAACTCAATTATACAGCCAGTTAAAGCAGTTAATGACTACGCATAAACCTGACTATATCGTTGCTGAATTACCTGTAGGAAGCCAATCATCAAGAGCAATGGTGTCTTATGCGACTTGTATTTCATTATGTAGTGTATTAGCATTTAACGATGGTATTAAAACCCGCCCATTCATTAATATTCCCCCACAAGAAGTGAAAAAAACAGTGGGTAAAAAAAATGCGACTAAAGATGAAGTTATTCAGTGGGTAGCAGAAAATTATCCCGATACCAAAGGCTGGTTAGATAACTTACCTAAATCTAAAAAAGAACATATCTGTGATGCCATTGTTGCGACACATACTGCCGTTTACTAAGGAGAACTTTAATGAAAATTACTTTAGACAACACAGAACTAAACCAAGCTGTTATTGAATACTTAAACAATCAAGGACTTACTCTTAATACTGATAAAGTTCATATTGAAATTACATCAGAAGGTGTAAAAATTGATACGAATAAACCAAATAGACAAGAGGCTAAAGACAGTGTACAAGAGCCTGTAAAGCCTAATAAACCCAATAATAAACCAAAAGGTAGTGATATACCAGCTAAACAAGAAAAGCCTGCTAAAGTGTTATTTAACGCATCAGATGACACAACAGATGACATCTTAGAAGATGATACGCCTACGATTCCTGAAAACCAGCAAGTAGAAAAGACACGCAAGCTATTTCAATAAGGTGAATTAGATTATGGATAAAGATAATCTAGTCTTTGCTATTACGGCTTGTGTAATAGTGTTAATTTTGTTTGTATTCATGGGTTTTTTAATAAAGTATGACACTGTGAGAGAATGTATCAGGGTAAACCCTAATAATGCAGAAATCTGTGCACAACTTTAACATGAGTATAAAGAAAGTTACATTGACTATTTCAGTGGAAGACTACGAACCCTCTAGTAAAGCTTAAGTAAATAACTAAACCAAAAGCTACCTAGCTGGGTAGCTTTTTAATGAGGATTTTAATATGACAGATTTAGAAATGATAGGTCAAGCATATATGGTGTGGTATCAATGTAATGATAAAACCCATATAGCGAAGCAAGAGCTTAACTATTATATGGACGATCCATCACCTACGATTGGTGACTATACAGATGAGGCATTTAAAAAAACACTCTCATCATTAAGCAAAAACTTGATTACCTGTTTACAAGAAACTTCTAAAGCTTATGATGCGTTAGATGATATAGTGCTTAATTACCTGACTAAACAAAGAAGTTAAAACTATGAACAAACAAACATTTAAAGCTGGTGATAAAGTTTATTATCCCCTTATATCAAATAAAATTCTAACACTGCTAGAGGATGATGAAGACACTGTTAGTGTAAATTTGTGTGTAAGTAATTATACCGTCTATAAGTCAAATGGCAAAAAATTTAAACATCATTTGGTTCAAAGTATCTTTCATGCAACTCAGCTTAACTATGAGCTTTTAACGAATTTGTATCCACACATACAGTTTGAAGAGCCAATACCAACATCTGTTACAATCATTAAAAAGATGCTTAATGATGGCTATGCTTATGTTATCTGTGACATCGTACTGCCCAATGGTGTAGTTAAAGATATTATCAGAGGTTATGATGACAATTTACTCTTTGGTGAGTACGGTAACTACGACTATGATCAGGTAATACCTTTAGATATTTATACAGGTAAAGTCATTGTAGATTATATAGATGGTAAACCAGTACTAGAAGGTGATTAAATGAATATACGAAAACTTATTAGTGAACTCAAAACCCACCATATGTATATTTCAGCCCTGGATACTAAGAAAAGTGAATCAGTGGCTGCTGGTATTGCTATTGCTATTGATATTATTAAAAAGCATACAGAAAATGAATGGATAGATACCTTGGAGGAGTTACCACCTACTGGTAAACCAGTGTTACTGGCAGTAGATCTTGGTGAAGATTCGCTTGTACCAGCCGTAGGTCAGTTAATTGAATATGATGTAAACTTCGTTGATGAATATGTTGATTTCACTGAAACCTTAGAATGGTTAAATTCAGAAGGTGATAGCTTTGTTGCTGAATTTAATGATGTTAAGTATTGGCTTCCAATCCCTGAATTTCCTAAACATTAAACCAAGGAGTATTAATGTATTCTGTATTTAATCCCAACCCCAATGATGCTACCCAAGAGCCAATGTTCTTGGGTGAATCAGTGAATGTATCACGGTTTGATAAACAACGATACCCTATCTTTGAACAGCTTACAGAAAAACAAATCAGTTTCTTTTGGAGACCTGAGGAGATTGATGTATCTAAAGACCGTAGAGACTTTATTGAGCTACCTGAACATGAACAACATATCTTTGTATCTAATCTAAAATACCAAACACTACTAGATAGTGTACAAGGTCGTAGTCCTAATGTTGTATTATTACCTTTGGTTTCAGTACCTGAACTTGAAACTTGGATTGAAACATGGGCTTTTTTTGAAAGTATTCATGCTCGTAGTTATACGCACATTATCCGCAATATCTTTAATAATCCCAGTGAGATTTTAGATGATATTGTGATTAACCCTGAGATTATCAAAAGAGCTGAATCCATCTCAAAATACTATGATGAACTACATAGCTTATCTTTAGAGTATCAGCAAGGTAAGCAGGTAGATATGTATGAGCTAAGAAAACGCTTATATCTGTGCATTATGAGCGTCAATGTGCTTGAAGCTATCCGCTTTTATGTATCATTTGCCTGTTCATTTGCTTTTGCTGAACGAAAAGTGATGGAAGGTAATGCTAAGATTATCAAATTAATTGCAAGAGATGAAGCATTACATTTAAATGGTACACAACATATCCTAACTTTATTGGTAAAAGAACATGAAGATTATCAGACAATTACTCAAACATGTAAAGATGAGATTTACGATATATTTGAGTCTGCTTATGAACAAGAGCGAGCTTGGATTGACTATTTATTTAAAGACGGCTCTATGATTGGTTTAAATAAAGAGATATTGACTCAATATCTTCAGTATATTACCGATATTCGTATGAGTGCCATCGGCTTAGAGCCTGTTTTTAATACCAAAAACCCAATCCCTTGGATTAATAATTGGTTATCTTCTGATAATGTCCAAGTAGCCCCACAAGAAACAGAGATTACATCTTATGTTGTAGGTCAGATTGATTCTGATTTGAGTGATTTAGATTTTAATGATGTACAGCTATAATAAGTTACCCCCTAATAAGGGGGTAACTTTTAATTAAAGTAACTGGCTAATTCATCAACAGTAGGGTTATAGTAAACATTTACTAAGGTTTTAATATCCTTATGTCCTGTAATTTTAGCCAGCTTTTCTACAGGGATATTTAAATCCCTAACCATCCTTGATATGGCTTCATGTCTTGTATCATGAAAATGTAAATCTTTAATCCATAATTGCTGTCGCATTCTTCTCCATATCAAATTAAAATTATCTAAGCGAATACAAAATAACCTGTCTGTTAATGGGGTAACTTGTTTTAGCATCTGTCTTGCTGTTGTATTTAAGATCACATTCCTAGCCATACCATTTTTACTATGACTGATATGCACATAGTTTTCATGGATATGGTCTTTAGTAAGTGCTAATATCTCTCCCCTACGCATGGCTGTTTGCAGGGCAAATAAGAAACACCAACCCACTTGTTTTCTACAAGTATCAGGAACATCTCCTAAAGTATAACCTGTCCATTGTAGTATTTTGGCTTCTTCTTCAAGGGTAATTCTTCTATCCCTAGAAGCTGGTTTACTGGGTCGTTTGACTTTATTCATTGGATTGGTTTCAAAAATATATAACTCATTAATTGCATAATTAAATACACAATTTAAAAAAGATAATTCAAGTAATACAGAACCTTGAGATACCTGTAATAAGCGTCTGTCCCTGTATGCAGATAATTGTTTGGGGGTAATTTGTGTAATTGCAGTTGTAACCAAATCAGGGTGCTGTTTCACCATAATATTAATAATACTCTCAGCTCTTTTACCGTTTTTACGCAAGCTTAGTACTTTATTTCTGTATATATCAATCACTTCTAATAAACTCAGGTTACTTTGTTCATTAAAATAAAGCAGTTCTTGGCACAGTGTATTAAACCAGTCTATACATTCTTGTTCTGATGATTTCGTTGCTGAGTATCTTTTACCATGTATCATGGTTTGGATACGATACCTACAACCCACCTGACTAATCTTAGGGATATTTTTAAGTACCATTTAGGGTAATCCTAGGGTAATTGACATAAAATAATTACCCTAAAATTACTCTGCTCCCACACTTGCCATCAAATCAGCATGATGTTCACGCAATAAGCTGTCTAAAAGCTCAGTCAAATCCCCTTCCATGATGGCATCAAGCTTATATAAAGTTAGGTTAATGCGGTGATCTGTCATGCGTCCTTGGGGGAAATTATAAGTACGAATTCTCTCTGAACGATCGCCTGAACCGACCAAATTGCGTCGCATATCGCTTGTTGCATCAATTTGGGCTTGAACTTTGGCTTGTTGAATGCGAGCTACCAGCATTTTCATCGCTTTTTCTTTATTGGCATGCTGAGAGCGTTCTTGTTGGCATTCAGCCACCACCCCTGTTGGGATATGTGTGATGCGGACTGCTGAGTCAGTTGTATTGACATGCTGCCCCCCTGCACCACTTGAGCGATAGGTATCAATCCGCAAATCACTTGGGTTAATCTCAACCGTATCATCAATCTCAACCTCTGGCATCACCGCAACTGTACACGCTGAGGTATGTACACGCCCTTGAGATTCGGTGGCTGGAACTCGCTGGACACGATGAGCACCACTTTCAAATTTCAATCTGCCATAAACACCGATACCAGATACACGCGCGATGATTTCTTTATAGCCGCCATGCTCTCCTTCATTGGCAGACAATACCTCTACTTGCCAACCTTGGGATTGTGTATATTTTTGATACATACGAAACAAATCACCCGAAAAAATTGCCGCTTCATCACCGCCCGTGCCTGCACGAATCTCCAAAAATGCCGTCGCTTTATCATTAGGATCTTTAGGCAGCATCATCACATTAAGCCTCTCCTCGAGCGTCTCAATGTTTGCACGCGCCACCTCAATTTCATCAAGTGCCATTTCTTTCATCTCAGGATCGCTCAAAAGCTCATTGGCAGTTTGTAAGTCTGCTTCCGCTTGCACAAAGTCCTGCCAAGTAGTGGTAATCTCAGACAGGTCGCTATGCTCCATGGATAACTCACGAAATTTTTTGTTATCACTGATGGTATCAGGATCTGACAAAAGTGCGGTAACCTCTTCAAAACGATCAACCATTTGATCTAGACGGTGGCGTAAGGATTCTTTCATAAATTTAAATCAACTAACTGTTTGTTAAATCAGTTATTTTGCCATACTTTTTGGGTTTTTGCACCGTTTTATCAGTATCGTTGAATGGTTATAAAGCTTATTCCTTAAATTTGGTTGTTTCATCATACTTTATTATGCTAATCTGTCACAAATTATCATCTTTTATCAAGCAATCTTTACAGTACTGATACAATATGGTAGGGCTTCATAAAATACAGCCACTGCGATGTTTGAAATTTTTTTTGAGTATGAATTATGACCGATATCACCTTAAACCAAAGCCAGAAATTAACTTGGCGTTCATTTGGACCTGGTATTTTAATGGCTTCTGCTGCCATCGGCGGCTCACATTTGGTCGCCTCAACACAAGCTGGTGCTCTGTATGGCTGGCAATTGGCAATTATGATTATCCTTGCCAATTTTTTTAAATACCCTTTTTATCGCTTTGGAACAGAATATGCCTACTCAACAGGCAACAGCTTAGTGGCAGGTTATGCTAAAATTTCCCGTATCTATCTTTGGGCATTTTTTGTCTTATGCATCATTTCAGGTATTATTAGCACAGGTGCGGTGGCACTACTATGTGCGGTCATTTTGGGGCAAATTTTGCCTTGGGAACTCAGCACTCTAGAGCTTTCACGCATCGTAATGGTAAGCTCAGGCATTTTATTGGTGGCAGGTCATTATCGGCTTTTAGATGGTTTAACCAAGTGGATTATCGCCCTGCTGACAGTAGCGACGGTTGCAGCTGTATTTATCGCTGCAGGTAAGCCCTCTGCCATATCAGCCGACTTTATTCCTGCCTCACCTTGGAATTTGGCAGCACTTGGATTTATTGTTGCACTTATGGGCTGGATGCCAGCACCACTTGAATTTTCTGCCGTGACCTCAGTGTGGACCGCTAAGAAAATTCGTACCGATTACACCAATCGCTTTCAAGGTTTTGTTGATTTTAATGTTGGTTATTTTACTTCAGCGGTTTTGGCAATATTTTTCTTGGCACTTGGCGTATTTGTACAATATGGCACAGGCACCGAAATCGCCATGCAAGGCGGTGCTTATGTGCCACAGCTGATTAATATGTATACCGAAACCATCGGCAACTGGGCAAAAATGCTGGTCGCCACGATTGCTTTTTTGTGCATGTATGGTACAGTCATCACCTGTGCTGATGGCTATGGTCGTACCAATTCAGAAAGCCTATCCTTAATTTTGACCAACAGCACAAAAGCAACCGAAAAATATGTTGTTATGTGGACTGTATTTACGATTGTGGCAGGCTACGGTTTAATCGCATTTTTTCTAGGTCAAATGGCGGCACTGCTCAAATTTGCGATGATCTCAGCATTTGTGACTGCACCGATTTTTGCTTATTTAAACTACGCTTTGGTCAAAAAAGAGGGTCATCTAAGCACCATCATGAAATGGTATGCACTGGCAGGCATTGTATTTTTGACAGGCTTTACCGTATTATTCTTATTACAATTTTTTGGTATGATTGGCTAACATCACCCATCTTATCCAACCGATCGCCAAGTTAAATTTGCTTGGCGATTGTTATTTTTATTCGCCAAATAAAACCATCATCAGTCATCAAAAGCTCATAAAAAAGCAGTACCTTTTGTACTGCTTTTTTATGATTAAGGTTTATTTGCTGATATCCATACACCAATATTTGGTGGTAATATACTCTTCAATACCGTATTTTGAACCCTCTCGCCCAAAACCTGATTGCTTAACACCACCAAATGGTGCAACTTCAGTTGATAAAAGCCCTGTATTTTGACCAACCATACCATACTCTAGTGCCTCTGAAACACGCCAAGCACGAGCATGGTTTTGGGTATAAAAATACGCCGCCAAGCCATAAATGGTATCATTGGCATGATGGATCACCTCGTTTTCATCTTCAAAAGTCATGATCGGAGCAATCGGACCAAATATCTCTTCATGGGCAAGATCCATCTCGTCGGTGATATCACTGATGACAGTTGGGGTAAATGACAGTTGACTTGCGTCATGTGGCACGCCACCTGTGATTAGCGTTGCCCCTTTGTTTAGTGCATCATCCAAAAGTGCCTGCACTTTTTTGAGTGCTTGTTGATTGATAAGCGGTCCGATATCGGTTGCTTCATCAGCACCATTGCCAACTTTCAGTACTTCTACTTTTTGTTTAAATTTCGCTAAAAACTCATCTTTAATTGAACTTTGGACATAGATACGGTTGGCACACACACAAGTTTGCCCAGCGTTTCGATATTTTGAAGCAATCAGTCCTTCTGCCGCCTTTTCAAGATCGGCATCATCAAAGACGATAAAAGGTGCATTACCGCCAAGCTCCATAGACAGCTTTTTGATGGTGCTTGCACATTGCTCCATCAGTACTCGCCCCACTTCGGTAGAACCTGTGAATGACAGCTTATGAATGCGTGGATCTTTGGTCAGTACCTCGCCGACCACAGAGGATTTACCAGTAACAATTTGTAACACACCTTTAGGAATGCCTGCTTGTTTTGCCAAATATCCCAGTGCCAATGCCGAAAATGGCGTCTCGGTGGCTGGCTTGATGATCATGGTACAGCCAGCCGCTAACGCAGGTGCAGCTTTACGAGCAATCATTGCCGAAGGGAAATTCCAAGGCGTAATCGCAGCACACACACCGACTGGCTGCTTGAGTACCACATAGCGTAGCGACTGATTGGTACTTGGAATAACATCGCCATAGATGCGTTTGCCTTCATCTGCAAACCAGCGTATGAAGCTATTGGCATAATCAATCTCACCTTGTGATTCTGTGATGGGCTTGCCTTGCTCATAGGTCATGATCAGTGCCAAATCTTCCTTGTGTGTATCGATCAGATCCGCCCAAGCATGCAAAAGTTTGGCACGCTCACTGGCGGTGGTATTTGCCCAGCTTTCTTGGGCAGCATCAGCACACTCAACGGCGTTTAGAACGGTTTGTTTTGATAAGCTGGGTATCGTACCAAGCACATCGCCTGTGAATGGATTGGTAACTGCGATGGCCTCACCAGAATCAGCACCAACCCACTCTCCATCAATCAAACAGGCTTGCTTTAGCAGATTGGGGCAGTTAAGCGGAATCGATGAGGGTTGGGTCGTAGATTGATTTGTAGGTTGGTTCATAGCGTATCCTTTTTACTGATAAAAATGACTTAAAATTATTAAAAAAATTGTATATGATATATTAAAATTTATATTCTATATATTGAACATAAGTTCTTGATATTATACAATATAGCACTAAATATTTTGGAATACAAAATCACCCAAAGTGCTTCTCCTGTCTCTGCTGCCACCATCACCAAAGAGCTTAAGCTGGCTCGCTCAACAACTTATAATATTCTACAAGCACTGAGTGCAAAAGGCGTACTGCACAAAGTACCAATCATTACCATTGACCGAGCGTGGGGTGACTGATTTTAATCAGCTAAAAGATGAATTTCTTTACATCAAGCAGACACGACTATCGCTTGATGATGGGCAATTGCGACTTGGTATGACCTGTATTGGTACCTACATTCAAAGTCCAGATAAAGTTAAGCTTGGCATCGCAGTATCACTATCTAATAGTGAATATGATGACAAAAAAGTACAAATTGGCGATGCACTCGTCAAACTTGCCCAAGCCATCGAAAATCGTATGGGGTTTGGTAGCATGTAATCTGGTCATCTGATGATGATCATCACAAAACAACCCAAGCACTAGGTATTTCAAAACAATGTAAAAACAAAAACAGACTTTATTTGTTTGTTGTTTATCCATTCACCATATTTGGCTCATCTGCCCTATTTTTCTTTTGTTGACCAAAAACTGCTGATGATTTGATATACATCTCAATCAAATATGATACATGCCATCAATTAACACAACTGAGTGATTAACATAATTTTTTAAACACAATTTAAAATAACCCGCCAGCCAATAGGCGATGGTCATTCATCAGATTATGACATATCAAACCATCACTGTTTAAATGGCTTAAGATGCCAACAAGGATTTTTTACGCAAAAAATCTTGTGCCACTTTTCTTTCATTGTGACCTTGATTTTCTACCAAGTCATTTAATTGTGCCATCTCCTGTTCTGAAATTAGCCCGTCCATTTTCATGAGTGCAGACTCAAGTTTTGGGTACTTTTGTAGTGCTTCTTGTCTGACGACCGTGCCTGCATGATAATGGGTATAAAATGCCTTATCATCTGTCAGCACTTTCAGATTTGGGTTGGCGAGAGCGCCATCGGTGGTTGAGATACTGACGACATCAATTTGACTGTTATTAAGTGCTTGGTATTTTAGACCGATATCTAAATCTTTGGTATTCTTAAAATGATAACCGTAAGTATCGCTTAACGCTTGGTAGCCATCATCACGCTCAAAAAAATCATACTCAGCACCAAAAGTAAGATTTGGGCTAACGGGTGCAAGCTGACTAAAAGTGGCAATTTGATTGGCATCGGCATAGTCAGAACGCACCGCCAAGCCGAAGGTATTATCAAAGCCATACATACCCACCCAGCGAAAGTTATATTGATCTTGATAGCTTTTTTTAAGATTTTCTAAAAGCACGGCTTGATCGAAGATTGGCTCATTTTTTAGGACATACAGCCATGCCGTACCTGTGTATTCTGGATACAAATCAAACTCACCTTTAAGCATGGCAGGATGGATATTTGCTGTACCCCCACCGATACCTTTAGTAATTTCAACGGTTGTGCCAGTTTCTTGCTCGATGAGTATGGCAAGCATTTCAGCGATGATGAATTGTTCGGTCATGGGCTTGGTGGCAATGCGAATTTTATCATCTTGACTTTGGCAGGCGACCAATAGAACGCTCATAAGTAGCAGAACAGATTTTTTAAGCATGAGATTTTCTCCATTTGATTGATTTTTCAAAATACGCCAGAACAAAGTCAGCCAAAAACGCAATAAGCATGATCAAAATACTACCGACTGCGGTCATGGCGGTGCTATTGGTGGTGATACCACGATATACCGCCACACCAAGCCCACCTGCACCAATAAAAGATGCAACCCCCGCCAGTGCAATGGTCATCACCAGCATCGTACGAATGGCTGATAAAATAATCGGTAATGCCAAAGGCAGCTTAATGCGGCGTAAAATCTGCCAGCGTGTCATGCCAAAGGACTCGGCAGCTTCTATCAATCCCGTATCAATCTGCAAAAACCCTGTGCGTGTGCCATTAATCATCGGTAACAGTGCATAAATTACCAGTGCAATGATTGCTGAGGCATTACCAATACCACTCACCAAAATCAATAAGCCAAATAAAGAAATGCTTGGGATGGTATAAATGATATTACTTGCTTGAATGACAAACGGTGCAAACTTCTGATGTTCGGTGATTAGCACACCAAGCCCAACACCAATCACGATCGCACAGCTTGCCGCAATACCGCAAATCATCAAATGCTCAACAAACAGTCGCATGAAAAACTCAGAGCGAGTGGTCAGCAGCTGCAGCATCTCTTGAATGATCATCACGCCATATCCTTCGATTTTTTTATAAATTTATTTAAGTGAGTATAAATAATTAATCTGTCATTTTATACGACCAAGACACATATTACAATGTTCAGCGTTATAAATATTGTAAAAGTGGGTAACGGATTATCAAGGTGAGTGCCGATAAGCGACTAACATGCCTGCCATTGATCACAGTTATCGGATAAAATCTTGATATTTGCGACCAATGATTATCTTTAATTTAGACCGCCCATCTTAAATGCTAACCGTCGTTAGTAATTATGTAAAGATACTAGACGCTTGCCTCGTAAAGGGGTATGATAATCATAATTTTATGGGTGAGATGCTCTTACCCGATACCACGGAATGACTAATTTATTAAATTTTATTTATAATAATATATTAATAAATTTATATAAAAATATCAATGTCAATAGGTAAAAAGGAGGTTTACTGTAATTAAAATTAACAACCTAAAACAACACAAATCATCACACAATTTGCAATAAATCATATAGACAACATCTTATAGATAATAAGGGTAAATGATGAAAATTTTAATGGTATTAACCTCACACGAAAATCTTGGAGACACTGGTAAAAAAACGGGTTTTTGGTTAGAGGAATTTGCTTCACCATATTATGCGTTTAAAGATGCTGGTGCTGATATTACCTTAGCGTCCCCTGCTGGCGGTCAACCACCGCTTGACCCAAAAAGTGATGAGCCAGACGCTCAGACCGAATTTACTGAACGATTTAAGCAAGATGCCGCCGCCAAAGAACAGTTGGCAACCACTCATAAACTGGCTGATATTAAGGCTGCCGATTATGACGCAGTATTCTATCCAGGCGGTCATGGTCCAATGTGGGATTTGGCAGTTGATGAGCAATCCATCTCATTGATTCAAGATTTTGTGAAGACCGATAAGCCAGTGGCTTTTGTTTGTCATGCACCCGCCGCACTCAAAAATTTGAAAATTGATGGCGAATATTTTGTTAAAGATAAAAAAGTGACTGGCTTTAGCAATTCTGAAGAACAAGCCGTCGGTCTGTTAGATGTCGTTCCGTTCTTGTTAGAAGATGTGCTAAAAGAAAATGGGGGCAAATATGAAAAAGTTGCTGATTGGCAATCGTATGTGGGAGAAGATGGCCTGTTAATCACGGGTCAAAACCCTGCTTCATCTGAAGATACTGCCAAGCGGTTAATCCAAAAACTACAGGCTTAATCAACCACCGCTGACCATGTCCACGATGATTGCTCTGATGGGATGGTCAGCCCAGTTAGTTGACTGCTTTGGCTATGTCGTTGGCATATTCAGTCATATCAGATTGGGTATATTATTTATAGGGTATATTTATTTATAATAATTATTAGGCATTGTTAAATTA
>NZ_LWAH01000016.1:451447-454583 GCF_001632285.1 Moraxella catarrhalis
GTATCAATGGCTTGTTTTTTAATGCCATTACTTTTTTGGTTGCTTCGTTGCTTCACAGAAAAATAGTGATGGTAACCTTTGCATTTGTATCGTTGTTTGCCATTGCCCAAGCCTGCTTTTACAAATGACATTTTGGGCAATTATTAAATGTTTCGTTCACAAGTTTCTTTGTGCTATGGTAAAGTATTGAGCTATTTTAACTTGGGTATTGTTTTTTAACAATACCAAAAATAAATATGAATATCTGCTTAACACAATTCCATCATAAACTCTAAAAAAAGTATCCCTACCTTGATGGTGTTGTATTATTGTTATGCAAATTTCATCACAGTAATAATAAGCTGTTTCTTTTGCTAGAAATAAGTATGCCAAAAATATTGATATGGATATTAAAAAAACAACCTTAAAATAAAAACTCAATATATAATTAAAAATCGCCATTTAGTTAAAAAACCTTATAATTGTTTACTTTTTGCATTCTAAGGAGTTTGAGTTATTAATGTTGCACTCTTTTAATTGATATGATTAGTCCAGCAGAAATACTATCTCTTATTATCTCACAAGTCTCATCTGAGACCTTTTTGAGCAATTTGCCTGATTTAGTGGCATCATTATTATTCTCCACCGCCTCCCTTGCCAGTCTCGCTCCCGTTCACCGCATCGGCTACATTGCCATCAGTTGCTGTGTAAGTTGTGGCTACTGTGGCAATGTTAATGATATTAGCAATGGTTTCTTTTTGGTCTTGGGTGAGATTTTCTGGATCTTTGGTATTAAATAAGAAACCAGATAAGGCAGGACGATCGCTTCACTGGTTGCTCCTGATTTTAACGGCAAAATAAACAATTAGTTGTTCAAAATAAAAGATACATACAAATTCTCTTCATTTAATTTGTTTAAATATATATTTGCCATTTCAATACTTTCTGAAAAATTATAACCCTCATAGTACCAATTATCATAAGTGGCGACAAATTGACCATCTTGAAGTTTCTCGTATATATCACCGCCTAATATTAAAATTTTTTCATCATTACACAAAACAAAAAAATCTTGAATTAACTCTAGCGGCATTACGAATTCATTTATACCTTTACTTTCTAAGTTGCTACCAACTTTTATGTAAAAATCTAATATTTTCTTATTCACTTTACAGCTACCCTCAATTTTCGTTTGGAACAAACAATCTATGGTTTATATTACCATTTGGCTCTCTGCTATATTCAAAAATACCTTTTTTGCCTCTATAGCTTCCAGGTATTTCTAATTTGTCTCTTACAACCCCATCTTTTCCAGTGATTTTTGACACAGTTCCGTGTTTAGCAAACCCATCCACTGATTGTGGAAATGAGTGATAATCACCTGAAGAAGCTTGTATTTTTACTTTCTGTGTGTATTTAGCTCCATCAAAAAAGTTTTCTGCTTTAATAACGTTTTTTGTTGTCTCTGTCGCTCTTTCTACTTTAATAACTGCAGATGCACCAGCAGGCAGAAAAGGTAATGCTGTAGCAATACCATCATATATTAACCCCACACCATCAATTGTTGCAGAGCCATAATTTCCTTCTGAAATATTATATCCAAATGAAGCTGCTCCCACCCCAATATTTGCAATATCCCATACAGTTTCAACAGCATTATTCTCCACCGCCTCCGCTGCCACACCAGCAGCCACATTGACATCTTCACCAGCAAAGGCAGCGGTGATGCCTGCAATCAGTTTGGCTTGATTGATGAGTTTGTCTTTTTGTGCTTGGGCTAGGGTGTTTGAGTCATCTACTTGATAATCACCCCACATCTCACCGACTACTGCACCGATGCTGCCTGCTTCACAACGATTTCCTGCTGCTTTGGCAGATAGACAGCCTGTTAAACCTGCGGCAAGTTTGTGGGAGGTTGTTGAACTTTGCTTGCGATACCCAGCAGATTCAATAGTTTATATGAAAATATTAGGTTCCACATTCGTTTAATCTAGCCATAAAAAAATGGCGATACCCACAATCAGTCTTGGTCGGCTGATGATGTGTTCTTTTTGCTGGATTGCTGAAGTTTTGATACATCAACCGGAAACCTTGGATTTTCCTCATCCCAAGGCACTTGATATTCTGCAAAAATATGCTCCAAACGCTCAATAAATGAAACATTGATTTCCTCGGTATCAAAATCCTTAAAATAATACTCAATCAGCGAGCGACCTTTAGGGGTTAAGTGCATTTGTGCATCTATCCATACAGCATAACTCCAATCGTCTGGGTCAGTAACAGACAAGTGGTAGCAAAAATCATCTAAACCATCAAAGGTGTTATCAGGCAGTGATTCATCCTTGGTTAAAACATCAAAACTAAAATCAATCAAATTACAGTATTTAAGACGATAAGCAGCCTCTACTGCAAATTGCCAAGCATTTGGATGATATCCACTAGTTAAATAGACTGTTCCCATACTATCGCTAGTTAATACCAATAAAAACCATTGTATTGACCTTGCACTGTAAATACTCATTGCTGATGTGTTCTTTTTGCTGGATTGCTGAAGTTTTGATACATCAACCGGAAACCTCGGATTTTCCTCATCCCAAGGCACTTGATATTCTGCAAAAATATGCTCCAAACGCTCAATAAATGAAACATTGATTTCCTCGGTATCAAAATCCTTAAAATAATACTCAATCAGCGAGCGACCTTGAGAGGTTAGATACGTTTTTGTCTTCATCCATGCAGTTTGATACCAATCGTTTGGGTCAGTAACAGACAAGTGATAGCAAAAATCATCTAAACCATCAAAGGTGTTATTAGATAGTTTTTCATATTTGGTTAAAACATCCAAACCAAAATCAATCAAATTACAGTATTTAAGACGATAAGCAGCCTCTACTGCAAACTGCCAAGAATTTGGATGATATCCACCACCTAAATAGACTACTTCCATCGCATTACTAGTCAATACATTTAAAAACCATTGTAATCGCTTTGCATTTTCAATGCTCATTTTCATAAATTATTCCTTGGGGAATTTAAGTTTTAGTTGTGCATTCTTGTTTGCACCCTTGATATTTTTCGAGTTCACTTCTACCGTTGCCGTAGTTGGTAAAGTGTCTTTGCCTGCTTTGCCAGCAGGTCTATATATCACCCAGGTACC
>NZ_LWAH01000017.1 GCF_001632285.1 Moraxella catarrhalis
GCGGTTTTTTTGTTTGTTTTGCATGATAATTTGATTAATTAAAAACCATCGTTGCAATCAACAACAGCTATTATACGCTAAATTTTATTGGCGTCAAGCACTTTTTTAAAAATTCTGAAAATTTTTTTGTATTGTTAAAATTTTTTATTTAATGTGGTCACAAAACCTGATAATACATAAGCAATCCCTATCGCCAATAAGCCAACTGGAATATCATACAACACAACACCAAATACCAAAACAGCCAATAACAGCACAATAAATGGAACTTTTTGTTTATCAAATTCTTTAAAAGAATAATACTTTATATTGCTGACCATCAAAATCCCACAGACAATTGTCCAAAGAGCAAAAAACCAAGTTAATGCGGTGGGTATTGCCGTCATAAGACTGGCATATTTAGCTGCAACTAAGACAGAACACGCAATTAATAAAGCTGCCAATGGGCTTGCCAGTCCAATAAAATATTTTTTATCCACAACATCGATTTGGACATTAAATCTTGCTAAACGAAATGCTGCACAAGCTGCATAAACAAATGCACACGCCATGCCAAATCGACCCAATGGTGCCAAAGCAAAACTGTAGATTAAAATTGCTGGTGCTAAACCAAATGCAATGCAATCTGCCAATGAGTCGTATTGTTCGCCAAAGGGGCTTTGGGCATTAAACATACGCGCTGCTCGACCGTCCATGCCGTCCAAGAAAGCAGAAACAAAAATTGCAAGCCCTGCACGCTGATAATCTGCACTGGTGCTTAAAATAATGGAATAAAATCCTGAAAATAGTGATAAAGTGGTAATTAAATTTGGAATCAAATAGACTCCTGAAGTCATAATGCGTTTATCACCTGAATGCTCAGGCTCAATCACCTCAAAGGTGATGCCATCATGCTCATGCTCGTTTGATGCAGTATGCGTTTCAGGCTTTTGAATTTCTGACATAATTGCCCTTTTTTATTTATTAGACATCCAAAGCTATCTTAACTTGACTTTGTGATAAATTATTCTGCAACCAACCACTTAACCACTGCCATCTCACCAAGAGTCATTTGGGGTGCATCTTTGGGCTTTAAAATGGGTGCCAAAAACTCAATGACTTCTTGGGCATTATCGGCAAATTGCCACGGTGGATTGATGACCAATAGACCCGTTCCATTTAGCCCAACAGCGACATCATTAGGATATAAATTTAACTCGCAGACCAGTTGTTTTTTGATACCAGTGCGTTTCATTTTTTTATAAAATAATTCAACTGCCTCAATATTTTTAATGGGATACCACAAAACAAAAGTCCCTGTCGCAAACTTTTTATGGCTGCTAACCAATAAATCTACCAAGCGGCTAAAGTCTTTATGTTCTTGTTCAAATGGCGGATCTAATAAAATGATGCCACGCTTTTCTTTGGGTGGTATAACAGCACGCACGCCCTCAAAGGCATCTCGATGATGAATGCCGATTGGCAACTGATAAAGCTGATAATTGAGTGCATCATACTCATCTGCCACCGTTTCAAATGCCTCTGCTCGTAGTGGTGCATTTGTAGAGTGATATTCGCCATGATGGGCAATCCACCAGGGTGAACCAGGATAGACATATTGGTCGTATTTTTGGCGGGCAAACGCTAAGTCTGATAAATATCGGCTGACAGCGTTTGGCAGTCCGTCCAAGCCTGCCTTAACGGCTTGCTCAAGCACAACAACACCTCGCTGTGCTTCTTGGGTTTTTTGGGTTTCGCTGCTTGCCAATGAATACAAGCCACGACCGCCATAGGCATCAAGCACATAAAATGGCTTGGCTTTAGCACTAAATTGGCTTAATAATTGTAACAATAAAATGTGCTTGACAACATCAGCAAAGTTACCTGCATGATAGGCATGTTTGTAGTTCATAAGTGAAAATTATTAGATGGTTAATTATTTATGGTATCATAAATAGCTATATTTCGCTATGCCTATTTATAAAGGCTTGATAAGTAAATCTGAGTATATAGCAGCGTTTAATTTTAATAAAGTTATAACAAAGGTGATGATGGTGAATACTTTGAATATGCCCAAAAAAGGGTTTTGTGTTGATTGGTCAAGGTTAATCGATAATCGGTTGGAGACTTTTTTGCAAACGGGTATTTTGGTATTAGATGAGGTATTTGACCAACAAGATGTTTTATCACTTCAAAAAGAAAGTGGTTTTATTGACTATAAAGTAGCAACGCTAGCCCACGGTGAGAGACAGCAAAGTATTCGTGGTGATCGTATTCGCTGGATTGATGAAGACTGCCCCATTGGTATGGACTATTTACGCAGCATCATGTTACTGGCTAAATATTTTAATCAAACTTTGTATGCAGGGATTCGCCGTAGCGAAGCACATTATGCATGCTACCCTGTCGGATTTGGCTATCAGTGGCATGTCGATAATCCCAAAGGTCGTGATGATCGTGTTATTTCTGCCGTATTTTATCTGAACGATGATTGGCAAACAACTGATGGCGGAGAGATTTTGGTTATTGACAAGACGGGTAAACAACAAACACTACAGCCCAAAGCCAACCGCTTGGTAATCTTTGACAGCAATCTTAAACATCAAGTCAATATCACTCATCGCTACCGCTTTTCGATTGCCACATGGATGAGACGGGATAGCCATCTTTAAAACCAAACTTTTCAATCAAATCATACAATCTTATATTTAATTATTGGATTTTTCATGGAAAAAGTCACCATTCCGACACCGTGTCAACAACAACTTAATCATTACTGCAAAAAATGGAAAAATGATAAAAAACTTGAAAATTACCGCATGCAAGAACAATCCCTAAATAAATTATTCCATGAGTTGTTGCCATTAAATAACGACATATCAGAAATCTTGATCAAATCTTCAGTACTTAATGATTTTTATAGCACAAATATTTTTACTATTTATCCAGTTGCAAAAAAAAATTCAGTCATTAGATATTGATAAGTACTTAAAAGAAGGTGATGCAGATTTAGTTATGGACATAAAAAATGTTACCATTAATGGTAAAAATAAAAACTTTTATTCATTTGCCACAAAATATTATAGCCATCATGATGCTATGAATCACCCCATTTACGATGCATATGTAGATAAAGTACTAAGACACTTTCGCCACAAAGACAAATTTTACTCTTTTAAAAATGAAGATTTAAAAGATTACTGTCAATTTAAGCGAACACTGATAGAATTTCAACATTATTATAAGATAAATTGTACCCTAAAGGATTTGGATAGATACTTATGGTTATTGGGCAAAGCGTTTTTTAATAAATACAAGTCAATTCCATGACCTTTATCCCACCTATCGCCCTATTGCCTAAATTAAATTAATCTGTTATTTTTGACAGCAATCTGTTGTATCAAGTGAAAGCACTCATTGTGCCTGCTTTTCGATCGCCACTTGGATGCAGCGTGATGATACAGATACCATCACCGCCATCTGCAGGAAAATCGCTGGTGCTTATCATGGCATTGATAACATACCCATGCACTGGCTTGACAAACTTCATGACCATAATCACATCATCGATCTAGGTCGACTGTATTTGTTGCCAATCAACAACCTGCACACAATCCAACTGAAGAAATCACCATTTAGGAAATGCTATGACTAACTCTCCAGAACTTGCCCTATCCATTGAACTTATCCAGCAGGCATCTGTCACCCCTGATGATAAAAATTGCCAAAATATCATCGCCAAGCATTTATCCAAGATGGGTTTTGACTGTGAGTTTATGTATTTTGGTGATCCAAATGACTCTGGAGATCATGCCGAAATCAAAAACTTATGGGCAATTAAAAAAGGAAGAGATCTAAACGCACCAGTCTTGTGTTTTGCAGGTCATACCGATGTGGTACCAATAGGTGATGAATCAGCTTGGAAATTTCCACCATTTTCTGCCACCGTCCATGAAGGCAAATTATATGGGCGAGGTGCATCAGATATGAAAACAGGGATTGCAAGTTTTGTGATTGCTGCTGAAAATTTTATAAAAAACCATCCTAATCATACTGGTAGTATCGCCATGCTTATCACGGCTGATGAGGAAGGTCCTGCCATTAATGGTACAATCAAAGTCGCCCAAACCTTAAAAGAGCGCGGACAAAAGATAGACTTTTGCTTGGTCGGTGAGCCATCAAGTACGCAGTCGTTGGGCGATGTCATCAAAAATGGTCGGCGTGGCTCTTTAAATGCCAAACTGACTGTCACAGGCAGGCAAGGACATATCGCCTACCCCCATTTGGCAATCAATCCCATTCATGCAGCCTGTCCTGCACTTGATGAGCTCATCAAGACGCATTGGGATGATGGTAATGAATATTTCCCCAAAACCTCCTTGCAGATTTCTAATATCCGCTCTGGTACGGGTGCGACCAATGTTATTGGTGGCACTTGTGAGATTTTGTTTAATTTTCGTTATTGTACGGAAAATACTGCTGAAAACTTGATGGCAAAAACGCACGCCATTTTTGATAAGCATTTTAGACATACCGATGCAACCTATCAAATTGAGTGGACGCTTTCAGGTGTGCCTTTTTTGACCGAAAAAGGAGAATTTGTTTCAGCGTGCATCGATGCCATCAAAACAGTCACTGGCACCAATGCCCAACTATCAACCTCAGGCGGCACTTCAGATGGGCGATTTATTGCACCCATAATGAACGCACAAGTGGTTGAATTGGGCGTATTAAATACCACCATTCACCAAGTGGATGAATCTGTTGATATTGAAGACTTAGAACAATTAACTCAAATTTATGAAGAAATTTTGATAAGATTAATTGAATAATCTTAATAATAGTGATGCTCAATAAAAAGCACTTTGATTTGACCAAAGTGCTTTTTGATGTTTAGATGTTGGCAGAATTATTCATTTAATCTAATTATTTATAACCTGCCCGTTTCATTGTCATGATGGCTTTTTGTTGGTTTTGACCCGCTACCGATACATTGATGAAATCTTGTTTAAATCTGCCCCAGCGAGCTACAGCAGGCGTTGGCGTTACCTGTATATTGGCTGGATATTCAAAATTACGGTCAGCATACAAACGCTGTGCTTCATTGCTAGATAGCCATTCGATAAATTTTTGGGCTTCGGCAGGGTTGTCTGAATGTTTTACCACGCCTGCACCTGAAACATTGACATGCGTGCCTTTACCTGCTTGGTTGGCAAAAAATACTTTAACATTATTAGCAACCTGAGGCTTAGAATTTAGCAAGCGTCCATAATAATAAGTATTGGCAATACCCACATCACAGCGACCTGCATCAATGGCTTCTAACAGTGCTGTGTCATTTGCAAATGGTGCGGCTGCCAAATTTGCTACCCAGCCTTTGACCACTCTGTCGGTGGCGGCTTGTCCATGGTTTGCAATCATCGTTGCCACCAAAGACTGGTTGTACACATTATTAGAGGTACGCAAGCATAATCTGCCTTTCCATTTTGGGTCTGCCAAATCGGCATAAGTTGAAAGTTCGCTTGGATTGACCTTATTTGGGTTATAAAAAATGGTACGAGCCCGTACTGATAATCCAAACCAATGGTTTTTTGGGTCACGCAAATGCGATGGAATGTTGCTTTTTAATACAGAAGAGTTAATGGGGCGTAAGACACCAGCTTGTGTTGCCTGCCAAAGATTACCGCCATCAACCGTGATAAGCACATCGGCTTGGGTATTTTTGCCCTCAGCTTTTAGTCTTTCCATCAAAGGGCCTGCTTTATCACTGACAACGGTCACTTTTGTGCCAGTTTTTTGTTGATAGGCTTCTGCGATGGGCTTTAATAGCTCATCAGCACGCGCTGAATATACGACAATTTCATTGGCAAACGCTGGTGCGGCAGTTGCCATCACCAATGCAGCCATAACTAGTTTTTTCATAATCGATCCTTCTATGAGCAATGTGATGAAACAATAAACAACAGTAACTGCAACTTATCTGTCTTAAAACCACCGTGATTTATACAGAAAAAAGTGCATCAATGTGACAGTTTGGTTAATAAAGCTGTCAAATTTTATGCTATTATACTATAATACTTTCTAAATAGAAACAAGAAGAATTATCATTATCTATCATTTTTTGGTAAAATATGATACCGCCCTTTGATTTATCATAAATGCCCATGAATTCATCTTCCATTTTGCCCCGCTTGTGGCTTGGTCTGTGTGCCTTGTTGGTTTTGGTGCCATTATCCGTCATTGTCTTTGCACTTAACAGTTTTGATACTGAAATTTGGCAGTTTTTGCTGGATTATGAGTTGCCACTGCTGCTTAAAAATACCACATTACTGGTACTGGGGGTGGGCATTGGGGTAACAGTACTTGGCACAACAACCGCTTGGCTGACTGCCATGACCGATTTTCCGTTGAGACGCTTTTTTGGTTGGGCGATGATGTTGCCACTTGCCATGCCCGCTTATGTGCTTGCTTTTGTGCAGTTGGGTATTTTTGACTATACAGGTACCATTAGTACTTATTTAAGGCAAGCGTGGGGCTTTGAAAATGGTCTGCCAGATATTAGAAATGGCTTTGGCTTAACGATGGTCATGAGCCTAACTTTATATCCTTATGTTTATTTGTTGGCCAAAAATGCCTTTGGCAGCATGGGCAACCGAGCTCTTGAAGCGGGGGCATCATTGGGGCTGTCATCCGTGCAGTCATTTTTGAAGCTGGCATTGCCCATGGCAAGGCCTTGGATTGCTGGCGGCAGCATATTAGCCTTGATGGAAGTATTGGCAGACTTTGGTGCGGTCAGCGTCTTTGGCTATGACACTTTTACAACGGCAATTTATCAAGCATGGTTTGGGTTTTATTCGCTTGATACCGCCAAACAGTTGGCAAGTTTATTAATTGGCCTTGTGTTTGTTTTTTTGCTGCTTGAACAGCTAAGCCGTGGTCGTCGCCGTTTTGAGACCACAGGGCGCGCCAGTCATCACCGAAATATTGTCTTAACTGGTCATAAAAAATGGTTCGCCACTTTGTACTGTGGGCTGATTTTATGTTTGTCTTTTGTCATTCCAATCATTCAGCTGACCGCATGGGCGATGTCAAGTTGGCAACAAATTGTGCTTGGTGAATTACTGATGCAAATTTGGCACTCTGTCAGCATCAGCCTAATGAGTGCTGTGGCGGTTGCTGTGGTTGCATTATTTATCGCCATCGCATCTGGCTTGGATAAAAGTCGCTATGCTTTGATTGCCACCAAAATATCCACACTGGGCTATGCCATCCCAGGTACGGTATTGGCTGTTGGTGTCTTTGTGCCTGTTGCATGGCTTGATAATTGGCTCATTACCAATATGGCTGTATTTTCAGACAGCGATGCAATTTTTAAGGGAACCATCTTTGCCATGCTCATCGCTTTATTGATTCGCTTTTTGGCTTTGGGTGTCCAATCGGTGGATGCTGGCATGAAACGCATTCGTAACACACACATAGAAGCAGCGGCTTCACTGGGAGCAACACCTTTTGGTACGGTGTATCGTGTCTATTTGCCACTCATCAAAAGCGCCCTTGGCGTCAGCATGTTGATGGTCTTTGTGGACACCATGAAAGAGATGCCCATCACGCTCATGATGCGTCCGTTTAATTGGGATACATTGGCGGTTAGGATATTTGCCTTTACCAGTGAAGGCTTGTATGACAAGGCATCTTTTCCAGCACTTGCTATCATTTTAACTGGATTGATTCCTGTCATCTTATTTTCTAAAATGAATCAAAAATAATCACTCATCCATTTAACACTCTGAGAAAACCATGTTGCGTATTGACAATCTTTGTATCAGTTTTGACCACAAACCCATCTTAACTGACATCAGCCTTCATCTCAAATCAGGTCAAATCGCCTGCCTGCTGGGTGCCTCTGGCTGTGGTAAAACGACACTACTGCGGTGTATTGCTGGTTTTGAGACGCCAGATAGTGGTGAGATTTATATTCAAGACAAGCCACTGTATGCCAAAAATATCCATCTCCCCGCCCATAAAAGACAAATTGGCATGGTATTTCAAGATTATGCTTTATTTCCACATTTGACCGTGGCGGATAATATTGCTTTTGGACTCTCTGCCATGGATAAAACTGCCAAATCCGAGCGTGTGGCTGAAATGCTGGTACTCATTGGGATGAGTGAGTATGCCAATTACTATCCACATGAGCTGTCAGGGGGACAACAGCAACGGGTTGCACTGGTGCGTGCACTTGCCCCACGCCCGAGTTTGATTTTGCTTGATGAACCATTTTCAAATTTGGATGTTGAGCTTCGCACCAACCTCTCCAAAGAAGTGCGTCGCCTGCTTATCTCCCAAAATGTTTCTGCCATTTTGGTAACCCACGACCAAGCAGAAGCCTTTGCAATGGCAGATGTGGTTGGGTTAATCACTCATGGCAGATTGCAACAATGGGGTACGCCAGATGCATTGTATCATCAGCCTGTCAATGAGTCGGTGGCAAGATTTATCGGTGAAGGGGTACTCATTGATGCCACAAAGGTAACAGAGTCAAATTTTGATGCCTCATTTGGGCGTATTGCCGTTGGTTTACCTTTGGGCAGTCAAAAAGCCCTGATTCGTCCCCATGATGTCAAGCCAAGCCAAGACCCTAATGCCATCGCTGTTACCGTGATTGATAGAGATTTTCATGGCGGTTACTGGCTATATACCCTACAAACTCATGACGAACAAATACTGCTCATGCAAATCTCAATGGCAACAAGTCATCGCACCCACCATGTCGGTGATAAAATTGGCGTGATGATACATAGAGCGTTTGGTATTTAAACCAAGCCATAACTCATCAAGTGCAATAAAAAACCCAAGCAAACACTCGGGTTTATTGTTATAGCTCATCTAGCCACGCCATCTGAATGGCTTCTAAAATTCGCTCATTAGAGCCATCAGGATTATCATCAAAATCTTCAAGTTCACACACATATTGATGTAAATCGGTGAAACGAATGTATTGCACATCTTCATTTGGATATTTTTCGCTCAAGGCGATGGCGATATCTAAAGTATCTTGCCAAGTTAGTTTCATCATAATCTCCCAAGCCCATTTAGATGATTTTATAGTTACTCAGAGCCAGCATGCCCCAATCGTTTATTGTATCATACACGCCTTGATCAGCCAATCATTCAATTTTTAATCCTATCATACCTAAGTACCAAGCCTTCACGCCACAGCTTCCATCAATAAAACAAAAGTACCGATATTGATTGGTGCATATGGCGTATGTTTACCGTGATACTTACCTTGAAACCAATTAACGAATTCACTAAGGATTGATAAAATTTACAATTTTAATAAATTAGTTTATATCAAAAACCACTGCCATTAATCAATTGAGTTAAAATGATTGGATAAAAAATCATGCACGATATATCAGTGCATGATTACATTTTTATTATTCAATATTTATAAAATCAGCCATTCATCATCAGATACTCAAAAGCCGCTAATCCTGCTTTAGAACCCTCACCCATGGCAATATTAATCTGCTTATATGGCACTGTTGTCACATCACCACAAGCAAAAATACCAACCTTACTTGTGCGACATTTGGCGTCAATTTCAATCTCACCTTGCGGCGTCATTGTTACCAAGCCTTTGGCAATCTCTGAATTTGGCACCAAGCCAATTTGGACAAAAACAGCAGATAATGGCAATGTTTGGCTATTGCCACTCACTCTATCTTGATAAATCAACGCATTCACTTTACTACCATCAGTAGTGATTTCGGTCGTTGCTGCTGATTTTATAATTGTGATATTCTCTCGTGCTTCAGCTTTGTCAATTAACACTTGATCGGCGCGCAATGAGTCACCAAACTCCAAGACAGTCACATGATTGACAATCCCCGCCAAATCCAACGCCGCCTCAACACCTGAGTTACCACCGCCAATCACCGCAACATCTTTACCTTTAAAAAATGGGCCATCGCAGTGTGGGCAATAGGCGACTCCATTACCAATATTTTCATCCTCACCCTTAACACCAAGCTTACGCCATTTGGCACCAGTTGCCAAAATCACAGTACGAGAAAGCCAGCTGGCACCCGTGCTTAAAGTCACCTGATAGCCGCCATCAACCTCCTCAAGCTTGCTTACGCTGACATGCTCTTTGACGGTAATATTGTACTCTTTTATGTGTGTTGCCAAATTCGCAGCCAATGTATTACCATTGGTCAAAGGAATAGAAATTAAGTTTTCGATATCTTGCGTATCTTTAACCTGACCACCGATACGATCTGCCACGATTGCAACACGCAATCCTTTACGAGCAGTATAGATTGCTGCCGCTGTGCCTGCTGGACCGCCACCGATGACTGTAACATCTTGTGTTTCAAGCTGGACTTCATTTGCTGATGCTAATAAATTTGGATACTGCTCTTGAAGTTTTTCAATCAGTTTGGCAGTATCAACCTTACCATTAGCAAAAGGTTTACCGTTTAAAAACACCGATGGTACGCCTTGGATTTTTTTCTCAGCAACCAATTCTGGAAATACACCACCATCAATCATCTCATTTTCAATATGGTCATTTAAAATCGCAAACTGATTGAGTGCTTGAACCACATCAGGGCAATTATGGCAAGATAAGGAAACAAAAGTTTGAAATTTTAGTGGCTCTTGAATGTGCTTAACCAGCTGCTGGATATCTTCATCCAGCTTCAATGCATGCCCACCTGCCTGCAAGATGGCCAAAATCAATGAAGTAAATTCATGACCGCCTGGAATACCACTAAATACAATACCTGTATCACGATTTTGTGTGGTAATTTTAAAGCTCATCGGTGATAAACGATTATCGATCACTTGAGCGTCAAATTGGATTTTATCAGTTGTACCAGCAATTTTAGTTAAAAAATCAATCAATTCGGCACGCTTTTCATGCTCGCCTGCACCAATGACCAATTGAATTGGACGAGTCATATTGGCACTGTAGGATTTAACGGCATCTAATAAATTTTGGTCTAACATCATATACTCCCGAGAATATCAATGAAAAAGGGATGAAAAATAAAATAAAGACATCGATTGATACGATAAAAAATAAATATAAAATCACGCTACCAAGCCAAGCTTAATTGCTCACTTAATACTTTGGCTATTATAGCTTACTGCAGCATATCCAAAAAATTAAGAATATTAAATACTGTGATTACTCCATTTAATCGTTACCAAACCTTGATGATTTAAGGCTTGATAATGACTTGATAATCGGCTGTATTCTTGATAATATAATCTATCATACAATCTCAAGATTACAATTGGGCAATTGATACTAAAATCAGCCCACGCATCTAAAAGGAGAATACCATGCTATCAGAATATCGTGAACTTATGACCAAACTCAAAGCCGAAGGCGATAAGCACTTTTTGAAGCTATTTGATGAGCATAATAATCTAGATACGCAAATTGATAATTTTGAAAAAGATCCCGTCACCTCAGCCAGCCGTGCTCAAGAAATTGATGAGATGAAACACAAAAAGCTACATCTAAAAGATCAGCTTAAAACTTATTTAGATAAAGTATCCGCTGAGCGTGGATAATAAAGACAAGCAAGCACAAAGTTTTAAGCCAAAAATCAGCCAGTCAATGGCTGATTTTTATTGATAACTTTTAAGATTCTAAATGAACAAACATCCCCAAGGCGTCATACTTTGAGGATGTTTATTTTTCGCTTTAAATCAGCCAACTGGCTTAATGCTAAATCGCTTAATACCAGTTGGCTTAATATGATGATCAGCGATTAGATTTTACCAACCAAATCCAAGCTTGGCTTCAAGGTTTCTTGACCTGCTTCCCAAGCAGCTGGGCAAACCTCACCGTCATTATCACGCACATACTGAGCTGCTTTTACTTTACGAACCATGTCTTTAGCAGAGCGGCCAATGCCCAAATCGTGGATTTCAGCAACTTTAATAACACCATCTGGATCTACCAAGAAAGTGCCTCGTAGTGCTGCATTGTCTTCTTCAATCATCACATTAAAGCCACGAGTGATTTTGCCAGTGCCATCGCCAAGCATTGGGTATTGTACTTTACCAATGGCTGGTGACGCATCATGCCATGCTTTGTGTACAAAATGTGTATCGGTTGATACTGCATACACTTCAACGCCCAAGCCTTTTAGCTCTTCATAATGTGCTGCCATATCCTCTAGCTCTGTTGGGCAAACAAAAGTAAAATCATGTGGATAAAACATGAAAATCGCCCAGCTGCCTTTAACATCATCAGAAGTGATGGTTTTAAACTCACCATTCACATAGGCTTGGGTTGAAAATTCTGGAATGGTTTGATTAATAATTGCTGCCATAATATTCACCTTTTTTGGTTGATTTATTTGATTATACACCATAAATATAAGCAAAAATACGATTGTATCGTGCTAAGCTTTTTGATGTCTTAATTATAATACAACAAAATCATCCGTTTTCTACAGTTAAAACTTCCAAAGATATTGTTTTATTTTATCAAACTTAGGTACAATAGAACCATCATTAAGTGATGATAAAATTACATTTTTAAGGACTGTTATGATCACACTACGCCAATTAGAATTTGCGCTTGCAGTTGCCAAACACCGTCATTTTAAGCGTGCCGCTGAAGAATGTAACATTTCTCAGTCAGCCTTAAGTTTGGGTATCGCTGAACTTGAAAAACAGCTTGATACACAGATTTTTGAGCGAAATAATAAGCAAGTACTCATCACGCCCATCGGCGAAGAGATTTTAGAGCGTGCCCAAAGAATCTCTAGCGAAATCAATGATTTAATGACTCGAGCACACAGCCACCAAATCCCCCTTGCCTATCCGATGACCATTGGTATCATTCCGACCATTGCTCCGTACTTACTGCCAAAAGTATTGCCGACACTTAAGCGATTACACCCACATTTTGAACTGTCTGTGGTCGAAAAACAAACTGAACGATTAATTGAACAAGTTCGCTACGGTCATATTGATACAGCAATCATTGCCCTACCTTATCCGCTTGATGGTCTGCATGCGTTTGAGTTTTGGGCGGAAGATTTTTTTGCAATCTTATCTGAAAATGATGAACATATCCACACCGATAAAATCAACAGCGACGATTTATCTAAGACAAATTTATTACTGCTTGGTGAAGGTCACTGCCTGACTGATCAAGTGCTTTCTGTCTGTGCGCTCAGTAAAAGTGAGATTCAGTCTAGTTTTTCTGATGCCAGCTTAAATACATTGATTCAAATGAGTTTGGCAGGCATGGGAACAACTTTAGTACCCAAGATGGCACTAGAACAAATCGGTGAAAAAACCGTTCATGCCATACCTTTGGCGGAACCTGGACCTCATCGCCGATTGGCTTTTATTACTCGTCTCAATTATGCGCGTGTCAATGATGTGCGTCTACTCAGTGAGATTTTTGGTCAAGCACTTGCATCCTCAGAAAATGAAGCATAATTCATCGTTTTGATTATTTTAATAAGTCATGCCAATATTTATAATCTGGCATGGCATTTTCAACGCTTTTCCAAAAATTGGCACTGTGATTGGCATGATACAGATGACACAGTTCATGAACAAGCACATACGCCAAACACCCCAAAGGATAAGACGCAAGATGGGTATTTAAAGTGATTTTTGCAGACAAAGTATTGCAGCTCCCCCAACGACTGGACATCTGTCTTAGGCGGATGGCGGCGGCTTTTTTACCCACTTTTGGTTGCCATTGGGATAATAAACTTGGCAACTGTTGCTTGATTTTATACCGATAAATCCAAGTAATTAATGCCTGTTTTGGTAATTTTTTTAGGTACTCCAAGGTACGGCAGGGCAAATTGGCTTGATGAATGTTTAGCCAATTTGCCACATCCAATCTCTCACCCCAAAGCGTATCATAGTACGGTTTTTCTATCATTAATGCGTGATAAGAGCGTATTGCCCACGGTATTTTGGCATAAATACCATCTACTAACACTTGCTCATCAATATCGCTAGGTACACTCACCTTCAGTGTTGATTGAGTCAGTCGAAAATTAAGATGCTTGACAGATTTTCTTTGAATACACAAAGTAATACCATGGCTGGCAAAATATGCAATCAGCTCAGCCACAGTTTTTGGAGTATTGCTTGATGGATAAACAACTACATCATAGCGTTTGGCGTAGAATTTGTAAGCACAGCTCATCAAACCCAATCCCTGCTTCTTTGGCAGCCATCGGCACAAGACTGTGGTCGGTCATGCCAGGGACGGTGTTGATTTCTAGGACATATAGCTTGCCATCATGCCCCTTTAAAAAATCCACACGAGACCAACCACGCCCCCCAATCGCACGAAACGCTTTTAATGCCAATTCACCCATTTGCCTCTCTTGCTCTGGCGTCAAATCAGATGGGCATTGATAAATGGTGTCATCACGCAAATATTTGGCTTCATAATCATAAAATTTACCCTTAGGGATAATACGGATGCTGGGCAAAACTTGCTCACCAAGCAGTGGTATGGCATATTCGCCGCCCATCATCGCTTTTTCTGCCAAAATCTCGCCATGGTATTGCTTTAATTTGGGATAAATTTTTGCCAAATCACCTGCTTGCTCAACCATAAACACACCCACGCTAGACCCTTCGGCAGCAGGTTTGACAAATAGCGGTAAACCAAATTCACGCTCTACGGCAGAAAAATCGCTGTCATCATGCAAAACCACATAAGGCACATTTGGTAGCCCGAGCGACTGCCACAGCAAACGACAGCGAAATTTATCCATGGCGATGGCAGATGCCAAAACACCACACCCTGTATAAGGCAGATTAAAGCCATCAAGCACGCCTTGCAAGCTGCCATCTTCACCAAAAGTGCCATGCAACACATTAAACACACGGTCATAGGCACGCAAATGAGATATGTCGGTATCAGCAGGGTCAAAATGATGGGCGTCCACCCCTTTTGATAATAAGGCATTTAGCACTGCCATGCCACTATTTAGCGACACTTCACGCTCTGTGCTTGTTCCGCCACAGATAACCGCCACTTTGCCAAAGTTTTGCCCATCTTTTGTATTAAGTTTGCTCATGTTTTTGCCTTTTTTTAATTTTTAAGTTTTTAAGCCCTTTTAAAATCACCCCAAAAACAACCCATTTTTGACCAATTCTTGACACAGTTGTCCCACATTGCCCGCCCCTTGGGTCATCAGCAAATCATTGGCGTTTAGGGTGATTTTAAGCACTTGGGTGATTTGTTCTTTGTCATTGACATTTAACACAATCGGTTCAACCTGCCCACGCTCACGCAATGAACGCGCCAAATCATTGCTTGTTGCCCCCTTAATCAGCTCCTCGCCAGCACTGTACACATCAAGCAAAATCAGCTTATCCACCTGCGATAACACATTGACAAACTCGCTAAAACAATCCCTTGTGCGACTGTAACGGTGTGGTTGAAACATCATCACCAAACGGCGGTCTGGATAACTTTGGCGTGCCGCTTTGATGGTCATGGCGATTTCGGTGGGGTGATGCCCATAATCATCAATCAATACCACATCACCGCTGCCATCTGTTAGGGGATAGCTGCCATTGTTTTCAAAGCGTCTGCCCACGCCTGCAAATTTTTCTACCGCTTGGCAAATGGCTTTATCACTCACGCCTTCATCGGTTGCCATGGTAATTGCCCCAAGGGCATTATAGACATTGTGAATGCCAGGGATATTTAAGGTGATGGGTAAGGGTTTTTTGTCTTTTCTTAGTACGGTGAAATGGGTTTTTGTGCCGTCTGCAATCACATCTACCGCCTGCACATCGTTGTGTTTTTCAAGGCCATATGTGATGACAGGTCTTGCAATGTCATCAATCATGGCATACAGCTCTTTGTCATCGCCACACAACACCGCCAGCCCATAAAAAGGCATGTTGTGCAAAAACTGCACATAGGCTTGTTTTAGTTTATCAAAGCTGCCTTCATAGGTCTCCATGTGGTCTTCATCAATGTTGGTAACAACACACGCCATGGGTCGCAAAGATAAAAAAGACGCATCAGATTCATCAGCTTCTGCCACCAAATAACGGCTGGCACCCAAGGCGGCATTTTTGCCTGAGGCGTTTAATTTACCGCCAATCACATAAGTTGGGTCAAGCCCCGCTTCGGTGAGCATCATGGTTAATAAACTTGTGGTTGTGGTCTTGCCATGAGCCCCTGCCACCGCAATGCCATGACGGTATCGCATCAGCTCACCCAACATGTCGGCACGGCGTACCACAGGAATGTGTGCTTTTAAGGCGGCCCTAATCTCAGGGTTTTGTCGGTCAATGGCAGATGACACCACCACCACATCGGCCATTTTGATGTTGCTGGCATCATGACCAACATGTACCGTTACACCTAAGTTTTCCAGACGCTCGGTCATCGCATTTGCCTTAATGTCTGAGCCAGTAACCACATAGCCTTGATTGGCAAGCACTTCGGCAATGCCACACATGCCAGCCCCACCAATGCCAACAAAATGAATGTTTTGAATGCGTCGCATCTCTGGGATTTCTATTAGGCGTTTTGGGAGCGTTTTGACTTTGGTTGAATTTGGCATGACTGTTTCTCTGTTTGGGTGTTATATTTTAAATATTAAATGTTGAATATTAAACTGGTTTTGTGGATAAATATGCCATGATATTTTTTAAACAATGGCAATCACATCAATCAATTTTAATTTTACAAATCAAGGCAAAGAATTTACCCCATCAATTTTTTAAATTAAAACCGATACATATAAACCGCATGATTAATAATTTCACCATTGATGTTTTCATGATTGGCAATGATACCACAAAATTCAAATCCCAATCGCTTAGCAACTTGTTGGCTTGGAATATTATGCTCACCCGCCTTAATCTCCACCACATTCATGCCATAGATGTTTTTGGCAATGTCCATGATTGCACGCACCGCACAGGTCATGACACCACGCCCCCGATGGTCTTGGTGTAACCAGTAGCCAATTTCTGCCTTTTTAAGCTGATGATAAATGTTATTTAAACTCACCGCTCCGATAATTTTATCATCATAAATAATATGGGTATGAATGGCTTTGTCATCGGCATATTGATGTAGGGCAAATTTGACAAATTCACGATAACTATTTTCACTAAAATCATTCGCCCACGGTAGCCATTTACCCAAATCGTCTTTTTGGGCATTAACAATATCATTCATTTGACTGGCAAATGATGAATGTACTAAGGTTAGGCTTAATGCGTCATTGATTTTATATTGAAACATTTTAAATACCCAAATTTTAAAATCCAATTAGCCAAATTACATACTTTTATGGCTGGCAAGTACTTCGGCAAAGGCAGTGGCAATCAAATCATTTGAACTTACCATATTATTTTATCTACCCAATGTGGTATGATTTTTTAGTCACCTAAAAAATATCATTTAATATGCTCTATACCGCCGCCATTTCAAGAAATATTTTAATGTTTATGGTTTTACATATGATTAACTGGGTCAATTTTTTAATTCACTCATTTTCATCAATTTGTGATAATAATATATTTTAGCTTTATTAATATCATCTTACTGACTGCCTTTATCATCACCATACGCCAAAACCAGCTCTGCCACTGTCTTTGCGACATGATGTTTGGCACTCTCTTGTGCTTTTTTTGCCATGTCTAAGCATTTTTGGCGGTCAAGACCAGTTAAAATCTGTGCCAATGTCTCACCCGACAGCTCATGTTGAGGCAACAAAATCCCTGCCCCTTTGTCAGTTAAGCTCTTGGCATTGGCGGTTTGATGGTCGTCCACAGCGTGTGGTAGCGGCACAAAAATCGCTGCAACACCTACGCTGGCTATCTCGGTTACGGTCAATGCCCCAGCACGGCAAATAACCACATCTGCCCAACTGTATGCCTGTGCCATGTCATCAATAAATGGCATAACCTCAAAGACATGACGGCTTGTGTCAATCTGTGCTTGTGAATAGGCGACCAACATGGTGTTGTGGTTATCTTTACCGCATTGATGTCGCACGGTTAGGGGCTTATCCGACAGCTTTAACAGTTCAACCACCGCTTCATTGATGGCTTTTGCCCCAAGCGAACCGCCCACCACCAGCACTTTAAGCGGTGAATCATCATTCAAATAACGCTCTTTTGGCGGTGCAATATTGGCGATGGACTGGCGTACTGGATTACCTACGGTTAGCACCTTTTTGCCATCGCTGTCAAACGCCCCATCAAAGGCTTGTAATACTTTATCAGCATGACGCGCCAAATTTTTATTACTCATGCCTGCAATGGCGTTTTGTTCATGAATGATGAGTGGAATTTTGCACAGCTTAGCTGCTAAGCCACCCGGTGCGGTTACATAACCGCCAAAGCCGATAACCACATCTATGTTATTGTTTTTGATGATATTTTTACTTGCCATGACCGCTTTGAACAGCATAAAAGGCAACTTAATGGCACGCACCAGCCCCTTACCACGAAGCCCTTGCATGTCAATGTGGTGCATGGTATGACCGTGTTTGGCAACAAGCTCATTTTCCATGCCCTTTGGCGTGCCAAGCCAATGAATGACAGCCCCACGAGCCACCATTTCATCTGCCACCGCCAAGGCAGGAAACACATGCCCCCCTGTGCCTGCTGCCATCATGAGTACATTGATTTTTTTTGACATAAACTTATCCAACCAAACATTTACAGTAATAAAGGTAGTTATTTTGGATGACTTTTTACATGAACTCAAGTAGTTTTTTGCGACATTTTGTCAAGCAAATCCATACTAAATATCTGTCTTTGGATGGCTGTCAATATTGTTTTCAATAAATTTAATAAAATCCACCGCAATACTTGTACCACATTGGTCATCAATCTCACGCACGCAGGTTGGACTAGTAACATTAATCTCGGTAATATACCCGCCAATGACATCGAGTCCGACAAAATACAAGCCTTTTTCCAATAAAGTTGGCGCCACTGCATTAGCCAATTGGCGTTCACGCTCCGTCAGTGGCATTGCCACACCCCTACCACCTGCCGCTAAGTTCCCCCGTGTTTCGCCTTGGGAAGGAATTCGTGCCAGACAATAATCAACAGGTTTACCACCCACAATCAGCACCCGCTTATCTCCTTCTACAATCGCAGGAATGTATTTTTGTGCCATGATGGGTAACTCACCCATCTGTGTCAGCATCTCAAGGGTGGCGCCGATATTAGGGCTGTCTGCTGTCAAGCGAAAAATACCCATACCTCCCATACCATCTAAGGGTTTGACGATGACATCTTGATGCTCAGTGATGAAGGCTTGAATATGCATCTGCTTGTTGGTGACGATGGTCGGCGACATCAGTTCACTAAACTGTGTGGCAAACAGCTTTTCATTACAATCTTTGACAGCCAAAGGATCATTGATCACCCAAACGCCCGCCTGCTTGGCATAATCCAGCAAATGCAAGGCATACAAAAATTTCATATCAAATGGTGGATCTTTACGCATCAAAATCACATCAAAATCCGTCGCGCAATAAGTTGCCATCTCACCAAGCTCATAAAAATTTTCAGGATTTTTAAAAACTTGTAATGGCTGAGCATCCACATTCAATGTACCCTGACTAAGCCAAAGATCATGAATTTGACAATAATACAGCTCATGCCCACGCTCATCAGCCGCCCACATCATCGCAAGCGTGGTATCTTTTTTATAACTTACTGTAGTAATATCGTCCATGACGATCAAAAATCGAAGCTTTTTCATCTCATTATCCCAATATCTTAATTATTTAACTTATTAAATATAATTATTAAAGTAATATATTAAATATGACTAAAGTATTTTATAGTATCAGCCTTTAGTTGATGCCATATTCTGCACGATAAGCCTGCATCTGAGCCAGCTCATCTTGAGATCCATGTTTGGCAACATAATCAATAATATCATCCATCGTCACCAAAGCAAGCACTGGCACTTGCAGGCTCTCAGCAAGCTCTTGAATGGCTGATCGATCACTTTGACCTTTTTCTTTACGATCAAGAGCAACAATAATACCTGCAACGCTTGCCCCAGCTTTACCCAGCAAAGTAATAACTTCACGCATGGCGGTACCTGCGGTCATGACATCGTCGACCACCCAAACAGATTTACCGTTTAAATCAGCACCAACCAGCATACCGCCTTCACCATGATTTTTAGCTTCTTTGCGATTATAACCCCACTCAGCATTAATCTGATGCTCACGCCACAACACTTGAGCGGTCGCTGCCACAAAAGGAATGCCCTTATAAGCGGCACCAAAGATGACCAGATCATCTTGATTGGCGTGTTTGGCAAGTGTATCTGCATAACCTTCTGCAAGCACGCTCAATAATTCACCTGTTGATAGCAAACCTGCATTAAAGAAATAAGGACTTTTACGCCCTGACTTTAGGGTAAACTCACCAAAACACAACACATGGTTTTTTAAGGCAACCTCAATAAACCGCTCAGGATGAAATGACATAAAAATTCCTTAATCTGATAAAATTCATACATTAAACTATTTTACTCTGTATGATCGATTTTTACAATTAAACGAAGGATCATTTCGGGCAAAATAAAAACCCAATAGGCAAGCATATTGGGTTTTTGTCAAAAAGCTTAAAATTAAGCTTTGGCAGCGGCTTGAGCAGCAGCAACTTCAGCAGCGAAGTCCTCTTGCTTTTTCTCAATGCCTTCACCAACTTCTAGGCGCTTGAAGCTAACCACAGTGGCATTTTCTGATTTTAGAACATCACCAACTTTTTTATCGTTATCCATGACATAAGGTTGGTTAACCAAAGTCACTTCATTGAGATACTTTTGTAGACCACCAGTGATCATCTTCTCAATCACTGCCTCTGGCTTGCCAGATTCTTTGGCTTTAGCTTCGATAATGTCTTTTTCACGGGCTAGGATATCTACTGGTACATCAGCTTCATTCACAGCCAACGGATTGAATGCTGCCACTTGCATGGCAACCGCTTTACCCACTTCTTCAGAACCGCCTTCAATTGAGACAACAACACCAATACGCAGACCGTGGCGATAAGCGGCAAGGTTAGCACCTTCAATCACTTCAGCACGGCGAACTTGAATATTCTCACCGATTTTTTGAACCAATGCCACACGCGCTTCTTCAACTGTTGAGCCATCACCGTATGGTAGCTGGGCAATCGCTGCCACATCTGTGGTGTTGTTTTCAAGTGCAAGCTTGGCAACTTTATTGGCAAATGCAGTGAAGTTTTCATCTTTAGCAACGAAATCAGTTTGGCAGTTTACTTCTAGTAGCAACGCTTTACCTTCACCTTGGGCAATGATAATCGCACCATCAGCAGCGATATTACCTGCTTTTTTGGCAGCTTTTGCTTGACCTGATTTACGCAGATTATCAATCGCAAGTTCGATATCACCGCCTGCTTCTTCAAGTGCTTTTTTGCACTCCATCATGCCAAGACCAGTACGGTCACGCAGCTCTTTTACTAGCTTTGCAGAAACTTGAGTCATGTCAATTACCTTAAGTTTTAATTGAACAAAAATTTAGGATAAGCTTGGTATGACCACGCCAAACCAAGCTTAATAAATTAGTAGTTGTTAACCACTTGACCAGCTTGGTCAACTTTATCTTCAACAGGTGCGGTTGCATTTTCACGGTTGGCTTGCTTATCAGCATCAGCTGCATCAGCATGACCTTGGGTTTTAGCGTACTCTTTACCTGCAATGATCGCATCAGCCATCGCTGTTACATATAAGCTAATGGCACGAATTGCATCGTCATTGGCGGCAATGACATAGTCAACATTGTCTGGGTTTGAGTTGGTATCTACAATACCAATCACAGGAATACCAAGGTTTTTGGCTTCTTTGATGGCGATGGCTTCGTGGTCAACATCAACAACAAACAACGCATCAGGCAAACCGCCCATCTCTTTGATACCACCCAAAGCACGCTCTAGCTTTTCCATTTGGCGGGTACGCTCAAGTGCTTCACGCTTAGTCAATTTTGCAAATGTACCATCTTCAGCTTGCTTTTCTAGCTCTTTTAGACGAGTGATTGACTGGCGAAGTGTTTTCCAGTTTGTTAGCATACCGCCCAACCAACGATGGTCAACATAAGGCATGCCTGCACGCTGTGCTTGTTCACGGATTACCGCACCCGCTGCACGCTTAGTACCAACAAATAAAATCTTGTTGCGAGCCGCTGCTTGTTTATTCACGAAAGTTAGTGCTTCGTTAAATTGCTTAACGGTATGCTCAAGGTTAATAATATGAATGCGATTACGAGCACCAAAGATGTACTGGCTCATTTTTGGATTCCAAAAACGAGTTTGGTGACCGAAGTGAGCACCTGCTTCTAACAAGTCACGCATTGAGATTTGAGTTGGGTTTTTATCTGACATAAAAAATCCTAAAAGTTTGGGTTACGCCTCCACGAAACCAAAATACCGAATCCATTAGCACGCATCCGTCACGATGACGAATTATTCAAACCAACAGACACCCCAATATTTCAAATAATTTCGTGTGTGTAGTGTAAGTTTAAAAAATACGCCCATTTAAAAAATGGACGTATTATTATAGCAAATTCTTATCAAAAAGTCCAAGTAAATGTTAGATAATGGACAGTTTTTATTCAGTCATTGACTTCTAAATATTTTTGGGCTTCTTGTAAATCAACTGTCACCAAACTTGAGATACCAGCGGTTGGCATGGTAATGCCTTTTAACTCATCAGCGATTTGCATGGCAAGCTTATTATGACTAATAAAAATAAACTGAACATCATCAGCCAATTCTCTAATCAACCCTGTAAATCTGGCGACATTGGCATCATCAAGCGGTGCATCAACCTCATCAAGTACACAAAAAGGCGCAGGGTGCTGCTTAAAAATAGCAAAAATCAAACTCAATGCTGTCAAGGTTTTTTCGCCACCTGAAAGCACAGCAAGTCTTGAGTTTTTCTTACCCTTTGGTTGAGCCATCAGCACAAGCCCTGCTCGCCATTTGTCCGATTTGGGCAAGTCATCATCTGCCATCAAAGTTAAGCTTGCTTGACCACCACCAAAAACCTTTGAAAATAGTGCATTTAGCTCTTTATTTACCGCCTCAAGTGCTGTCAAAAACAGTGTTTTAGTTTTTTCGTCAATCGCACGAATGGCATCTTGAAGCTTTTTCATGCTTTGGGTGATGTCATTGATTTGCTCATCCATGGGCGAAACACGCGCCTCAAGCTCGGCAAGCTCAGCTGCAGCTGCCAAATTCACCGCACCAAGCTCAGCAATTTTACTTTTGATTTGATTTTGCCTTGCTGAATTATCGGTGAAATTTTGATTAGGATTTGTCCGAAAATCTGCCAGTTTAGACGCTAAATTAAACGATTCATCCAGACGCATAAGCTCACCGCCAATGTCTTGAACACGGCTTTCACCAACCGCTGTATCTGCACTGATCTGTGCCAAAGTTGCTTGAGCGGTGGCAAATTTGGTATGTGCCTCAGTCAGCGTTTCTTGCAATTGACTTTGGGCAATTTGCTGTGCTTTGGCTGCCAACTCATATTCATCACTAGCAATCTTAAGCTCATGACTTACCGCTTTGGCAGCTTTAAACGCCTCTTCAAGCACTGGTAGCTTTTGACTGAGTTCCTGCTGCGTGCTTTTGGTTGTCTCAATGTCCGCTTGAGTTTGTGATGCACTATGTTTTGCCATCTCAAGCAAACGCTCGGCATGGGTTTTTGCTTGCGTCAGTGTGCCAAGTTTGATTTGTAAAGCCTGATATGTATCATTTTGGGTTTTAAGCTTAGCAACAGCTTCGTCGATACGCACCGTCTGCACCGCCATGGCTTGATTTGCTTGCTCAACTTTTGGCTCAAGCTCCCTTAAGCCAAAATCACAGGTCTCAATCTGCATATTAAGCTCTTGTAGCTCATTTTTAATACTGCTATTTTCATCATCCAGTCGCTTGAGCTGACTGTCAATACTCTCACGGCGTGCTTTTTCAGAATCAAGTTTGGTGGTTAGTATGGTCAAGCCTTGTTCTAACTGGTGCAGCTGCTGGGTGACCACATTTTTTTGGGCAGTGATTTCTTCAAGCTCAATTTTACTGCTTTGAAGCCTTGTCAGTACTTGCTTGAGCTGCTTTTGGTCTTTTTCAAGCGAATCTTCAAGTGTGTTTAGTTCATCTTCTAGCACCTCTAGTCGCTCAAGGTGTTTTTTCCGATCACTTAAAAACTGACTGCTGGTATCACCAAGTTTTGAAAGGTGTAACATACCAAAACTGCCCACCAGCCAACCAGCTTTTGTCATAATTATCATACCAAATGGTATGGTTGTGTCCAAGTCTGTGAGCGGCTCATCGCCCACATATAAATAACAGCGACCAAATAACTCAAGCGTAGGCATGCTAAACAGTCGATCAAAACGCACCAGTTGCTGTTGTATTGATGTTGGTAGTTGAGACAACATCTCATCGGTATAGGTTGTGTTTCTTGTTTTGCCTGATTTTAAGATCATATAATCATTATCATCCATCACATGACCTAAAACAGCCGTTGGCAGTTCATCGCTTAGACGGGCATTCAACCAAAATCCCAAAAACTGATCCAAAACATCTGCATAGTCCAAACCCATTTCTGTTAGTACCAAACTTTCTTTTAGACTTGGCAGTGCATTTAAGGCTATTGATGTATCAGCATCAGGCGGCGTCGTAATTTTATTAGACGGTATTTTAGTGTGTACCAGTTTGTGCAAAATTTCATATTCACCCATCAAACTGGCATGGCGTTTTTCTTGGCTTTGTACATGGATTTGGGATGTTTGCACTGCTTGAGTCAGCTCGTCTACAAGTGATTTTAGCATCTCATCATCATTAAGATGTTCAAGCTTTTGTCTGAGTGCCACAGCTTTTAAGGTATCAGCAGACAGCTGATTTTGCACTTCAATAGTATCGCTAAATAGATTTTTGGCAGTGATAAGCTCATCATAACGAACTTGCCATTTATTTAATCCAATCTCCAAACGCTGACGCTGAGATTGTGCCAATTTCTTGAGATTTTCAAGATTATTTTTTTCTTGCATTAGGCTACTTAGCTCATCTCGGTGCGACTGCCAAGTCAACTGCACCTCACTTTGAGCTTGCTTGGCATGGGTAATCTCATGCGTCATCGCTTCTGCTTTAGGCGTAATGACATCTAGCGATTGGTTAATTTGTAAAAGCTCGTCTTGTGCCTGATTTATCTTGGTCAAAGCTTCTTGATGCTGAGCCTGTAGGCGAGCAATTTTTTCATCATTTTGGGTAATTTGGCTATTGACTGTATAAAAATTATGCTGTGCGGTCTGCTCTGCCATCTGTGCATTGTGATAGTTGTCTTTGGCGTCATCTTTTAGCCACTGAGCCTCGGCAACACGCGCAGACAGTAGGTCAAGCTCACGGCGTACTTGATTGGCTTTAGCGTCTAGCTTGGCAAGCACCTCACCTGATTTACCCTGCTCAATCTTTTTTTGTTCGTGATGATGCCACGCTTCAAATAAGCGTCTGATTAACTCTTCTTTTTGAAGCGTTTTTAATTCATCATTTAAGGCTTGGTACTGTTTGGCAGACTGTGCTTGACGAATGAGCGTTTTGTGCTGTTTTTTTAGCTCACCTTGTAAATCTGAAAGCCTTTTAAGATTATCTTGGGTTTCGCCAAGTTTTTTTTCGGTCTCAGCACGGCGTGCCTGATAGCGAGATACGCCCGCACCTTCTTCAATAAATTCTCGAAGCTGCATGGGGCTTGACTCAACAATCCGCCCAATCATACCCTGCTCAATCACCGCATAGCTACGTGCACCAAGCCCAGTTCCCAAAAATACATCCACCACATCACGGCGACGCACTCGCTGACCATTGATAAAATAATCCGATTTACCTTCTTTAGTGACTTGACGGCGTAGTGACAGCTCTTGATATAGATTTAATTCATGGCGAATGCCGTGGGTTTCGTCTTGCGTATGTTCAAAAATCAGCTCAACACTTGCCAAACTCTTCGCAGCTCGCCCTTCAACACCTGCAAAAATAACATCGCTCATCGCCCCGCCACGCAGCTGTTTGGCAGAGGTCTCACCAAGCACCCAACGAATTGCATCGATGACATTGGATTTGCCACAACCATTTGGTCCAACAATCGCAGTAATATCGTGTCGAAAAGTAAATGTCGTAGGATTGGCAAAGGATTTAAACCCAGCCAGTTTTAAAGATTTTAGGCGCATGAAAAACCAAGACAGATGATAAAAAAGAGTCGTATTTTAGCAAATTTTGCCTAAGTATGCTAATCGCAAAACTCAAATCATAGCAAAAAACCATCACCAATTTTGGTGATGGTTTTAACGCTTATTACATATTTATTACATATTTGCCACCAAAGACTTTCGTTTGGGTACAGCATCAATCAGCTCAAGCAATGCCCGCTGATATACATTTCTTTTAAACGGTACAACACCCGTCAAAGGAAACCAATAACTCACCCATTGCCAGTCGTCAAATTCAGGTACGCCCACATCAAAACGAATGTATTTGGTATTAGCTTCATCCAGATATAACAAAAACCATTTTTGTTTTTGTCCAATGCACAAAGGCTCCTGCCCTGTACGCAAATAACGCTTAGGCAAGCGATAACGCAACCAATCACGGGTGACTGCCAGCACTTTGACATGCTCAGGATGCAGCCCCACTTCTTCATACAGTTCACGATACATCGCATCTAGTGGTGTTTCGCCATGACTGATACCGCCTTGAGGAAACTGCCAACTGTCATGACCGATACGCTTTGCCCACAAAAGTTGCCCGTGTGCATTTACCAAGATGATGCCGACATTTGGACGAAATCCGTCTGCATCAATCATAATCAAACTCTTAATATATAGGAGATACCCAGCATTGATACCTTGTTATTGAAAATTGATAACAATTGACAATTTTCATTCATGGTTACATGACAAATGGCGACATCTTATGGCTTAATGGCAAAAGCTTGCTTGATAAAAAACCATCAAACTTGACCTTTTTGCTTGAAGACTGACGATTATCCTGATGTTTAAACAGGGATTTTCATGATAAGTACCAAAATCAGATAGCTCCAAATTCATTTAAATTTCATCAAAAACTTTTGATGAATGACTTGTTGTCTATTAAACCAAAAAACAGTACAAAAGTATAGGGTTTTATCCAAGCACCCTGACATCGGATTTTGGTTTAACCAACCTATCAGTTGCCTCATTTGGGTCGTGATTTTTGATAATGATAAGATTTTAACTCGTCCAAAAATCGATTGGCGAAACTAAAATCAATAATTTGGTAAATGGTTTGCCAAACGCTGCCAAACCAAGTAAAATGAATGCTATAAAAAGTAAAATTTAACATAAAAAGAGTTTGATATGGCACAATTAGACGCAGAACTGATTTGGGAAGATGGCGTACATTTTATTGGTACTTCACCATCAGGGCATACCATACATCTTGACGGTAATAAAACCGCTGGTGCAAGTCCGATGGAGCTGATTTTATTAGGGCTTGGTGGTTGTGCCAGTTATGATGTTGTCACCATCATGAAAAAATCTCGTCAAGACATCACGGATGTCCGTTGCCAAATGCATGCCCACAGAGCCGATACTATCCCTGCAGTATTTACCGATATTCACTTGCATTTTGTGGTAACTGGCAGCGATATCAAAGAATCGCAGCTTGCCAAAGCCATTGAGCTGTCTGCCGAAAAATACTGTTCAGCCTCACGCATGTTATCATCAGGTGGGGTGAATATCACTCATGATTATGAGATTATTGAGAAATGATCGCTGCACTGTTTGCTGATACCAATATCAAGCTTACCATCATCTTGATGGTCATCGCCTGTCTATTACCTTTTGTGTGTGCCGCTCTTGCCAAATATTTGGGTGGTTATAACATAAAAGACAATCAAACACCTCGTGAGTTTTTGGCAAATACTCACGGAGCCGCCGCAAGACTCAATCACGCTCAGACCAATAGCTTTGAAAGTCTGCCAATTTTCTTAGCCTCTGTACTCATTGCACTTTATACTTTTGTGCCTGTTAGTATCATCAATATACTGGCAACAGGTTATCTTATCTTTCGCATCTGTTTTATTATGAGCTATGCAACCAATTTATCCATCTTGCGTTCAGTGACATGGATGTTTTCATTGAGCTGTTGTATCATGCTTTTTATTTTGGCATATCAAATGGGTATTTAAGATTGACAAGATAACAATTAACAAAAATATCTTTGCAGTCCCTTTAATAACAGCTCTTCGTCTACCTGAATATGTTTTAGATGTGGTCTTAGCATTTGTGCACCGCCACCTGTCAATATCATCTCAAAATTTGGATAATTGGCTTGCACACTGGCGACAGCGCCCACCACCCCAAATAAGACCCCATGATTTACAGCGTCATCGGTGGTCGTACCAAGACTTAACCCATCAAATCGCCCTTGTTTAACATCAATTTGCTGTGTTCCTGCATATAACGCATGACGCTGCATATAAACATTGGGCAAAATATAACCACCCAAATGTTCACCTTCATCAATCATATCAATCGTTAATGCCGTACCACAACCAACCACACATTGTTTATGACCATTTACTGCACCAAGCATCTGTAACCATCTATCCACACCCAATTGTGATGGCTCATAGCGACTACAAAGCATTGGGTGGCGATGATTCACCTTGGCAAATTCAAAAGGCACACCAAGCTCTTTTAAAGTTTTGGTGATGGCATGGTTAATTTTTTCGCCCAATACACTGGATATTCCTACAAAATTTGGCTCAAATTGTGTAAACACACCAAGCAAACCCAATAAAAGTTCATTGGGGGCTTTTAGATGTTCTTTAGCATCTGATAAGATAATTTGACCATTGTTAATCAGCCAATATTTTAACCGAGTATTGCCCAAATCAAGCCACAGCACCATCTCATTTTGCCTCTGATTATTTTTTCTATTTAAAAAGATTGATTTAAAAAATTTTCAAGTCATCATCTTGGCCGTACCAGCAAAGATTGTTTGTATGCCTTGCTCATTTTGTACCAATAACGCCCCTCGTTCATCAACACCAAGGCACTTTCCTGATAAACGATTACCCGTATCATCATTTTGGGTAAATATTTCTACCTGTCGATCTGTTAATAGATGCATCTGATTGAATTGATTGATAAAACCAGTTGCTGTTTTTTGAGATGTCATCAATTGATGATGATGAAAAATTGCCCGACAAATGGCTTGGCAAATGGGTTGATATAAATCTTGAGCTGATGGCAATGCCCCCAATGATGGATACCAAAGCATATTTAGACTGGTCGCTTGATAAGTACCGCTTTGAATGATTGGTGCGTGTTGAACATTCATGCCCACACCAAAAACCAATCCTACCAAGCTGCGATGGTCATTTTTAGCAACAAAAATCGGCTCTATCAAAACCCCTGCCAATTTCCAAAATCTTTGGGAATCTTCATCAAAAACCCCCAAGTCATTTGCCCATTTAACCCCAATTTTCGGCAAATTCATCGTCTGTCGGATTTGATTCATCTGTGTTATGATTGGCATTTTTATCAAATAAAAACCCACCAGCAAAGAGATTAAACCAGATAATTGATTGATACCAAAATCCTGCGTTTGACTTTGCATTGGTACATATAACGATAAAAAAACCGCGCCTTGACTACTCACCCAAGAACGACCATGTTGTCCACGACCCAAACTTTGGTGGTCAGCTGTCATCAGATGTAACAGGCTGTGCGATTTTTCGCCCCGTATCACAGTATTTTTTAGCTCAGTATTTGTGCTTAAGATGCTGGCATGATGTTCATGATGGTTTTGGATGGTTTGCCACAGTTGGTCAAAGTTGCTTTGGTTAACATTCATCAGATGACAATTTACGACAAAGATAATAAAAGTGCGTTATAATAGCACAAATTTAAAGAAATAATGGATGAATGTCGATGATTTATATCTGGTTTGCAGCAGCTGGTATCATTGCTGGGCTGTGTGCAGGGCTATTTGGTGTGGGTGGTGGCATGGTGATTGTGCCTGCACTGATTTGGATTTTGGCAGCATATGGTATGCCAACTGATATCGTACCTCATGTTGCTGTTGGTACAGCATTAGCAACCATCATCTTAACTTCTATCAGCTCGATGACTGCACACCATAAGCGTGGCGGTGTACGCTGGGAGATTTTTAAGAATATGTCAAAAGGCTTAGTACTTGGCAGCTTATTTGGTGCTTGGGTTGCAACGCTGATTAGCGGTGCGGCATTACAAGCAATTTTAGGGGCTGGGGCTATCTTAGTGGCGATCAAAATGCTGTTTTTCCCCAATCAAGAAAGACTAGACATACCACCACCGCCTGCTTATAAACAAGGGTTTGCTGGCGTTGTCATCGGTATTTTATCCGCCATCTTTGGTATCGGCGGCGGTAGCTTAACTGTGCCTTATTTAAGCCAAAATGGTGTTCCCATGCGACAAGCCGTCGGTACATCAGCCGCCTGTGGCTTGCCCATTGCTTTGGCAGGAGCATTTGGTTTTATTTGGTTTGGGCATCAAGTTGGTACTGCCAATATTGATGGTTTGATCGGATTTGTGCATATTGGAGCATTTATTACAATCAGTATTTTAAGTTTTATCATGGCAAAAGTTGGTGCCAAGTTGGCTCACGCTCTACCCGCTCAAACTCTTAAGCGTGCTTTTGGCGTACTGTTGATGATTGTAGGCGTACGGCTAATTATTAGCGGAATTTAAGACTTCATTATAAAAAGCATCGGTCTATGACAGGTGCTTTTTTAAACGGTAAATAACCAAAAACCCCAAGCAGCTGCTTGGGGTTTAATATGGTGGCGAGAGGCAGGATCGAACTGCCGACACACGGATTTTCAATCCGTTGCTCTACCGACTGAGCTATCACGCCGAATTGATGCGTATTAAAACAAAATTTCATCAACTTGTCAAGAAAAATATTTCCAAAATTGCATTTTGTATCAAATTATCAGGTTTATGCGCTGATACAAACAAGAGATTACATAATATTTAATGTAGTTTCATAAAGCTTACAATTCATCAATATGTTTAATAAAATTATTTCTCTAAAATAACTTCTAAGAATACAAGAAAATACCGTGTTTTTTCACCCAAACTGGTTAATACAAATTTATTGGACACATGCCAGTCATTATCAGGAGAATCCTATGTTTCGCTGGGCAATTATTTTTGCAATTATCGCCATTATCGCAAGCTTTTTAGGATTTGGTAATATTGCAGGGTTAAGCAAAGAGTTTGCTTATATTTTCTTAATTATCGCTGTTGTCTTATTTGTGATCGGCTTTGTGGGTGGTCGCCGTAGATAATTATTCCATAGCTCATTGCCTCAAAGATGATTAAAACATAAACAGTCTGTTATGACAACAGACTGTTTTATTTTACTCAATTTGGTTTGCTTAATTCATCGCAATTAGCAGATTTATGCCAACAAATTATCGCTCAGCATCAAACATCAAGCGTGCTGCCTCAAACACATAAACCTCGCTTTCGGGCAACTTTGGACGCTCATTTTCTTTCATAGCGCTCCGCTCTTCAGCCAATGCCTCCAAATTGGCCTGATAAGTTGACCAATCTACAAATGGTGCCTCGCCTGTGGCTTGCCTGCGTGCATTTTCAGCAGCCAAGGTGCGTTTTTCAATCATATCAAGTCTGGCACGGCGTTTTTGTAAATTAATCTCAGTCGGTTTTTTATCATCATCAAGCGTGCGAATGGCATTTAGTTCAGATAAATACCTAAACTGTGGGTCACTTGCTTGGCGGGCTTTGGATTGCTTATTGAGTGAGCTTAACAGGCTTGGCGAATATTTACCTTCAGCGTGATAATTGGTTGAGTTAATGGTATCCCAAGGCAATGGATTTTTATATTCACGCTCACCAAATTCAATGCCTTCATAAATATTTACCAATTCAACATCTGGTACAACACCCTTGGTTTGGGTACTGCCACCATTCACACGATAAAATTTACGCTGCGTCAAAGTCATCGAACCTAATGCCAAATCATCTCGCTGAGTCTGAGCCGTGCCTTTGCCAGTGGTTGTGCTACCTACCACCAAACCTAGCCCATAATCTTGAATGGCGGCTGCAAAAATCTCGCTGGCTGATGCCGAACCAAGATTAATGAGTACAGACAATTTTCCATCATAGAATTGATGCCCACCGTCTGTATCTTCAAAAACTTGCACATTACCACGATTATCACGAATTTGCACCAAAGGACCTTCCTTGATGAACATGGCAAGCATTTTGGCAACTTCATCAAGTGAACCACCGGGATTATTTCGCAAATCAACCACCAAGCCATCGATACCTTGGTCGGTTAACGCTTGTAAAGCTTTTTGGGTATCATGGCTGACACTGCGGTACTGACTGGCATCAATACCCTCACGGCGTGCTTTAAAATTCAGATAAAAGCTTGGAATCTCAATCACACCAACTTTTTTTATACTACCATCATAAGGCATGTCAATCACTCGATACTGCACGCCTGATTCTTCTTGTCGAATGATATCACGCACCAAAGTAACCGTTCTGGCCTGCGAATCTGGTGTATTTGGCTGCTTGACCTTGACGGTTACCTCAGTACCACGAGTACCACGGATTAAAGCAACAATTTCTCTGGTGCTATAGCCTATCGTATCCACCATTTCACCATCAGATTGGGCTATACCGATAATCAAATCATTTGCCAATATCTGACCTGATTTGGCAGCAGGACCGCCATCAACCAAACTGATAATGCGTGTGTAATCAGGATTTTTGCGATCGGGTCGAATAGAAACACCAATGCCCTCAAGCTGTAGACTATTTTGGATTTGTATATCCTGTGCTTGAATGGGAGCGTAATAATTACTGTGTGGATCATATGCGATGGCTGCCGCATCAAGTATCGACTCCATCACCTCATCATTTTTCAGTCGTTCAAGCTGTTCTTCTTGGCGTTTGATACGATTTAATAAAATCTCTTTAGGGGTGCGACTTTCAGCCTTGACCAAATCTTGACCTCGAGCCAACTCAGGATTTTGTAAATAAACCTGATCTTTTGCTTTGTCGCTGTCTTGATTAATCATAATGGTAATTAATGACAATGTCGTTTGGTTTTTCCAATACTCAAGTTGCTCCTTTTTGCTCCGAAACCGTGGTGCTTTTTCACGATCTAATATAATGCTTTTATTGGTATATAAATCAATATCTGTTGCTAAGTGTGCTTTGGCAGCTTTAAAATACTCAAAAGAACGCGTACGAAAACGCTCAAAAATCTCAATACCAGGCGTCAAATCACCACGTATTAAATAAGCTGCATAAGTTTTACCATATTTGCTAATAAATTCATCCACATCGGATTGTAACAATAGCGTACGGTTAGGGTCAAGCTTATCAAAATATTGCTGCAAAATAACTTGGCTCATGCTTTCATCAAGTCTTTGGTCGTTATAATGTGCTCGATCAAGCAATATCGCCACTTGTCGTGCGGTCACCCTTTGCTCTGGCTTTTGTATAAATGCAGTGCGGTCAGATGCTTGAGCAAATGATGCCACACTGCTTGCAAATAATGCAAAAGCCATGGCACTTGCCACGCCCGATAAAAGATATTGTTGTTTTGACATGTCTGTATCCTAACAGTTAGCAAATAAAATCTTAAAATATTCGCTATCTTAGCACAAAAATCACAAAGTTTTTTTTACCCAAGTGCGTATTTTTGTACACCTGTCTTAAGCAATCGTTACAAGGTTATTGTTTAACCACAAAATCAACATTCACCAAAGTTTTATTTTGATTTTCATGGCATAATATGCCCATAAATATTATGTTTGGTCTTATTTGAATGTGTTGGAGGATTTTGTGGCAAAAGGTATTATCATGGCAGATATTGCAGGTCAATCATTAGATGGCAGCGATATTGAATTATTATCCAATCCAGAAATCGGTGGCATTATTTTATTTGCACGCAATGTCAAATCACCCGCTCAAGTGCGAACACTGACCGATTCAATACGCCAAATCAACCCCCAACTACTGATCGGTGTTGACCAAGAAGGCGGAAGGGTTGCTCGCTTTAAAGAAGGATTTTCATCGTTGCCTGCCATGGGTAAACTGGGTCAATTATACGATAAATCGCCCAAAGATGCGTTATCTTTAGCTTATGATTGTGGCTATCTGATGGCCTGCGAGGTTTTGGCGGTCGGTGTTGATTTTAGCTTTGCACCAGTGCTTGATATTGATGGCAAAAGCCTTGTCATTGGCGATCGTGCTTTTCATGCAAATCCAGATGCCATCATAACATTATCAAGGCAATTCATGGACGGTATGAAAAATGCTGGTATGGCAACCACAGGCAAGCATTTCCCAGGTCATGGCTCTATTGCCCCTGACTCGCACATTGCTGATGCCATTGATGAACGCTCATTTGATGAGATAATGGATTATGATACCCAAACCTTTATCAAAACTTTAGATAAACTTGATGCACTCATGCCTGCCCATGTGGTTTTTAGCCAAGTTGATGACAAACCTGCAGGATTTTCTAAAATCTGGATTCAAGATATTGTCCGCAATCAGCTTGGATTTGATGGCGTGATTTTTTCAGATGATTTATGCATGCAAGCGGCACACATTGTAGGCGGTATAGATGCGCGTGTGGTTGCTGCCATTGAAGCTGGCTGTGATATGGCACTGGTTTGCAATCATCGTCAAAATGCATTACTTGCCATTGAAACTGCCAAAAAGCTGAAAGATACGCCCCAGCATCGCTTGATAAAGATGGCGGGCAACATTCCAACATGGCAAGGTAGCCTAGAAGCAACCTGTCATCAATTTCCTTTATGGCAGGCGGCTAAACATCGTATACAAGCCGCATTTTTTCAAGAAAATCATGAAACCTTAGCCAAAGACCCAACAGTTTATAGCGTATGTTGAACTTTTGTATTTGTCACACAAAATGAGCAATTATCCATTTTTTTGAAAAAAGTCAAGTTTGCAAGTTTTTTATCAAACAAATTTCTGCGATTAAACCAAAAGAAAAAATTTGGTCAATTTTTATGCAAAAATAATCATTTTATTTTTACCAACTGTTTAACGCACACACAAACCTACCATCAAAAAACCCATCAGTGATACTCATGGGTTTTTTGATAATAAATTTGATGATTTTTGACGATTAACGCATCGTGACAAATTCTTCGGCAGCCGTTGGATGAATGGCAATGGTATCATCAAAATCTTGCTTAGTTGCACCCATTTTCATCGCAACCGCAAACCCTTGAATCATCTCATCCATGCCAAAACCAATACCGTGTAGTCCAATGATTTTTTGCTCCTCTCCTAAGCAGACAAGCTTCATTCGACATGGCTCACGATGTGATGTTACCGCACTGTACATCGGCGTAAAGTTCGAGGTATAAACTTTGATATTATCAGCACCATATTGTGCAATTGCTGACGCTTCACTTAAGCCCACAGTCCCAATCGGTGGATGGCTGAAAATTACCGTCGGCACCAAGTTTAACTCCAAATGCTCGTCTGGCTTGTTGTTAAACAGTCTTTCAGATAATCGTCGTCCTGATGCCACCGCTACAGGCGTCAGCTCAACACCATTTGCAACGATATCCCCAACAGCATAAATGCCTTCAATATTGGTATTTTGAAATTTATCAGTGATGATTTGGCCTTTGGTATTGGTTTTAATACCAACGGCATCAAGATTAAGCTGATCTGTTGCAGGCTTGCGACCTACCGCCCAAATCACACAGTCAACGGTGAGGTTTTGTCCATCATTAAATTCAACCGTCAGCGTTTTATCCTCATTTTGGATAATTTGTTGTGTATTGACGCCTGTGTGTATTTGAATGCCATCATTTTGCATGACATTAACCAACACCTCAACGATATCATCATCAAATGAACGCAGTGGCTGATTGCCACGAATCATCAGATGCGTTTGAGCACCCAAACTGTTCATGACACCTGCCACCTCAACTGCGACATAACCTGCACCAATGATAGCCACACGCTTTGGCATCTCATCGAGTGCAAAAAATCCGTCTGAGTCAATACCCAACTCCTGACCGATAATATCAGGTCTGACTGTTTGCCCGCCCGTTGCGATGACGATGTGGTCAGCACTGATTTGCTCGGTTGTGCCATCATCATAAGCCACCTCAACGGTATTTTTATCAATAAAACGGGCAAATCCTTGAATCAATTCAACGCCATTTCTTTCAAATACCATACGATAAGATCGGTGAATACGCTCAATATACGCTTGGCGTGATTGAATTAATTGACCAAAATTAAACTCATCAATATTGCCTTTAAATCCATAGTCTGGTGCATATTTATGAATGGCATCGGCGATTTGGGCAGCATACCACATGACTTTTTTGGGTACACATCCAACATTAACACAAGTACCACCAATCAAATTGGCTTCAATAATGGCACATTTTTTGCCATATTGGGCAGCACGATTAATCGATGCAATACCACCTGAACCGCCACCAATGGCAAGATAGTCATAATGTTTGGTCATTGTTTTCCTCATTTTTATCATGTGCAAACAGTCAAACAGTCAAACAGTCAAACAGTCAAACAGTCAAACAGTCAAACAGTCAAACAGTCAAACAGTCAAACAGTCAAACAGTCAAACAGTCAAACAGTCAAACAGTCAAACAGTCAAACAGTCAAACAGTCAAGTACGACTTGCACAAAATTATTATGTTATTATTAATCTATTGTACCATAAAATCACAAAAACCGCCTGATTAAAAGCGGTTTTATCATCATGATTGAATTTGATAAAATCAATTAAAACAATACTCTGACTCGGATGGTTTCTGGTACAGCACGCAAACGCTTTAATGCTCGGTCAGAATCATTATCATCCACATCCATAACCAAATAACCAACATCGCCCTTGGTCATTAAAGACTGTGCAATAATATTGATGCCTGCATCGGCAAATGATGCATTGATTTGTGACAATACGCCTGGGACATTGCGGTGAATGTGCAATAAGCGATGCGTGCCATCAGTAAACGGAATAGAGACATTTGGAAAGTTGACAGCACTGGTTGTATCGCCTTGATCAGAATAGCGTACAAATTTTTCAGCCACTTCCAAGCCGATATTCGCTTGAGCTTCTTGCGTTGAACCGCCAACATGTGGTGTCAAAATCACATTATCAAAGGCACGCAATGGTGATTCAAACTCTTCATCTGCTGATTTTGGCTCTTTTGGAAAAACATCAATTGCTGCACCAAGAATTTTTTTGCTCTCAAGTGCTGCCGCCAATGCATCAATGTCCACACAGCTGCCACGAGAAGCGTTGATGAAAAAAGACCCATCTTTCATCTGTTCAAATGCTTTGGCAGTCATGATATTGCGTGTACTGCTTGAATCGGGTACATGCAAGGTAACAACATCCGCTTTTGACAACAATTCCTCCAAACTACCTACTTGTGTGGCATTGCCCAAGGGAAGCTTGGTCATCGCATCATGATAGATTACTTTCATACCCAAACTTTCAGCCAGTACAGATAACTGCGAACCGATGGAGCCATAGCCAACAATGCCCATGGTTTTGCCTCGTACCTCATAGCTGTCTTTGGCAGACTTATTCCAGCCACCACGATGAACCACTGCATTTTTTTCAGGAATACCACGCATGAGCATAATCGTCTCAGCAAGTACAAGTTCTGCCACAGAACGCGTATTTGAATAAGGTGCATTAAAAACAGGAACACCCAATTCAAGCGCTGCATCTAAATCCACTTGATTGGTTCCAATACAATAACAGCCGATACAGATCAGCTTTTCGGCGGCTTCAAGCACCTTGCGTGTCAGCTGAGTGCGTGAGCGGATGCCAATAAAATGTGCATCTTTAATTTTTTCTATCAACTCAGCCTCATCAAGTGCTGAACTGATGTATTCAATATTGGTATAGCCTGCTTCATTGAGTACTTTTAGTGCATTTTCATGAACACCCTCAAGTAACAAAAAGCGGATTTTTTCTTTATTTAATGATAAAGTCATAAGAATATCCTTTTAGGTGACAATCAAAACTATAGTTATACACGCATTGATGTAAATTTGCAATATATTCACGAATGTGTGAATGTAACTTATCAGGCAAATTTTAAACTGTCATGACTTAAAATAATAATCAGAGCTTTGGTTGGAGTAGACCTCTTATTTTAGCCTAAAAACAAAAGCCCGTTCCTAGAAACGAGCCTTTGAAAATACACACTTACTCTTGAGAACCCAGCTCATCAGCGAATGCTTTGGCAAAGTTGTCTTCAATACTCAAATTATCTTCTGAAGTTGTAGGCGGTTCAGCTGTTATGACTGATAATAACTCATCCACTTGGGCAGTTTGGTTACCAGCATTTTGAGCTTTTCTTTGGCGAGATTGATGATATGCCAAACCCGTACCTGCTGGAATTAAGCGACCCACAACCACATTTTCTTTCAAGCCAGACAAATCATCCACCTTACCCATCACTGCAGCGGCGGTCAAGACACGGGTCGTTTCTTGGAAGGACGCTGCTGAAATAAAGCTTTCGGTTGCCAAACTTGCTTTAGTAATACCCAAAAGCTGACGCTCGTATTGAACAGGAAACTTATTATTAGCGATCAATTCAGCATTGAGCGTACGAATTTTTGAGTATTCTGCTTGGTCGCCTTTAAAGTAGCTTGAATCACCACCATCGACAACCTCAACTTTACGCAACATCTGACGAACGATGACTTCAATGTGCTTGTCGTTGATTTTTACCCCTTGTAGGCGATAAACTTCTTGCACTTCATTGACAATATAATTTGCCAATGCGGTCTCACCTTTTAGGCGTAAAATATCATGCGGATTTTGAGGTCCATCAGAAACCACCTCACCACGCTCAACGGTCTCTCCTTCAAAGACATTGATTTGACGCCATTTCGGAATCAGCTCTTCATGCACATCACCATCTTCATTGGTGATGATAAAGCGGTTTTTGCCTTTGGTTTCTTTACCAAAACTGACCACACCGCTCATCTCAGCCATAATGGCATGATCTTTTGGACGGCGTGCCTCAAACAAGTCGGCAACTCGTGGCAGACCACCGGTAATATCTTTAGTACCTGAGGTTGCTTGTGGTACACGACCAAGCACCGAACCTGCCGTGACATGCTCGCCTTCAGATACACGAATGATGGTTTCGTTCGGTAGGAAATAAACCACTTCTTTACCTTCATCGGTATCAAGAATAATCGCAGGACGCAAATCCTTAGCAATACTTGGACGGTCTTTGCTGGTCAAGATTTCAAATGATCTCACCCCCGTCATCTCATCTACCTTAACCGTTGCTGTCATGCCATCGGTAATGTCACTAAAGCGTGCGGTACCTGAGAATTCTGTAATAATTGGATGGGTATGTGGATCCCATTTGGCGATTACCTGCCCTGCTTCAACAGCATCTGCATCACGCACCAAGACGCTTGAGCCATAAGGCACTTTATAACGCTCACGCTCACGACCTTGATCATCAGCCACGCCAATCTCTGCCGAACGAGAGACAACAACCAAATGACCATCGGCATGCTGAACAGTTTTCATATTGTGAAAACGAACCGAACCTGCATTACCAACTGAGACACTGTTATCAACAGAAGCAGCAGAAGCAGCACCACCGACATGGAAAGTACGCATGGTCAGCTGAGTACCTGGCTCACCAATCGACTGTGCCGCCATCACCCCAACAGATTCGCCAATATTGACCAAATGGCCACGAGCCAAATCACGACCATAACACTTAGCACAGACGCCTTGGGTGGCTTCACAAGTAATGACTGAGCGTACATACACTTCATCAATCGCATTGGCATCTAACTTTTCAACCAATCTTTCATCAATCAAAGCGCCCGATGGTACAACCACATCGCCATCTGCATTCACGACATCTTTGGCAGCAACACGACCAAGCACACGATCACCCAAGCGTTCAACAATTTCACCACCAACAATCACAGGTGTCATTCGCTGACCTGCATCTGTACCACAATCATCTTGGGTGATGACCAAGTCTTGTGCGACATCAACCAAACGGCGTGTTAGATAACCTGAGTTTGCTGTTTTTAAGGCGGTATCTGCCAAGCCTTTACGGGCACCGTGCGTTGAGATAAAGTATTGAAGTACCGTCAAGCCTTCACGGAAATTGGCTTTAATTGGTGTTTCAATAATTGAGCCATCTGGCTTAGCCATCAGACCACGCATACCTGCAAGCTGACGAATCTGCGTGGCACTACCACGAGCACCTGAGTCGGCCATCATATAAATTGAGTTGAATGACTTTTGCGTTTCGGTCTCACCGTCTGCGTTGATCACATCGTCTTTAGACAAGTTATCCATCATCGCATTTGCAATTTTATCTGAAGTACGCGCCCAAATATCAACAACTTTGTTATAACGCTCACCTGCAGTGACAAAGCCTTGCTCAAATTGTTGTTCAATATCTCGCACTTCAGCATCAGCTGTATCCACGATCTGCTTTTTGGTTGGTGGAATAACCATATCTTCCATACCAATCGAAATGCCCGATAAAGTCGCTTGTGCAAAACCCAAATACATCAGATGGTCAGCAAACATTACCGATTCTTTAACACCCAGCTTACGATAGCATGAGTTTAACAGCTTAGAGATATTTTTCTTGGTCATCTCCGTGTTACACTCACTAAACGCCATGCCTTCTGGCATGATATTCCAAATTAGCAAACGACCAGCTACGGTATCTTGGATACTGGTATGACTGATTTTTTCACCTGTTTTTTCATCCAAAATTGTCTCAGCGACACGAACTTTAATCTTGGCATTCACAGATAAATCATCTGAACCAATTGCTCTTAGAGCTTCATTCACCGTACTAAATACCATGCCTTCGCCTTTGGCATTCACACCGCCACGGCTAATATAATACAAACCAAGCACAACATCTTGAGAAGGCACGATGATCGGCTCACCATTTGCAGGCGACAAGATGTTGTTGGTTGACATCATCAAAGCACGAGCCTCAAGCTGAGCTTCTAAAGTCAGCGGTACATGAACTGCCATTTGGTCACCGTCAAAGTCGGCGTTAAACGCAGCACACACCAGTGGGTGCAACTGAATTGCTTTACCCTCAATTAACACAGGCTCAAACGCTTGCAGACCCAAGCGGTGAAGTGTTGGTGCACGGTTTAGTAGGACAGGATGTTCACGAATGACCATCGCAAGCATATCCCAAACGGCTGGCTCTTCACGCTCAACCATTTTTTTGGCGGCTTTAATGGTACTTGCAATGCCATTTTGCAGCAATTTGGCATAGGTAAACGGCTTGAACAGCTCAAGTGCCATTTTCTTTGGTAAACCACACTGATGCAGACGCAAAGTAGGACCAACCACAATCACCGAGCGTCCAGAATAGTCCACACGCTTACCAAGTAGGTTTTGACGGAAACGACCTTGCTTGCCTTTAATCATATCAGCAAGCGATTTTAATGGACGCTTGTTAGACCCTGTAATAGCACGGCCACGGCGACCATTATCCAGTAGTGCATCAACTGCTTCTTGTAGCATACGCTTTTCGTTACGCACAATGATATCAGGTGCATTCAGCTCAAGCAGGCGTTTTAAACGATTATTACGGTTAATCACACGGCGATACAAATCGTTCAAGTCTGATGTGGCAAAACGACCACCTTCAAGCGGTACCAAAGGGCGTAAATCTGGTGGCAACACAGGCAACACAGTCATCACCATCCACTCAGGCTTGTTATTTGAGTCACGGAAAGACTCAAGTAACTGCAAGCGCTTGGACATTTTTTTCAGTTTGGTTTCAGAGCCAGTTTGTGGAATTGCAGTACGAAGCTCATCAATTTCGCCATCCACATCAATATCACGCAGTAAATCTTGAACAGCTTCAGCACCCATCTTGGCAATGAACTCATCGCCATATTGTTCAAGTGCATTAAAATACTCTTCATCATCCAACAGCTGATATTTTTCAAGACTGGTCATACCAGGATCGGTCACGATATAGCTTTCAAAATAAAGCACACGCTCAATATCACGCAAAGTGATATCCAAAAGAAGACCGATACGGCTAGGTAGCGATTTTAAAAACCAAATATGCGCAACTGGAGAGGCAAGCTCAATATGACCCATACGCTCACGGCGAACCTTAGCCGCAGTCACTTCAACACCGCAACGCTCACAAATGATGCCTTGAAATTTACGGCGTTTATATTTGCCGCACAAACACTCAAAGTCTTTGACAGGACCAAAAATTTTGGCACAGAATAGACCATCACGCTCAGGTTTAAAGGTGCGGTAGTTAATGGTTTCTGGCTTTTTGACCTCACCATGCGACCAAGATTTGATTGCCTCAGGTGACGCTAAAGAAATTTGAATGCTATCAAATTCTTTGACGCCATTGTCAGCAGGGCCTTTCATGATATCTAATAAATCTTTCAAAAGGTTTCTCCGTTGTATTCGTCGTAATCTTTACGCCCAGCGACGATTTCATCACTGGGTATGTTGGTCTTAGGCTAAGTTACTTCTTTTCTTTTAAGTCAATATTAATACCCAGCGAGCGAATCTCTTTGGTTAAGACATTGAACGACTCTGGCATGCCAGGATTCATATACTGCTCGCCATCGACAATATTCTTATACATGCGTGTACGACCCTCAACATCGTCCGACTTCACCGTCAGCATCTCTTGTAGAGTGTAAGTTGCACCATAAGCTTCTAGCGCCCAAACCTCCATCTCACCAAAACGCTGACCACCAAATTGTGCTTTACCGCCAAGAGGTTGCTGTGTTACCAGTGAATAAGAGCCAGTTGAACGGGCGTGCATTTTATCATCGACTAAGTGGTTTAGCTTAAGCATATACATGTAGCCAACCGTAACAGGACGATCAAATTTCTTACCTGTTCTGCCATCATAAAGTGTTTGCTGACCTGTGGTTGATAGGTCGGCCAAACTTAACAGCTCTTTGATTTGAGTTTCTTTGGCACCATCAAAAACGGCCGTACCCATTGGGACACCATCTTTTAGGTTCTGACACAGTGCCAATAAATCTTCATCAGACAAGCTGTCTAAATCTACTTGCTCACCACCGACTTGGTTATAAATCTTATCTAAGAATTCACGAAGCTCACTCACAGCAACTTGCGAACGCAACATGGCATTAATCTTATCACCCAAACCTTTGGCTGCCATACCCAAATGGGTCTCTAGCACCTGACCGATATTCATACGAGATGGTACGCCCAATGGGTTTAGTACGATATCTACAGGATTACCATTTTCATCATATGGCATATCCTCAACTGGCATGATGCGTGATACAACCCCTTTGTTACCATGACGACCTGCCATCTTGTCACCTGGCTGGATACGACGCTTAACCGCCAAATACACCTTAACAATCTTCTGAACGCCATGTGCTAAGTCATCACCTTGAGTTAATTTGCGTTTTTTCTCGGTAAATTTATTATCGATATCTTTTTGCTTATCACTTAAGAATTCAGCAATCTGACCCAAACGCTCTGAAACTTCCTCTTCAGCAGGCTGGATATCTAGCAAGCTTTCTAGTGGCAAATTTTCGATGTCTTTAGTGCTTAGAATCGTACCTGCTTTAAAGCCTGCACCACCGCTGACTTTTTTACCATCAAGTAAGCTTAAAATACGACCTTTTGCAGCTGCTTCAAAAATCACCAGTTCTTCTTTTAAATCTTTACGGTAATCATCAAGCATGGCTTTTTCAATAGATTTGGCACGGCTGTCTTTTTCAAGACCATCACGGGTAAAGACTTGCACATCAATGACCGTGCCTTTGGTTGATGATGGTACACGCAAAGAGGTATCTTTAACATCCGCCGCTTTTTCGCCAAAAATCGCACGAAGTAGTTTTTCTTCTGGGGTCAGCTGACTTTCACCTTTTGGTGTTACTTTACCAACCAAAATATCACCAGCATCGACCTCAGCACCGATATACACAATACCCGCTTCATCAAGATTTGCCAATGCAGCCTCACCGACATTTGGAATATCGCCTGTAATTTCTTCTGGTCCAAGCTTGGTATCACGAGCCACACAAGTTAACTCTTGAATGTGAATCGTGGTGAAACGGTCTTCTTGAACCACTCGCTCAGAAAGTAAAATTGAGTCTTCAAAGTTATAGCCATTCCAAGGCATGAATGCCACGCGCATATTTTGACCAAGTGCAAGCTCGCCAAGATCAGTCGATGGGCCATCTGCCAAGATATCGCCACGCTCAATTTCATCGCCTTCATTGACGATAACACGCTGGTTAATACAGGTATTCTGGTTGGAACGGGTGTATTTAATCAAATTATAAATATCAATACCCGCTTCACCTGCAGTCATTTCATCCTCATTGACACGCACAATGATACGACTGGCATCAACCTCTTCAATCACACCACCACGCTTAGCGACCACACACACGCCCGAGTCACGCGCCACATGGCGTTCCATACCCGTACCTACAAGTGGCTTATCACTACGCAGTGTTGGAACTGCCTGACGCTGCATGTTTGAACCCATCAAGGCACGGTTTGCATCATCATGCTCCAAGAATGGAATTAGACCTGCTGCTACCGATACCACCTGACGCGGTGAAACATCCATATGAGTAACTTTATCGGCGCTCATACGCACAAATTCACCATCGTGACGAACACTAACCATCTCTTCGGTCAGCTCACCCTTGTCATTCATTGGTGAGTCGGCTTGTGCGATTACCATGCCTACTTCTTCGATGGCAGAAACATATTCAATTTCGTCAGTCACACGCCCATCAACGACGCGTCTGTACGGTGTCTCCAAGAAGCCAAAATTATTTGTTTTGGCAAAAGTCGCTAAAGAGTTAATCAAACCAATGTTTGGACCTTCAGGGGTTTCAATTGGACACACACGGCCATAGTGGGTCGTATGGACATCACGAACCTCAAAGCCTGCACGCTCACGCGTCAAACCACCTGGACCCAATGCTGATACACGGCGTTTATGGGTAATCTCAGATAATGGGTTATTTTGATCCATAAACTGCGATAGCTGACTTGAGCCAAAAAATTCTTTAATAGATGCTGCCACAGGTTTTGAGTTAATCAAGTCCTGAGGAGACAAATTATCAGAATCGGCTGTGGTTAAGCGTTCTTTAACAGCACGCTCAACGCGTGCCAAACCGATACGGAACTGGTTTTCAGTCATTTCACCCACAGAGCGAATACGGCGATTACCCAAGTGGTCAATATCATCCACCTCGCCACGACCATTACGGATCTCGATCAACTCTTTTAAGACATCAACGATATCTTGATTGGATAAAACACCTTGTTCGCGTTGCACATCCATATCATCGGTATCAATGAACTCACGACCCAATCGACGGTTAAACTTCATACGACCCACATTAGACAAGTCGTAACGCTCTTGGCTAAAGAACATTGATTCAAAAAGTTTTTCAGCAGTCTCAAGTGTTGGTGGTTCACCTGGACGCATCACTTTATAAATCTCAATCAATGCCTCTTCACGAGTCACAATTGTATCGGCGCGTAGCGTGTCAGCAATATATGCACCATGATCGATATCATTCGTGAATAAAATCTTAAATGATTGAACATTTTTTTCAGCAAGTTTTACCAGAATCTCATGGTCGATCAAGGTATTGGCACGAACCAAAACCTCATCCCCAACCACAATATCCTCGCCAATGATACGCTCATACAAATATTCATCAGGTACCGCAAGCTTGGTCATACCTGAGTTTAAAATTCGTTTTACACGAAGTGCGTTAATGCGTTGACCTTGTTCAACAATCACATTACCATCAGGACCGACAATATCAAACTGAGCCATCTCACCTTTTAAACGATCAGCAACCAGTTCAATTTCAAAGGATTCATCACCTTTAAATACTTCAACTTTTTCAAAAAATTGATCTAAAATTTGAGCGGTATCCATACCAATGGCACGCAAAATAATCGTTGCCAACAACTTACGACGGCGGTCAATACGCGCGTACACCAAATCTTTAGCATCAAATTCAAAATCAAGCCAAGAACCACGGTAAGGGATAATGCGTGCGTTATAAAGCACTTTACCGCTTGAATGCGACTTACCTTTATCATGGTCAAAGAAAACACCAGGTGAGCGATGCAATTGAGAAACGATGACGCGCTCAGTACCATTAATAATAAAAGTACCATTATCTGTCATCAATGGAATTTCGCCCATATAAACGCTTTGTTCACGAACATCTTTAATGGCAGTTTTATTTTCTTTATCCTTAATAATAAGGCGAATTTTTACACGCAAAGGTGCCGCAAAAGTTGAACCGCGCATAATACATTCACGCTCATCAAATTCAGGCTCACCCAAGTAATACTCAACGAATTGCAATTGAGCATTACCAGAGTGGCTTTCGATCGGAAAAATTGATGAAAAAGCCGCTTGTAAACCAATGTTGGCACGAGCTTTTGGTTTTTTATGCTCTTGTAAGAATTGCTCATAAGAATCCACTTGGATGGCAAGCAGATAAGGCACATCCATGACATCTGGAAGCTTTGAAAAACTTTTGCGAATACGTTTCTTTTCGGTATAAGAATATGCCATTAAGATTCCTTAGATTAACTTAAAAATATGTTGCCAAAGAGGCAAACACTGCCAAAGATTTTGTCTATTTTAATAGCTAAAATCAAAATATGAAAGAATCATTGCGATTCTTGAGAATAAGCACCCATTTTTTGAACTCGACAAAGGAAAATTACACGAAATAAAGACAGATAGACACAAAAAATCACCAAATACCATCCAGTATCTAGCAAATCACTGTTAATAATAGGTAAGTCGTTCAGCTTGCATGGGTGCGTTTGTCCTTTTGGGATGTGTTTCTATCCCACCATAAAAATAGATACACAAAAGGTCAAATACTTAATTATAATAAAAAAAAGCCAATAATGCAATATATTATTGGCTTTTTAAAAAATAATTTTTAAATTGCTGGTTGATTAATGAACAGCAATTTAGAAAAATTATTTAAGTTCGACGCTTGCGCCAGCTTCTTCAAGCTTCTTCTTAAGCTCTTCAGCTTCAGCTTTAGATGCAGCTTCTTTAACAGTTTGTGGCGCACCTTCAACTAGGTCTTTAGCTTCTTTTAGACCTAGACCGGTAACTTCACGCACAACTTTAATTACAGCAACTTTTTTATCGCCTGCGCTGGTTAGAACAACATCAAACTCATCTTTTTCTTCAGCTGCACCGCCAGCATCACCGCCAGCTGCTGGTGCTGCTGCTAGAGCTGCTGCAGATACACCGAATTTTTCTTCCATCGCAGAGATAAGTTCAACGATTTCCATAACTGATTTTTCTGCGATTGCGTCTAAGATTTGTTCATTAGTTAGTGACATAGCAATTATTCCTAAATAAAGGTATGAGAGTAAATAAATTTAAAATATGACAGTAAATTAAGCCGCTTCTGATTCCATCTTATCACGAAGTGCAGCCAAAGTGCGTGCAAGTTTGCCTGCTGCTGCTTCTTTCATCGTACCCATTAGACGCGCAATAGCTTCGTCGTAAGTTGGTAGGGTAGCTAGGCGATCGATAGATTTTGCGTCAATAAATTCACCTTCAAAAGCTGCGCCTTTGATTTCGAACTTATCGTTGGCCTTTGCAAATTCTTTGAACAAACGGGCTGCTGCACCAGGATGCTCATTTGAAAATGCGATTAATGTAGGACCAACGAATACATCGTTCATGCACTCAAAAGAGGTATCAGCTAAGGCACGGCGCAACAAAGTGTTACGTACAATGCGCATATCAACACCTGCCTCACGAGCAGCTTTACGAAGTTCGGTCATCTTTGCTACTGTAACTCCGCGCGAGTCGGCAACTACAGCAGAGAGCGCACCTTTGGCAGTTTCATTTACTTCAGCAACAATTGCTTGTTTGTCTTGAAGATTTAGTGCCATGGGTTGTCTCCAAAATTATTGCTTAAAATACCACAAAAGCAATAAGTCAAATTCACAAACACCAAAGGATGTTTGCACCATTACGGCGACAATATAGTCTCACCGTCTGCGTAGGCAGGTTTCTCCTATTAGATTGCTTAGCAATACCTACGGTCTTAGACAGCACAACCCGTTGTGCTGAACTAATAAATATTAATTTGTCAAAATTCTGTTGATGACCAAAGTAAACTTTAGCCATCAAAATTGTATTATTATAATCAATAAAATTTTTAAATCAAGTTAAATTATAAGAATTTAACTCAATGTATTGATTACTTATTAACACGGTGTGGCACTGGATCAATTGTGATGCCAGGACCCATAGTACTAGATAATGTAATCTTCTTAATATAAATACCTTTAGAAGTTGCTGGTTTAGCACGTTTAAGATCATTTAATAAAGCTGTTGCATTTTGCTCAATTTGATCAGCAGTGAAGCCCACTTGACCGATAGAAGCATGGATAATACCTGCTTTATCAACACGATACTGTGCCTGACCTGCTTTAGTATTTTTTACGGCAGTAGCGACATCAGCAGTTACTGTGCCAACTTTTGGGTTTGGCATCAAGCCGCGTGGACCAAGAATGGTACCAAGCTGACCGACAACACGCATAGCATCAGGTGATGCGATAACAACATCAAAATCCATATTACCAGCTTTGATGCTTTCTGCTAAGTCTTCAAAACCAACGACATCTGCACCCGCTTCTTTGGCAGCATCAGCAACAGCACCTTGTGCAAATACTGCAACACGCTTAGTTTTACCAGTACCTGCAGGTAGATTGGTTGCACCACGAACAACTTGATCAGATTTGCGTGGATCTACACCCAAATTAATCGCAATATCAATTGACTCTTTGAATTTTACTGCTGGCAAATCATTCAAAATTGCAACGGCTTCTTCGATCGTGTATAGCTTGTTGCTATCGACACGATCTTTGATTAATTGTTGACGCTTAGTTAGCTTAGCCATTACACACCCTCCACAGTGATACCCATTGAACGAGCAGTACCTGCAATGGTACGAATTGCCGCTTCAAGTTCAGCAGCGGTTAAATCCGCTTGCTTGGTTTTTACGATTTCTTCAAGCTGATCACGGTTTACAGTACCAACTTTTGAAGTGTTAGGCGTACTTGAACCTTTTGAAATACCTGCTGCTTTACGCAATAAAACTGCTGCAGGAGGTGATTTCATCACAAAAGTGAATGACTTGTCATTAAAAACGGTAATTACAACAGGAATAGGCAAGCCTGGCTCAATATTTGCAGAAGCAGCATTGAACTCTTTACAAAATGCCATGATATTTACGCCTTTTTGACCCAACGCTGGACCAATTGGTGGCGATGGATTTGCCTTTCCGGCAGGCACTTGTAGCTTGATGTAGCCATCAATCTTCTTTGCCATGAGAATCTCTCCAATAATGGGTAATAACGCTAAACAGCTCCCCAAGTTAATAACAAACTCTAGCTATTGACCAGAGCCAAAACCGTATATTATACGGCAATTAATTAATCTTTTCAACTTTATTAAATTCAAGCTCAACTTCAGTTGGGCGATTAAATACGCTAACAGTCAAATGTAATTTTGACTTATCATAATCCACTTTTTTGACAAGGCCTTTAAAGTCCGTAAACGGACCATCAATAACCAACACTTCTTCACCAGGCTCGAACATGGTTTTTGGACGCGGTGCATCACCAGTTTTATTAATACGATTTAGGATACGATCTGCTTCAATCTGAGTAATTGGTGCAGGATTCTCTGGCGTGCCACCGATAAATCCTGTGATATTTGGGCAAGATCTGACAATATGCCAAGTATCTTCATTCATTTCCATATTAATCAGGACATAGCCTGGGAAAAGTTTTTGCTGCATGGTGTATTTTTTACCTTCACGCATTTCAACAACTTCTTCAGTCGGTACAAGCACTTCACCAAATTTATCAGCAAATTCACTACGTTTAATGCGTTCAACCAAAGAACGCTGTACTTGATTTTCGTAACCAGAGAACGCTTGAATGATATACCAACGCATTTATCAACCCTTTTTAGTTATTTAAATAATCAAGCCAACAATGTAGCTAAAAAACATATCTAGCAACCAAATGATAATTCCAAAAATAATCATTATCAAAATTACTTGCCAAGTATAACGAGCAGTCTCATCTTTGGTTGGCCATGTCACACGACGCAGCTCAATACCTGCATCTTTTAACAATGTTTTGAAAGCTGATCCTTGATTGGTAAACGCCAAACATATAAAACCAAATACAACCAAGCTTACCGTAATAGCAATCTGTGTCCAAACATTATTGGCAGGTGCCCAATACCTTGGCAAATATTGGGATACCAAAGTTGCTGAGATCATAGCAATGATGGCAATTAACCACAACAAAAAATCTTTTGCTGAATGTTTTTTAGCAACCTCTACCACACTCTCTTTTGCAACCGTGATAGGGTCTTTTGTATGTTGTGAGCCAGATGCTGAAGTTCCAGATTGGATATCCAAATTGTCTTTATTATCGCTCATGCAGGGACTTGCCTTGGAATGACCAATTTTTATGAAGTTAAAAGAATGGTATGAATAATAAGATGGCAGGCGATGAGGGACTCGAACCCCCAACCCTCGGATTTGGAGTCCGATGCTCTACCAATTGAGCCAATCGCCTAGGGTATTAAGGATTGCTATTATAGCAAACTTTTTATTTTTTGCAAGTATTTTATCTAAAAAATTCAAGCAATACCCAACAAAAAACCAAACCCT
>NZ_LWAH01000018.1 GCF_001632285.1 Moraxella catarrhalis
ACTATTTAAAATCCAAACTAAAGAACAACTTGTGTGGATTTTTGTCAATACAAGATACTTAAATAAATTATCATTCATTGATACTTATTACTTATCTTAATTACTTATCTTAAGTAAGGCAAAAATACTCAAAGTTAATTCATTTACACGATGAGCAGATATTTTTAAAATATCAATTATTGCTAGTAAGTACATAACGTACACGATGAATGAGCCAAAATTAAAGTCCAATAAAAAAGCTTGTCTTTTTATATTGGCAACAAAAGATTAAACTGAAGAGTTTGATCATGGCTCAGATTGAACGCTGGCGGCAGGCTTAACACATGCAAGTCGAACGAAGTTAGGAAGCTTGCTTCTGATACTTAGTGGCGGACGGGTGAGTAATGCTTAGGAATCTGCCTAGTAGTGGGGGATAACTTGGGGAAACCCAAGCTAATACCGCATACGACCTACGGGTGAAAGGGGGCTTTTAGCTCTCGCTATTAGATGAGCCTAAGTCGGATTAGCTGGTTGGTGGGGTAAAGGCCTACCAAGGCGACGATCTGTAGCTGGTCTGAGAGGATGATCAGCCACACTGGGACTGAGACACGGCCCAGACTCCTACGGGAGGCAGCAGTGGGGAATATTGGACAATGGGCGAAAGCCTGATCCAGCCATGCCGCGTGTGTGAAGAAGGCCTTTTGGTTGTAAAGCACTTTAAGTGGGGAGGAAAAGCTTATGGTTAATACCCATAAGCCCTGACGTTACCCACAGAATAAGCACCGGCTAACTCTGTGCCAGCAGCCGCGGTAATACAGAGGGTGCAAGCGTTAATCGGAATTACTGGGCGTAAAGCGCGCGTAGGTGGTTATTTAAGTCAGATGTGAAAGCCCCGGGCTTAACCTGGGAACTGCATCTGATACTGGATAACTAGAGTAGGTGAGAGGGGAGTAGAATTCCAGGTGTAGCGGTGAAATGCGTAGAGATCTGGAGGAATACCGATGGCGAAGGCAGCTCCCTGGCATCATACTGACACTGAGGTGCGAAAGCGTGGGTAGCAAACAGGATTAGATACCCTGGTAGTCCACGCCGTAAACGATGTCTACCAGTCGTTGGGTCTTTTAAAGACTTAGTGACGCAGTTAACGCAATAAGTAGACCGCCTGGGGAGTACGGCCGCAAGGTTAAAACTCAAATGAATTGACGGGGGCCCGCACAAGCGGTGGAGCATGTGGTTTAATTCGATGCAACGCGAAGAACCTTACCTGGTCTTGACATAGTGAGAATCTTGCAGAGATGCGAGAGTGCCTTCGGGAATTCACATACAGGTGCTGCATGGCTGTCGTCAGCTCGTGTCGTGAGATGTTGGGTTAAGTCCCGCAACGAGCGCAACCCTTTTCCTTAGTTACCAGCGACTCGGTCGGGAACTCTAAGGATACTGCCAGTGACAAACTGGAGGAAGGCGGGGACGACGTCAAGTCATCATGGCCCTTACGACCAGGGCTACACACGTGCTACAATGGTTGGTACAAAGGGTTGCTACACAGCGATGTGATGCTAATCTCAAAAAGCCAATCGTAGTCCGGATTGGAGTCTGCAACTCGACTCCATGAAGTCGGAATCGCTAGTAATCGCAGATCAGAATGCTGCGGTGAATACGTTCCCGGGCCTTGTACACACCGCCCGTCACACCATGGGAGTTGATCTCACCAGAAGTGGTTAGCCTAACGCAAGAGGGCGATCACCACGGTGGGGTCGATGACTGGGGTGAAGTCGTAACAAGGTAGCCGTAGGGGAACCTGCGGCTGGATCACCTCCTTAACGAAGTTATCTGATTGGCAAGAATCCACAACAAGTTGTTCTTTGGTAAGATGTTTAAAAACGGGTCTATAGCTCAGTTGGTTAGAGCACCGTGTTGATAACGCGGGGGTCATAAGTTCAAGTCTTATTAGACCCACCATTTTGGGGCCATAGCTCAGTTGGTAGAGCGCCTGCCTTGCACGCAGGAGGTCAGGAGTTCGACTCTCCTTGGCTCCACCAAGCAAGTTTAAACATCAAAGCATACATAAGCAATTTAAATAAGATTTCTTATTTATGCTTTTATTTTATAAACTGACGAAGTTTATAACATTATTTAACAACATAGTATGAGTCTGGGTTAATTATTTAATTCCAACAAATAATTAACCTGGTGTTTGTACCCAATACAAACACCAAAAAAGTAAAGAGAACTGAATCAAGCGTAAACATAGGTGAATCGTTACACATTACCCATACACACCAAAGACTTCCTAGAAGTCAGACTACTTGGGGTTGTATGGTCAAGTAATGAAGTGCACATGGTGGATGCCTTGGCAGTCAGAGGCGATGAAAGACGTGATAGCCTGCGATAAGCGTCGGTGAGGTGGCAATATCCTGTGACCCGGCGATTTCTGAATGGGGAAACCCAACCAACATAAGTTGGTTATTACACGGTTTACTGTGTAAGGCAAACCGGGAGAAGTGAAACATCTCAGTACCCCGAGGAAAAGACATCAAATGAGATTCCGTAAGTAGCGGCGAGCGAACACGGAGGAGCCGATCAATTTTACAGTAGCAAAATGGCGTGGGAAAGCCAACCATAGTAGGTGATAGTCCTGTATGCGAAACTGTTTAAGCGACATATTAAGTAGGGCGGAACACGAGAAATTCTGTCTGAAGATGGGGGGACCATCCTCCAAGGCTAAATACTCCTGACTGACCGATAGTGAACCAGTACCGTGAGGGAAAGGCGAAAAGAACCCCTGTTAGGGGAGTGAAATAGAACCTGAAACCGTGTGCATACAAGCAGTCGGAGCCCGACCACTTAATCGTTTTGAGGATAACAATGAATTTTTACTACGTCTATGTCATACAAAACGTGGATAATCATGATGAGTTTTATGTTGGTTTTACCACCAATTTAAAACAAAGAATTGATGACCATAATAATGGCACAACTTACTCAACCAGAGCAAGAACATGGCGTATTGTTTATTGTGAAGCCTACATTAATGAACAAGTGGCAAGAAAACGAGAGCGAACCATAAAAAATAATGGTCGTATGAGAACTTTCTTGATGAATCGTGTCAAATCACAATTTGACAATCAGAACGATTAAGTGGTCGGGTGACGGCGTACCTTTTGTATAATGGGTCAGCGACTTATATTCTGTAGCAAGGTTAACCGAATAGGGGAGCCGTAGGGAAACCGAGTCTTAATAGGGCGAATGAGTTGCAGGGTATAGACCCGAAACCGAGTGATCTATCCATGAGCAGGTTGAAAGTGCCGTAACAGGCACCGGAGGACCGAACCCACTGTCGTTGAAAAGCCAGGGGATGACTTGTGGATAGGGGTGAAAGGCTAATCAAACTCGGTGATAGCTGGTTCTCCCCGAAAGCTATTTAGGTAGCGCCTCGGACGAATACCATTGGGGGTAGAGCACTGTTTCGGCTAGGGGGTCACACCGACTTACCAAACCGATGCAAACTCCGAATACCGATGAGTAATATCCGGGAGACAGACGGCGGGTGCTAACGTCCGTCGTCAAGAGGGAAACAACCCAGACCGCCAGCTAAGGCCCCAAATTCCTAGTTAAGTGGGAAACGATGTGGGAAGGCACAGACAGCTAGGAGGTTGGCTTAGAAGCAGCCACCCTTTAAAGAAAGCGTAATAGCTCACTAGTCGAGTCGGCCTGCGCGGAAGATGTAACGGGGCTCAAACTAGGAGCCGAAGCTGCGGATTTAATTGTTTCAATTAAGTGGTAGGGGAGCGTTGTGTAAGCCTGTGAAGGTGCACTGTAAGGTGTGCTGGAGGTATCACAAGAGCGAATGCTGACGTGAGTAACGACAAAACGGGTGAAAAGCCCGTTCGCCGGAAGACCAAGGGTTCCAGTCCAACGTTAATCGGGGCTGGGTGAGTCGACCCCTAAGGCGAGGCCGAAAGGCGTAGTCGATGGGAAATCGGTTAATATTCCGATACTTGTTTATGATGCGATGGAGGGACGGAGAAGGTTATGCCAGCCTGGCGATGGTTGTCCAGGTGGAAGGATGTAGTTAGACTGAGTAGGCAAATCCGCTCGGTTATTAATGAGATCTGATAGCAAGCCAGTTTACTGGCAAAGTGGCAAATACCCTGCTTCCAGGAAAAGCTTCTAAGCGATAGTCATAAACGAATCGTACCCGAAACCGACACAGGTGGTCAGGTAGAGAATACCAAGGCGCTTGAGAGAACTCTGCTGAAGGAACTAGGCAAAATGGTACCGTAACTTCGGGAGAAGGTACGCTGCCGATGGTGATAAGACTTGCTCTTTGAGCTGTTGGCAGTCGCAGATACCAGGCTGCTGCAACTGTTTATTAAAAACACAGCACTCTGCAAACACGAAAGTGGACGTATAGGGTGTGATGCCTGCCCGGTGCTGGAAGGTTAATTGATGGGGTTAGCGTAAGCGAAGCTCTTGATCGAAGCCCCAGTAAACGGCGGCCGTAACTATAACGGTCCTAAGGTAGCGAAATTCCTTGTCGGGTAAGTTCCGACCTGCACGAATGGCATAATGATGGCAGCGCTGTCTCCAGCAGAGACTCAGTGAAATCGAAATCGCAGTGAAGATGCTGTGTACCCGCGGCTAGACGGAAAGACCCCGTGAACCTTTACTACAGCTTTACATTGAACTTTGACCTAACTTGTGTAGGATAGGTGGGAGGCTTTGAAGCAGATACGCCAGTATTTGTGGAGCCAACCTTGAAATACCACCCTGGTTATGTTGGGGTTCTAACTTAGGATCAACAAATCCAAGGACAATGTATGGTGGGTAGTTTGACTGGGGCGGTCTCCTCCTAAAGAGTAACGGAGGAGTACGAAGGTGCGCTCAGAACGGTCGGAAATCGTTCAAAGAGTATAAAGGCAAAAGCGCGCTTAACTGCGAGACCCACAAGTCGAGCAGGTACGAAAGTAGGTCTTAGTGATCCGGTGGTTCTGTATGGAAGGGCCATCGCTCAACGGATAAAAGGTACTCTGGGGATAACAGGCTGATACCGCCCAAGAGTTCATATCGACGGCGGTGTTTGGCACCTCGATGTCGGCTCATCTCATCCTGGGGCTGAAGCAGGTCCCAAGGGTATGGCTGTTCGCCATTTAAAGAGGTACGCGAGCTGGGTTTAGAACGTCGTGAGACAGTTCGGTCCCTATCTACCGTGGGCGTTGGAAATTTGAGAGGATCTGCTCCTAGTACGAGAGGACCAGAGTGGACGAACCTCTGGTGTTTCGGTTGTCACGCCAGTGGCATTGCCGAGTAGCTATGTTCGGATGGGATAACCGCTGAAAGCATCTAAGCGGGAAGCCCACCTTAAGATAAGATTTCCCTAAAGAGCCGTTGTAGACGACGACGTTGATAGGTTGGGTGTGGAAGTGTAGTGATACATGTAGCTAACCAATACTAATTGCTCGTTTGGCTTGACCATACAACACCCAAGTGGTTTACCACTGACTGTGTTGATTGGTAATATGTAAGATGAACCTTAATCTTGATTTGGTAATAAACAGACTCATACAGCGTTGTTAATCCTTTTACGCTGACGACAATAGCAAGATGGAACCACCTGATCCCTTCCCGAACTCAGAAGTGAAACGTCTTAGCGCCGATGGTAGTGTGGTTCGCCCATGTGAGAGTAGGTCATCGTCAGCACCTTATTTTAAACCCCTCTTTGCAGAAGCAAAGGGGGGTTTTGTTTGGGGGTTG